>NZ_JBEZGL010000006.1:53440-389074 GCF_040649915.1 Micromonospora sp. NPDC048839
GGCCTCGCCCTGACCGCCCGTGTCACCCTGCGAACCCTGCGCGCCCTGAACGCCCGCCGTGCCCTGAACGCCCTGCGCACCCTGTGCGCCCTGAACCCCCGCTTCGCCCTGAGCTCCCGTGTCACCCTGCGAGCCTTGAAAGCCCTGCGCGCCCTGAGCGCCGGCCACGCCCTGAGCGCCCGTCACACCCTGCGCACCTTGGGCGCCCTGAACCCCGGCCTCGCCCTGACCGCCCGTGTCACCCTGCGAACCCTGCGCGCCCTGAACGCCCGCCGTGCCCTGAACGCCCTGCGCACCCTGTGCGCCCTGAACGCCCGCCTCGCCCTGAGCTCCCGTGTCACCCTGCGAGCCTTGAAAACCCTGCGCGCCCTGAACGCCGGCCACGCCCTGAGCGCCCGTCACACCCTGCGCACCTTGGGCGCCCTGAACCCCGGCCTCGCCCTGAGCCCCCTGAGCGCCCTGGACCCCCGCGCCACCTTGCGTCCCTTGAGCACCCGCGTCGCCCTGTGCACCCTGGAAACCTTGGGCGCCCGTGCTGCCCCGAGCACCTGCGTCGCCCTGCGCCCCTTGAGCACCTGCGTTTCCCTGCGCTCCTTGAGCACCTTGCGAACCCTGAACGCCGGCATCGCCTTGGGCGCCGGTAGCGCCCCGGGAACCCTGGAAACCTTGCGCACCCGCGTCACCCTGCGCACCCTGAGCGCCCGCGTCACCCTGGGGGCCTTGAGTGCCCTTGGCGCCGTGCGGGTAGTGCGGGTAATCCGACTTGGGCTTCTTGCCCTTGTCGTTCCCACCCCACGGACCCTGCCAGCCCTGGGGGCCACAGTCCGGTGGCGTGTCCGGGTGCTGGTCTGACGAATCAGGTCCATCGCCGTCCTGGCGAACGCTCGACCCGGACAACGGCCAGCTGGCGTACTGGCCGAGCGGACCGGGCGTACCGATGTGCATGCTCCGAGCAGAGGATGTCGCCTCCTCGGGTTGCGCTGCGGCTGCGGGTCCGCCCGTCATCCCGACTACCAGCAGAGCAGAGCTCAGCCCTGACGCGGCGCGACCATGCTTCAGGACGCGCTGCAGCCGCCGGTCGTTGTTCATGACCCCTCCAGAGAGCCACTCCGGACACACCCAGAGCTGCTTGGCAGTGACTTGCCGCCACGTCGTAGGCGAGGTGCGGCGTATTTGGCCGATTCAGACCTTACGTACGCTTTTGCCGTACATGGCAGTTTTCGTCAAGGTGGATGTTCGTCATGATTCGACGGACAGGCCGCAGCGCGATGCTCCTGTCCGGACCACCCTTCCCGAGTACTCGTCATATTTGGCCACGTGACTGCCGAGAGGGGACGTGACGCGCGTGGGCGAACGTCGATCACCGCTCCGAGCCTGCGACGACTGCTGACTCACCATGGGCCGGGATGTCGACAGCCGACGTTCCCCCGGTGGAGGGACGGCGTTGGCCCCTGCTGGGGAGGAGTGGTGCCCCCACCGGCACGGATGATCGGCCCATGACTGTCGATGAAGTGTCGCGTGGTCCCGGCCTCGACGGGCTGGCTCTCGGCCGCTCGCCGCGGGCGCGGGTGACCCGAATGCTGATCGGCTACGGGGTGGTCGCCGCGGTGCTGCCGTACCTGTTGCTGAAGATCTTGTGGATCGGCGGGGTGATGGTCGGCGTGCCGGAGGGTTCGCCGGCGCGTGGCACGGACTTCGTCGCACCGAACATCGTCACCGCGGCGATGGATGTCGTGGCGATCCTTGTCGCGGTGGCGTTCACGCACCGCTGGGGAATGCGGCTGCCCGAGTGGCTGGTGCTGGCACCGGTCTGGGTCGGCACCGGGCTGCTGACCCCGGCCGTGATCGAGGTGGTCAACGGCGCGGCGGCCGGCGCGGTGACAGGTGGCCGGGAGGTGAGTCTTTCCGGAGGCCTCGTGGCCCCATGGACCTATGTGGTCGTCTACACCTCGTTCGCGTTGCAGGGCGTGCTGCTGTCTGCCGCCTTCCTCGGGTACGCGCGGTCACGCTGGTCGTACCTGTTCGACCGTCCGTCGGCCGCCGGCATCGGCGCGACCCGTGGCCTGCAGGTGGTGCTCGCCCGCGCGGGTGGCGCGGCCGCTGCGGCGATCGCGGTCGCGCACCTGGTGATGGCGTTCGGCGCGGAGGGCGCATTCCGGGGTGCCTACCAGGAGGGGTGGGAGTACACGGCTCGCTCGGGCGAGGTCGTGAACGCGCTGATGGCGGTGTCCGCCGCCGTTGGTGTTCTGCTCATGCTGCGCCGGCCGTCCGGCGGCAGCCGCACGGCGGCGCGGGTGGGGTTGGCGCTGACCTGGCTCGGCACGGGCGCGATGTTCGGGTACGCGCTGCTCACCCTCCTGGCGGTGGTCCTCGGCGCGCCGGAATCGGACAACGTCACCGCCCTGAACGGGCTCACCCAGTTGGGCGCGCTGCTCGCCGGGGCCGCCCTGGCGATCACCGCCGCCCTGCATCTGCTGGAACGTCGCCCCGGTCACGAGCACCCTGCGTTCGCCGAGGGCACGCTGTGACGGCGGCGAACCGGCCCGACCGGGTCCGGACCCGGGACCGGTACGGCTACGCCGCCGTGATCGTCACCGGTGGACTCGCCGTGCTGGCGCTCATCTGCGCGGCAACCGGGAAGGGCTACCCGTTCGGACCGAACGATCCGGTCGATGACATGTCGCTGATCCGGGCCGTTCCGCCGGGAGCCGGTGCGGCACTACTGGCAGGCGTCCTGCTGGGCGCAATGCTGATCATGCTCGGGACGGCGGCGCGACGTACCGCGCGTCCAGGTGGTGCCGCTCGTGCCGCCGTGCTCGTAGCGGGGTACGCGGCGGTGGTCGTCATGCTGTTCGTGGTGCCCGACATCCGGCTCCTGGCCCTGGTCGCCTACCTGCCGATGCTCGTACTGGGGGCGCCGTTCGGTTGGCCGGACGTGGACTACCGCTCGATCGTGACCGCGGTGATCGCCTGGCAGGGCGTCAGTGTGTCCGTAGGACTGTTGGTGGCCGTCCGCCTGGTGCGCTGGCAGCGCGCCAGTCGGGACGCCTGCGTCTCGTGCGGCCGGGCGCACATCCGTACCGGATCGCCTTTCCACGCGGCCACCGTGGGTCGATGGGCGACCGGCGTCGCGGTCGCCGTGCCGTTGCTGTTCGCGATCACCCGGTACGCCTGGATGGCCGGTGTTCCCCTCGGTATCAGTGACGCGGCGATGCGGCACCTGCTGGAGACCGACGGACGCTGGCGAGGCGGTGCCCTGGCCACCTTCGCCGTGGTCGGGGCGGGGCTGACGCTGGGACTCGTGCAGCGTTGGGGCGAGGTGTTCCCCCGGTGGGTCGTGCGGCTCGGCGGGAGGCGGGTGCCGGTGCGCCTGGCGGTGGTCCCGGCCATGGTGGTTGCCGCGCTGGTCATGTCGGCCGGGCTGGGTCTGGTCAGCAACACCGACATCTTCTTCGGCGAACTCGGGGCGCAGCCGTGGCTGGTCGGCACCCACGTGCTGTGGCCGGTGTGGGCCGCCGCGCTCGGTGTCGCGGCCTACGCCTACCACCTTCGCTGCCGTGAACGATGTGCCACCTGCGGCGCCGGCGACAACGAGCGGCAGCCAGACGATCGGGAACGTACGTGACAGCGGTCATCGTTGTTCAGGACCGGGTCGGTCGTCCCCATCGATTCCGTGGGTCTGTGTATGTTCCGCAGGTGATCTTCGTGCGGATCCGCGACAGACCGGGGTTGCCGTGACGTCGGCACCACGTTGGCCGGTGGTCGCACCCACGGTCGCGGTCGGCCTCCTGGTGCTCGGCCTGGCGCTCAACGGCGCAACGATGGTCTACGACCTGACGAACCACGACGTGGTCTATCCCGTGCCGCCCGAGGAGGCCGGCAACCGCAACGGGCTGGCGGACCTCGGCCTCCTGGTGTTCAACCAGGTGGCCACCGTCGTGTCCGGCCTGGCCATGGCCGTTCTCCTGCTGTCGATGGTGGGGCTCGTACGCGGCCGGACATGGGCGCATGTCACCGCTTGCCTCGTGGCCGCCCCGTTCGCTCTCTGCTGCGGCGTGGCGTTCATCGACGGGCGAGGTTCCTTCGCCGGAAACCCAGACGGCCCGAGCGCCAACACGCCTCAACACACGTCGGCGTCAACCTGGGTCCTCGTCGCGGACGCGCTGGGGCCGCCCCTGATCGTCGGCGCGGCGATCACCGTCCTGATCCTGCTGTTCATCCCGATCACCTACCGGCGCTTCCACCCGCCCCGTGAGCAGAACGGCCCCGGATTCCGGCGAACGCTGTTCGGCGAGGAGTAGGCACGGCTTCCACCCGGCCTGGACAACCCGCTCCCGCACCAAAGGCCTAGCTGGCGCTGCCGTGTTCCGCGTACGCGGACATGCCGTTGATGCGGGCTGCGATCGCAGTGCGGATCCTCCGGGCGAGCCGGGGTGGGCCGTACTGCTCCAGGGACTCTGCGAGCACGTAACGCCACTCGGTCAGCTCACCGTCCGCGAAGCGGATCTCACGCTCCTGCTGTGCGCCGAGTGATCCGCCATCGAAGATGAAGAGCAGCTTGTCGCCTTCGTGTTCGGCGGGCGCCCAGTCCACCACGAGCATCGGCCCGAGCGCCGGGGTGAGAGCAAGCTCTTCTTGAATCTCACGCCTGCACGCGGCACGAGGCGACTCGCCGGGCTCGACGTAACCGCCGGGGATCTCCCAGTGCTCTTTGTAGCTGGGACGTACGAGGAGCACGCGACCTTCGTCGTCGAAGAAGAGGACGCCTGCGGCGACACGTGGGGTTGCCACGGCTGGCATCTCGTCGGTCGTCACCAGGGCAGCCTAGATGGGCGACTTCAGTCCAGCACCGTGAGTCGCGGGCCAATCCGACCAACTCGGCCGAGGGCTTGCCACGCTGCCGACGCGCTGCGGGACGCCTGTACGACGCGGTCACGACGACGGCCGGAACCTTGCGAGGTGCGGCCGACGTCGGCGAGACCGCGAGCCGGTCGGTGGCCCGCGCGAACAGCACCACGCACCCGTAGGCCGCCCTGCGGGATGGTCACCGATTGATCGCGGCCGACTCGGGCGCACAAACCGTGCCCCCGAGTCGGCGCGACAATCGGCAGCCCGTTACCGGCGGCCGAACCTGGCACTCACCTCCGCCACTGTCAGGCGGGTACGAACTGCCACTGCTGGTTGGTCCCGCCGTTGGCGGTCCACTGCACGACCTGCGCCCCGTCGCTGGTCGAGGCGGCGGAGACGTCAGCCACGAGTCCGCTGCTGCGGCTGACGATGGTGTAGTACCCGTCGCCGGTGGGCCGCAGATACCACGACTGGTTGGCGCCGCCATTGGCCGACCACTGCTGTAGTTGCAAGCCCTGGGTGGTGCTGCCGGCGTTGACGTCGAGCATCTTTCCCGAGGCGGTGTAGCGCAGGGTGTACGAGTCCTGCGCGGTGCTGATCGTCCACGTGGGGGAGCCGCTCTGCTGGACCGCCTTGGCACCGTCCGCGGTGGAGTTACCGGCGATGGCGAGGGGCTTACCGCTGTTGCGGTTGACGATGCGGTACGTGCCTGCTGCCGGCCCGGTTCCACCGCTTCCACCGAGGTTGAGGTACTCGACCGCGTCGGTGAAGACGGTGCTGCCGGACTTGGCGGTCGACAGCTGCAGGTACACGCGGCTGCCGGTGGCGGGGGCGGTGAAGGACACCGGTTGGGTGACCCGCGTGCCAAGTGGGATGGTCAGGTTGCTGCTGCCGGACGCGACGACCGCGCCGGTCGGGCTGTCGAGCCGGGCGGTCCAGGTGAAGCCCACCGAGGTGTTGGTGAGGTCGTCGTTGAACACGGTGATGTTGCGGGTCACCGTGGCGTTGCGGGCGTAGGTGGGCACCGCCTGTGCCAGCGGGAAGTTGCCGTTCGAGTCCGAATTGCCGGAGGCGGACCAGTAGGGGAGGTCGATCGCGGCCACCGGGTTGAACGCCGCCTGCACGCGCTGGATCTGCGGGTTGCTCCACGGATCGGGCAGGTTGTCCACTCCGTAGATCGGGTGACCGCCCTCTTCCGGGGTGAAGTCGGTGGACCGCACGCCGGGCACGACGCTGGCCCAGGCGGACAGCAGCGTGTACGGACGCAGGTCGGTGGCGCCCTTGCCGCGCTTGGCGGCAGTCGCGGTGGCGAACCACTCGAAGCCCTGCTTGTTGTTGCATGCCGGCCAGATGAACTCGCCCTCGCCGTCGGGCCGCCCGTTCACGGTGACCACGCCCTCCCCGTACCTGCCGAAGCCGTCGACGTAGTGCGGGATCACCGCGAAGTTGGCGTACGTCATCCCGGGATACAGGCTGACATTGTTGCCGACGCCCACCTCGACAATGATCGGCCGGGTGCCGTCGGCGCCGTTCATCGCCGCGTACAGGTCCTTTTCGAACTGTTCGGAATCCTGGCCGCTCTGGTTCGGCTCGTTGTTCTGACTCCAGCGGATGATCGCGGGGTGGTTGCGGTCGCGCAGGACCAGCGCACGGGCATGGTTGATCATGTTTTCGCGCCCGACGGAGTTCTGCCACTCCTGCGAGGACTGGGAGCCCCGAATCGCGACCTCGTCGATGATCATCAGGCCCATCTCGTCGGCGACATCCAACATGTACGGGCTCCCGGGCTCCTGGTGGATGCGCACCACGTTGTAGTTCAGCCGCTGGTAGTTGTCCACCGCCTGCGGCCAGCCGCCGTTGCCGGACGACGGGGGCAGGAAGCCGGGCAGGGTGTGGTACGCGTCGCCCTTGCCGCCGTTGTTGATCCGGTCGTAGTCGGCACCCTGGAGGTTGTCGCCGCGGAAGTTCACGCGCACGCCGTTGAGGTAGTAGTAGTCACCGTTCTGGGTGGCCTCGCGGAACCCGAACCGGTACTCGGCGTCGCTCGTCCGGCCGTCGTCGGTGACGGCATGCACCGTCAGTCCGTGCAGCTGCGCCCGGTACCCCGACCGGTACGGCACGTTGGGCCACCAGTACGAGGTGCTGTCGAGGTTCCACGCGACCGGCCCGACGGTCACGGTCGCGGTCGAGCGGGCCGCCACGGTGACCGTACGGCTGGGCAGTGCCGGGTAGCTGAAAGCCGTTCCGTTGCTGGACGCCAGCGACCCGGTCAACGTCACCGACCGGGAACTGCCCGACGTGTTCCGCACCGTCACGTCGTAGGTCAGCGTCTTGTTCGCCACCGACGTACGCACGAATGTGTCGCTGACGTACACCGCCGGGTACACCCGCAGGAACGCGGACCCGAAGATCCCCTGCGGTACCGCCTCGGACCACGTGGCGGCGTCGGGCACCAGGTACCGGCCGTTGGATGCCTTCAAGGCGCCGCGGCCCTTCACGTTCACCGTGATCGTGTGGGTGGTGCCGGGCGCCGCGTATGCGCTGATGTCGAAGTTCGACGGGGTGAACGCCGTCGTCTGGGTGGCGACCACGCGGCCGTCGACCGACAGTGTCGCCTGGTGGTTGACGGCGCCGAACTCGATCCAGGTCGACTGCGGCTGCCCCGAGTCCGGCACGGTGATGCTGCGTGAGTACACCGCCTCGTTCACGGTGGTGAAGCCCTGCTTGTACCAGCCGCCACCGGGTACCGCGATCGTGGTCGCCGCCCGGCCCGCAGGCGTGAAGGCCCACGTCCCGGCCAGGTCGACCGAGGAGATCGCGGCGTTCCCGGCCGCCACACCGTCGACACCGGCGGCCGCGACACTCTGCGTCGCGACCGGCGCCGCCAGGGCCAACCCGGGGGTCGCCAGGGCCACGCTCGCGGCGACCACGGCTACGGCCAGCCCTCCAGCCGCTGCCGGCAACCAGCCGCGCCGGCGGGCGTTCGAACGATGCATGCCAACCTCCTGTGACTCATCCGCCAGCTCCGCAACAACCGGTTCGGGGCACAGCCTCAAGGCCAATGCTCGAACCGGTTCGACAAATCTGCCGGCGTCGCCGATCACCCAGGAAGGGTGATTACGGCCCGATACATAGCTATGTATTAATGGGCGTATCGCGCGTGAAGTCAAGGTTTCGAGACGGTTAATTCCTGCTCCTGACGCCTCGCCGGCTTCGAGTGACCGACGATTAGTACGACCCTTCCGGAGCGCTGGGGCATCCCGCTCAGGCATTCCGTGTCGCCGGCTCATCGACGTGACGTCGATCGGGTAGCGAATCGATTCGCCTCTGCGGCACCCGGCCGCGCGGCACGTCGGAGGCGTGGACGGCACCGGGGTCCTCAGCGAAGTCGGCGGGCGTCCGGCCTGACCTGTTGAGTTCGAACTGGGGTTAGGGTGCCGGTGAGGGAACGTGCTTCGCCAACGTCACGGGCGGGTTACGGGACCTTGATGGCGAGTGTCTGATTGCGCAGACATGACTGCGCAATCATACCGGACTATGGCCGGCGATGGGAGGTGCCATGACGCGACTGGCGAGGCCGGGTGGAAGCCCTCCGACGCCGCGCAGCGTGGACGTCGCGCGGCTGGCCGGCGTCTCCCAGAAGACGGTGTCCAGGGTCCTCAACGACGAGCCGTACGTCTCGGCCGACGTGCGCCGGCGGGTCCTGGACGCCGCCGAGGAGCTCGGCTACCGGCGCAACCAGGCGGCCCGGGCGCTGGCCTCCGGGCGGACCCGGTCGATCGGCGTGGTGACGCTCGGCAGCGCCTTGTACGGGCCGGCGTCGTGGCTCATGGGCATCGAGCAGGCGGTCCGGAAGATGGGCTACACGCTGCGGGTGGCCACCACGATCGAGGGCGACCCGGGCGGCATCGCGAGCGCTCTGGCGTCGCTGCTGGACCAGGGCGTGGACGGCGTCGTCATCTCCGAGCCGATCGACGAGGGCGTCGGCCTCATCAGCGTGGACGTGCCGGTCCTTGTCCTCGGCGCGCCGCCCACCTTCACCGCGCCGCAGGTGGTGACCGCCAGGGTCGGCGCGGGCCGGCTCGCGCGGGCCGCGACCGAGCACCTGCTGGAGTTGGGACACGGGACTGTCCATCACCTGGCCGGCCCGCAGCGGTGGTATTCGGCACGGGACCGTATCGCCGGCTGGCGCGAGGCGCTGCGAGCCCACGGCGCGGACGAGCCGCCGGTCGTCGAGGGCGACTGGTCGGCCGCGTCCGGTTACGCGGCGGGCCGGGAACTGGCCGGCGACGGCACCGTGACCGCAGTGTTCGCCGCGAACGACGACATGGCGATCGGTCTCATCCGCGCGCAGCTCGAGGCCGGGCGCCGGGTGCCCGAGGACATCAGCGTCGTCGGGTTCGACGACATCCCGGTCGCCGCCTACGTCACTCCCCCGCTCACCACCGTGCGGCAGCCGTTCGACAAGGTCGCGCGGCAGGGCCTCGCGCTGCTGATACAGGTCATCGAGAAGCCGGACGTCGAGCTTCCACCGGCGGCCGAACAACCGGTCGAACTCGTCGTCCGCGCCTCGACGGCGCCACCACCGCCCCGGCCGATTCCGGAACGTGGCCGCCGAGCGATTCCCCCTGCCCGCGGTCAGCTCGCCGACAGCGAGGCCCCAGCCACCCGGCCCTGATCAGCGTCGATCTGCTCACCTACGGCGGCACGTCACCCGAGGCCCGCACTGGTCAGGATGGCGACGCCAGCACCAACTCCGCGCCCGCAGAGCTCAGCACACCCGACGCCTCAACCTCGAACTTCAGCCATGATCCCGAACGGCGGCTGCCGTACCAGCCGTCGCCTGGCCGGGAGCGCTCCCCACAAAGGGACGACCCCCGTCGGGGGGAGACGGGGGTCGTCGAAGGTTCGGCTCCGGGGGGGTCGAGCCGAACCACTCAGCGGCCACGGGGGGTGCAACCGCTGAGGGTCTTTGCCTGTTCGGGGATGTGAAAGCTCGTCGTACGGATAAGTCTGCCTGAGCGGACCCGTCACGTCGAGTGGTGCCGACCCCACTCACTGCGAAAATCTCCTTGCGGAGTGTGATCGTGATCACGCAGAGCGGGACTTTTGGTGTCAGCCCGCAGGTCTGAGGGGTGGCCTGACCCCGGGCACCCGCCGACGATAGACCATCCGGCTAGACTTTCGCGCCGTGGGCCGAAGTGCCGCTTTCTTCGATCTGGACAAGACCGTCATCGCCAAGTCGAGCGCCCTGGCGTTTGGTCGGCCGTTCTACCGGGACGGGCTGATCACCCGGCGTGACGTGGTCAAGTCGGCGTACGCGCAGCTGATGTTCCGGCTGGGCGGCACCGACGAGCAGACCATGGCCCGAACACGGGACTACCTGGCTGCGCTCTGCAAGGGCTGGCAGGTGGAGCAGGTCCGCCAGATCGTCGCGGAGACGCTGCATGAGCTGATCAACCCCTACGTGTACGCCGAGGCCGCTGTCCTGATCGCGGAACACCAGGCCGCCGGGCGGGACGTGGTGCTGGTGTCGGCGTCGGGCGAGGAGATGGTCCGGCCGATCGGCGAGCTGCTCGGGGTGACCGACGTGATCGCCACCCGGATGACGGTTCGGGATGGCCGGTACAGCGGCGAGGTCGAGTTCTACGCGGCCGGTCCGAGCAAGGTCGAGGCGGTCGGCGAGTTGGCCGCCGCACGGGATTACGACCTGGCCGACTCGTACGCCTACTCCGACTCGTACAGCGATCGTCCGCTGTTGGAGTGTGTCGGTCACCCGAGTGTGGTCAACCCGGACCGGCAGTTGCGCAAGCTGGCCGCGGAGAACGCGTGGCCGGTGCTGGAGTTCCGGCACCCGATCCCGCTGGGTCGCCGCCTGCGGGAACGCCCTGCCGTGCCGGTGGCCGCGGCGGCCCTGGGTGTCGGGGTGGGCGTGGCCATCGGTATCGCCTGGTACGGCCGGCATCGCCGGACCCGCGCCGCCGCGACCGCCTGACCGGTCCGGCCGCGCGACCTGGCTCGCCCACCTGGTCAGCGATGCGATGATCGCACCGCCGCACCCGGCCCGCCCCCGAGGAGAGCCATGTCCGACACCAAACAGCGCCTCCTCGACGGCACCATCGCCGCCATCCGCGAGCACGGCATCGCCGGCGTCTCCGCCCGTACCATCGCCGCCGCCGCCGGGGTGAACCAGGCGCTCGTCTTCTACCACTTCGGCACTGTCGACGTCCTGCTCGCGGCGGCCTGCCGGACCAGCACGGCAGCGCGGGTCCAGCACTGGTCGGCACGGTTGGCCTCGGCCGGGTCGCTGCGCGAGCTGCTCGCCGTCGGGCGGGCGCTGCACGACGAGGAACGCCAGCTCGGCAACGTCACCTTCCTGGCCCAGATGCTGGCCGGGGCACAGGCGGACCAGCGGATGGCCGCGCCGACGGCCGCGGCGCTCCAGCTCTGGGTGGACGAGATCGAGGCGGTCCTGCGCAGGCTGCTCGCCGGGTCGCCGTTCGTCGAGGTGGCCGACGTGCCCGGCCTGGCCCGCGCGGTGTCGGCCGCCTTCATCGGGCTGGAGCTCTACGAGGGGGTGGACCGGGCGGGCGCCGACCAGGCGTTGGCCGCGCTCGACCAGCTCGCGCTGCTGCTGGAGATCGTCGACGATCTCGGGCCGATCGCCCGCCGAGCGCTGCAAGCCAAGGTCAACCGCGCGGTACGGCGGGAGTGACCGTCACTCAGGCGGCGGCGAGGATCTCGTCGCCGATGACGGTGAGCTGGTCGGCGCCGACCTCGACCGCCGCCAGGTAGTGGCGCAGCCACGAGCGCAGCCCGTCCGGGGTGCCGGTGGCGAAGGCGCCGGCCGAGCCGACGTACTCGGGCTCCCGCTCGCGGTGACCGACGTCGACGGCGAGCAGCCCGCGCGGGTCGAGGCCGCTGGCGAGCAGCACCAGCCGGGCGGCGCCCCGGGCCACCACGCCGGACGGCCCGGCGAACGGGCGCAGGTTCAGCAACTCGCCGTGGACCACGGCGGCGAGCACCAGCGGTGAGACGGTGCTGCCGCCGGCGACCAGCCCGGCCAGCCCGTCCAGCCGGGCGGCGACCACGGGATCGGCCACCGGCCGGCCCAGCTCGGCCTCCGGCACCAGGTCCCGGGCGGCGAGCACGTGCAGTTTCGCGAGGGCCTGCCGCGGGGCCTTCGGCCAGAGCTCACTCAGGCCGGGCAGCGCCCCGGCGACCCGCAGCGCCCCCTGGAGCACGGGGTCGGTGACGGTGCCGGCGCGGACCGCCTCGCGTTCGTGCCCGGCCCCCTCCAGGGCGGCGCTGGCCACCGCCGAGCGCAGGCTCACCTCGGCGGCGACCTGCCCGCCGTGCCGACGCAGCGCACGATGCCCGAGCGCCTGGTCGAACCGCTCGCGGGCACGCTCGACGGCGGCGGCGATGTCGGCGAGCGCGAGCAGGGGCGCGAGCGGGTCGGTGGTCACCCCGCCACGCTAGCGACCCGGCCCGGCCCGACGGGTCGCACCCGGCCACGACGCGACCCGCACCACCCGCCCAGGCGCCCCCGTTCGGGCCGACACAGGTCGCGGGCAAGATCAACACGGGTTCCGTGAAGTCGGGGTGTCCGCCTGGCCTGGACACCGCGATTTCAAGGAACCCGTGTCGATCAAGGTGCCACCGGCGGCGACCCGGGCCGTCGGGCGCGCGGCGGGAGCCGCTCGGCGCGACGGGGCGGGCAGCGGTCGCCTGGCGCAGGACCCGGGACTACCCTCGTGCCCAGCGAGACGCAGGTCACCCGAGGACGAAGGAGTCACGGCATGAGCGAGGCATTGGCAAATCTGCTGAACGAGACGCGCCAGTTCCCCCCGCCGGCCGAACTCGCCGCGCACGCCAACGTCACCATCGACGCGTACGCGGAGGCCGACACCGACCGCCTCGCCTTCTGGGCGAAGCAGGCCGACCGGCTGGCCTGGTCGAAGAAGTGGGACGAGGTGCTCGACTGGTCGAACCCACCGTTCGCGAAGTGGTTCGTCGGTGGGCAGCTCAACGTGGCGTACAACTGCCTGGACCGGCACGTCGAGGCGGGTCGGGGCGACAAGGTCGCCATCCACTGGGAGGGCGAGCCGGGTGACACCCGGACCCTCACGTACGCCGACCTGCACGAGCTGACCTGCCGGGCGGCGAACACACTCACCGAGCTGGGTGTGACGGCCGGCGACCGGGTGGCGATCTACCTGCCGATGATCCCGGAGGCGGCGGTCGCGATGCTGGCCTGCGCCCGGATCGGCGCGGCACACAGTGTGGTCTTCGGCGGCTTCTCCGCCGACTCGCTGAGCAACCGGATCCAGGACGCCAGCGCCAAGGTGGTGATCACCGCGGATGGCGGCTACCGGCGGGGGAAGCCGTCGGCGCTGAAGCCGACCGTGGACGAGGCGGTGGCGAGCTGCCCGTCGGTGGAGGCCGTGCTGGTGGTCCGCCGCACCGGCGAGGACGTGGCGTGGTCGGAGCGGGACCACTGGTGGCACGAGACGGTGGAGACCGCGTCGGCGGAGCACACCGCGCAGCCGTTCGACGCCGAGCACCCGCTGTTCATCCTCTACACCAGCGGCACCACGGCCCGCCCGAAGGGCATCCTGCACACCACCGGCGGCTACCTGACCCAGGCGTCGTACACGACGCACGCGGTCTTCGACCTCAAGCCGGAGACGGACGTCTACTGGTGCACCGCCGACATCGGCTGGGTCACCGGCCACTCCTACATCGTGTACGGCCCGCTCTCGAACGGCGCCACGCAGGTGATGTACGAGGGCACCCCGGACACCCCGCACAAGGGCCGGTTCTGGGACATCGTCGAGAAGTACAAGGTCAGCATCCTCTACACCGCTCCGACGCTGATCCGCACGATGATGAAGTGGGGCGAGGACATCCCGGCCGGGCACGACCTGTCGTCGCTGCGGCTGCTCGGCAGCGTCGGCGAGCCGATCAACCCCGAGGCCTGGATGTGGTACAGGGAGTTCATCGGCGGCGGAGCGCTGCCCATCGTCGACACCTGGTGGCAGACCGAGACGGGCGCCATCATGATCTCCCCGTTGCCAGGGGTGACCGCGACCAAGCCGGGATCGGCGATGGCCCCGCTGCCGGGCATCGTGGCCGACGTGGTCGACGACCAGGGCCAGTCGGTGCCGAACGGTGGCGGCGGTTACCTGGTGCTGCGCGAGCCGTGGCCGTCGATGCTGCGGACCATCTGGGGTGACGACAACCGGTTCATCGAGACCTACTGGAGCCGGTTCGACGGCATGTACTTCGCCGGTGACGGGGCCAAGAAGGACGACGACGGGCACATCTGGCTGCTCGGCCGGGTCGACGACGTGATGCTGGTGTCCGGGCACAACATCTCGACCACCGAGGTGGAGTCGGCACTGGTGTCGCACCCGGCGGTGGCCGAGGCGGCGGTGGTGGGCGCGACCGACCCGACCACCGGGCAGGCCATCGTCGCGTTCGCCATTCCGCGCGGCAGCACCGACATCGCCGGCGACGCCGGTGAGCAACTCATCGCCGAGCTGCGCAACCACGTGTCGAAGACGCTGGGGCCGATCGCCAAGCCGCGGCAGATCATGCTGGTGGCGGAGCTGCCGAAGACCCGCTCCGGCAAGATCATGCGCCGGTTGCTGCGCGATGTCGCGGAGAACCGGTCGCTCGGTGACGTGACCACGTTGCAGGACTCGTCGGTCATGGAGCTGATCTCCTCGGGGATGAGCGGGGCGAAGTCCGACGAGGACTGACGGCAGTCGTACACACCGGAGGGTGGCGGTCCGTGCGGACCGCCACCCTCCGTCGTGTCTTACGGGTACGACTCACACCGGCGCGCCGCTGTCACATCGGTCGGTCGGCTGACCCGATAGCGGCTAAACGGCCACAGACGGTGGGTCACCTCTGTCCTTTCGGCCAGTTGTGACTTAGGTTCACGCAGGTTGGAAGAGTTCGACACTCGTCACATCGACGGTCGGGCGATCCCACGTCCTCCTCCCCATGCCCGAGAAACGGAGCGGCATGAACCACAAAACCCAGTCCGGGTCGCGGCGACGACTACTCGTCGCACTGCCCGCCATCGCCCTCGCAGCCACGTCACTGACCGTGACCGGCAGCGCGGCGGCCCAGTCGGCGTCCCCGACGCCCCGGGCGGTGATCGGCGCGGATGAGCACTACATCAACTACGCCGAGCCCGAGGTGCAGCCGGACACCACCGGCCGCGAGGTGAAGGGCAAGGGTGGCGTCTACACCCCTGCCATGCAGTCCGCGCGTGAGTTCGACCAGAAGCACGCTCGGGGCAACCCGGTGACCGCGCGGCAGTTGGCCAAGGACGAGGCCAAGTCGCTGAAGACCGGCCAGAACCCCCGCAAGTTCAAGAAGGCGCCGACCACGCAGACGGCGAAGCTGTTGACGCTGCTTGTCGAGTTCAACGACAAGGCCAACGACGACTTCACCGACGTGATGGTCCCGAAGACGGTGTTCGAGGACCGCACCTGCGTGCCCGGCACCGTGCAGAACGGGCCGAAGCACAACAAGATCCCGGACCCGTCGAGGCTCCCGCACGAGGACAACAACTCGATGTGGGTGCCGGACTTCTCGCCGTCGCACTACAACAAGATGCTCTACAGCAAGAAGGGCATCACCGAGCGGGTCCGCACGGACCTGCGGGGCCCGGACGGCAAGAAGGGCATCGACCTGTCCGGTCGCACCATGCACAACATGTACCTGGAGATGTCCAAGAACGCGTACACGGTGGACGGGCAGGCCAGCCCGTGGATCACCGTGCCGCACTCGGAGGGCTGGTACGCGGCCAACCGCTGCTTCCAGGACGAGACCGGCGCCTGGGTCCCCGGCCGTGAGCAGTCGATGAACGGCCACCCGGACAACCCGGCCGGCGCGGGCCGCCTGGCGACCGACGCGATCGACGCGCTCGTCGCGAAGGACCCGAACTTCCCGTGGGCCGACTACGACATCGAGGACCAGGCCGACCGTGACGGTGACGGCAACGTCTACGAGCCGGACGGCGTGATCGACCACCTCGTGCTGGTGCACGCCGGGCAGGGCAAGTCCCGCGGTGGCGGCGACCAGGGCGTGTACGCCGTGTGGGCGCACTCCTCCACGGTTGCCGGTGGCTACACCATCCCGGGCACCAACCTGAAGGCGTCGAACTACATCGTGCAGCCGGAGGACGCCGGCGTCGGCGTCTTCGCCCACGAGTTCGGCCACGACCTGGGCCTGCCGGACCTCTACGACACGTCCGGCAACGCCGACTCCGACGTGGACTTCTGGGACCTGATGGCCTCGGGCTCGCACTCGGGTGAGATCTTCCAGGCGCTGCCCACGCACATGGGCATCTGGGACAAGTGGGTGCTCGGTTGGGCCGACCCGCTGACCATCCGCCCCGGGTCGAACCCGCGTGAGGTGAAGCTCGGGCAGACCTCGCGTACGCCGATCGACTCCGAGGACGGCATCAAGGTCGACCTGCCGGACAAGGTGACGACGCTGGCAACCCCGCACAGCGGCACCAAGATGTGGCACAGCAACAACGACCAGGAGTGGGCCGACGTCAAGCTGAGCCGCTCGGTCGACGTGCCGGCGGCAGCCGACTCGAAGTTCTGGATGTGGAACAACTACATCATCGAGGAGGACTGGGACTACGGCTTCGTCGAGCTCTCCACCGACGGCGGTACGACCTGGACCGAGCAGAAGGTGTACGACGAGGCCGGCACGGTGGTCACCACGCCGGACGGCTACGCGGACCCGAACGGCCGGATGAACGACTTCGGCGGCAAGAAGTACGGCCTGACCGGCAGCACCGACGGCTGGCGGCACGACTACGTCGACCTGTCGGCGTACGCCGGGACGACCGTGCAGCTGCGGCTGCGTCAGGCCACCGACGAGGCGTTCCAGGAGCGCAACTGGTTCGTCGACGACTTCTCGGTCACCGGCGGCGGCGCCACCACCTGGAGTGACGACGTCGAGGGCGGCGCCAACGGCTGGACGGCCACCGTCGGCACCTTCGTCGACACCACCGGCGGCGGCTGGAAGGTCTCCAGCGGCACCGAGGTCCACGCGCAGTTCTACCTCGCCGAGTGGCGCAACTTCGACGGCTTCGACAAGGGCCTGAAGTACGCGTACGACACGATCTACTCGCACGAGGCGTGGAAGGTCGACCGGATCTCGTACAACGCGCCGGGCATGCTCGTGTGGTACCGGGACAGCGCGCTCGGCGACGTCAACCACGTCACCGGGCAGATGACCGCGCTGCCCAGCTACGGCGCGAAGGGTGGGTTGCTCATCGTCGACTCGCACTTCGACCCGTACCGCCGCACCGGGGTGGCGGCCGAGAAGGACCCGTCGGTGACGGACAACCTGCCCAGCCGCCCGCAGTCGGCCAACGCGGCCTTCACGCTCCAGAAGACGTACCCCTTCACGGAGTGCCTGGAGGCGGCGGACGAGCCGTACAGCGAGTACTGCACCAAGTTCAAGGCGCAGGCGCCCGTGAAGTCCTTCACCGACGCCAAGACCTGGTACCCGGGCATCGAGATGCGCGACGGGGCCGCGTACGCCCGGGACAACGACGCGTCGGTGGTCGTTCCGTCGCGGAACAACGCGCCGTACACCACCCGGGTCACCCACCCGGACGGCAGCCCGGCGCCGGAGTTCTACGGCGTCACCCTGGGCGGCGGCGCGATCGTGCTGGGCACCGGCAACCCCGGTGACGCGGGCGTGAACTACGGCGTGTCGCTCACCATCAAGAAGGCCGCGAAGGACAACTCGTCCGCGACGATCTTCGTCACCCCGGCGAAGAAGTGACGATCTGCTGAGCGGTAACCGATAACAGCGGTGTGGTGGGGCCGGTGGCGGAGACGCCTCCGGCCCCACTGTCGTACATTGATCACATTGATCGAAATCTGTCGCTGCGCACCGGCACCGTCGGCCCGCCGCAGGTCACTGTGGCTGGTGAAGCGCTGGGGGTGTGACGGCGGAACGCATTACCAACAAAATCTTGCAACAAATCGACGCGTTCATCTTCCCAGGTGTCCCAGCAGTAACTATGTTCACCCTTGGTCCCACTCGTGGGATCGATCTCCCACCGGCCCGTACCCCCGTGGGGCCGGTTCCCTCACACCGGAGGTACCACGTGCGCAAAGTCGCAGTGGGTCTGCTCGGGCTCTCACTGACGGCGACAGGCCTGTTCTACGGCCCGTCCGCCTCGGCGGCGCCGCAGCCCAAACTGCCGGCAGCACCGGCCGCTGCGGAGCCGCAGGCGCTGAAGGACGAACTCCCCGACAAGCTCGAGGACAAGCGCCGCGCGCTGCGTCAGCAGGGTCTCAGCGACGTGCTGAGCGGTCGTAGCAAGCCGATCGAGCGCAACGGCAGCACTGTCGTCAAGGTCGGCGAGGTCGGCAAGGCGGCCACCAACGGCAACGCCCGCTCCGCCGCCGGCGCTCAGGCCACCCAGGATCAGTACGTCGAGCTTGAGCGTGAGCGGACCGACAAGATTTTCGTGATCCTCGCCGAGTTCGGCGACGAGCGGCACCCGTCCTACCCGGACAAGGACATCGCCCCGGAGATCCCCGGGCCGGCGACCTTCGAGGGGCCGCTGCACAACAAGATCCCCGAGCCCAACCGGGCCGTGGACAACTCCACCATCTGGCAGCCGGACTTCAGCCCGGAGCACTTCCGCCAGATCTACTTCGGCACCAACCCGGGCGACGAGTCGCTCAAGCAGTACTACGAGGCGCAGTCCTCGGGTCGCTACACCGTCGAGGGTGAGGTGACCGACTGGGTGAAGGTCCGGTACAACGAGGCCCGCTACGGTCGCTCCGACGACCCGATCGCGGACGACGACCCGGACAACCCGGCCAACGACCCCGCCGTCTGCGGCGACAACGTCTGCTCGAACACCTGGGCCCTGATCCGCGACGCCGCCAACCAGTGGGTCGTCGACCAGAAGGCCAAGGGCCGGACGGACGCGCAGATCGCCGCGGAGATGAAGTCCTTCGACCAGTGGGACCGGTTCGACTACGACGGTGACGGCGACTTCAACGAGTCGGACGGCTACATCGACCACTTCCAGATCGTCCACTCCGGCGGCGACCAGGCCGACGGTGACCCGCAGCAGGGTGAGGACGCGATCTGGAGCCACCGCTGGTCGGCGTTCAACAGCTCGCCGGTCGGCCCGCCGAACTTCCCGATCGGCGGCACCCAGATCGGCAACACCGGCGTCTGGATCCGCGACTACACGATCCAGCCGGAAAACGGCGGCCGCAGCGTCTTCTACCACGAGTACGGCCACGACCTGGGCCTGCCGGACGACTACGGACCCGCGGACAACAACAACGAGCACTGGACCCTGATGGCCCAGAGCCGGCTCGGCGCCAAGAACGACGCCGGCATCGGCGACCGGGGCGGCGACCTCGGCGCGTGGAACAAGCTCCAGCTCGGCTGGCTCGACTACAAGGTGATCGTGGCGGGCCAGGACAAGAAGGTGGAGCTCGGTCCACAGGAGTACAACTCGGATAAGGCACAGGCCGCCGTGGTGGTGCTGCCCCAGCGGGAGTACACCTTCAATTACGGCGCACCTATCGAAGGCTCCAAACAGTATTTCTCCGGTAACGAGGACGACCTCGACAGCAGCATGACGAGGACGTTCGACCTCACCGGCAAGTCCTCGGCGGCGCTGTCGCTCAAGGGCAAGTACAGCATCGAAGCCAACTACGACTACCTCTACTTCGAGGCGTCGACCGATGGTGGCCAGAGCTGGACCGACCTGAACGGCACGGTCAACGGCCAGCCGATCGGCGTCGACGGCGCCGGCCGCCCGGCCCTCTCCGGCAGCAGCAAGGGCGCCTGGGCCGACATCAACATCCCGCTGACCGCGGTCGCCGGGAAGGTGGCACAGCTTCGCCTGCACTACGTCACCGACGGCGGTGTCTCCGAGGGTGGTTTCTTCGGTGACGCGATCACCGTGACCGCCGACGGGCAGACCGTGTTCAGCGACGGCGCCGAGACCGACGCCGGCTGGGCCCTGGAGGACTTCCAGGTGGTCGGCGCGACCTACACCCGGCTGTTCGACAACTTCTACATCGCCGGCAACCGGTCGTACGTCTCGTACGACAAGTACCTGAAGACCGGCCCGTACTTCTTCGGCTACGCGAACACCCGCCCGGACTGGGTGGACCACTACGCGTACCAGGAGGGCCTGCTCATCTCGTACTGGAACACCCGGTTCTCCGACAACAACACCGCGCCGGTGTCCGAGGCCAACCCGGGTGGTCACCCGGGTGAGGGTCGCAACCTGTACATCGACGCGCACCCGGAGCCGATCTACAACCTGACCGGTGCTCCGTGGCGGGCCCGGATCCAGGTCTACGACGCGCCGTTCAGCCTCAAGAAGGCCGACTCGTTCACCCTGCGCCTCAACAGCCAGCCGCAGTACATCCGCGGTGAGGCTGCGCAGCCTCTGTTCGACGACACCAAGAAGTACTTCTACGAGGAGCTGCCGAACCACGGCGTCAAGCTCCCCGCGACCGGTGTCAAGATCAAGGTTCTGGAGCAGGACGGCACCTCGATGAAGATCCGGATCTTCTGACCGACGATCCCGCACCACCCAGCGGCGCCCGGGCAGCTCGTCTGCCCGGGCGCCGCCCTTTGTCCAGCCGGCACCGCGAACCCTCCACCGGTAGGGGACAACCCGGGCTTCTCCCTGTTCAACGCGACCGCCGGGGCCGCCTGCGACAACCGGGTCCTAGGCTGTCTGCCATGACCGACCAGCGCGGCGGAGTCGTCGACGAGTCCTGTGTCCTCACCGAGGGGCCGTGGACGCACCGTTTCGTCGGCGCCAACGGCACCCGGTTCCACGTGGTCGAGGCCGGTACCGGGCCGATGGTGCTCTTCCTGCACGGCTTCCCGGAGCACTGGTGGGCGTGGCACCAGATGCTGCCGGCGGTCGCCGACGCCGGCTTCCGGGCGGTCGCCGTCGACCTGCGCGGCTACGGCGCCAGCGACAAGCCACCCCGGGGGTACGACGGCTACACCCTCGCAGCCGACATCGCCGGGTTGATCCGTGCGCTCGGTGAACGGTCGGCGACGATCGTCGGCAGCGGCGTCGGCGGCATGGTGGGCTGGACGGTGGCCTCCTTCCACCCGCCCCTGGTCCGCCGCCTCGTGGTGTTGGGGGCGCCACATCCGCTGCGACTGCGCGCCGGCATCTTCGCCGACCCACGCGGGCAGTTCGCCGCCTCCACTCCCGCGCTGAAGTTTCAGCTACCCCGCTACGAGCACGTACTGACCCGGGACGGCGCGGCGGCCATCGCGGAGATCCTGCGCCGCTGGGGTGGGCCACGTTGGGTCGCCGGGCCGGACTTCGAGGCGTACGCCGAGCGGTGCCGGGAGGCGATGTGCATCCCACAGGCCGCGTTCTGCGCGCTTGAGGGTTACCGCTGGGCGTTCCGCTCGCTACTGCGGCTGCACGGCTACCGGTTCGTCCGCCTCATGCAGAAGCCGCTGGCCACCCCGACCCTGCAACTGCACGGCGCGCTGGACACCGCCTCCCTGCCGCGTACCGCCCTGGGCTCCGGCCGCTACGTCGTCGCCCCCTACGAGTGGCGGCTGCTCGACGGGGTGGGGCACTTTCCGCACCTGGAGGCACCGGAGTTGGTGCTCGGCGAAATCCTGCGCTGGGCCAAGAGCTGACCGCTCAGACCCGCTGCTCCCGGAGGTCGGTGACCTCGGAGGCCGGCGCCCAACCCTGGTAGACGCCGAAGTCGAAGACCTCCAGCCGCATCGCCTCGGCCACCGGCCAGCGGCCACCCGTGTATTCCACCCGCAACCAGGCGTCGTGCTCGCCGAGCACGATGAACGGCTGCCCCTGCCAGGTGCAGGTGGTCCGCACGTACGCCAGGTCCTCGATCTCGCTCGTCGGCAGCACCCGGACGTACCGGCCGGCGCGGACCTCCTCGAAGCCCTCGCCCGGCTCTCGTTGGTAGAGGCGGATGTTGTCGCCATCCGGGCTGGCCTGGTATTCCCGGCCCTGCCACCGGGCCACGTAACCGTCGCGCATCACGCCTCACCGACCCGTCGCCAGGCCACCGTGTCGGTGTCCAGTTCGGCGATCACCCGCTCGGTGCCGTCCGCGCCGATCCGCCAGAGCTGCGCGCCGTGCGGGAGCCGCGCGCTGTCCACTTTGAACTCCGCTACCACGTCGCTGCTCTCGCCCGGGGCGAAGCCGTTGCCTCGGAAGGGGGGACGCTCGATGACCCACCCCTCCATGGCCCGCATCGCCGGCTCGTTCTGACCGCCGTAGGGGATCCGGTAGAGGCTCGGCCGGTGCGCCGGCCAGCGCAGCACGTAGATCTCCTCGGCGTCCCGGGCGAACGGCGAACCGGGGTAGCTGAGGCCGAGTGCTTCGTACACCTGCGCGGGCGTGGTCAGGTGGGCCAGCTCACCGGCGCGGTGCACGAAGCCGGAGACCCGGTCGTACCCGCGGTCCAGGTAGTAGGCGAGTTGGCTGGGCGCGACCGCCTTCTGCATGACCGTCGGTCGGGTCGGGTCGACCGCCGTCGGGGCGTACCGGGGGCGGGCGGTGGGCTCCGCCACGGCCGGCGCTTCCTCCGGGTCCACCTCCAGGTCGTCACCGAGCCCCACCTCGGCGGCCCAGTTGGCCAACGCGACGATCTGCTCACCGGGCAACTTGGCACCGACCGGAGTGCCCGGGTTGACGGCGAACGACCAGTCCTCGTCGGGCCACCGCCGGATCAGTTGGGCGAACTTCACGCGGACGGTGACCACGTCGCCCTCGACGTGGTCGGCGAGGCGCTCCGGTGACGTGTAGACCACCACGTACGTCTCGCCGTCGAGCTGCGCCGTCCGCCAGACGAAGCCCGAATCACCGGGACGGCTGCCCGGCAGCGAATCCGGGGCGGCCGGCAGCAGCACCCGGGCCAGCAGCAGCGTGGACAGGAACGTGTCGGTGCTGCCGGCACCTGCGGCACCGAGGAGGTCCTCCTCGACGGTGTTGGCCGGCTCGAACTCGACCGGGGCCGGCTCGTCGACGGGCGGCGGCTGCCCGGTGCCGTGCCCGGTCGCGTTCTCGCCGCCGGCGACTCGATCCGCCCCGGTCACGCCTACCGACGAGCCGTCGACGTCGGTGCGGTCGCCACTGACCGCGACGCCGCCGTGGTCGTCGGTGTGCCCGCCGCCCGTGCCGACGCCGCCGAGGTCGTCCAGGGTGTGGCCCCCGTCCAGCGGGGCGCTGGAGGGCGACGCCGATGGACTCGGACCGGGGTCGAACGACGCGGGACCGGACGGGCTGGGGCTGAAGGACGACGGCCGGAACAGGTCCGGACCGGAGGGCGCCGGCTCGTACCGCGGCGGGGCGGCCTGGGCGGGGCGGGACGGCCGGGCCGGGTCGAACAGACCGCTTGTCTCGACCGGCTCGGTGAGGTCGCGGGACTCGATGATGGTGCCCTCGATGACGATGGGCGTGAAGCCGCGGCGCGGCGCGGGCGGGCTGGAGACCGGCTCCGCGACGGACGGCGACAACTCCTCCACCGGCCCGAATCGGCTCGGCCGGTCGTGCGGGATCGCCTGGGTCACGTCCGCCGACGGGCTGGGCCGCTCCGGCACCCGGCTCAGCGGCTGCTCACCTGTCATCCGGAAGGCGCGGGTCGGCTCCTCGGCCACCGGGGCGGGTCGGCGCGGTGGCAGTGGCTGGGTGATCTCCTCGCCGGGCGCGGGTGCGCGTGCCCCTCGGAACGCGCCGAGGTCGCCGGTCGGCGGTCGCAGCGGCCTGGTGGCGTCCGGATCCGTCATCGGAAAGGCCCGGGTCGCGGCCTCCTCGGCCGGCGCATCGGCCGGACGGCGGCGAGGGAAGGGTTGGCTGCCCCGCCCGAAGCGGGTCGGCGGAGCCGCCCGGCCAGCGGAGCGCCCACCGCCCAGCGGCGGGTCGGACGCCCGTTCCCGGGCGGTGGTGGGTTCGAAGAAGGAGCGCCGAGCGGGCTGGGGGCCTCCGTTGCCGTTGGCCGCTGCCGGGCCGTCGGCATCGCTGGGCCGATTCGCTGCCGGCCAGCCCACGCCCGGCCCGGGGGCGTCGGCCGGACCGACACCGGGACGGTCGGTGGGTGCCAACGGCGTGAACCGGGACGGCCGCCCGCTGCGGGGCAGGGCGCCGATGCCCGGCGCTCCGGGTTGGGGCGGGGCGCTCCGGTGCCGCTGACCGGCGGCGGGTAGGTCCTCCTCGTAGGGTCGGCGCGACGGCTCGACGGGGCCGGGCGTCCGCGACGCCGGGCCGGGCGCCGGCGGGGCGCCGGGCGGCCGGCTCGCCGGATCCCACGCGGCCCTCCGGGGCGGAACCGGAGCAGGCGGAACCGGAGCGGGCGGCACCGGAGCGGGCGGAACCGGAGCAGGCGGCACCGGAGCAGCGGGAACCGGAGCCGGCGGAACCGCGGCAGGCGGCACCGGAGCCGGCGGGACCGGGGTGGGGCCGGACGGTGTCGCACCCGTCGTGGGAGGCGATCCAGCAGCCGGCGCGGCGTCCCGACCGGGCGTGCCGGTGCGGGTGCGGGCGAGGGTCTCGGCCCGCTCCAACCGGGCGCGGGCGCCCATGGCACGGCCGGGCAGGCGCACGTCACCCCGGGAGAGCTGAGACACGAACCACGCCGGCAGGTAGCCCTCGACGGGCAGACCCGGGTTGACGGCGAGCCACCACTCCTGGTTGGGCCAGCCGACCGCGAGGTCGGCGAAGGGAACGCGTCGGTTGGTGCCGGGGTGCTCACCGAGGCAGACCCGCAGTGCGGCGGCGGACGTGAAGGCCAGCACGTGCGTCCGGCCACCGGTGGTCCAGGTGCCCCACCCGGGTGGTGCCTGGCCGGGCTGCGCCGGCGCGGAGACCGGCAGCAACAGGTCGGTGCGGGACAGGAGTCGGAAGTAGAGCTCCTGGTCGTTGGCGCTCAGCGCGTCGCGCATCGCCACCTCGGCCTCCGTGGCCGGCTCCCATGCGGTCACGGCCACCTCCCCTTCCGAGAACAGGCCACAGGTATCGCGTACAACCTACAAGGTGGTACCAAGATCACAATGGCTGGCCGTCGGCGGTCCGCCGGGGCACGGGCGAGCCGATAACATCCCGTTCCGGAGCCGACACGATACGGAGGCTGTCGATGTCCCGATCGATCACGCGCCCGGTCCTCGCAGGTCTGGCCGTCAGCGTGCTGACCGTACCGGTCCTCCCCACCGTCGCCGCCACCGCCGGGCTCCGGACGGCACCGGCGTGCACAACCCCACTCGCCCCCGTCCAGCCGGTCACGGCCACACCCTGGCCACAGCAGCGGTACGACCCGACCCGGCTCGCGCCGCTGGCCACCGGCGCCGGGGTGACCGTCGCGGTGGTCGACTCGGGGGTGGACCGGGTGCACCCCCAGTTGGCCGGGCGCGTGCTGGCCGGCACCGATCTGCTCGACCCCGGCGGCGACGGCAGCCGGGACTGCGCCGGCCACGGCACCGGTGTGGCGAGCATCATCGCGGCCGCGCCCCAGCCCGGAGTCGCCTTCCGCGGTCTGGCGCCGGATGCCCGGATCATGCCGGTGCGGGTGAGTGAGCAGCAGGTGGTGCAGGGGCGCGAGTCGGGGCGCACGGTCAGCGCCGACGAGTTCGCCCAGGCCATCCGGTGGGCCGTCGACCACGACGCCGACGTGGTGAACCTGTCGGTCGTGTTGTACGCGGACGACCCGGAAGTCCGTTCCGCCGTGCGGTACGCGGTCGACCGGGACGTGGTGCTGGTGGCCGCCGCCGGCAACCTGCACGACGGCGGGGATCCCCGACCGTTTCCCGCCGTCTACGACGGGGTGCTCGGCGTGGGGGCGATCGGCGCGAACGGTGGACGGGCGGCCTTTTCCCAGACCGGTTCGTACGTCGACCTGGTCGCGCCGGGCAGCGAGGTGCTGACCGCCGCCCCCGGATCGGGCCATCATCAGGTCGAGGGCACCAGCTACGCCGCGCCGTTCGTGGCCGCCACCGCCGCGTTGCTGCGCGAGTACCGGCCCGAGTTGACCGCCGCCCAGGTCGCGGAACGGATCATCGCCACCGCCGATCCGGCTCCCGACGCGGGCCACGGCGGCGGGTACGGTGCCGGCGTGCTGAACCCGTACCGGGCGGTCACCGAGACCAGCGGCAGCCGCGCGGCCGATCCTCGACCGGCCGCCGTGCTCGCCGACGACCGGGCCGACCCGGCACTGCTGGCCCGCCAGGCCCGCCGGGCGACCGCGCAGAAGCGCGCCCTGCTGGTCGCCGCGGCGGTCGGCACGGTGGCGGCCAGCGTGGCGCTGCTCGCTCTGGTGGTGCCCCACGGTGCCCGGCGACGCTGGCGCCCGGCCGACCCGGCCTGACCCCGACAGCCGACCGCCCGGACCGACGACCTGCGGCGGGTGGGTGCCTGACCGGGACACGGTCAGCGCTCCCGACCCACCGCGTTCACTGGAACAGCCCGGTGTTCTTCTTCTCGGTGTCCAGGTAGTCGGTGGCCGAGTCGTGCACCGCCACCTTGATGTCCCGCAACATCGCCTGGAGATCCTGCGAGGCGGACCGCCACCGCGCCTGCCGCTGCTCGTAGGCCTGACGGGCCTCACCCGTCCAACTCGCCACCAGCGGGGCGGCGTCTCGTTCGAGTTGACCGAGCTGCGAGTCGAGCGTGTTCAGCGCCTTTTGAATGTCCGCGCCGGCCTGCTGGAGCGCGGCGAAGTTGACGACCAGCACACCATGGTCCATCGGATTTCCCTCCCGATCGGGATCAGAGCGGCAGCTGGATGCCGCCGCGATTGGTGCCGGCAACCCGGCTGGCCACCTCGTCGTCGGAGACGTCGTACTGCCGGCCGGCGGTGCGGATCGCCCCGGCGGTCTCCCGCAGCGCCCGGTGCAGCGCCACCTGGTCCTGGGACCACTGCTGTTTGACCTGCTCGAATGACCGGCCGCCAGCACCACGCCAGGCCTGCTGCAACACCTGCAGCTCGGCCAGCAGGCCGGTCAGCATGGACTGCAACGACTGGTCGATCTGCTCGAACTTCGCGGCGGTCTGCTGCATCACCGCGGCTTCTGCCTGGGTCTGGGACACCCGGACGTCACCTCGTCTCCCTGATCGCGCCTTGGCCGTCGACGCGCCCGCCCTGTGGACGCGTCGTTCGCTTGGCCCGGTCGTCGAGCACTGAGACGCGGGTCAGCGATGACTTCGTGGCTGACGGTAGCGGCCTCGTTGCGGTTCTGCTACCCCTGCCGTCTCCCCTGTGGACAACCACGTGAGCCATCGGTCGCTTACGATGTGCCGCAGCCACGTCGCGGCGAGTGACGGGCCGTCGGAGGGCGGGCCGGTCGCCGGGACCCCGGTCCCACTGGTCGAGGAGGCACGGTGCCGGCGATCACCACCGGAGGGCCGCACCCGGCGACCCCGGTCGGGTCCGGGCCGAGCGCCGGCCCGCGAGCGATCGGGCCGGGTGAGCCGGGGGGTGCCGAGGTCAGCCCGCACCCCACCGGTCCGCACACCGCCCGCCGCCGGCCACCCCTGGACCGCTGGGCCTGGTCCGAGCGGCGGGCCGGCACCGGGGTACGGGCCGGTCAACTGGTCACCGCGCAGGTCGCGGCGGCGCTCGTCCTCACCGCCGTGGGCCGGCCCGCGCCGGTCGTCATCACTGTCGCACTGGTGGCCGCGCTGCTGCTGGCGGTCGCCGGGGTCCGCTTCCGGGGTCGGTGGCTCTTCGAGTGGCTGGGCACCGCGGTCGGGCACCTGACCCGCCGCCGGACGCTGGCCGGGCCGACCGGAGCGGCCGAACTGCTCGAACTTGTCGCTCCCGGCACCGTCGTCCGCTCGACGGAGCTGACCGGCGGTCCGGCCGCCGTTCTGGTGGACACCGCGGGCCTGGTGGCGCTACTGGAGCTCGGCGACCCCGGTGACCTGCTCGGCGACGTGTCCCGGGCGATCCCCGCGCCGGCCGCGTTGCTGCCCCCGGCCGGTCCGGACGTGCCCCCGCTGCGGGTCCAACTGCTGCTCGCCGGGTCGCCCGCGCCGGTGCCGGCCGTCGGTGGCACGGCCGGCACGTCGTACCGGCAGCTCACCGACGGGCGGCTCCCCGGGCGGGAGCGGGCGGTGGTGGCGATCCGGGTGCCGCGGGTGGACGGGTGGTCGGAGGAAGACCTGCGCCGGGTGCTGGCCGGCACGGTACGTCGCGTCGTCCGCCGACTCGGACCGCTGACCGCGCGGCCACTCGGTGTACCCGCGGCTCTGCGCGTCCTGGCCGAGCTGGCCCACCACGACGGCCAGCCGGTACGGGAGTCCTGGCCGGCCCTGCGCGCCGGCGCCCTGGTGCAGGCCACCTTCCGGCTGGTCCGGTGGCCGGAGTCGGGCGCTCCGGGTGGGCCGCGGCTGGTGCCCCGGATGCTCGCGCTGCCGGCGACCGCGACGACCGTGTCGATCACCGCGGGCCCGTCGCCGAGCACCGGCGCCGGCCCGGTGCCGACCGAGCTGACCGTACGGCTGACCGCCACGACGACGACCGAGCTGACCGCCGCCACCGAGGCGCTGCACCGGCTGGTGGCCGACCTGGGCGGGGAGCTGCGACGCCTCGACGGTGCTCACCTGCCCGGGTTGGCCGCCACGCTGCCGCTGGCGCTGACCACACCCGGGGCCTGGCCACGCATCGCGATGGACGACTGGGAGCTGACCCTGGGCGACGCGGGCATGATGGTCGGCACGAATCGGCATGGCAGGGCCGTCACCGTGCGACTCTTCCGGCCGGAGAGCACCCGGGTACTGCTGGTCGGCGGGGTGCGCGCGGCCCAGTTGGTGACCCTGCGCGCACTGGCACTCGGCGCGCTGGTGGTGGTGCAGACCGCACGGCCACGCACCTGGGAGCCGTTCGTCCGGGGGGTGGGCGCACCGGGCGGGACGATCCCGCTGCTCCCGCCGGGTCGACGGGTCGCCGACGGGGTGGGCACCGCCCTGCGTCCGTTGTTGTTGGTCGTCGATTCCGGGCCGGTGCCGGCGGAGGCCGAGCCGGATCCGCCGTGGCGGGCCACGCTTGTCGTACGGGACGAGTTGACCCCCGCCGACGTCGACGCGTTGAGCCGGGCCGACCTCGCGTTGCTGCAACCGCTTGACGACAGTGAGGCCGCGCTGGCCGGCGCTGCCCTGGGGCTGGGCGGCTCGGCCGAGTGGCTGACCCGGATCCGGGACGACATGGTCGCCGTGGTCAACCGGCGGGCGCTGCGCTGGGCGCTGCTCTCCCCCACGCCGATCGAGGCACAACTGATCGGTCGGCCGGGCCGCGGCTGACCCACCGGCATGGTCAACTGGCGGGTTACGCCGGTGCGAGGTCCGTGGCACGATCCCCGCCATGGGTTTTCTGAAAGGTCTGCTGATTCGGCTGGCCAGCACAGCGCTGGCATTCTGGCTGGCCACACTCCTCATTCCGGGCATCTCGCTGGAGTCGGACTCCGCCGTCGAGACGGTCACCGCGCTGCTCCTGGTGGCGGTGATCTTCGGCGTGGTCAACGCGGTCCTCCAGCCGGTCATCAAGACCGTCGGGTGTGGCTTCTACCTGTTGACCCTGGGTCTCATCGCGCTTGTGGTGAACGGGCTGCTGTTCCTGCTCACCAGTTGGATCGCCGACCAGGCCGGGCTGCCGTTCACGGTGGACGGTTTCTGGCCGGCCGCGGTGCTCGGTGCCCTGTTCGTGAGCATCGTGACCTGGATCCTCGGCGCGGTCCTCGACCGGGACTGACCGTCCACGGACCGGAGTCGATCCGGCCCACCGCGGGCTGCGACCACGGCCGGCCAGTGACCAGGATCTGGGAATTGGCCGGTCTGGCCGCCCATCGGGGCGGCTAGCGTCGATGCGTGTTCTCGTTGACTCGCACCGACGGCTATCTGCTCAGCAACGACCCCGCCCGACTCGATCTGGCCCTCGTGCATCTCTGGTTGTCCACCGACGCGTACTGGGCGCTCGGTCGGGACCGGGAGACCACGGCACGGGCGTTCGCCGGCTCGCTGCCGTTCGGCGTCTACCGACCCGAGGACGGCCGGCAGGTGGCGGTGGCCCGGGTGGTCACCGACGGCGCCACCTTCGCATGGCTCTGCGATGTGTACGTCGACCGCGCCGCCCGCGGCCGCGGGTTGGGCGGCTGGCTGGCCGGCGCGATCCGCGACCACCTGGACGACCTCGGCGTACGCCGGATCCTGCTGATCACGAACGATGCGCACGAGGTGTACGCGCGGGCGGGCTTCACGCCGTTGGACGTCCCGGAGCGGTGGATGCAGCTCGACCGGCGTACCCCGGTGACCCCGGTCACCAGAAAGGAGCAAAGCATCAGTACGCCCCTTACGGTGGAGGGGTGACGCCACTTCGCCTGGGATACCTCTACGGCTTCGGCGCGTACCTGCTCTGGGGCTTCTTTCCGTTGTATCTCAGACTGTTGCGGCCTGCCGGGCCGCTGGAGGTGCTGGCCCACCGGATCGTCTGGTCGGTGGTCTTCGTGGCCCTGCTGCTGGCGGCGCTGCGCAACATCGGCTTCCTGCGGGCGCTGGTACGACGTCCCTGGGCGATGGCCGGGATCGTCGTCGCCGCCATGCTGATCGCCGTCAACTGGGGCACCTACATCTACGGGGTCAACTCCAACCGGGTGGTCGAGACGGCGCTCGGCTACTTCATCAATCCGCTGGTCGTGGTGCTGCTCGGGGTGACCGTGCTGCGGGAGCGGCTACGCCCGGCGCAGTGGCTGGCGCTCGGAATCGGAGCGTCGGCGGTCGTGGTGCTCACCGTGGACTACGGCCGGGTGCCCTGGTTGGCGTTGACGCTGGCGTTCAGTTTCGCCGGCTACGGCCTGGTCAAGAAGCGGCTCGGGCTGCCGCCGGCGGAGGGTCTCTTCGTCGAGTCGGCGGTGCTGGCGCTTCCGGCGTTGGGCTACCTGGCCTGGCTCACCAGCCGCGGGCAGTCCACTTTCGGCCACGTCTCGGCCGGGCACACCGCGCTGCTAGTGCTCGCCGGCGTGGCCACGGCGATCCCGCTGCTCCTGTTCGCCGGGGCGACCAACCGGCTACCCCTGAGCGGTCTCGGCATGATCCAGTATCTGGCGCCGATCCTCCAGCTCGGCTGCGGCGTGCTGATCTTCCACGAGCCGATGCCACCAGCCCGCCTCGCCGGGTTCGCGCTGGTGTGGCTGGCCCTGATCGTCTTCACCGCCGACGCCGTCCGAAGCTCCCGCCAGTCCCACCGCACCCGTGCCGCGGCCGAAACACCCGTCCCGGCCCTCTGACCCACCCCGCCTGCGCCTGGGCAGGTCAGGGGACCGCGTACGTCAGCAGGGGTGTGCCGTCGGATCGTTGGAGTTCCACGCTGACCAGCTCGGCGTCGGTGAAGCGGGTGAGGCCGGAGAAGCTGAGGTCGTCGCCGGGGGCCGCCAGCCAGGAACCGATCTGCTCGCTGCTGCCGTTCGGACCGTGCGCCACCAGCCGGAACGGGTACGCCTTGCCGTAGCTCGTCCGCGCGTCGTACCCGCAGTGCATGGTCACCCGGGTGCCCCACTTGGTGCCGATCAGCCCGATGTCGGCGTGCACCGGTCCGGTGCTGGCCACCGGACGCATGGCGACCATCGACACCTGCGGCGCCGGCGTGCTGCTCTGGGCGACCGGCGGGCCGGGCGGGCCGGCGGTCCGGGGCAGCACCACGGCGGTGCCCACACCGACGAGCACGGCCAGCCCGGCGGCGGCCAGCGAGGTCAGCGCGTACCGTCGCCGGTCCGTGGCGCGTTCCCGACGCCGACGACGCCGGGCCTCCTCCAGCAACGCGGGCACCCGGGGCGGAGCCGGTGGCGGCAGGATCTGCTCCAACCCCACCGGGTCGAGCCGGCCGAGCAACCCGGGCAGGACGGCGATCTCGGCGACCGCCTCCCGGCAGGACGCGCAGCCGCCAAGGTGCCGCTCGTAGGCCGCCCGCTCGGCGGGGGCCAGGGCACCCAGCACGTACGCGCCGTCGTCGTGCGCGAACTCGCACCGGGTCATCCCGTCACTCCCATCTCAGCCAGGACCAACCGTAGGGACCGCAGCGCGTAGTGGGTGCGGGACTTCACGGTCCCCGGTGGCACGCCCAGGCGGGACGCCGCCTCGGCCACCGACCGTCCCTGGTAGAAGCACTCGACGAGCACTTCCCGGTGGGTCGGGCTGAGCCGGTTGAGCGCCTCGGCGACGGTCCACGCCTCCACCGCCCGCTCGGCCTCGTCGATCACCTCGGGCGGTTCGGGAAGGTCGTCGGTGAAGACCTCACCGACCCGGGTGGAGCGCCGCCGCCAGGCGTCGATGGCCAGGTTCCGGGCGGTGGTGAAGAGCCAGGACCGCACCGAACCGCGCTGAGGGTCGAGCGACTCCGGATGTCGCCAGGCCCGCAGCAGCGTCTCCTGCACCAGGTCCTCGGCTCGCTGCCGGTCGCCGTTGACCAGCCGCAGGGCGTGCGCGTACAGCGCATCCGCGTGCTCGTCGTGCAGCGCGCGCAGCAGTTGGGCGTCGTGGTCGCTGATGGCGGTCTCCCTCGCTTCCGGCGCGCGTCCGGCGTTGCGTTCGCTCGGGAATACGTGCGGTCACGCCGATCGGTTCAGCCCGAGGTCAGACCGGTTACGTGCGGTAGCCACCCGCACAGGTGTTCACGGCCGGTTCACATCGTGGCCGACGGGTGCTCACCACGTCCTCCTAGCGTCCGCCTGGTACGCCGCCTGCCGTGCCACCGACTTCTCTGGAGGCTTCCCCCATGAGCGACCGCCCCCGGCTGCTCCCCCTGTTGACCGGCACCCGCCATGGCACCCGTGACGCCATGACCTGTCTGTACCGCTGCGGAAACGCCTGTGACCACCCGGTACCGAACACCTCCGACAACGCGTACTTCGGAGACGTGGTGCACGCGGAGGTCTCGCGACGCGGCGTGGTCCGGGCCGGCGCGGTCGGCGCGCTGGTCCTCGGCTTCGGCGGCGCGGCTGCCGGTGCGGCCCCGGCCCTGGCTGCCCCCGCCACCCCGGACGTCCCGGAGTCCTTCGGTTTCGGCCGGCCCAGCACCGGGGTAGGCACCGGCGCGCTGACCTTCAAGCCGATCCCACCGAACAAGTTGGACACCCTGGTCGTCCCGAACGGCTACGACCACGCCGTGGTGATCAAGTGGGGTGACCCGGTGCTGCCGGGTGCGCCCGAGTTCGACCTGCACCACCAGACCGCCGCGGCGCAGTCCAGGCAGTTCGGTTACAACAACGACTTCGTGGGCGTGCTGCCGCTGGACAAGCAGGGCCGGCGCGCGCTGCTCGTGGTCAACCACGAGTACACCAACGAGGACCTGATGTTCCCGGGCTTCCCCGGCCTGGACGGGCTCTCCGTCGAGCAGCTCCGCACCGCCATGGCCGCGCACGGCATGTCGGTGGTGGAGTTGGAGCGGGTCGCGGGCACCGGGCAGTGGAAGCCCGTCGACACCGGCCGGAGGCCGTACAACCGGCGGGTCACCGCGCTCGCCACCAGGTTCGACCTGACCGGCCCGGCCGCCGGTTCGGCCTGGCTGCGGACCGCCGCCGACCCCAAGGGTCGTACGGTCGTCGGCACGCTCAACAACTGCGCCGGTGGCGTGACCCCGTGGGGCACGGTGCTCTCCGGTGAGGAGAACTTCAACCAGTACTTCGTGGGCGCCGACGCCGCGCCGGCCGAGCTGAAGCCGAAGCTGGACCGCTACGGCATCGGCACCGCGAGCCGTTATCCCAGCGGCAGCCGCAAGTGGGAGCGCGCCGACGAGCGTTTCGACCTGGCCAGGCACCCCAACGAGGCGCACCGGTTCGGCTGGATCGTGGAGATCGACCCGTTCGACCCGGAGAGCCGCCCCCGCAAGCACACCGCGATGGGCCGGTTCAAGCACGAGGGCGCGAACGTGATCGTCGCGAAGGACGGCCACGTGGTCGCGTACATGGGCGACGACGAGCGGTTCGACTACCTCTACAAGTTCGTCTCGGACCAGAAGTTCCTCAAGGGCAACTCCTGGGCCGCCCGTAAGCACAACCTGACCCTGCTGGAGTCCGGCACGCTCTACGTGGCGAAGCTCGACCAGACCAGCGCCGCCGAGATCGACGGCTCGGGCCAACTCCCCACCGACGGCGCGTTCAACGGCCGGGGGCGCTGGATCAAGCTGGTCAGCGGCAACCGGTCGTTCGTCGACGGGATGACCGCCGCCGACGTGCTCACCTTCACCCGGCTGGCCGGCGACAAGGTCGGCGCGACCAAGATGGACCGCCCCGAGGACGTGGAGCCGAGTCAGCTCAGCGGCAAGGTGTACGTGGCGCTCACCAACAACACCGACCGCGGCAAGGCCGGCAAGGCCGCGGCGGACGAGGCCAACCCGCGCAACGCCAACAAGCACGGGCAGATCCTGGAGCTGGTCGAGGACCGCAACGACAACACCGCGGAGACGTTCGCCTGGTCGCTGCCGATCGTCTGTGGCGACCCGACCGACCCGTCGACCATCTTCGCCGGGTACGACAAGACCAGGGTCTCCCCGATCTCCTGCCCGGACAACGTCGCCTTCGACGCCACCGGCAACCTGTGGATCTCCACCGACGGCAACGCGCTGGGCAGCAACGACGGCCTGTTCGCCACCGCCGTCGAGGGCCCGGAGCGGGGTCACCTCAAGCAGTTCCTGACCGTGCCGATCGGCGCGGAGACCTGCGGCCCGTTCATCACCGGCGACAACCGCTCGGTCTTCGTCGCCGTGCAGCACCCGGGTGAGATCACCGGCGCCTCGGTGGAGAACCCGGCCTCGAACTGGCCCGACGGCGACTACGCCAAGCCGGGCGTGGTGGTCACCTGGCGTCTCGACGGCGGCCCGGTGGGCAGCTGACGGTGCCGCCACGGTCGGTGGATCGCTGAACGTCACTCACGGCGGGTCCGGCGCTGGACCGCCACGAGAGGCCCTCTCCCAGCCCGGGAGAGGGCCTCTCGCCGTCGGTGGGACGTCAGGTGTCGCCGGCGATGCCGTCGGCGACGCTGCGGGCGACGGTGAGCAGTTTGGCGCGGACCACCCGGGCGGAGGTCATCATCTCGCTGGCCGGCAACGCGCACGCCAGCACGACGCGGCGTTCCATGTCCTTGTCCGGCGCGACGAGCACCGCCGCACACGCCACCCCCTGGCGGAACTGCCCCATCTCCAGTTGCATGCCACGCCGGTCGCCGGCGGCCAGGTCGGCCTCGAACGCCTCGGTGGCGGTCAGCGTGGCGCTGGTGAACGGGCGCATGCCGTACTCGCGCAGGTAGCGGTAGCGCTGATCGACGGTCAGGGTCGCGAGCAGTGACTTGCCGAGAGCCGTCGCGTGCGCCCCCTCGTCGAAGCCGGGGACCAGATCCTCCAGGTACGGCGAGCGGTGCCCCTCGGCGACCGCCGTGAGGGCCACCTGTCCGCCGACGAAGCGACCCAGGAAGTGGCTGTAGCCGGTGTCCAGGGCGGCCCGCCGCAGCGTCTCACCGACCACCGGGGGGCCGCGGAACGCCGTCACCAACTCCCGGTAGCGGTCGGCCACCTCCAACCCCACGATGTACGTGCCGTCCTCGCGACGAATCACGTAACCCTCGTAGGCGAGCGTGCGGACCAGGTGGTAGGTGGTGGCCACCGTCAGCTCACACCGCCGGGCGATCTGCTTGACGGTCAGGCCTTTCGGGGCACGACCTACCGACTCCAACACCCGCAGCGCTCGGGACACGCTGCGGATCAGATCCGAAGGTTCTGCCAAGGGGTCGCGCACAACCACCTCCGCCGCCGGGGACTTACACCATATGAAAAACAGGCCCAGTGCGAAATGCCTGTTCGGGTGGAGGATGCCAGATCATCACCAACAGTGTGTACCCCGATGGTCACCAAGAGTTGCTTGAGTAGGGTTCACGTAGCTTTGCCGGACGATGACCAACACCGTCTCCACCCCCGACCCGACCACCGCCCGACCCCGCCCGGTCCGGGCCAGTGCCGGCGCAGTCGTCACCACCGTGGCCTGCGTACTGCCCGTCTTCCTGCTCGGTGGTCTCGCCGTGCAGATGGGGGCGGACCTCGGCTTCTCCCCGGCCGGCCTCGGCCTGGCCGTGGCCGTCTACTTCGGGGTCAGCGCGCTGACCTCGGTACCCTCCGGCCGGCTGGTCGAGCGGTACGGGCCGGCCCTGGTGGCCCGCTGCGGCATCGTGCTGGCCGCCGGGTCGATGCTGGCCGTGGCCGCCCTCGCCCGGTCGTACCCGACGCTCGTCGGCCTGCTGGCGCTCAGCGCCGCCGCGAACGCGCTCGGCCAGTTGGCCAGCAACGCGGCGTTGGCCCAGCACGTGCCGGCCCGACGACAAGGGTTGTCGTTCGGCGTCAAACAGGCCGCCATCCCCGCCTCCACCCTGCTGGCCGGGGCGGCGGTGCCCGCCTTCGCGCTCACCGTGGGCTGGCGCTGGGCGTTCGTGGCGGCCGCCGTGGCCGCGCTGACGACGCTGCCCGCCGTACCCCGGCCGTTGCCCGGCCCGGCGCGGCGGGCCGGCGCGGCACGCGCGGGTCGGGCGACGGTGGCGCTCGTGGTGATCGGCGCGGCGGCGACGTTGGCCGCGGCCGCCGCCAACACGCTGGGCACCTTCCTGGTGGACTCCGCCGCTGCTCGGGGTCTCTCGCCCGGCATCGCGGGCCTCACCCTGACCCTGGGCGGCACGGTCTGCATGGTGGCCCGGGTGGCTGCCGGCTGGTTTGCCGATCGGCGCGACACCGGTCACGTCGCCCTCATCGCCGCGATGCTCGTCGTCGGCGCGGCCGGGTTGGCCCTGCTCGCGGCGACCGGCTCGGTGCCACTGGTGGCCGGCGTGGTGCTCGGCTTCGGCCTGGGGTGGGCCTGGCCCGGCCTGATGAACTTCGCGGTGGTCCGACTCCACCCGCAGTCACCGGCCACCGCCACCTCGATCACCCAGACCGGGGTGTACGCGGGCGGCTGTCTCGGCCCGCTGAGCCTCGGCCCGCTCGCCGCCCACCTCGGCTACTCCGTGATGTGGACAACGGCGGCCGTGGCGATGCTGCTCGCCGCCGCTCTCATGCTCGTCGGCGGTCGCCTGTTGACCCGCACCGCTCCACCCCGCCGTGATCATGACGTTATCGTCGGATCACACGGCGTGTTGCGGCGATAACCTCATGATCACCGCTGAGCGGCGGAGGTGCTGGCGTGTGGACCGCAGGGGTCAGCTGGTGCGATCGGCGATGTAGTCGCAGAGCGATTCGAGGGCCTGCCGGGACGGACCCTGCGGAAGCGGGCCCAGGCGCGCGCGAGCGTCCTCGGCGTAACTGCGAACGGTCTCCCGGGCGCGCTTGAGCGCCGGGCTCTCCCGCAGGAGCCCCAACGCCTCCGCGTGCAGCGCGTCGTCGGTCAGCGGGCCGGTCGCCAGGATCTCCCGCAGCCGCACCGAGGACGCATCGGCGTCGTCCGCTGCGCGCGCGTAGAGCACCGGCAACGTCGGGACACCCTCGCGCAGGTCCGTGCCGGGCGTCTTGCCCGACTGACCCGACTCGGAGGCGATGTCCAGCAGGTCGTCGGAGAGTTGGAAGGCGACGCCGATCGTCTCGCCGTACCCGGCGAGCGCCTCCACGTGCTCCGCGGGGGCGCCACCGAACATCCCGCCGAACCGGGCCGACGTGGCGATGAGCGAGCCGGTCTTCTCGGCGATCACGTGCAGGTAGTGGGTCACCGGATCGTCGTCGACGCGGGGACCGACGGTCTCCGCGATCTGACCGTGCACGAGCCGGGCGAAGGTGCGCGCCTGCAGCCGGACCGCCTCCGGGCCCAGATCGGCGGCGATGTCCGCCGCCCGGGCGAAGAGGTAGTCGCCGACCAGGATGGCGACGGAGTTGGTCCAGCGGGAGTTCGCACTCGGCGCGCCCCGACGGACGGCAGCCTCGTCCATCACGTCGTCGTGGTAGAGGGTGGCGAGGTGCGTGAGCTCCATCACCACGGCGGCCGGGACCACCTGCGCGCCGCTGGGATCGCCGAACTGGGCGCCGAGCGCCACCAGCAGCGGCCGGAAGCGCTTCCCGCCGGCCTCCAGCAGGTGCCGGGCAGCCTCGGTGACGAACGGGTCGGCGCTTGCCACACTGGCCCGCAACTCGACCTCGACCATGTCCAGTACACCGAGCACGGACGCCTCGACGCGGGGATCGGCGAGATGGAGGCCGAGCGCGCCGAACTGACTCGTGCTCGCCCGACCCCGCCGACCGCCGGAGCCGGAGGAACCTGAACGCTCGCCCGCCGGATTCACCACGCCATCAACCATGCCACACCCGTTCTACCTGCTCCGGGCCGGGGATACGCACCGGGGGCCGGCCCGTGAACACGCGCCAACCCCCGGTGATCGTTCCCTCGGTCATCGAACGAATTCGGCAGCTCCGGTGGCCAGCTCGAGCAGCGGCGCCGGGGCGACACCCAGCACCAGGGTCGCCAGTACACCGATCATCAACGCGGCGGAGGTGAGCCCACCGGGCACGGTGACGGTCGGGGTGGACTCGCCCGGCTCGGACAGCCACATCATCACCACGACCCGCAGGTACGGGAACGCCAGCACCATGCTGGTCAGCACACCGGCGATCACCAGCCAGGCCTGACCACCCTCCAGCGCCGGCCCGAAGACGGCGAACTTGCTCATGAAGCCGCTGGTCAGCGGGATACCGGCGAAGGCCAGCAGGATGAAGGTGAACAGGGCGGCGAAGAACGGCGAGCGGCGGCCCAGCCCGGCCCACCGGGACAGGTGGGTGGCCTCCCCGTCGGCGTCGCGCACCAGGGTCACCACCGCGAACGCGGCCAGCACCGAGAAACCGTACGCGACCAGGTAGAACATCGTGCCAGCCAGCCCCTCGCGGCTCGGCGCCAACACACCGACCAGCAGGTAGCCGGCGTTGGCGATCGAGGAGTACGCGAGCAGCCGCTTGATGTCGGTCTGGGTGACCGCGAGGACCGCGCCGATCAGCATGGTCAGCACCGCCACCACACCGAGGACGGGGGTGAAGTCCCAGTTGGCGTCGGCGAACGCGACGTGGAAGACACGCAGCAGGGCACCGAACGCGGCGACCTTGGTGCAGGCCGCCATGAAACCGGTGACCGGCGTCGGGGCGCCCTGGTAGACGTCCGGGGTCCAGACGTGGAACGGCGCCGCCGCGGCCTTGAAGAGCAGGCCGATGGCGAGCAGCGCCATGCCGGCGAACAGCAGCACCTGGCTGGCCGGCGACTCGCTCACCGCCGCGTTGATGGTGGCGAAGTCGACGCCGGCCACCCGGCCCGGGGTACCGGCGGTGAAGCCGTAGATCAGGGCGACCCCGAACAGGAAGAAGGCGGAGGCGTACGCGCCGAGCAGGAAGTACTTCATCGCGGCCTCCTGACTCAGCAGGCGGCGACGACGGGCCAGCGCGCAGAGCAGGTAGAGCGGCAGGGAGAAGACTTCCAGCGCGATGAACATGGTCAGCAGGTCGTTCGCCGCCACGAAGATCAGCATGCCGCCGATCGCGAACGTGGTCAGCGGGTAGACCTCGGTCAGACCGTTGCGCCCCTCGGCCTGCCGCCGGTCGTCGGCCGACTCGGCGGTCACCGCGGCCTGGGCGACGAACGCCCCACCCAGCTCGACCGAGCGGTCACCGATCAGCAGTAGCGCCATCGCGGCCAACACCAGGATCGCGCCCTGGAGGAACAGCGTCGGACCGTCGATCGCGAGGGCCTGGCCGGCGGTGATGATCCGCTCGTCGGCGTTGAGCACCACCATGGTCAATGCCGCGAGCACCGCCACCAGCGCCAACGTCAACTGCACGACGTGCCGCCAGCGCCGGGGCACGAGGGCCTCGACGAGCACGCCGAGCAGGGCGGTGCCCAGCATGATCAGAATCGGGGAGAGCGCCGCGTAGTCGATCGACGGCAGTTTGATATCGGTCACTGTGCCGACCTTTCGTTCGCGACTGCGAGGCTCCGCTGCGCTGCACTCCTCGCGCTCACCGGCGCGCCTCCTGGACGGTGCCGACCGACGGGGCCGGGTCGGTTCTGCCGATGTCGTCCATGGTCGCCTGGACGGCCGGGTTGATCACGTCAGTGACCGGCTTGGGGAAGAAGCCGAGCAGCACGATCAGGGCGATCAGTGGAGCGACCACGACCTTCTCGCGCAGGTTGAGGTCCCGGCGCATGCCGTCGACCTCGGTGAGCGTCGGGTTGAGGGTGCCCTGGGTGGTGCGCTGCACCATCCACAGCACGTACGCGGCGGCCAGGATGATGCCGAGCGTGGCGATGATCGCAACCGGCTTGTTCACCGTGAAGGTGCCGATCAGCACCAGGAACTCGGAGATGAACGGCGCCGTACCGGGCAGCGCGAGCGAGGCGAGACCGGCGAAGAAGAGCACCCCGGCGAGCACCGGGACCAGCTTGCCGGCACCACCGAAGTCACTGATCAACGCGGAACCCCGGCGGGAGATCAACATACCCACCACCAGGAACAGCAGGCCGGTGGCCAGGCCGTGGTTGAGCATGTAGAGCACCGCGCCGGTGCCGGCCTGGGTGGTGAAGGCGAAGATACCCACCCCGATGAAACCGAAGTGCGCGATCGAGGTGTACGACACCAGCCGCTTGAGGTCGTTCTGACCGACCGCCAGCAGCGCGGCGTAGACGATGCCGATCACGCCCAACGCCAGCGCCCACGGCGCGAACCACTTCGACGCCTCCGGGAACAGCGGCAGGCAGTAGCGCAGGATGCCGAACGTGCCGACCTTGTCCAGCACACCGACGAGCAGGGCCGCAGCACCAGCCGGGGCCGCCCCACCGGCGTCCGGCAACCACGTGTGGAACGGGAAGAACGGCGCCTTGATGGCGAACGCGAGGAAGAAGCCGAGGAACAACCACCGCTCGGTGCCGGTGCTGATGTCGACCTGCGAGAGCGCCTGCCAGTCGAAGGTCTTGCCACCGACCACCCACAACCCGATCACGGCGGCCAGCATGAACAGACCGCCGACGAGCGAGTAGAGGAAGAACTTCACCGCCGCGTACTGCCGCTGGTGGCCGCCGTAGCTGCCGATCAGGAAGTACATCGGCACCAGCATGACCTCGAAGAACACGTAGAACAGGAAGACGTCGGCGGCCGCGAAGACACCGATCATCGTGCACTCGAGGACCAGCAGCAGCGCGAAGTAGACAGGCACCGACCGCTTCGACGACTCGGCGTCGTGCCACGACGCCAGGATCACCAGCGGCACCAGCACCGCGATCAGCATCAGCATCACCAGCGCGATGCCGTCGGCGGCGAAGGTGAAGCTGACCCCCCAGTTCGGAATCCAGGAGTACGACTCGCGGAACTGGAACCGGTCACCGCCGGCGTTGAAGCTGACCCACATCACCACCGAGAGCACCAGCACCAGCAGCGACCAGACGAACGCCACCTGCTTGGCCAGCTCCGGCCGATGGCGCGGCAGGAAGGCCACCACCAGGGCGCCCACCAGTGGCGCCACGGTGAGCACCGAGAGGAACGGGAAGTTGGACATTATGCGGCCTTACCTCCGTCGTCACTGCGTGGTCCGCCGGCGGGGGCGGCCGGGAACAGGTCGATCACGCCAGCCACCCCGCCTGCACCGCCAGGAACGCCGCCATCACCAGCAGCGCACCGGCCAGGATCGAGGTGGCGTACGAGCGGACGAAGCCGGTCTGCATCCGCCGGAGCCGACCCGAGCCACCGCCGACCGCGGCGGCGAGCCCGTTGACCAGCCCGTCGATACCCCGGTTGTCGAGGTAGACGAGCGCCCGGGTGAGGAAGATGCCCGGCTTCTCGAAGACCGCCTCGTTCACCGCGTCCGCGTACAGGTTGCGCCGGGCGGCGGTGACCAGCACCCCGGCCGGCTGCGGTGCGGTGGCCGTACCGGCCCGGAACAGGAACCAGGCCAGCCCCGCCCCGAGCACGGTCACCAGCAGCGACAGCGTGGTGATCACGGCGTGCGAGAGGACCGCCTCGTGCTCCGCGTGCTCGCCGCCCAGGCCGGCGGTCGCCGTCAGCCAGTCCGGCACCGACGTGGACAGCAGGAAACCAGCGCCGACCGAACCGGCCGCCAGCAGGATCAGCGGAATGGTCATCAGCTTCGGCGACTCGTGCGGGTGCTCGATGTCGTCGGTCCAGCGCTTCGGGCCGTGGAACGTGAGCACGAACAGCCGGGTCATGTAGAACGCGGTTAGCCCCGCGCCAAGCAGCGCCGCCCCGCCGAAGAGCCAGGCGGTCCAGTCCTCCCGCTCGAAGGCGGCCACGATGATCGGCTCCTTCGAGAAGAAGCCGGAGAACGGGAACATGCCGATGATGGCCAGCCAGCCCATCATGAACGTCAACCAGGTGACCTTCATGTACGTCGACAGCCCGCCGAAGCGGCGGATGTCGACCTGGTCCTTCATGCCGTGCATGACCGAGCCGGCGCCCAGGAACATGTTGGCCTTGAAGAACCCGTGCGCCAGCAGGTGCACGATGGCCAGCGCGTACGCCCCGCCACCCAGGCCGACGCCGAGGAACATGTAACCGATCTGGCTCACCGTCGACCAGGCGAGCACCCGCTTGATGTCGTCCTTGGCCGCGCCGATGATGCAGCCCATCAGCAGGGTGAGCGCGCCGACGCTGACCACCACGAGCTGGAGCGTGGAGTTGGCGGAGAAGATCGGGTTGGACCGGGCGATCAGGTAGACGCCCGCGGTGACCATGGTGGCGGCGTGGATGAGCGCCGACACCGGAGTGGGGCCCTCCATCGCGTCCGGCAACCACGCCTGGAGCGGGAACTGGCCGGACTTGCCGGCCGCACCGAGCAGCAGCAGCAGGCCGAGGACCAGCACGGTGGCGCCGGTCAGCGCACCGACACCGTTGAACACCTCGTCGTACTGGGTGGTGCCCAGGGTGGCGAACATGATGAAGATGCCGATGGCCAGGCCGGCGTCACCGACCCGGTTCATCAGGAACGCCTTCTTGCCGGCGGTGGCCGCGCTCGGCCGCTCGGTCCAGAAGGAGATCAGCAGGTACGACGCCAGCCCGACGCCCTCCCAGCCGAAGTACAGCATCACGTAGTTGTTGCCGAGCACCAGCAGCAGCATCGCCGCGACGAACAGGTTGAAGTACGCGAAGAACCGGCGACGGCCCGCGTCGTGCGCCATGTACTCCACCGCGTACAGGTGGATCAGGAAGCCCACCCCGGTGATCAGCAGCACGAAGACCGCGGCCAGCGGGTCGAACAGCAGGCCGAAGTCGACCCGCAGATCACCGACCGCGATGAAGTCCCAGAGGCTCAGCTCGACCGACTTGTTCTCCAGGCCGCGAAGCTGGACGAAGAACGTCAGGCCGAGCACGAACGCGGCACCGATGGCGGTGACGCCCAACCAGTGCCCCCAGCGGTCGGCCCGGCGGCCGAGCAGCAGCAGGATGGCCGCGCTGAGCAGCGGGATCGCCACCAGCAGCCAGACGCCCCCGAGCAGCCCCGTGGCCTGGGCGTATTCCACAGTCTCTTCCACCGGTGGACCCCTCTAGTACTTGAGCAGGTTGGCGTCGTCGACACTCGCCGAGCGTCGCGTCCGGAAGATGGACATGATGATCGCGAGCCCGACCACGACCTCGGCCGCCGCCACCACCATCACGAAGAACGCCATGATCTGACCGTTGAGATCACCGTTGATCCGGCTGAAGGTGACCAGCGTCAGGTTGGCCGCGTTGAGCATCAGCTCCACGCACATGAACAGCACGATCGCGTTGCGCCGGATCAGCACCCCGGAGGCACCGATGGTGAACAACACCGCGGCGAGGACGAGGTAGTAGGTCGGCTCGACCGAGAAGAACGATCCCATTACGTGGTTTGCCTTCCGTTCGCGACTGGGCAGCCCTCTGCCCGCGACTGCGGGGCTCGCTGCGCTCTCTCCTCGCGCGGGCGGCTGGGGCTCCGCTTCGCTGCACTCCTCGCGCTCACCGGTCCGTACCCTTCAGAGCCGTCTCCTCGGCGGTCAGCTCGCGCTGCGGAAGGATCGCCGGGGTGCTGCGGTCGGTCAGGCGGCCGTCGGGCAGCCGGGCCGGGGTGGCCACCGACGAGGAGGTCGCGAAGACGCCGGGGCCGGGCTTCGGTCCGGGGTAGTTGCCCGGGGCGAAGCGCGCCCGCATGGTCGACACCTGGTCGACCTTGTCCTGCTTCCGCCGTTCGACGTGGGCCAGCACCATCGCACCGACCGCCGCGGTGATCAGCAGTGCCGAGGTCAACTCGAACGCGAAGACGTACTTGGTGAACAGCAGCCGGGCGATGCCCTGCACGTTGCCCTCCGTGTTGGCCTGCTCCAGGCCGACCGCGGTGGTCCCGTCCAGCGCCTGGTAGAGGCCGGTGGCGACCAGGCCGGCGAAGCCCAGGCCGAGCACGATCGCGGCGACCCGCTGGCCCCGCAGCGTCTCGATCAGCGAGTCCGTCGAGTCCCGACCGACAAGCATCAGCACGAAGAGGAACAGCATCATGATCGCGCCGGTGTAGACGATGATCTGCACCATGCCGATGAACGGACCGGCCTGGAGCACGTAGAACACGCCCAGACAGAGCATGGTGAGCACCAGCCACAGCGCCGAGTGCACGGCGTTGCGCGCGGCCACCATCCCGATTGCGCCGATCAGCGCGAGCGGGGCGAGGATCCAGAAGGTGACCGCCTCGCCGCCGGACACCGTACCGGCGGCGGCGAGCACCGTAGACGTGGTCATGCTTCCTCTCCCTTGCCGGCCGCGACGCGCTGGGCGGCCTGCTCGGCGCCCGGGAACGTCACGCCGGGGTGCTCCTCGACCTGGTAGCGGCCGGGACCCATCGGGGACGTCTCCGCACCGGCGGAGGTGCCCGGGTTGTCCAACGCGCCGACGTAGTAGTCCTTCTCGCTGTCACCGAGGCGCATCGGGTGCGGCGGCTGCTCCATGCCCTCCAGCAACGGCGCGAGCAACTGCTCCTTGGTGAAGATCAGGTCCTGCCGGTTGTCCCGGGCCAGCTCGTACTCGTTGCTCATGGTGAGCGACCGGGTCGGGCAGGCCTCGATGCACAACCCGCAGAAGATGCACCGGGCGTAGTTGATCTGGTAGATGCTGGCGTACCGCTCACCCGGCGAGAAGCGCTGCTCGTCGGTGTTGTCGCCACCCTCGACGTAGATCGCGTCCGCCGGGCAGGCCCACGCGCACAGCTCACAGCCGATGCACTTCTCCAGGCCGTCCGGGTGCCGGTTGAGGATGTGCCGCCCGTGGTAGCGCGGCGCCGACACCGGCGGCTTGAACGGGTAGTCGGTCGTGACGACCTTCCTGAACATGTGCGAGAAGGTGACACCGAATCCCTTGAACGTTCCGGTGATCGCGCCCACGTCACACCTCCCTGGAGTCCGAGCCGGCAACGATGTTGGCCGGCTCCCGCTCGGCGACCACGCGCGTGATGCGCGGGCTCGGTGGTACCTGAAGATCCATCGGTGGCAGCGGGAAGCTCCCGTACGGCCGGTTGTCGACCTGCTCCTGCGTCGTCGGCTTCGGCTTCGCCTTCCGGCTGGGCCAGAAGATCGTGACGATCAGCAGGATGCCGGCCGGAATGCCGACCGCGATCACCTTGCCGCGCGAGTCCCAGTCCTCGATGGACCGCAGGCCCGACAGGACCAGGATCCAGACCAGGTTGATCGGCAGCAGCACCTTCCAACCGAGGCGCATGAACTGGTCGTAACGCAGCCGGGGCAGCGTGCCACGCAGCCACACGAAGACGAAGACCAGGGCGATCACCTTGCCGAAGAACCAGAGCATCGGCCACCAACCGGAGTTGGCGCCCTCCCACAGCGTGATCGGCCAGGGTGCCCGCCAGCCGCCGAGGAACAGCGTGGTGGTGACCGCGGACATGGTCACCATCGCGACGTACTCGCTGAGCATGAAGAGCGCGAACTTCAGCGAGCTGTATTCCGTCATGAAGCCCGCGACCAGCTCGGACTCGGCCTCGGGCAGGTCGAACGGCGCCCGGTTGGTCTCACCAACGGTGGCGATGAAGAAGATGACGAAGCTGGGCAGCAACAGGATCGCGTACCAGCCCGGCGCCGGGATCGTCTGACCGAAGACGCTCAGCTCGGTGCCGTCGCCCTGTGCGGCGACGATCCCGCTGGTGCTCATCGTGCCGGCGGTCATGAAGACCGCCACGATGCTCAGGCCCATGGCGACCTCGTAGGAGATCATCTGGGCGCTCGACCGCAGACCACCGAGCAGCGGGTACGTCGAACCGGAGGCCCAGCCGCCGAGCACGATGCCGTAGACGCCCATCGACGAGCAGGCCAGCAGCAGCAGCACCGCCACCGGCACGTCGGTGACCTGCAACGGCGTGTGGTGGCCGAAGATGCTCACCATCGGGCCGAACGGCACCACCGACAGTGCGGTGACCGCGCAGATCACCGAGATGGTCGGGGCGAAGAAGTAGACGACCTTGTCGGCCGCCTTCGGCAGGATGTCCTCCTTGAAGGCCATCTTCAGGCCGTCGGCGAGGGTCTGCAGCAGGCCGAACGGACCGACCTGGTTGGGGCCGGGCCGCACCTGCATGTAGCCGACCACGCGCCGCTCGAACCAGACACCGAGCAGGGTGGCCAGCAGACCGAAGGCGAACGCGAAGACGATCTTGCCGAGAACCAGCCACCAGGGATCCCGGCCGAAATCGGCAAGCGTCGGATCCTGGGCGAGGTAGATCGCGCTCACTGGTTACCCCCAGAACTGAGGAGCGGGAGACCGGTCTCGTCCGCCGCGACCCGCCCGGCCGGAACGACCGCGCTCGGTGCGGGAACGGAGATCCGGACGACCGCGCCGGACGTCGCCCCGAGGCTGCGTCGCACGGTCGAGCCGGGTGAGTTGGTCGGCAGCCAGACCACGCCGTCCGGCATCTCGGTGAGCTCGGCCGGCAGGGTCAGCGCCCCCCGGTCGGTGCCGACCGTGACCGCGTCACCGTCGACCACACCGAGCGCCTCGGCGGTGCCCTTGCCCAACCGGACCACCGGCGGGCGAGCGGTGCCGGCGAGGTTCTCGTCGCCCTCGGTCAGGCTGCCGAGGTCCACCAGTTGGTGCCAGGTGGCCAGCACGGCCTCCCCGTCGCCCGGGTGCGGCACCCGGCCCGGCGCCACCGACGGCGCGGACGGTCGCGACGTACGCGTCGCCGGCAGCGCGCCCAACTCGCGACGCACGCTCGGTACGTCAGCGGTGCCGAGCCGCACGTCGAGGAGCGCGGCCAGCGCGTCGAGCACCCGACCGTCGGTCATCGCGGCAGTGGTCAGCACCGCCTCGAACGGGCGCAGCCGACCCTCCCAGTCGAGGAAGCTGCCGGCCTTCTCCGCCACCGGCGCGATCGGCAGCACCACGTTCGCCCGCCGGGTCACCGCGGTGGGGCGCAGCTCCAGGCTGACCAGGAACGGCACCGCGTCCAGAGCGGCCTCGGCCAGTCGCGGATCGGCCAGATCGGCCGGGTCGACCCCGCCGACGACAAGCGCACCGAGCTGCCCGTTGGCAGCGGCGTTGAGGATGCCGTCGGTGTCCCGACCAGCCTGGCTCGGGATCACCCCGGCCGGGATGTCCCACGCCTCACCCAGCTCGGCGCGGGCGGCCGGTTCGTTGACCAGCCGTCCACCGGGGAGCAGGTTGGGCAGGCAGCCCGCGTCGACGGCGCCGCGGTCACCCGCGCGCCGCGGCACCCAGGCCAGCTTCGCACCGGTACGCCGGGCCACGTCCGCCGCGGCGGAGAGCCCGCCCGGCACACTTGCCAGCCGCTCGCCGACGATCAGGATCGCGCCCGGTGCGCTCAGCGCCTCGGCGACCGTGGCGTGCTCGGCGAGCACGCTGGCCTCCTCGCCCGGCACGACCCGGGCCAGCTTGGCACCGAGCTTCTCCAGGCCGCGGGTGGCGAACGGGGCCAGCGCGTACACCGTCAGGGTCTTCTTCAGGTACGCCTTGCGCAGCCGCAGGAAGAGGATCGGGCACTCCTCCTCCGGCTCCAGGCCGACGAGCACCACCGCCGGCGCGTTCTCCACGTCGGTGTAGGTGACGTCGGTGACCCCGGCGACCGAGCTGGCCAGGAAGTCGGCCTCCTCGCGGGAGACCGGCCGGGCCCGGAAGTCGATGTCGTTGGTGTTCAGGGCGACCCGGGCGAACTTCGCGTACGCGTACGCGTCCTCGACGGTCAGCCGGCCGCCGGTGAGCACCGCCGTGCCCTGGCCGCCCTCCCGAGCGGCGTGCAGCCCCTCGGCGGCCACGGTGAGGGCCTCGCTCCAGGACGCCTCACGCAGCTCACCGCTGCGCTCGTCGCGGACCAGCGGGGTGGTCAGCCGGTCGGTGGCGCGGGTGTACTGGAAGCCCCACCGGCCCTTGTCGCAGTTCCACTCCTCGTTGACCTGCGGCTCGTCGCCGGCCAGCCGGCGCAGCACCTTGCCGCGTCGCCAGTCGGTGCGCTGCCCGCAGCCGGCCGAGCAGTGTTCGCAGACGCTCGGGCTGGAGACCAGGTCGAACGGGCGGGCCCGGAACCGGTACTGGGCACCGGTCAGCGCCCCCACCGGGCAGATCTGCACGGTGTTGCCGGAGAAGTAGGAGTTGAACGGAACGTCGCCGGCGTCGCCCTCCTCGCCGTACGCGTCGTCCCGGTAGATGTTGATCTCTTCGGCGGACGACCGGCCCATCAGGTCGATGAACTTGTCGCCGGCGATCTCCTCGGAGAACCGGGTGCACCGCTGGCAGAGGACACAACGCTCGCGGTCCAGCAGCACCTGGCTGCTGATCGCCATCGGCTTCTCGTACTCCCGCTTGTGCTCGTGGAAGCGCGAGTCGGTGCGGCCGGTGGACATCGCCTGGTTCTGGAGCGGGCACTCGCCGCCCTTGTCACACATCGGGCAGTCCAGCGGGTGGTTGAGCAGCAGCAGCTCCATCACCCCCTCCTGCGCCTTCTTGGCGACCGGCGAGGTGAGCTGGGTCCGGACGACCATGCCGTCGGCGACGGTCTGGGTGCAGGAGGCGACCGGCTTGCGCTGCCCCTCCACCTCGACCAGGCACTGCCGGCACGCGCCGGCCGGGGCCAGCAGCGGGTGGTCGCAGAACCGGGGGATCTCGGTGCCCATCTGCTCGGCGGCCCGGATCAGCAGCGTCCCCTTGGGGGCGGTGACCTCGACGCCGTCGATGGTGAGGGTGACGGTCTCGGTCTTCTTTGCTACATCAGTCATCAGTGCGCCCCTACCAGGGTCTTCTCTGACAGCTTCGGTGCGGTCCGTCCCTCGATGTAGTCGAGGTAGTCCTGCTTGAAGTACTTCAGTGACGAGGTCACCGAGCTGGTGGCGCCGTCACCCAGGCCGCAGAACGAGCGGCCGAGGATGTTGTCGCAGGTGTCCAGCAGGGTGTCCAGGTCCTCGTGGGTGCCCTGACCGGCGAGGATGCGCCGGTAGACCCGGACCATCCAGTAGTTGCCCTCCCGGCACGGGGTGCACTTGCCGCACGACTCGTGGTGGTAGAACTCCAGCCACCGGTACGTCGCGTAGACCGGGCAGTCCTGGTCGGAGAAGATCTGGGTGGCCGTGGTGCCGAGGATCGAGCCGGCCGCCGCCACGCCCTCGAAGTCCAGTGGCACGTCCAGGTGCTCGGCGGCGAGCAGCGGGGTGGACGAGCCGCCCGGGGTCCAGAACCGCAGGTTGTGGCCCGGCTGCATACCGCCGGCCAGTTCCAGCAGCTCGCGCAGCGTGACGCCCATCGAGCACTCGTACTGACCCGGGTCGACGATCCGGCCGGACAGCGAGTAGATCATCGGCCCGGAGGACTTCTCGGTCCCCATGGACTTCCACCAGTCGGCCCCACCGAGCACGATCGGCGGCACGCTGGCGATGGTGCCGACGTTGTTCACCACCGTCGGGCTCGCGTACAGGCCGTGGGTGGCCGGGAACGGCGGGCGCAGCCGGGGCTGACCCCGGAAACCCTCGAGCGAGTCCAGCAGCGCCGTCTCCTCGCCGCAGATGTACGCCCCGGCGCCGGAGTGCACCACCAGCTCCAGGTCGTATCCGCTGCGCAGGATGTTCCGGCCCAGGTAGCCCTTGTCGTACGCCTCCTGGACGGCGTTGCGCAGCCGGCGCGCGGCGTGCACCGCCTCGCCCCGGATGTAGATGTAGGCGCGGCTGGCCCGGATCGCGTACGACGCGATGATCACGCCCTCGACCAGCGCGTGCGGGTCGTGGGTCATCAGCGGCAGGTCCTTGCAGGTGCCCGGCTCGCCCTCGTCGGCGTTTACCACCAGGTAGTGCGGCTTGCCGTCGCCCTGGGGGATGAAGCCCCACTTGAGGCCGGTCGGGAAGCCGGCGCCGCCGCGCCCACGCAGCCCCGAGTCCTTGATCAGCTGGATCAGGTCGTCCGGGTGGGCCTTGAGCGCCTTGCGCAGGGCGGCGTAGCCGTCGAGCTGCTCGTACGTGCCGATGCGCCAGGCGTCCGGCGACAGCCAGCGCTTGGTCAGCACCGGCGTCAGCTTGGCCACGGTCTCCGGGCGGGGAGTGGTCACTTCTGGGCCCCCGTTTCGTTCGCGTCCGCCGGTCCGGCGCCGTCGGCGTCCGTACCAGCCTTCGCTTCGGTGAGGTTGCGCTCCTGCGCCCCGGCCTCGTCGCCGGCGGGCTTGCCGTCGCCGGCCGGCGGGTTGGCCGCCACACCGGCGGCCTCGGCCGACCGTGCGTCACGCGGCTCGGACGCGGTGCTGTCCGCCGGGACCTTGGTGCCCGGTGCGTCCGGCACCGCCGTGCCCGCGTCCGGCTGCCGGGTCTCGGCGGTACGCACCTGCGGCGACTTGTCGTCCGGTGCCTTCACGTCCCGCGTGGTGCTGCCGGTGGCATCCGCCGGCTTGGCCGGCTCGGCCGCAGTTGCCGGCTTGGCCGGCTCGGCCGCCCCGGTCGGGGCGGAGGCCCCGTCGCCACCCTTGACCGGCGCCGCGCTGGCCTCGACGGGCGCCGGCTTGGCGGCCTCCGCCTTCGCCTTCGCCTCGGCGGCGGCCTTGTCCGCCTCCGCCTTGCTCCGGATCGGGGTGTTCGGGTCGAAGCCCGGCACCGAGACGCCGTGCTCCTGCGCCAGCCGCAGCCCGCGCAGGGTCGGCTCGCCCGGCCCGCCGTCGGCGACCGCGCCGTCCCGCTCGTCGGCGAAACCGGCGAGCTGCACCGCCATCTCCTTCAGGGTGCAGAGCCGGGCGCCCCGGGTCGGCATCGGCCGCCCACCCGCCCGCAACTCGTCGACGACGCCGACCGCGGTCGACGGGTCCACCCCGTCGAAGAAGTCGTAGTTGACGGTCATCACCGGGCCGTAGTCGCACGCCGCCAGGCACTCGGCGTGCTCCAGCGTGATCGTGCCGTCGCCGGTGGTCTCGTCGTGCCCGACGCCCAGGTGCTCGGAGAGCGTGTCGTAGACCTCCTGACCACCGAGCACGTTGCACATGGTGTTGGTGCAGACGCTGACCAGGAAGTCACCCGTCGGCTTGCGCTTGTACATCGTGTAGAAGGTGGCCACCGCGCCGACCTGGGCCTTGTTCAACCCCAGCACCTCGGCGCAGAACGTGACCCCGGCCGGGGAGACGTACCCCTCCTCGGCCTGCACCAGGTGCAGCAGCGGCAGCAACGCCGAGCGGGACCGGTCCGCCGGGTAACGGGCGATGATCTCGCGCGCCCGCTCCCGGGTCTCGTCAGTGAAAGTCGTCGTCATCGGTCACACCCACCCATCACCGGGTCCAACGAGGCACCGCCGGCGATCACGTCGGCGATCAGGCCGCCCTCGGCCATCGCCGGGAGGGCCTGGAGGTTGACGAAGCTCGGCTCCCGGTAGTGCACCCGGTACGGCCTGGTGCCACCGTCGGAGACCGCGTGCACGCCCAGCTCGCCGCGGGGCGCCTCGATGGCGACGTACACCTGGCCGGGCGGGACCCGGAAGCCCTCGGTCACCAGCTTGAAGTGGTGGATCAGCGACTCCATCGACTGACCCATGATCTTCGCGACGTGCTCCAGCGAGTTGCCCATGCCGTCCACGCCGATGGCGAGCTGCGCCGGCCAGGCGATCTTGCGGTCGGCGACCATCACCGGTCCCGGACGGAGCCGGTCCAGGGCCTGCTCGACGAGCTTCATCGACTCCCGGATCTCGGCGAGCCGGACCTGGTAGCGGCCCCACACGTCACCGTCGGGGTGGGTCGGCACGTCGAACTCGTAGTTCTCGTAACCGCAGTACGGCATGGTCTTGCGCAGGTCCCAGGCGAGGCCGGCGGAGCGCAGTACCGGGCCGGTGATGCCGAGCGCGACACAACCGGTCACGTCCAGCACCGCGACGTTCTTCGTCCGCTCGGTCCAGATCGGCTGACCGGAGAGCAGGTCCTCGTACTCCTTGAGCTTCTTCGGCATCATCTTGAGGAACTCGCGGATCTTGACGATCGCGTCGTCCGGCACGTCCTGCGCCACGCCGCCCGGACGGACGTACGCGTGGTTCATCCGCAGGCCGGTGATGGTCTCGAAGATGTCGAGGATGTACTCCCGCTCGCGGAAGCCGTACAGCATGATCGAGATCGCGCCCAGCTCCATGCCGGTGGTGGCCAGCCAGACCAGGTGCGACGAGATCCGGTTGAGCTCCATCATCAGCACGCGGATGGTGGTGGCCCGCTCGGTGATGTCGTCGGTGATGCCGAGCAGCTTCTCGACCGCGAGCGCGTACGCCGTCTCGTTGAAGATCGGGGCGAGGTAGTCCATCCGGGTCACGAACGTCGAGCCCTGAACCCAGTTGCGGTATTCGAGGTTCTTCTCGATGCCGGTGTGCAGGTAGCCGATGACGGAACGGGCCTCGCGGACCGTCTCGCCCTCCAGCTCCAGGATCAGCCGCAGCACCCCGTGCGTGGACGGGTGCTGCGGACCCATGTTGACGACGATCCGCTCGTCGTTGATCGGGTCGGTGCCCGAGACGATGGTGTCCCAGTCCCCACCGGTGACGGTGAAGACCCGACCCTCGTCGGTCTCGCGCTCGCTGGCGTAGTTCGACGTCGTCACAGTGCCGGCCCTCCGATCGCGACTGCACTCCTCGCGCTCACTGGTACGACCTCCGCTCGTTCGGCGGCTGGATCTCCGCGCCCTTGTACTCGACGGGGACACCGCCGAGCGGGTAGTCCTTGCGCTGCGGGTGGCCCTCCCAGTCGTCCGGCATGAGGATCCGGGTCAGGTTGGGGTGGCCGTCGAAGACGATGCCGAACATGTCGTAGGCCTCCCGCTCCTGCCAGTCCGCCGTCGGGTAGATGGCGGTCACGCTGGGCAGGTGCGGGGCCGCCACGGAGACCGCGGCCTCCAGCCGGACCCGACGCCGGTACGTCATCGAGGTGAGCAGGTAGACCACGTGCAGCCGGCGCTCGTCGGCGCCCAGGTAGTCCACGCCGGACACCGAGGAGCACAGCTCGAACCGCAGCGCCAGGTCGTCGCGCAGCACCTGGCAGACCTCGGCGATCCGCTCCGGGCGGACGTGCAGGGTCAACTCGCCCCGGTCGACGACGACCTTCTCGATCGCGTCGGCGAAGGCCGGGTACGCCTCCTCCAACGCGTCGCGGACCTCGTCGAAGTAGCCCCCGTACGGCCGGGACGCCTCCTCGATGGGCTGGCGCTGGCGGACCAGGCCGCCGTACCCGGACACGTCGCCGGTGCCCTGGTTGCCGAACATCCCGCGACCGGCCGGGCTGGCCGGCGGGAGCTCGGCGGGGGCACCGCTGGTGGCGCCGGCCGGCGTGACCGGCACCGGCACCCCGCCGTCGTTGGGCTTGTCCGTGGGTGACGTCATTTGGGGCCTGCCTGCGGGTGGAGGTGGTTCTGAGCGTTCATCCAGTTCTCGATCCGCAACTGCTCCTCGCGACCCTCGCGGACCGCCCGGGTCCACTCGGCACGGCGGGCCTTGTCGCTGCGGTACGAGGAGGGCATCGAGCCGTAGGGCACGACCGGTACGTCGCCGCGCTCCTGGCGGGCCGCCAGCATCTTGCGACCGTTCGGGCCGAGCGGCTCATACATGATCTTCTCGCGGAGCTTGAGGATCGCGTCGATGAGCATCTCCGGCCGGGGCGGGCAGCCGGGGAGGTACATGTCGACCGGCACCACGTGGTCGACGCCCTGCACGATCGCGTAGTTGTTGAACATGCCGCCGCTGCTGGCGCAGACGCCCATGGAGAGCACCCAGCGGGGCTCGGCCATCTGGTCGTAGATCTGGCGCAGCACCGGAGCCATCTTCTGACTCACCCGGCCGGCCACGATCATCAGGTCTGCCTGCCGGGGGGACGCCCGGAAGACCTCCATGCCCCAGCGGCCCATGTCGTAGTGCGGACCACCGGCGGCCATCATCTCGATGGCGCAGCAGGCCAGGCCGAAGGTGGCGCCCCACACGGACGACTTCCGGGACCAGTTGACCAGCTTCTCCACCGAGGTGAGCAGGACGCCGGCGGGAAGCTTCTCCTCGATGCCCATCTGACGTTCCTTCCTCAGTCCCAGTCCAGGCCGCCGCGCCGCCACACGTAGGCGTACGCAACGAAGACCGCGACGATGAACAGGACCATCTCCACGAAGCCGAAGATCGGCAGGGCGTCGAACGAGACCGCCCAGGGGTAGAGGAAGATGATCTCGATGTCGAAGACGATGAAGAGCATCGCCGTCAGGTAGAACTTGATCGGGAACCGGCCGCCGCCGACCGGCTGCGGGCTGGGCTCGATGCCGCACTCGTAAGCCTCGAGTTTGGCCTTGTTGTAGCGACGGGGACCGGCGAAGCGGGCGGCGCCAACGGAAAACAGCGAGAACGCCGCGGCGAGGGCGAACAGCCCGATGATCGGTGCGTAAGGCGAGAGCGACATCGTTTTCTCCTGCTCGTCCTTCCCTGCCCTCGGTGCTTGACGAAAATCACACTATTCACGTCCCTCGCAGTGGCAGTCGGCGGGGGTCGATCTTTGTCGGCGTCGGGGCCGTGACCAGCACCGATGCCGTCCTACTCAGACAGCTGGCGCGGCCTTCGTCATCGCGTTGATGACCCGGTCCATCGCGTCCCCGCCACGCGGGTCGGTCAGGTTGGCCAACAGCTTGAGCACGAAACGCATCAGCGTCGGGTGCGGCATGCCGTGTTTGGTGGCGATCCGCATGATCTCCGGGCGGCCGATCAGTTTCACGAAAATGCCGCCCAGCCGGTAGTAGCCGCCGAGGCGGGCCTTCAGCTCGTTCGGGTACGCCAGCAGCGCCCGCTCCCGCTCCGGCCCGGCCGGCCGGGCGAGGGCCTGGACCATGACCTCCGCGGCCAGTTCGCCGGACTCCATCGCGTACGCGATGCCCTCGCCGTTGAAGGGGTTGACCATGCCGCCCGAGTCGCCGACCAGCAACACCCCTCGGGTGTAGTGGGGCACCCGGTTGAAGCCCATCGGCAGCGCGGCGCCGAGGATCGGGCCGTCGGCGTTCGTCTCGTCGGTCATCCCCCAGTCTTCCGGGGTGTTCGCGAGCCAGTCGGTGAGCAGCCGGCGGTAGTTGGTCTTGCCGAACGCGGAGGACGAGTTGAGCACCCCGAGGCCGACGTTGACCCGCCCGTCGCCCAGGCCGAAGATCCAGCCGTACCCGGGCAGCAGGTTGTCGCCGCTGTCCTTGCTACGCAGCTCCAGCCAGGACTCCAGGTAGTTGTCCTCGTGCTTGGCCGGCGAGCGGTAGTAGCGGCGGACGGCGACACCGATCGGTCGGTCCTCCCGCTTGGCCAGCCCGAGCGCGAGCGGGAACCGGCCGGAGACGCCGTCCGCCGCGACGACCAGCGGGGCGTGGAACGTGGTCGGCTCCTTGCCCGGACCGACCTCCGCCTCGACGCCGGTGACCCGGCCGTCGCCGTCGAGCACCGGGCCCAGCACGTTGACGTTCGTGCGCAGCTTGGCGCCGGCGGCCACCGCCCGCTGGGCGAGCAGGTCGTCGAAGTCCAGCCTCGTGCGCACCAGGCCGTAGTTGGGGAAACTGGCCAGCTCGGGCCAGTCCAGCTCCAGACGCACGCCGCCGCCGATGACCCGCAGGCCGCGGTTGTGCAGCCAGCCGGCCTCGGGTGAGGTGTCCACACCCATCCGGACGAGCTGGCGCACCGCGCGCGGGGTCAACCCGTCGCCGCAGACCTTCTCCCGCGGGAACTCGGTCTTCTCCAACAACAGCACCCGTACGCCGTGCCGAGCCAGGTGGTACGCAGTAGCTGACCCACCGGGACCGGCGCCCACGACAATGACGTCGGCGTCATGTTCCACCGCGGTCATTCGCGCCTCCTCCCGCACGCTCGTGAAATGCTTCACAAGCCAGACGGGACGAGTGTATGACCGGCGTCATACCTGCGCAGGATCAGGGGTACCTAACTCGCCGATGTGACAGCCCTCGACCGTCCACAGCGGTCGAGTGTCAGGCCGGGGTGGAGGCGTCCAGACCCGCATCGACCCGAATGGCCTCCGGCAGATGCTCCCGGAGCGCACCACCGGCCGCCCGGTCCAGTGCCGCCAACACCTCGGCGACCACCTGTCGGACCTCCACCGGATCGGCTCCGGCCAACGCGCGCAGTTGCGCGACGAGTTCGGCAGCGTCGTCGTCGGTGGCGGCCACCGGGTCCGCCGGGTCTGCTCCGGTCATGCGGACGAGCGTACGGGGCAAAGTGGACTAAAGGCCGACATTCACGAAACCTGAGCAATGTCCGCGTGAGCGGCGTCCGGCCCGCCGGCTCGGTGATCGTCGTGCAGCCCGCGTCGGTCGCGGCGACTACTCGCGGATCCCCCGGTGCAGGGCCACCACACCACCGGTCAGGTTGCGCCACGCCACCCGGCCCCACCCGGCCGCGGCGACCCGGCCGGCAAGCGCCTCCTGCGCCGGCCAGGCCCGCACCGACTCGGCGAGGTAGACGTACGCGTCGGGGTTGCTCGACACCGTGCGGGCGACCACCGGCAGCGACCGCATCAGGTACGACAGGTAGACCGTTCGGAAGACCGGGTTGACCGGGGTGCTGAACTCGCAGATCGCCAACCGCCCACCCGGCCTGGTGACCCGGGCCAACTCGCGCAGGGCCGCGTCGGTGTCGTTGACGTTGCGCAGCGCGAAGGAGATGGTCACCGCGTCGAAACTGGCGTCGGCGAACGGCAGCCGCAGCGCGTCGCCGGCCAGCAGCGGCACCTCGGGACGGACCCGCTTGCCGGCGTACAGCATGCCCAACGACAGGTCAGCCCCCACCGCGTACGCCCCGGACTGCGCCAACTCCCGGGTCGAGACGCCGGTGCCCGCGCCCACGTCCAGCACCCGCTCGCCCGGCCGCAGCCCGAGCGCCGCCCGGGTGGCCCGACGCCAGGAGCGGTCCTGGCCGAAGGAAATCACCGTGTTGGTCAGGTCGTAGCGCTCCGCCACGCCGTCGAACATCGCGGCGACCTCGTGCGGCTGCTTGTCCAGACTGGCGCGCTGGCCCTGCGGGGAACGGCTCACCCCTCCACTCTGCCAGCCGCACGCCAGGCGGTGCCCGTGGGGGCGGTGGTCGCCAGCACGGGCGTGCGCTCGGGCAGGTGCGGCACCCCCGGTACGCGAAGGGGCGGGGTGGTCGCCCACCCCGCCCTCGCGTCGTTCCGGCGTCCGGACGCCGACTGCCCGTACCGCTGTCAGTCGGTGGGCTTCTCGTCACTCGGGGCGACCAGGACGACCTTGCGCCGGCGGGAGAGCACCAGCAGCGCACCGCCCACCAGCAGGATGAGGCCGCCGATGCCACCGATCAGACCGACCTGCACACCCGTCACCGGCAGGCCACCACCGCCGGAGCCGCCACCACCGGCAGCCGGCGACGTGCTCGCGCCCGGAGTCGGCGTACCACCCGGACTGGGCGTACCACCCGGGCTGGACGTAGCACCCGGCGTCGGGGTGGCGGTCCCACCCGGGGTCGGCGTGGCGGTGGGCGTCGGGGTGGCCGTGGACGTCGGGGTGGCCGTCGGAGTCGGGGTCGGGGTCGGCTGCGCGGTCAGGTCGACGAAGACGTCGAAGACCGCCTGGTTGTCGATCTCGTCGACCTCGGCGAAGGCCTTGCGCTGGGCGCTGGTCGCCGGCTCGGGCTGCTCCTCGGCCTGACCCGTCGCACCGTCGAGACCCTGCGCGACCAGCTCACCGACCCGCAGCACCGACTCGGTGACGTTCGCGCCGACCGTCACCTTGACGTCCGCCGTGTAGTACTCGCCTGGCTTGATCACCGCGCCGTCGTCCTCGCAGAGCGCCTGCGCGACACCGTTGAAGATCTGCGACGTGCAGGTGTCGGGCAGCGTGGCGAAGGTGACGCCGGCCGGGAGCGTGAGCACGTAGGACAGGCCGGTGGCCTTGCGGCTGCCGTCGTTGTAGACCGCCCAGTCCAACGGCACCGTCTCGCCGCGCTTGACCGGCCGGAGGTCGGGATCATCGCCCTGGACGCCGTTCACCACGACGTTCGCGTAGACGTCCTGCACCCAGCTGGTCAGGTCGTAGCCGGGCTTGCCGACGGTGATGTCGTGCTCGACCGTGTTGTCCTTCTGCTTGGGATCGACGGTGGCCGACTTGATGGTGACCACAAGTGTGCCGGCCTCGCCGCGCGCACCCGTGGAGAAGAGCGGAATGCCGAAGTCCTCGCTGGTGCCGGCCGGCACGTCGCCGAGCGGGCAGGTGAACGTCCTGCCCTTCACCTGGCAGCCGTCGGGCACGACGACCCCGACCTTCTTCTTCAACCGGCTGGTGTCCACGGTGTAGGTGACGCCCTTGGCGGCGACCGTGCTCCGGGTGTTGTCGACCAGGAACTTGAACGGCTTGGCCTTGGCCGCCTTGACGCCCTTGGCCAGCTCCGAGCTGAGCGGCACCAGGGCCAGATCGGCCTGGTCGGCGGCCTGCGCCGGGGCGGCCACGGTGGCCAGGCCACCGGCCGCGAGCAGGGCCACCACGCCAGCGCGGGCCAGGGCCGAGCGGTGGAACGCTGTCATCGGTCCCCCGGGGGTAGGGAAGAAAGAAAGATTGATTGCGGAACGAGCGGACGTTATCGGAGGTCGATCACGCACGCCAGCGTGCGCGGCCCAATTCATCCGTCCGGCCCGGGGTCCGCAGACGGTACGGGCGGGATGGTCACCCATCCCGCCCGTACCGCCGTGCGTTATATGAACGACCCGCCACGGGCCGATGGAGGACAGCCCAGGAACGACCATCGGACCACCCGCCACCAGCACGATCGCGGTGATTCGCGCTCGTCGGTGGTGACGGATACGAGCCGGGACGCTAGCGGCCGACGATCACCTTCACCACCCCGTAGCGGACAGCCTGACGCTGCGTCGGCCGGGACCACCCGTACCGCCGGGGCGAGTCGGCGGGAGCATGAGCCTCGATCAGCCGAACGGCTGGACGTCGACAGGCGTCAGTTGGCCTCGACCAGGGGCAGCGACGTGCGACCGACGCTCGGAGGGTGGCGTGACCCGCGCCCCGGGCACGCGAAAGGCGGGTTGGTCGCCCACCCCGCCCTCGCGTCGTGCCAGCCTGCCGCCACTCTCGTTCAAGTGGTCTCGAAGCGGATACGTCAGTCGGTCGACTTCTCGTCGCCGGGGGCGACCAGGACGACCTTGCGCCGACGGGTGAGCACCAGCAGCGCACCGCCCACGAGCAGGATGATCGCGCCGATGCCACCGATCAGGCCGGCCTGCACACCGGTCACCGGCAACCCACTTCCGCCGCCAGCGCCGCCGGCAGCCGGCGAGGTGGTGGTGCCCGGGGTGGACGTCCCGGACGGAATGGGCGTACCGGTCGGCGTGGGCGTACCGGTCGGCGTGGGCATCGGCGCGGCGGTCAGGTCGACGAACGCCTCGAAGGTCATGTCGTTGTCCCAGATGTCGACCTCGGTGGACGCCTCGGGCTGCCCCGCGGCAGGCTTCAGCCCGTACGCGCTGAGGTCACCCTGGTACTCCAGCACCGGCTCGGTCACGTCGTCGCCGACGGTCACTCGGATGTCCGAGGTGTAGTACTCCCCGGGCTGCAAGACCGCACCGGCATCCTCGCACGACAGCCGCAGCCTGCGTTCCAACAACCACTCGCGGCAGCCCTCCGGCTTCTGCGCGAAGGTGAGGCCCACTGGCAGGGACAGGTCCCAGCGGATGCCCGTCACCTTGCGGCTGCCGTCGTTGTAGATCGAAAAGTCCAGCGGAACCGTCTCGCCCCGCCGCACCGGGCGCAGGTCGGGATCGTCGCCCCGGACGCCGTTCACCACGACGTTGGCCCGGACGCCCTGCACCCAACTGGTCAGGTCGTAGCCGGGCTCGGCGACGATGATCTCGGGGTAGACCGTGTTGTGGGCGAGATTGGGGTCGACGGTGGTCGACTTGATGCTGACCACCAACCTGCCGGCGTTGCCAGGACCACGGGTGGAGAACAGCGGGATGCTGAACCACGCGTCGCTGCCGCCCGGCAGATCGCCGAGTTGGCAGGGGAACGTCTCGCCCTCCACCTGGCAACCGTCGGGCACCACGACGCCAACCATGTCCTTCTTCAACACGCTGGTGTCCACGGTGTAACTGACACCCTTGGCGGCAGCCCTGCTCAGGCTGTTGTCGACCCGGAATTTGAACGGCTTGGCCTTGGCCTGCGTGACGCCCATGGCAAGTTTCCGGCTGACCGGTGCCACGGCGAGATCGGCCTGGTCGTCGGCCTGCGCGGGGGCGGCCACGGTGGCCAGGCCACCGGCCGCGAGCAGGGCTACGACGCCAGCGCGGGCCAGGGGCGAGCGGTGGAACGCTGTCATCAGTCCCCCGGGGGTATGAAGAAAGAATTGGTTGCGGAACGAGTGGACGCCATCGGAGCGACCAGAACCGTCAGACCGTCCGCGACCAGTACGGTTGCGCCGATCTCGGTAACCGACGGCGGCAACGGATACGAGCCGCGATGTTAGCGACCGATGATCATCTCCACCACCCCCACGCCGGGCAGCCTGCCGAAGCGGCGACGGGGACCACCCGTACCGCCGGGGCGTTCCGGCGGGAGCATGACCGGTGGTCAGCCGAACGGCCGGACGTCGACCCGCGTCAGTTGACCTCGACCAGTGGCAGGGACCGGCCCGCACCGCCGCCGGGAAGCGCGATCGAGGAGAAGTGCGACACCACCCGCTCGTCGGTCGGGTCGTCGGCGGGCGTGTGGTGCACCGCGAGCCGGTGGTAGAGGGTGTCGCGTTGGGCGGGGATCCGGTCCGCCGAGCGGATCATGCCGATCAGCTCGTGCAGGTTGGAGCGGTGCCGCGCACCGGCGGAGGAGATCACGTTCTCCTCCAGCATGATCGAGCCGAGGTCGTCCACGCCCATGTGCAGCGAGAGCTGCCCGACGTCCTTGCCGGTGGTCAGCCAGGACGCCTGGAGGTGCGGCACGGTCTCGAAGAAGAGCCGGGCCACCGCGACGAGGCGCAGGTATTCCAGGGTGGTGGCCTGGGTGCGGCCCTTGAGGTGGTTGTTCTCCGGCTGGTACGTCCACGGGATGAAGGACCGGAATCCGCGGGTGCGGTCCTGCACGTCCCGGATCATGCGCAGGTGCTCGATCCGCTCGGCGTGCGTCTCGCCGGTGCCCATCATCATGGTGGCGGTCGACTCGATGCCCTGCCGGTGCGCCAACTCCATGACCTCCAGCCAGCGCTCACCCGACTCCTTGAGCGGCGCGATCGCCTTGCGCGGACGCTCCGGCAGCATCTCCGCGCCAGCGCCCGCGATCGAGTCCAGACCGGCGGTCTTGATCCGGGCGATGGCCTCGTCCAGGCTCACCCCGGAGACCTTCGCCATGTGCAGGATCTCGCTGGGGCCGATCGAGTGGATGACAAGCTGCGGGTACGCCTGCTTGACCGAGGAGAACAGCTCCTCGTAGTACTCCACGCCGTAGTCCGGGTGGTGCCCGCCCTGGAGCATCACCTGGGTGGCGCCCAGCTCGACCGCCTCGCCACAGCGGCGCAGGATCTCCTCGGTCGGGTGGGTCCACCCTTCCGTGTGCTTGGGGGCGCGGTAGAACGCACAGAACTTGCACGCCGTCACGCAGACGTTCGTGTAGTTGATGTTGCGATCGATCAGGTACGTGACGACGTTGTCCGGGTAGCGCCGCCGACGCACCGCGTCCGCCGCCTCGCCCAACGCGTGGAAGGGCGCCTCGGTGTAGAGCAGCAGAGCCTCCTCGGGCGTGATCCGCCCGCCGTCCGCGCCCCGCTGCAGGATGTCGTCGATCTCCCGGCTCACCGTCACGCCCCCGAGCCTACGTCGGCGTCAACTGGTCTCGCCGAACTGGGGACGCTGATGTGACCGCCAACAGAATTCCGTCATATACCCAAGATCAAAATATGATGTAGAAAACCCATTGACATCTTATTTCATCAGCCGCGAAGATATCGGTGAGGTTGAGGAGGCACGATATGAGCGACACAGACACCGCTCCGGGCATCGCTGCCCGCTGTCGAGCCGACGGCGGACTAACGCAAGCAACTCTCGGCGAGTTACGGGACGAGTTGGGCTACCGGAAGCTCGGCCGCTGGGTCCTCGCGGAGATCGCTGAGACGCTCAGAGCTACTGGCCTCGGCTTCTTCCCTCCAGAGCGACTCACTGCCGAACTCAACACCGAGCCGCGCCAGTGGCAGACGGTCTGGATTTACGTTCGGGATGGCGGGCCGCGGGCGCGAGTGATCGATGCCGTGCTTCAGCCCGACGACTGCGATGTACGCGCAGAACTCGACGCCATCGGCACCAAAAACCCGGCAGCGCTGACACCTCAGCAGAGGCTGGATCGAATCCGAGACATCCTCAACGCGTAGGCCAGGGTCAGCGACCACCACAGGAAGGGTCCACGCGCCATGAATGCGCACGTCTTCGTGGACGAGACAAAGGAGCGAGGGCTTCTCGTCGCGGCTGCGGTCGTGCTTCCGGCGGACCTGGCCACTGCCCGCCGGACCATTCGCGATCTGATCCTGCCCGGCCAGCGCCGCATCCACTTCCACAAGGAGAAAGACGACCGACGCCGGCAGATAATCGCTGCTGTCGTCACACTGTCTACCCACGCGGTGATCTTCGACGCGAAGAGACACCGCGACCCCAGGGCCGCCCGCGAGGCCTGCCTCGTCGAGCTCGTGGAGCACGCAGCGAAGATAAACGCCGCACGCCTCGTCCTAGAGCGTGATGACTCGACGTTCCAAGCCGACCAACGCCTGCTCTTCGAGCAGGTGAGAAAGTCGGGGACGTCTGGCAACCTGCGTTACGACCAGCTGAGAGCCCACGAGGAGTGCCTGCTGGCCATTCCCGACGCACTGGCCTGGTGCTGGGCCAAGGGCGGGCGATGGAAGGCGTCCGTCCAGCGCGTCGTCAGGGAGACGCGGCAGGTCTGACCACGTCCGGGAGACGCGAGACCCGGCTCACCCACCGTCCGGAAGGCTGCCGGGTCCACTTCCAAGGGGCTACTGCCCCTGGCACTTGCCAGGCTACCTTCGCCCGTCGCTCACGGACAAGGAATTGGGCCGTTCCAACTCCCGCGCCCCATCCGGCCCACCAACGCCCCTCCCCGCGCACGTTCGCCTCAACGACTGACGTCGGGCTTGCTCAGCTCTCGCGTACCTCGACCCGGATGCCGTACATGTCCCGCAGATCCGCCGCGAGCGTCGGCCCCGCCCAGGCCGGCACGTGCGCCTCCCACCACTGCCGTTCGGCCCGCCCCGGCATCGACTGCTCGGAGAGCACCGCGCGGAACCGCTCGTCCGCCGCCTCGATCCGCTCCCGGACCCAGCCCATCTGCGGAAAGCCGAACAACCTCTCGTCGGTCAGTACGTGCTCGATCGCGTGTCGAACGCTCAGGTCGAACCAGTACTCGTCGAGGTTGTCGTCGTAGCCGTCCTCGCAGAACCCGACGAACTGCTCCCACCCCTCCACGTAGCCGGTTGGACGCCGTCCCCCGGTGACCTCGGCGAACCGCTCGACGAACTCCCGGTCGTTCGGCGCACTCACGCGTCGTAGTCCACGACGAGCTTGTCCGTGGTTGGGCTGGACTGGCAGGTCAGGACGTAGCCGGCAGCCAACTCGTCCGGCTCCAGGGAGTAGTTGCGGGCCATCGTGACCGACCCGTCGACGACCTTCGCCTTACAGGTCGAGCAGACACCGCCCTTGCAGGCGTACGGCAACTCGCCGCGCACCTTCAGCGCGGCGTCCAGCACCCGCTCCTCGCGACCCATCGTGAAGCTCGACGACCTGCCGTCCAGCACGATGGTGACCTCCGTCCCGACGCCCGCCTGGTCCACCGGACGGCGCACCGGCTCCGGCGGCGCGTCGACGTGGAACAGCTCGGTGTGCACCGCCGACTCGGGCAGGCCACGCGCGGTCAGCACGTCCCGGACGTCGACCACCATGGCGTACGGCCCGCAGAGGAACCACTCCTCGATCACGTCGCCCGGCACGATGGTGCCCAGCAACCGGCCCAGCCGCTCGGCGTCGATCCGCCCGGAGAGCAGCGCCGACTCGCCCTGCTCCCGGGACAGCACGTGCACCAGGTGCAGCCGGGTGGGATAGCGGTCCTTCAGATCGGCCAGCTCCTCGGCGAACATGACCGTGTTCGCCGTGCGGTTGCCGTACACCAGGGTGAAGGTGCTGGCCGGCTCGACGGCCAGGGCGGTCGCAACGAGCGCGAGCACCGGGGTGATGCCGGAGCCGGCGACGACCCCGCCGTAGTGCCGCACCCGGTCCGGCGCGAACGCCGTGGTGAAGGTGCCCAACGGCGGCAGCACCTCGACGGTGTCGCCACCGCGCAGCGCCCCGCACGCGAACGCCGAGAAGGCGCCGCCGGGGATCTCCCGCACCCCGATCCGCAACCGGCCGTGCCGGGCCAGGTCGTCGGGGGTGGAGCAGATCGAGTACGACCGGCGCACGTCCGTGCCGTCCTCCGCGGCTCGCCGCACGGTGAGGTGCTGGCCCGCGCGGAAGGCGAAGGTCTCCCGCAGATCCTCGGGTACGGCGAAGGTCACCGCGACCGCATCGTCGGTGAGCCGGTCGACGGCCGCGACCGACAGCGGGTGGAAGACCGGTCGGCGGCGGACCGGACGGGTGATGGTGACAGTCACAGCGCCTTCAGGTGGTCGAAGGGTTCGGAGCAGGAACGGCAGCGCCACAGCGCCTTGCACGCGGTGGAGCCGAACCGGCTGACCTGCTCGGTCTCCGGTGACCCGCACTGCGGGCAGCGGACCGCGAGCGTCAGCGGTACGACGCCGGCGGTGGGCACCGGGGCCGGCGGGGCGATCCCCGCGGCGGCGAGCTTGGCCCGCCCACCCTCGGAGATCCAGTCGGTGCTCCACGGCGGGCTGTAGACGGTGCGGACCTCGGCGTCGGGGTGGCCGGCGACCGCCAGCGCGCGGCGGATATCGGTGCGGATCACATCCATCGCCGGGCAACCGGTGTAGGTCGGGGTGATGGTGACGGTGACCCGGCCGCTCGTCGAATCTTCCTCGACGGCCCGCAGGATGCCCAGCTCGTCGATGGTGATCACCCGGATCTCCGGGTCCACGACACTGGCGGCGGCCTCCCGCGCGCTCACCGTGCCGCCGCCGCTCGCGACTGCCGGGCTCCGCTGCGCTGCACTCCTCGCGCTCACCGTGCCGCCGCCGCTCGCGACTGCCGGGTTCGCGCTCACCACCGCGCTCCGGGATGGGCGCGGTGCAGCACCTGCATCTCGGCGAGCAGGTAGGCCAGGTGCTCGGTGTGCACGCCGTCCCGTCCGCCGGCCGGGGCCCAGCCGCTCTCCGGCCGGGTGAGCGTCGCCTCGGCCAGCACCGCGCCGACGGTCTCGTCGAACGCCGGCCGCAGGGTCGCCGGGTCGACCGGCGCCGCCGGGTCCGCGGCGAACAACTCGTGGGTGTACGGCCACACCTGGTCGACGGCCGCCTGCATCCGACGGTGCGACTCCTCGGTGCCGTCACCGAGCCGCTTCACCCACAACGCGCCATGGTCCAGGTGGTACGCCGACTCCTTGCGCGCCTTCGCGCCGATCGCGGCCAGCCGCTCGTCGGCGCAACCGGCCAGCGCCGTGTACAGCGGCAGCTGGTAGGCCGCCAGGAAGAACAGCTTCGCCATGGTCACCGCGAAGTCGCCGTTGGGCAGCTCGACCAGGAGCGCGTTGCGGAACTCGCGGTCGTCGCGCAGGAACGCCAACGCGTCCTCGTCCCGGCCCGCGCCCTCCAGCTCGCCCGCGTACGACAGCAGCAGCCGCGCCGCCCCGAGCTGGTCGAGGGCGATGTTGGCCAGTGCGATGTCCTCTTCCATCTCCGGCGCGCGGGTCGTCCACTCGGCCAGTCGTTGCGCCGCGACCAACGCGTCGTCGGCGAGAGCGAGAGTGAAGTCGAAGGGCCCGTTCACGCCACCACCTCGCTGCGCTCGGCGGCGACGTGAAGCGCCCCGCTGCTGAGCCGGCTGGTTCGCTCGCTCTGCTCGCTTCCCGCCACCACCTCGCTGCGCTCGGCGGCGACGCGAAGCGCCCCGCTGCTGAGCCGGCTGGTTCGCTCGCTCTGCTCGCTCACAGGTGGGCCACCCCGTCCGGCACCTCGTAGAAGGTGGGGTGGCGGTAGACCTTGTCGGCGGCCGGGTCGAAGAAGGCGTCCTTCTCGTCCGGGCTGGACGCGGTGATCGCGCCGGCCGGCACCACCCAGATCGACACACCCTCCTGACGGCGGGTGTACAGGTCCCGGGCGTTGCGCAGGGCCAGCTCCGCGTCGGGAGCGTGCAGGCTGCCGACATGGGTGTGCGACAACCCGCGTCGCGCCCGCACGAAGACCTCCCAGAGCGGCGAGTGTTCGGTAGTCACGCGGCCACCTTCTCCTTCTGTTGCGCGCGCTTCGCGGCGTACGCCGTGGCGGCCTCGCGGACCCAGGCGCCCTCGGCGTGTGCGGCCCGGCGGTGGGCGATCCGCTCCCGGTTGCACGGCCCGTTGCCCTTGATGACCTGCAGCAGCTCGTCGTAGTCCGGCTGGGTGTAGTCGTACGCCTGCCGCTCCTCGTTCCAGCGCAGGTCCGGATCGGGGATGCGCACGCCGAGGATCTCGGCCTGCTGGACGCACATGTCGACGAAACGCTGCCGCAGATCGTCGTTGGAGAAGCGCTTGATCTTCCAGGCCATCGACTGGGCGGAGTGCGTGGAGTCGCCGTCCGGCGGGCCGAACATCGCCAGCGACGGGTACCACCACCGGTCCACCGCGTCCTGGGCCATCGCCTGCTGCCCCGGGGTGCCGTGTGCCAGGGTGTGCAGGATCTCGTAGCCCTGCCGCTGGTGGAACGACTCCTCCTTGCAGACCCGGATCATCGCGCGGGCGTACGGGCCGTACGAGCAGCGGCACAGCGGCACCTGGTTGACGATCGCCGCGCCGTCCACCAGCCAACCGATCGCGCCCACGTCGGCCCAGCTCAGGGTGGGGTAGTTGAAGATCGAACTGTACTTCTGGCGACCGTCGAGCAGCAGTTGGACCAGCTCGTCGCGGCTGATGCCGAGGGTCTCGGCGGCGGCGTAGAGGTAGAGGCCGTGACCCGCCTCGTCCTGCACCTTGGCCAGCAGGATCGCCTTGCGCTTGAGCGAGGGTGCCCGACTGATCCAGTTGCCCTCCGGCTGCATGCCGATGATCTCGGAGTGGGCGTGCTGGGCGATCTGCCGGATCAGCGTGCGGCGGTACGCGTCGGGCATCCAGTCGCGTGGCTCGATCTTCTGCTCGGCGTCGACCACCTCGGCGAAGTACGCCGCGAGGTCTTCGTCGGGCGCGGGTCCGCCGCGCCGGCCGCGCGCCGCCGCCGCGCGTAGCTCTGCCTCGGCGGCCTCGACCTCGCCCAGCAGGCCGGCTGCGGGCGCGTCGCCCGCAGCGGCGTCCGACGTGTCGGTCGGGGTCGGGAAGTCGTTGCCATACATGGGACAAGTGTTACAGCTGGCTATCCAAGAAGCCATAGGGTGTAACAGGATTCCGACATCCCATCCGTAACGGAATGAGCGCTTTACGTGACCCGGCCGGCCGGATGGCGTCGTGACTTAGGCCACGAAACAAAGGTGAATGCCCGCAAGAACCGCATAACGGTCGCATATCTCGCCTTTATCCCAGGTCGCCTAGTGTCGGGTCCTGGCAAGTCACCCAGCCGGACGTAGACTTTCGGCCGGCACACCGATCGGCTTCAGATGATTGCCGCCAGACAGAGGCCACCTCCCCCGGCCTTGGCGATCGGCCGATCCGTCCGGACAACAAGCCGGTCCCCCGGCCCTGACACCTGGAGTTCACCCACTCATGCGTCCCCGCGTGACCCTGGTGCTCGCCATCACGGCGGTCCTGCTCGGCGGCGTCCTCCTGGTCCCCGCCGCGTACGCCCGACTCTCCAAGGGCGACAGCGGCGGAGGCGGTGGAGGCGGCGCTGCCTCGCAGGTCGCCGCGCCCGCACCCGCCCCGCCGCCGCCGCCGACGCTGGCGGCCGGTCCGGTGTCGGTGGACTTCCAGGGCGACTTCTTCTCCTGGGCTCTGCTGGATCGGCAGACCGGCGCGATCTCCGGGTCGCCGAACATGGCCGCGACCAGCTCCACCGAGTCGATGATCAAGGCGTGGATCGTCTCGGACTACCTGCGGCAACTCGGTGACCGGGAGCCGCCCGCAGCGCTGAAGAAGGCTGCCAGCGTCGCCATCCGGGACAGCAACGATGTCGCCGCCAACAAGGTCTACGCCGCCGCGGGTGGCTCGTACCGGAAATTGCCGAACGGGCAGCCCAGTCCGGTCATCCAGCGGGCGATCAAGATCTGCGGGCTGACGGACACCAAGCGGGGCAGCGTGCCGAAGTACGAGGGCTGGTGGAGCTTCACCCAGATGTCTCCCCGGGACGCGGTCCGGGTCGGCGACTGCATCGCCGACGGCAAGGCCGCCGGTCAGAAGTGGACCAAGTGGGTGCTCAGTGAGATGAGCCAGGTTAGCGGCACCACCGCGGCGAAGGATCAGAAGGAAAAGTCCGGCGGTGGCCGCTGGGGGATCATCGACGGCCTGCCAAAGTCGATCACCGCGCAGGGCCCGGTCAGCATCAAGAACGGGTGGACGCGGATCAACGACGACGCCAGCTGGCACGTCAACTGCCTCGCCGTCACCGGCAAGTGGAGCCTCGCGGTGATGCTGCGCTACCCGATCAAGAACAGTCTCGACTACGGCGCGAAGGTCTGCGCCAGTGTGGCCACCCAGTTGGTCACCCCGCAGCCTGGCGCCGCGCTCAAGGTGCCCCAGCAACCGGTCGGGAAGCTCTGATGGCCGGGAATCGGCGGGCCGACCGGCGTGGCGGCGGCGAGACGTCCCCGCTGCGGCTGGTCGCCATCGCCGTCATCCTGATCGGGTTGGTGCTGGTGTCGCTGCGGCTGCTCCCGGGGTCACCGTTCGAGTCGGCGGCCGCCGCCAAGTGGGGCGACGGCGGCTCCGGCACGAGCGACCGCCCCACCGGCGCAGGCACCAACCGGAGTGCCCGCCAGCCGTCCGCGCCGTCACCGAGCCCCAGCCCGCCGCTGGAGCCGCTGCCGTTCGTGGCCAAGGACCTCAAGCTGGACATCGAGGGCTGGTACTCCTGGAGCGTGCTGGACCGGCGCACCGGGCAGATCATCGGTTCCAAGAACATGAACGAGACAAGCACCACCGCCTCGATGATCAAGTCCTGGATCGTGGCCGACTACCTGCGCCGCGCGGCCGACGCTGGCCAGACGCCCAGCGACGCGAAGCTCGCCGACGCGACGCGGATCATCCGGGACAGCGACAACACCCGGGCCGAACAGTTCTACAACCAGGTCGACCGGGACGCCTCGATCAAGCGGTTGATCTCCATGTGCAAGCTGACCGACAGCAAGGTGGCCCCCGACGGCGGCTGGAGTCGGACGGCGCTCTCCCCCCGGGACACCGCCCGCCTGGGCAACTGCATCGCCACCGGCACAGCCGCCGGGCCGAAGTGGACCAAGTGGCTGCTCAACGAGATGAAGCTGGTCCGCGGCGCTGGTGACTTCGGCATCCGCAAGGCCTTCCCGGCCGACGAGCAGATGCAGATCGCCATCAAGAACGGGTGGATCGACCGGACCAAGGAGCAGGAGATGCACATCAACTGCCTGGCCATCGGCGACACCTGGACGATGGGCGTGATGGTCAAGTACCCGATCAACATGGGCTACGACTACGGCATGAAGAACTGCGAGAAGATCACCGAGGCGCTCCTGCGCCCCGGCACCTGAGCCGCGGCCCCACGCACCACGGGGCCGAGCCGCCGGTCAGCGCCCTGCGGCCTCGCGCGCCGGCGGGGCCGAGCCGGCCGGTCAGCCGGCGAAGAACTCCGGGCCACCTGCCGGCAACTCCGGGGCCGCACCGATCGCGGCGGCTCGCCGGGCCCACTCGCGCAGCCCGGCGACCTGCCGGTCACCGAGCGAGAAATCCAGGGTACGGAAGTACGTGGCGAGCGTCTCCGCGTCGAACGTCTCCCAGCGGGCCGCGGCCTCGGCGACCTGGTCCAGCTCGGCCAGGCAGAGGTCCCGCGAGCGCAGGAACGCCTCGTGCACCTCCTTGACCAGGCCCGGGTGGGCGGCGGCGAAGTCGCGGCGGACCGCCCAGACAGCGAAGACCATCGGCAGCCCGGTCCACTCCCGCCACGCCTGCCCGAGGTCGGTGACGATGAGCCCGCGCTTCGGCGCCTCGTAGTACGCCCGCAGCGCCACGTCCCCGATCAGCACCCCGGCGTCGGCTTCGAGCAGCATCTGCGTCAGGTCCGGCGGGCAGCGGAAGTACTCGGGCTGCACGTGGTACCGCTCGGCGAGCAGCAACTGGGCCAGCATCACCCCGGTCCGCGAGGTCGAGCCGAGCGCCACCCGGGCGCCGTCCAGCTCGTCGAGAGGTCGGGTGGAGACCATGTTGACCGAGAGCACCGGTCCGTCACTGCCCACCGCCAGGTCCGGCAGGAGGAGCAGCTCGTCGGCGTGCTTCAGGTACTCCAACAGGGTGATCGGGCCGATGTCGAGGTCACCGGCGACAAGCGCCGCGCTCAACCGGTCCGGCGAGTCCTTCTGCAGGTCGACGTCGAGCAGGGCACCGGAGCGCATCAGACCCCAGTAGATCGGCAGGCAGTTCAGGAACTGGATGTGCCCGACCCGCGGGCGTGCGATGCGCTCAGCCATGACCCGACCGTATCCCCGGCCTTCGGGTCCGGCTCGGCGGGTCGGCCCGGAGTGGCCAAGCCCGCATCCGCCCTGCTGATCCGCTGGTACCTACCGCCGCTGGCGTGAACGCCGGACCGGCTGCTCGCACACCGGTCCGGCCGGTCTGTCGCACCCCGGTCCGCCCGCCCTGTCGCACACCGGCCCGGCCGGTTTCCCGCGCTCCGGCCCGCGTAGCGCCCGGGCGACGACCGGCACGAACACCAGCACCACCAGGATCCCGGCCGCGCCGGCCACCGCGATCAGCGGCCGGGGCGACGCTCGCGTGAGCAGCGCGCCGCCGAGCAGATAACCGGCCATCGAGCCGCCCTGCACCGCCGCGCCAAAACTGGCGTACGCGCGGGCGCGCATCGCCTCCGGCACCCGGAGAGCGATGAGCAGGCTGGCGAAGACGTTCGCCGCGCCGTTCGCCGCTCCCGCCACCAGCCAGAGCGGCACCAGCACGCCGGCCGTTGGCACCCACGCGGCCAGGAGCACCATCAGGCTGCACCCGGCGAGCGCGACCAGCACTCCGCGGACCAGCGCGCCGTCGTCGTCGAGCCGGCGGGCGAGCCGCGCCGCCAGCCAGCCGCCGGGCAACATACCGGCCATCCAGGCGGCACCAACGAGGCCGTACGTGGTGGCGGAAGCGCCGAGCGTCTCCCGGATGAAGAAAACCTCGATCACGTTGATGCCGCCGATGGCCGCGATCACCACGGCGGTGCTCGCCACCGTGACGAGCATCAGCGGATCCCGTCCCAGTCGCCAGCCCTCGGCCGTACCGCCGGCAGTGGGCAGCTCAACCACGGTCGACCCGGCCGCAGTCGGTGCGGCCTCGGCCTGCGGGCCGGCGATCGGCGCTCCCGAACCGGCAGCGCTCGACGCGGCAGCGCTCGACGCGGCAGCCCTCGACGCGGCAGCCCTCGACGCGGCAGCCCTCGACGCGGCAGCCCTCGACGCGGCGGTTGCGGTTCGGCGACCGCCGCGCCGGGTCCGCAGCAGCAGGGCGGCCGCCACCAGCGCGAGGTAGGTCGCGGCGTCCACCAGCAGCGGTACGCGGGTGCCGAACTGCCCCACCAGCAGCCCGGCCAGCACCGGCCCGCCGAGCGCGCCGAGGGAAACGCCGGTCTGGCTGATCGCGCTCGCCCGGGGCAGGTCGGCCGGGCGGACCATCGCCGGGAGCAGCGCCGCCAGGCAGGGCTGGGTCACCGCGAGCCCACAGGCGAGCAGCGCGACGAGCCCGACCACCAGAACCGGGTGGGCGACGACGGCGAGCAGCGTGCAGATCGCGGCCTGGGCCAGCCCGACGGTCACCAGCAGGGTACGGCTGTCGACCCGGTCGGCGAGCCGGCCGGCGAGCGGAGCCAGCACCACCAGGGGCAGGGTCGCCGCGAGCAGCAGCCCCGACACGGCAAGACCTCCCGCGCCAGCGCCCTGCAGGGCCAGCGCGAGCGCGGTGGCGGCGAGGAAGTCACCGCAGATGGTGGTCCCCCGGGCGGCGGAGGCCAACCAGACATCCGGCCAGCGCGACTCGACAGTTGTGAAGGACATACTTCGAAAATAATCCTTCACAACTGTTCTGTACAGCCCCTCACTGCGTCAGCGGCACCGCCCGGTACTGCACCGCCACGGCGCGAGCGCCCGGCGGCGGGTCGGCGCGGTGTCGTCTGTGATACGGCCTGAACAGCGCAGTGATGGCCTCGTTCAGCCCCGCCAACTCCTCCGCCGTGAGCATGAGCAGCGCCTCGTTGAACAGCGCGGCGTCGTACCACTCGGAGGGCTCGTCTCCGGCGCGGCGCAACCAGTCCCGGGTCCGCTCCATGGCGAGCACGGCGTGCGCCTCCACCACAGCCTGCTCCGCAGCCCGCGCCTCGGGTCCGGCCTCGCGGCCCGCGTCGACCATCAGGCTGGGGCTCGACGTGCGCCACACCCGTTCCCGGGCATCCCCCCGGCTCGGCGCCTGCTCCACCAGACCGAACTTCGCCAACGCCCGCAGGTGGTAACTGGTCGCGCTCGGTGACAGTCCGACGATCTCCGCGCACTCGGTGGCGGTGCCCCCACCCTTACGGCTGAGAAACTCCATGATCGCGATCCGGGCCGGATGGGCCATCGCCCGCATCACCTGCGGGTCACTGACCATCCGAAGCGGCTCGGGACGGGCCTCGTTCATCCCCCCATGATCCCGGCAGGCCCCCCAACCTGCCATCACCCCCCATGTTCGACCTCGGTCCACCTTGGGTCGCAGGGTGGGCGGCCTCGGCGGGGCGGCGGGTCGGGTCGCCATCTGGGCACCTCTCGGCGGAGGGGCGGCGAGGGGTAAGGCGGCATGGCGCGGTGGGGCGGCGCGGCGCGGTGGGGCGGGGCGGCGCGGTGGGGCAGGGCGGGGCGGTGGGGCAGGGCGGCGATTTGCAGGCTCGGTGATCGACGGAAACGATTCCCTTTCGTTGATCATCGGCGGCCCGAAAGTGTCGTACGTCAGTTCTATTCTGTCTTCATGTTGAGGGCGTTGGCGCAGGCAGGAGGTGCGGTCGACGACTGCGCCGAGACCGCGCTCTGGGGGCTCTCCGACGATGAGCTGCTCGCCTCTCTCGACGCGACTCACGTGTTGGCGCAGCGGCTGGCCACCGTTCAGCTCGGGCTGGTCCGCGAGTTGGACGGCCGCGGCCTGGCGGTCGCCCAGGGTGCCTCGTCCACCGCCGTCTGGCTGCGGGAGCGGCTCCGGCTCTCCGGTCGCTCCGCGCGCCAACTGGTCCAGCTCGCCGCCACCGTCGATGCCGCGCCAGCAGCGGTGCGCGACGCGCTGCTCAGCGGTGCCATCACCGTCGACCAGGGTCGAGTGGTGGCCGAGACGATCGCCGCCCTCCCGCTGGAAGCCGACCCCGAGGTGGCGGACAAGGCCACGCAACTCCTCGTCGCCTGGGCCGACCGGTTCGATCCGACCATCCTGAGCCGGCTCGGAGAGCGCGTCCTCACGCACGTCGCACCGGATCTGGCCGACCAGGCTGAGCTGAAGGCTCTCCAACGGGCCACCGAGCGGGCCGAGGCCCGCCGACACGTCACGCTCTCCGAGCAGCACAACGGTCAGGTACGCCTCAGCGGAAACCTCGACACCGAAACCGCGAGCCTGCTACGTGAAGCGATCGACCCGCTCTGCGCCCCGGCCGGTGCGCACGATGATCGCAGTCCAGGTCAGCGCCGTGCAGACGCGCTGGGCGAGATCTGTCGGTTGGCGCTGCGTACGGGTGAGCTGCCCGACAGCGGCGGGGACCGCCCCCAGATCGTGGTGACCGTGTCGCTCGACGATCTGGTCAACCAGGTACGTGCTGGCACCTTGGAGACCGGCACTCGTCTCACGCCGGGCGCGGTCCGCCGGCTCGCCTGCGACGCCAACCTGTTGCCGGCCGTGCTGGGTGGCAACAGTCAGGTCCTGGACGTGGGCCGCCAGCGCCGGCTCTTCACCGGCCCGCTGAGGCGTGCGCTGGTACTGCGGGACGGCGGTTGCGCCTTCCCTGGCTGCGATCGGCCGCCAAGATGGTGCGACGGTCACCATGTCCGACACTGGGTCGACGGTGGGACGACAGCGTTGGACAATGCTGTGCTGCTGTGCGGCTACCACCACCGGTTCGTCCACCGCGGCGACTGGACGGTCCGCATCGCGGTGGACGGCCGGCCCGAGTTCCTCCCGCCTCGCTGGCTCGACCCGCTGCGCGCACCACGCCGCAACCTCTACCACCAGCGCTGCTGATGCCGCCGACCACGCCCACGCCGCCCGTGCCCGTGCCTTGGATGTGCCAGGCCCAGGCCCAGGACAACGACAAGCCCGGCCCAACCCTGCGGCCCCGCGGCCCTGCCGCCCTACCGCTCTGCCGCCCTGCCGCCCTGCCGCTCTACCGCTCTACCGCCCTACCGCCCTACCGCCCTACCGCTCTGCAGCCCTGCGGCGTCTCACCAGGCAACACGCCATCTCGGATGGGTGGTCGTCTGGGTAATTCGTTGGATGCATCGGGTTCGGGAGCGTAAAGTTGCAGGCCGCTTGACGGCCGAGGTGAGCTGCACCGGACTGGACGTCTTCGCGCCGGGCGGCCGGCCATCCGCCCCCGGACACGCGAGCGCGCAGCAGATGTGAACGATGGGACGTCAGCATGCCCGCACCTGATCTCGACACCCAGCTCGACTCGGATCTGTCCGCCGAACGCGCACACCTGGCAGCCTCGCGGAGCGCGCTGCGGCGGATGCGGGAGCGCGCCGAAGCCCTCTTCGCCACCGGTGACCAGGTGGCCGGCGACGCGTACGCGGCGGAGACACTCGGCCGCACCCTGGCCCGTCGGGTGGCCGAACTGGCCGACGACCCGACGACGCCCCTGTTCTTCGGCCGCCTCGACTTTGCCGGATCCACAGACCCCGAGTCCACAGACACCAACGGCACTGACCCGGAGTCCACAGACCCCGACGACACCGACCCCGGCAGCACCGGCATCGGCATCGGCAGCACCGGCATCGGCATCGGCAGCACGGAGACCGCCAGCAGCAGCGGCAGCCGTACCGCGGACGGCAACACCCAGAACAGCACCGCAAGCAGCCGCAGCGCGCACGGCGACACCGACACCAGCAGCACCGCGCAGGGCAGCACCGCGCACAGCAGCACCGCGCACAGCAGCACCGCGCAGGGCAGCAGCACCGCGCAGGGCAGCAGCACCGCGCAGGGCAGGGCCAGCGACGGGGATCCCGGCGCGGTTGTGCGCAGTTCGGGTCATGACGGTCGGCGGTACCACGTGGGGCGGCGGCATGTCGCCGACGACCGCGGCGAGCCCCTGGTGTTGGACTGGCGGGCACCTGTCTCGCGGTCGTTCTACCAGGCCAGTGCGCGGGATCCGCAGGGAGTGGCGGTCCGGCGGCGGTTCGGGTTCAGCAACGGGGTGCTGACCAGTTTCGAGGATGAGCGTCTCGATCGGGGGGAAGAGCTCGGCACGACCAGTCGGATCCTCACCGCCGAGATCGAGCGGCCGCGTGTCGGGCCGATGCGCGACATCGTCGCCACGATTCAGCCGGAGCAGGACGAACTGGTCCGGGCCGACATTGCCGACTCGATCTGCGTGCAGGGCGCGCCGGGCACCGGGAAGACGGCTGTCGGTCTGCACCGGGCCGCGTACCTGCTCTATCTGCACCGGGAGCGGCTGCGGCGGGCGGGTGTGCTGATCGTCGGACCGAACAGGGCGTTCCTGTCGTACATCGCGGCGGTGTTGCCGGCTCTCGGTGAGGTAGAGGTCGAGCAGGCCACGGTGGAGGAGTTGATCTCGCGGATGCCGGTGCGGGCGGTCGAGGCGCCGGCGGTGGCCGTGCTCAAGCACGACGTCCGCATGGCGCATGTGTTGCGACGCGCGCTGGGTGCACAGATCGCTACGCCGACGGAGTCGATCACGGTGTCGGACGGTTCGTTCCGGTGGCGGATCGGGCTGGAGCCGTTGCACCGGATCGTCGAGGAGACCCGCCGGGAAGGGCTGCCGTACGGCACGGGTCGGGAGCGGGTCCGCGCGCGGGTGGTGAGCCTGCTACAACGGCAGGCCGAGGCGCGGCGGGCGGAGTCGCCGAGCGATGCCTGGTTGCGTCGGATGGGCCGCTGCCGACCCGTGGTCGACTTCCTGGACGCGGTCTGGCCGGCGCTCACCCCGGAAGGGCTGGTCTTCGGCCTGCTCTCCGACTCGGGACGGCTCGCCAGCGCGGCGGACGGGCTGCTCAGTGAGACCGAGCAGGCGCTGTTGACGTGGCCGAAGCCGGCCCGCACCGCGAAGGCGACCCGCTGGACCGCCGCCGATGTGGTGTTGCTCGACGAGGCAGCCGGGCTGCTGGAACGGCCCTCCGGTTTCGGGCACGTGGTGGTGGACGAGGCGCAGGACCTCTCCCCGATGCAGTGTCGCGCCATTGCCCGGCGCAGCGAGCACGGCTCGGTCACCCTCCTCGGTGACCTCGCCCAGGGCACCGCGCCGTGGGCGGCGACGGACTGGCGGGAATCCCTCGCCCACCTGGGCAAGCCGGACGCCGTGGTGGTCCCGTTGACAGTTGGTTTCCGGGTGCCCGCCGCGGTGGTCGCGTTCGCGAACCTGCTGCTTCCGGCCCTCGCGGTGGACGTACCGCCGGCCGAGTCGCTGCGCCACGACGGCGGGCTGGACGTGCGTACCGTGACCGACCTGGTCGCGGAGACGGTGGCCGAGGTGCGGGCGGCGCTCGCCCACGACGGCTCGGTGGGTGTGATCGCGGCCGACGACGCGGTCGACGAACTGCGCGCGGCACTGGCCGCCGCCGGTGTCGAGACCGCGACCGCCGACGACGTGGCGGCCGCGGAGCGGGTCACCGTGGTGCCCGCGACGCTGGTCAAGGGCCTGGAGTACGACCACGTGGTGGTCGTCGAGCCGGCCGCGATCGTCGCGGCCGAGCCGCGCGGGCTGCACCGCCTGTACGTGGTGCTCACCCGGGCGGTGTCCCGATTGGCGGTGCTGCACCGCGAGCCGCTGCCCGCCCCACTCGTCGTCGGCTCAGTCGGCTGACCCGGCCGCCGCGACCTTCGCGCCCGGCGCCGGCTCAGCCGGCTGACAGGGCAGCCGCGACCTCGCGCAGGGGGCGGCCGGAGTCGGCCAGCGGCACGTGGAACGACAGCCACGAACCGTCGGCGAAGTCGAGCCGCAGCCGTTTCCAGTTCAACCGGTACCAACCGACCCGTGCGGTCACCGTCGTGCGCGGCGCCGACCCGAGCAGTTCGACGTCGGTCTGCGCCCGTTCGCCCGCCGCCGAACTGGAGAACAACGTGACAGGTGCTGTCGCGCCGAGCAGCAACCGCTCATCGGTGACCCCCAGCACGAGGTCGCGGAGGTCGAAACCCTTCGTCGCCGCGGTCAGGGCGTGGTGCAGCAGCGAGGCCTGTGAGCCCGGCGCGCCTCGGCCTCCGACACCGAAGAAGAGCCAGTCGACGGCGCCGTCCGCCCGGCCGAAGGTGATGTTCGGCGACAGCACGCTGAGCAGGATGCCCAGTACGCTCAGCCCGCCGGGGGCGGGGGGTGCCGCCGGCTGCGGGGGCGCTGCCGGGACCAGACCTCCGCCCACGCGGACCTGGGCCACCGCGCGCACCCGCTCACCGGCGGGTAGCAGCCGGGTGAGCCCTTCGACGTACCGGGCGTGGATCTCGTCGACAATCATCGGTGCCCCTCGTGGCCGCCAGGCCGACGCGAGCCGTCACCCGAGGCGCCGATGACCGCAGCGGCCAACTCCCGGCGCAACTCGCGAACGCTCGCCCCCCGGTCCCGGGAAGCCGTGGCGAATGGCGCCCCGGCCTTCGGCTGGGCGTCCAGCTCGTAGTGCGGGCTCGACACGGACCCTCCTCTGTGTCCTGCGCGACGGGTCGGCCGCCGCGGCTCCCACCATAGGCACCGCCCGCGCAACCGGTGGCCCCGCCCACGACGTCGGGGTCACCGAGCTTTGACTTTGCGTCCTAAGGTTCGGTGCGGGAATCCAACGACGATCTGCTTCCGACCACGCCGGAAGGTCGGGGCCGGTTGGCGTTCGAGGAGCACGCCGAACGGTTCGACCCCACTCCGTCGAAGGAGCAGTCATGACCCTCGTCCGCGCCGACCAGGCCAGCCGCCGGTACGGCGACGTCCTCGCACTCGACCGCGTCGACCTGGAGGTCCGGGCCGGTGAGCTGGTCGGCCTCCTCGGGCCGAACGGCGCCGGCAAGAGCACCCTGATGAACCTGCTGGTGGGCCTGCGTCGCCCCACCTCCGGGCGGGTCGAGCTGTTTGGCGGCGACCCCCGCGACCCGGCGAGCCGCCGGCAGATCGGGGTCACGCCGCAGGAGACCGGTCTGCCGGGCACGCTGCGCGTCGGTGAGGTCGTCGACTTCGTTTCGGCGCACTACCCGGACCCGGTGCCGCGCGGGGAGTTGCTCGACCGCTTCGGTCTGGACGATCTCGTCCGACGGCAGTGCGGCGGCCTCTCCGGTGGGCAGCGCCGTCGGCTCGCGGTGGCGCTGGCGTTCGTCGGCCGGCCCCGCCTGGTGCTGCTCGACGAACCGACCACCGGCCTGGACGTGTCCGCCCGGCACACCCTGTGGGAGGCGATCCGCGCGTTCCATGCCGACGGCGGGACGGTGCTGTTGAGCAGCCACTACCTGGAGGAGGTGGAGGCGCTGGCACACCGGGTGGTCGTCATCGGGCAGGGCCGGGTGCTCGCCGACGACACGGTGGACGCGGTGCGCGGCATCGTCGGCGTACGTCGGGTCAGCCTGGTCACCGACGACCTCCCCGACCTGCCCGGGGTCGTTCGCAGTGAACGGATCGACGGGCGGCTGCACCTGCTCACCACCGACGCCGACGAGTTGGTCCGCGCGTTGGTCACGGCCGGGACCCCCTTCAGCGACCTGGAGGTGCGGCCTACCTCGCTGGAGGAGGCGTTCCTCGCCATCACCAGCGAGGACGCGTCCGGCGGGGACCAACCCGCCAGCGGCGACCGGCCCACCACCGCCGCCGCTGCCGGCGGCCGATCCACCGCCGCCGCTGCCGGCGGCCGATCCACCACCGCCGCTGCCGGCGGCCGATCCACCACCGCCGCTGCCGGCGGCCGATCCACCACCGCCTGAGGAGGCCATCGTGCCGCTTGCCCTGGTCCACGCCCGCTACCAGCTTCTGGAGACCATCCGGATCCCGGTGGCCGTCGTCGGCAGCGCCTTCTTCCCGGCCGCCGCCATGATCTTCTTCGTGGTGCCGTTCGCCCGCGACGACGCGGTCGGCGCCACCTTCGCCACCGCGTCGATGGTCACCTTCTCGGTGATGAGCGCCAACATCTTCCAGTACGGGGTCGGCGTCGCGGAGGACCGCGACCAGCCGTGGAACCCGTACACCCGGACCCTGCCGGCCGGTGCGGCGCCCCGCTTCGCGGGTCGGGTGCTGGCTGGCCTGGCGTTGACGTACCTCTCACTCATCCCGGTCGTGGTCATCGGCGCGACGCTCACGGCGGCCCGGATCACGCTGGCGGCGTTCCTGTTGACCGCTGTCACGGTGGCCGTCATCTCGGTGCCGTTCACGCTGATGGGCCTCGCCATCGGCTACTCGCTGCCGAGCAAGGCCGCGATCGTGGTGGCCCAGGTGGTCTTCCTGCCGCTCGCGTTCGGCGGCGGCCTGCTCTCCGCGCCGGGAGAAGCGCCCGGTTTCATCGAGACGATCGCGCCGTTCCTGCCCACCCGGGGCGCGGCCGAACTGATGTGGTCGGGCGTCGGTGACTACCCCGTCGAGCCGCTGGCAATGATCATGCTCGGCGTCTGGGTGGTGCTGCTCGCCGTGCTCGCCGCCTGGGCGTACCGACGGGACGAGGGTCGCCGGTTCAGCTGACGATTCGTCCGTTTCCGCCCCGCGCCGCAGCGGGACGGTGCCAGGATTCCGGCAGGGGGCCGCCGTGGCCACCCGGGCCGAGAGGGGTCTTTGACCGTGAGCACCGTCCCGCCGGGCACGCCCTGCTGGGCCGACCTGGCCACCCCGGACCTGACCGACGCGCGGCGCTTCTACCCCGAGCTGTTCGGTTGGACCGGCCGGGTCACCCCGGAGCCCGAGGCGGGCGGTTACACGGTCTTCCTGCTCGACGGCAGACCGGTGGCCGGGGCCGGGCCGCCCGCGATCCCGGACCAGGTGCCCATCTGGTCGACGTACCTCGCGACCGACGACGCGGAACTGGTCGCCGGCCGGGTCGAGCGGGCCGGCGGGCAGGTGGTGGTGCCGCCGTTCGAGGTCTTCGACCGTGGCTGGATGGCGGTCTTCGCCGACCCGGCGGGCGCCACGTTCAGCGTCTGGCAGCCGCTGGCGATGGCCGGCGCCGAGGTGTTCAACGTGCCGGGCGCGATGAGCTGGAACGAGCTGGTCACCCCCGACCCGGAGGGCGCGAAGGTCTTCTACGAGCTGGTGTTCGGGTGGCAGCCCGACGATCAGGCGGTCGGCCCGATGACGTACACCGGGTGGCGGCTCGGGACGCAGATCGTGGCCGGGATGATGCCGCCGCTGGCCGACGACTTCCCGGCCGACCTGCCCGCGTACTGGACGGTGTACTTCGCGGTGACCGACGCGGACGCCGCCGCGGCCCGCGCCGCCGAGTTGGGCGGGACGATCCTCGTCCCACCCCGCGACATCCCGGCGGGCCGCTTCGCCGCACTCCGCGACCCCCAGGGCGCCCTCTTCTCAGTCATCGACCTGGGTCCCTGACCCAGCGCCTGCGTGCTCAGGGCCGGGTGGGGCGGACCGGGACCACCAGCGGGCCATGGGCGCCGGGGACGACCCGCACGCTGGCCCGGTAGTGGGTGGCGAGCAGGTGCTCGGTCAGCACCTCGGCCGGGGTTCCGGCGGCCACCACCTGACCGCCGGCGAGCATGACCATCCGGTCGGCGTACTCGCCGGCCAGGGAGAGGTCGTGCATCGTGGCGAGGACGGTCAGGCCGTGCGCGCGGCGCAACTGGTCGACCAGCTCCAGCACCTCCTGCTGGTGACCGATGTCGAGCGCGCTTGTCGGCTCGTCGAGCAGCAGCAGGGTCGCGCCCTGGGCGAGCGCCCGGGCGAGGAACACGCGCTGCCGTTCGCCCCCGGAGAGGGTGGCCAGCTCACGGCGGTGGAAGCCGGTGAGGTCCAACCGACCGAGCACCTCGTGCACGGCGTCGAGGTCGGCGGTCGACTCCCGGCCCAGCGTGGGGATGTACGGGGTGCGGCCGAGCAGCACGTAGTCCAGCACCGACATGCCGGGCGGCACCACCGGGGACTGCGCCACCGTGGCCACCACCCGGGCGCGGTCCCGCCGACGCAGCGCGGCGCTCGCCGTACCGAAGAGGGTGATCGTCCCCTGCGCGGGCAGCAGGCCGCCGACGGCGCGCAGCAGGGTCGACTTGCCGGCGCCGTTCGGGCCGATCACGGTGACCCACTCGCCGACGGCGACGGTGAGGTCGACGCCGGTCAGGATCGGCGTCCCGTCCAGGCGCACGCGCAGCCCGCGCACCTCGACGGCCGGCACACCGCCGGACGGGAGATCCACGGACGGGCCGGCGGCGGGCTCGCCGCTCATGTGAGCACCCGTCGGGCGGTCCGCAGCACCAGCACGAAGAACGGGCCGCCCAGTAGTGCGGTCACCACCCCGATCGGCACCTCGGAGGGAGCGGCGGCGGTGCGGGCCACCACGTCGGTCAGCGCCAGGAACGCGCCGCCGAACAGCAGCGACATCGGCAGGATCACCCGGTAGCTCGATCCGGCGAGCAGCCGAACGGTGTGCGGCACGATGATGCCGACGAAGCCGATCAGCCCGGTGGCGGAGACCGCCGCCGCGGTGCCCAGGGAGGCGGCGGCGATCAGCAGGTACCTGGTGCGCTGCGGGTGCAGGCCCAGACTCCTCGCCTCGTCGTCGCCGACCGCGAGGACGTCCAGTTCGCGGCGGTGCAGCAGCACCACGACCGTGGTCAGCGCGGCGTACGGCAATACCAGCAGCACGTCGTGCCAACCGGCGGTGGCCAGCCGACCGAGCAGCCAGGAGTAGACCGGCTGGATGCTGTCGGAGTGCCGTTGCAGCAGGTACGTCTGCCCGGCGGAGAGGAACGCGGAGACCGCCACCCCGGCCAGGATCAGCATCGCGGGCGATCCGCGCCGCCCGCCGGCCGCGCCGAGCACGTAGGTCATCGTGACGGCCAGCAGCGAACCGGCGAACGCGGCCAGCGGGATGGTCATCGGCAGCCCGGAGAGCGTGCCCTCCCGACCGGCGCCGCCGAGGGCGATCGCCGCGGTGACCGCGAGGCCGGCGCCCGCGGCCACACCGAGCAGGTACGGGTCGGCCAGCGGGTTGCGGAACACACCCTGGTAGCACCCGCCGGCCATGGCGAGCAGACCGCCCACGAGCAGGCCCAGTACCACCCGGGGCAGTCGCAGTTCGGTGACGATCGCGGTCTCCCGCTCGGTCAGCCCACTGTCGAGGTGCACCCCCGGGATCAGGTTGAGCAGCTCGGCGGCGACGCTGCCCGGGGGCAGGCTCACCGGGCCGAGCGACACCCCGACGACGAGCGCGACGAGCACCGCGAACACCCCGGCGACCAGCCAGCGCATCCGCAGCCCGGCCGGCCGGGCCGCGGATGGCACCCCGAGGGGCGAGCCCGCCGACGGCTGCTCAGCGGGCCGGGCCGCGGACGACGGCCCAGCGGGCGAGCCGTCCGGTGGCGGCCCAACGGGCGCGCTCGCCGGCGGGGTCTCGGTCGGCCGATTGGGTGGTACCGGTTCGGACACCTGTCGTGACCCGCTCACCGGCTCGCGAGCGTCACGCGGGCACCTTGGCGACCGCGTCGATGATCACCCGGAGCAGGTCCACGACTCGCGGTCCCCAGCGCGAGGAGATGTCGTCGTCCAGCTCGACCACCCGGTCGTTCTTGACCGCGGCTAGGCCAGCCCAGCCGCTGCGAGCCTTCACCAGTGCGGCGCTCTGCTTCGCCTGCCTGACGTCACCGAGGAAGATGAAGTCCGGGTTGGCCTGGAGGACGAACTCCTGGGACAGCTGCGGGTAGCCGGCGCTCTTGCCGTCCGCGTCGGCCGGGTCGGCGATGTTCGTCAGACCGGCCTGACTGTAGAGCGAGCCGATGAAGGTCTTGCTCGTCGCGCTGTACAGCTCCGGGCCCAGCTCGTGGAAGTAGGTGAGCTTCTCGGCGCGCTGCGGCAGGTCCTTGACCAGCTTGGCGATTTCGTCCTTCATCCGGGTGGCGACGTCGGCGGCCTGGTCGGCGTGCCCGGTCAGCGCGCCCAACTCGGTGATCTGCCGGTACGAGTCGTCGAGCGTGGTCGCCGCCGGCGTCAGGTAGACCGGGATCTTCAGCGTGGTGAGCTGGTCGACGATCTTGTTGCGGTCGTCGGAGAGCACCACGAGGTCCGGGTTCCTACCGGCGATCGCCTCGGCGTTGGGCTGGAAGGCGGAGAGGTCGGTCTTCGGCGCGTCGGCCGGGTAGTTCGACTGGTCGTCGACGGCGGTGACCTGCGGGCCGGCGCCGATCGCGAAGAGCATCTCGGTGGCGGTGGGCGACAACGCGACGATCTTCTCGGGGCGCTTGTCGAGGGTGAGCGCGCCGACCGTCACCGGGTACGTGGCGACCGCGGTGCCGGCACTGGGCTTGTCGTCGGCCTTCTCGGCGCAGGCGCCGAGAGCGAGCGCGGCGACCGCGAGGGTCGCGGCGAAGAGCCGAGGGGTACGTCTGGACATGGGGGCCTCCTGTCGGTCGAGGAGTGTGGTGCTTCGCCGACAGGGACTTTCGTACGCCCGCCCACGAGGCGCCCTTCCTCGAGAGCGCGTATCGCGACCGATCCGTAGGCGACCTGGCTCGTCCCCGCCGGCCGGTGGGGCATCACAGTTGCGGGACAGCGCCGGGTTTCGCACCGGCTTCGCTGCGGGAAGGTCTGTCAGACCATACCGCGATAACCTGAGCGCCTCGGAGGCTGGCCCGGATCGGGGTTCAGTAGCATCAACAGCCGCCATTACCGGGCTTCGATCAGCGGTAATGGCATGTTGGTCGCGAGGGACACACGAACGATCATGACTCTGATAGAGTGCGTGGCATGCGCCTCTCCAATGAAACAGCCGGTAATAGGAAGCCCAGCGGTAGGCGTCATCTCGCGAGATTCCTAGTGGCGGCAACCCTAGTCAGCGTCGGCACTTTTGCCGTAGCTTCTCCCGCAGCAGCGGACGAGCCCTACGGTGCATGCCCGAGCAGGTATTTCGTCGAAGACGACCAGCTCTGGTGGTACCTGACGGAGATTCGGCGCGGGATTCCGCCGAAGGAGAACAACCGCTACATTTACGGGGAATACAACAACCCACGCAACTTCGCGATTCAGAAGCGGTTGTGCGGCCCGGCCTGACGCCATCAGGCTGTTGATTGGCGGTGCCCTCTCGAATTCGAAAGGGCACCGCCAACCGTTTATGACTGCGTGATACGCACCTCGTCCACGGCGGCCTCCACGAGGCTGGCTCCGGAGGCGTCCGCCGCCTCGACGAGGATGCGGACCGACTGCCCGGCGTACGGGGTGAGGTTGAGGTTGGCTACCGCCCAGCTCCCGTTGCGGTTGCTGGCCGCGCCGGCCTGGCTGAGCAGCGCGGTGGTGCCGCCGTTGTGCACCACGCTCACCCGCAGGTAGTCCGCCGACGAGGCGTTCGAGCCGTGCGCCAGGTACCAGGCGAGCGAGAGCGTCAGCGTCCCGGACGACGGCAGGGTCACCGCCGGGGACCGGGCACTCGTCACGCCGCCGTCGACGTCGTGGTCACCGGCCGCCGAGCCGGCCAGCCGGCCGGTCACCAGGTCGTTGGAGCCGGCGTACGGGGTGAGCTGCTTGGCGCCGGAGGACGTGGTCGCCTGGGCGGCACCCCGCTCGAACGCGCCGAGGGTGGCGGTGTCGGTGCCGGACGGGTTGATGGTCCAGCCGGTGGCGGTCTCGAAGGTGTCCGACCAGACCGTGGTGCCGCCACCGCCGCCGCAGTACTGCGCCTGCTTGCCGATCGCCCGGTACGGGCAGTCCGCGTACTCACTGAGCAGCAGCACAGCCTCCCGGTTCCGCGTGGTCTGGGCGGGGATCACCTCGTCGGGCGGGTAGAAGCCGCCGCCGCCGGACGAGCCGGGGTACATCTCGAAGGTGTACGCCCAGATGTTGTGGGTGGCCCACATCCAGTCGAGGCTGTCCCCGTCGGTGATGTAGAGGTCGCTGGACTGCTCCGGGGTGTAGTTGTTGGTGGCGGCCATCTGCTGACCGATGGTGGCGAAGGTGTTGTACTGGTCCGCGTTCATCCCGGTCGCGGTGTTCGCCGTGGTGTAGCCGTACGGCCAGAGCACCAACTGCGAGTACGTGTGGAAGTCGATGTTCGCCTTGATCTGCTGCACGCCGCCGACCACCCGGCCGTTGACGAAGTTGCGCAGCGCCTGCGTCTCGGGTGCGGAGAACGCCGACGGGCCACGGTAGGTCTCCGACGAGGTGGTACCGGACGAGCCGCCGCAGCAACCCCAGTTGTAGGACCAGTTGCGGTTCAGGTCGGTGCCGACGTTCGACGAGCCACTGTTGGGCTGCCGGTTCTTTCGCCAGGACCGGTACGACCCGGTGGCGATGTCGTACTCGCTGCCGTCCGGGTTGACCGTCGGCACGATCCAGATCTCGCGACCGTTGACGATGTTGGTGATCCGGGAGTCGTTGCCGTAGCTGTCGGTGAAGAGGTTCAGCAGGTAGATCGCCATCTCCACGGTCAGGTGCTCGCGGGCGTGCTGCTGGGAGTTGAAGAGGATCTCCGGCTCACCCTCGTCGGTGCCGACGTTGTCGGAGATCTTCACCGCCATCAGGTCGCGGCCCTCGTACGACGAACCGATGCTGATCTTGCGGGCGATCGCCGGATGGTCGGCGACGACCTGGTTCACGACGGCGGTCAGTTCCGCGTAGTCGTGGTAGTTGGAGTCGGCGGGCGGGAAGGCCAGGGTGCCGATCTCGCCGGCGCCGCGCTCGGCGTTGGGCGGCGGGGCGAGCGGTTCGAGCCGAAAGCCGAGCTTGCCGATCGCGGCGGCCTCACCGGCGGTCGCCGAGATGTGCAGGACTCCGTGTTCGGAGTAGTCGATGGCGGCTCCGGTGCGGGCCACCGCGTTGCGGTCGGCGAGGGTCCGGGGCCCGAGCACCCGGTAGCTGGCGGCGGCGGCCGGCTCGGAGGTGCGGTCCGGCGCCGGTCGGGCGGATACCGGACCGGCGCCGACGGTGACGATGCCCAGCCCGGTGACGACAGCGAGCACCAGGACGCGGCGGAGAGGGGTGGGCGTGCGGAGGGCCATGGACTACCTCCTCGATGGGCGGGAGATCCCGCTCGGTGAAGGACACTTCACCATCTGTCACATGGTCATATCAATATTGATCGTTAGCTGGTCCATCCCAGGCGGATCATCGCGGCGGCAATGATTTTCCATGCGCCAACATCTGGCGAAACTTCCTTCCGAGCGGAAAACTGACCAGCGACGATGCCCCTCTCGACACCCGCGGAGCACTCATGGCCAGATCCCGCTTGCGCGCGGGCGCCCTCGCCGGCGTCACCGCGCTCACCCTGCTCGCCACCACCGCGCCCGCGTTGGCCGGCCGCCCACCCGCCGCCCGCCACGACGAGCAGATCACCTACCAGGACTGGTCCGGGCCCGCCGACTGGCACCGGGGCAGCCGGGACGGCACCCGCGTGGCGCCCGGTGCCCGAGCGGGCCTCACCCTGGCCCGCCCCGCCGGCACCACCGAGTACGCCGACCCGCACACCGGCAGCACCCGCACCTGGGAGTACGGCACCTGGACCTCACCGGTGACCCGGATCGGGTTCGACGCCACCGAGTTGATCGCCTCGTGGAACGCGGAGACCCCCGCCGGCACCTGGATCCAGGTGGAGATGCAGGGCGGCTACACCAGCGGTGACCACACCCCGTGGTACGTCCTGGGTCGCTGGGCGTCCGGCGACACCGACATCAAGCGCACAAGCGTCGAGCCGCAGGGCGATCCCTGGTCGACGATCTGGACCGACACCTTCAGCATCGACGACGCCGCCGCCGGGGTGCTGCTGCGGTCGTACCAGCTGCGGCTCACCCTCTACCGTGCACCCGGGCAGACCGCCGCGCCGGTGGTCCGGATGCTCGGCGCGATGAGTTCGACGGTGCCGGACCGCTTCACCGTGCCGCCGAGCGCCGGGCACATCGCCTGGGGCGTCGAGCTGCCGGTGCCGCGCTACTCGCAGAACGTGCACGCCGGGCACTACCCCGAGTACGACGGCGGCGGCGAGGCGTGGTGCTCGCCCACCTCCACGGAGATGGTGGTCGAGTACTGGGGTCGCAAGCCGTCGGCGGCCGACACCTCCTGGGTGGACCCGACCTACCCCGACCCGACCGTCAACCACGCCGCCCGGATGACCTTCGACTACGCGTACGACGGCGCGGGCAACTGGCCGTTCAACACCGCGTACGCGGCCAGCTTCCCCGGGTTGGAGGGGCGAGTGACCCGACTGCACTCACTGGACGAGCTGGAACGGTTCATCGCGGCCGGCATCCCCGTCGTGACCAGCCAGTCCTTCCTCGCCAGCGAGCTGGACGGAGCGAACTACGGCACCTCCGGGCACCTCTTCGTGGTGGTCGGCTTCACCGCCGACGGCGACGTGATCGTCAACGACCCCGCGTCGTCCAGCAACGAGGTGGTGCGCAACGTCTACAAGCGCGCGCAGTTCGAGCAGATCTGGCTGCGGACCAAGCGCACGAACGCCAGCGGCGGCGTCTCCGGTGGCTCCGGCGGCATCGCGTACCTGATCAAGCCAGTCTCGAAGCCCTGGCCCAAGGCCGACAACTCCACCAACTGGTAACCCCAGAACTCCGTTGATCATGGGGTTATTGCCCTGACACGCCGAGTGATCGGGCAATAACTCCATGATCAACGAGTGGTGTCGGGGCCTTCGGTGGGGTCGGGGGTGGGGGTGGGGGTGGGGGCTTGGTCTTCGCCGGCCAGGGCGGTGCGGAGGCGTTCCTTCTCCGTGCGGCGGCGCTCGGTGGCGTCGGCCATCTCCCCCGCCAACTCGTCGCGCCAGCCGCGCAGCAGGAAGAAGGAGAGCGCGGCGGAGAAGGCCAACGCCAGCATCAGCTTCAGGAACACGTTCACGTCGACGAACCAGAGTGCCGCCAGCACGGCGACGAACAGCCCGATCCGGCCCAGCGTGTACTTGAGCGCGGCGCTCACCTGCACCACTCCGTTCTCTCCGTCGCCCGCCGGTGCCGGCGGGACAGTCGATCCGCCCGGCGGGCGGCCCCGGTCAGCCGGTCCGGCGGGTCAGCCAGCGGACCCCCGGGAACCAGATCATCGCGTACGCCACGGTGAAGGCCCCCGCCGCCAACGCCCCGGAGAGCAGCGTCGGCAGACCGGCGGCCAGACCGGCGATCAGCAGCCCGACGAACACCCCGACGGCGGCGGCGACCACCGCTGCCACCACCCGGGCCGCGCCGAACGACCAGGCCCGAAAATCGTCCCAGAACAGCCAGGCCGGCAGGATCACGGCCAACCAGCCGTTGGTGTGCCCGAAGTCGCCGGCGCCGAGCGAGGCGAACGCCCAGTCGAACAACACCAACGCCAGCGCACCGATCACCAGACCGGCCAGGCAGACCCCGAGCAGATCACCAAGGGTACGAACGCGCCCCTCGGCGTCCCGACGGGGAAACCCGCCCTGCTGCTCGGAACCACTCTGCTCGCTCATCGACTGCGAGGGTACGTGGCGGCTCAGGCCCAGACCTGCTGCGGCTCGGCGCGGCGCTCGGCCAGCGACGGGGCCTTGTCGTACTCGCGCACCACGTTGTAGCGGGTGTCCCGCTCGACCGGCTGGAAACCGGCGTCCCAGATCAGGTGCAGCAGGTCGTCGCGGTGCATGGTGTTCGGGGTGCCGTACGAGTCGGCGTCGTGCGTGATCTTGTATTCGACGACCGAGCCGTCCAGGTCGTCCACGCCGAAGTTCAGCGAGAGCTGGGCCACCGACAGCCCGTGCATCACCCAGAAGTTCTTCAGGTGCGGCACGTTGTCGAAGAGCAGCCGGGAGACGGCGAACGTCTTCAGCGACTCGGCCGGCGAGGCCATCGTGGTGCGCGCCTGGATCCGATTACGGATCTTGCCGTCCGCGGAGTCGACGAAGTCGTGCTGGTAGCGCAGCGGGATGAAGACCGCGAAGCCACCCGTCTCGTCCTGCAACTCGCGCAGCCGCAGCACGTGGTCGACCCGGTGCCGGGGCTCCTCGATGTGGCCGTACAGCATGGTGGCCGGGGTCTTCATGCCCTTGCTGTGTGCCAGGGCGTGGATGCGCGACCAGTCTTCCCAGTGGCAGGCGTGGTCGACGATGTGCTGCCGGACCTCCCAGTCGAAGATCTCCGCGCCACCGCCGGTCAGCGACTCCAGGCCGGCGTCCATCAGCTCGTCGAGGATCTCGTCGGCGCTCAGGCCGCTGATCTTCTCGAACCACTGCACCTCGGTCGCCGTGAAGCACTTGAGCTTGACGTTCGGCAGCGCCGCCTTCAGCTCGCGCAGCACCTTCGGGTAGTACCGCCAGGGCAGCGTGGGGTGCAGGCCGTTGACGATGTGCAGCTCGGTGAGCTGCTCGTCCTCCATCTCCTTGGCCTTGCGGACCGCCTCGTCGATGCGCATCGTGTACGCGTCCTTCTCGCCCGGCTTGCGCTGGAACGAGCAGTACGCGCAGGACGCCGAGCAGACGTTCGTCAGGTTGAGGTGCCGGTTGACGTTGAACATCACCCGCTCGCCGTTCAGCTCGGTGCGCTTGTGGTGCGCAAGCCGCCCCAACCAGGTCAGGTCGTCGCTCTCGTAGAGGGCGACCCCGTCCTCGCGGGTCAGCCGCTCACCGGCGTACACCTTCGCTTCGAGCTCACGCTTGAGTCCGGCGTCCATGGCACGTCCCTTCCACCTGCGGTCGAATCGAGCGTACGTCGAGGGGCCGAGCACCCCGGCGGCACGGTCGGCGACAGCGACCCACTTCACCAGACTCTCAGCCTCCCGTAACCCTGCAACGCATCGACATGAGTGGCGAGGTGCGGTAGTAACAAGGTGGGGCGGAACACACACACTGGTACCGTCCCGGCGGCCGCGCCCACCGAGCGCGGCGACGAGCGGTCGGACGGGGAGCGGAATGGTCTACAGCGGGCGCGGGCGACGGCAGCGACGACGAAGCCCGGTGATCTCGCCGGTCCTGCGTCCGAAGCTCTGGGCCGCCCTGCTCGGCGCGATCGCCGCCGCCGTGATGGCCACCCCCGCGTACGCCGATCCCGCAGTGCCCACGACCGTGCCGGACATCGGCGCCCGCCCGCCGGCGGTCGGCGCGCTCCAACCGCCCGGCGTTCCGCCCTTCGGCGGTGTCCCGACGCCTCCGGTGGGCAACATCGGCAACGGCCCGCTGGCCGCGCAGATCTACGCCGCCGAGACCCAGGTCGGCACGCTCGGCGAGGAGCTGCTGAAGAGTCGGCAGAAACGCACCGACGCCCAGGCCCAGCTCGACGCGGCCGGCAAGGTGCTGGCGACCACGCAGGACGCCCTGCTCCGGGCTCAGCAGGACGCCGACGCGGCCGCCGCGGACGCCGTCAAGGCAGACGCCGCGCTGCCGCCCGGCGAGTTCGCCCAGGACCTCCGTGGGCTGAGCCGCCTGCAGCAGATCACCCGCGGCGAGAAGGTCGACGGAGGCACCACCGGGGTGGCCGGGGCGTTGGCCCGGGCCCGCGCCGATGAACAGGCCGCCTACCAGAAGCACACCGAGGCCAAGGATCTGCTCACCACCGCCCAGTCGGAGTTCACGACGGGCGAGACGGCACTCCGCGCGGCCGAGGCGAGCCTGCTCACGCTGCGCAAGAACAACGCCACCCAGCTGATCGAGATCGAGCGCCAGCAGGAAGCCACCGAGCAGCAGTTCGGCGCCGGCTATGTGACCAACCAGAACATCAGCGGGATGGCCGCGCACCCCCGGGCGATGGCCGCGGTCCGGTACGCGCTGGCCCAGCTCGGCGACCCGTACAAGTGGTCCGAGGAGGGGCCGGACCGGTTCGACTGCTCCGGTCTGATGTGGGCGGCGTACCGGTCCCCGGGCGCCGACTACTTCGACCTGCCGCGGGTCTCCCGCGACCAGTACGCCGCCACCCGGAGCCGGACGGTGCCGCAGAGCGCGCTGCTCCCCGGCGACCTGCTCTTCTTCGCGTCCGGCAGCAGCTGGACGACGATCCACCACGTCGCCATGTACATCGGCAACGGCAAGATGGTGCAGGCGCCCACCACCGGCGACGTCGTCAAGATCTCGGTCGTCAGCTGGTCCCGGCTGTATGCCGCGACCCGGGTGATCGGCGCGGTGCCGGCACCGATCGTGACCGTTCCGACCGTGCCGGTCGCGCCGCCCACCATCAAGCCCACCCCGAAGCCGACGCCCACGCCGACCACCAAGCCGACGCCGACCGGGTCGGCCACGCCGACGCCGAGCGGGCCGGCCACCCCGACGCCGACCGGCAGCGCGACGACGCCACCGCCACCGCCGACGCCACCGCCACCGACGACGCCGCCACCACCTACGACGACGCCGCCGCCCACGCCGACCGAGAGCGCCTCGGAGACCCCGACGGCCACCCCGGACAACACGCCGTCGACGCTGCCCTCCGCGCCCACCAGCGCACCCAGCAGCAGCGCCCCGCCGAGCACACCGAAGGCCAGCACGAGCGGGACGGGCAGCGGCAGCTCGGCGGGCAGCCCCAGCGCCACTGGTTGATCCGCCACGACCGGCTCCGGCTGTCCGCTCGGGACGATCTGTGGCACCGTGACATCCAGGCACATCCGACCCGACGTCTCGGGTCCGGGTGCGAGCGTGGCACGGAGGGCGGAGATGGCCGAGCAGAGTGATCCGGCGGAGACTGTCGACCCCAGGGTCGAGCAAGCCGACCCATCCGGGCCGGCGTCCCCCACCGACGCCTCCGCGGCGCCCCCTACCGCCGGCCCGGCCCGCACGGACGCGAGCCCGGCCAGCACCGCCGCCAGCCCAGGCAGCACGGTAAGCACGGACGCCGGCCCGGCCAGCACTGCCGCCAGCCGGGCGGACTCCGACGCCAGCCCGGCGGACTCCGACACCGGCCCGGCCAGCTCCGCCGCCACCCCGGCCAGCACGGACGCCAGCCCGGTTTCGGACGGCATCGCCACCGGTGACGACGCGTCCGGCGACTCTGGCGCTGCTCTCGGCAGCAGCGGCGTCGGCGCTGACGTTCCCGGCCCGGACGCCGGACAGCCGGTGGTCGACGGCCCCGGCGCCGGCCAGTCTGCCCCCGCCGGCGATCAACCGGAACAGGCCGCCGCACCGGTTCGCGCCCGCGCCAGCGTCGCGACCGCCGGAGCTCTCCGCAGTGACCTGCCGGCCAGCGCCCCGGTCAGCGCGACCACCTACCGCGCGACCGGCTCAGCCGATTCGACCGGGTCACCCGGCCCCGTCGATGTCTCGTTGCCGGGACAGCGGAACGACTCCGCCGCGCCGGCCCGGGCCAGCGCCACGGTTCCCGGCAGCAGTCGGGCCACTCCCGATGCGCTGGGCACTCCGGACGCCCGGAGCAGCACGCCCGGTGTGTACCGGGCCGGACCGGTGCGCCCCGAGCCAGCCGACCAGGGGCAGGCATCCGAGCCCGCCCAGCCGCCGGAGCCGACACCCACGCCACCCGGCCCCGGGCCGACGCAGCCGTCGCCGGCCGAACCGGAGCCCGCTCCCAGCCCGGGGCCGTACCCGCCCGACCCGAGGCCGACGCCCGGGCCGGCCCCCCGGCCCACGCCGTCCCCCGGTCCGGTCCCGCCCGTTCCGGGTCCACCCATCCCGCCGCCCTCGCCGATGCCGCCCATCCCGGGTCCGCCGGCGCCGCCCATCCCGAGCCCGCCCGTGCCGCCACCCGGTCCACCGGTGCCCGCGCCACCCGGCCCGCCCGGTCCGATGCCGGCACCACCGTTCCCGCCGCCGCCGGCAATGATCGACACGCCCGGCGTACGGGCCAGCGCGGCTGTTTCCGCACCGTCGGGTGGGTGGCCGGCCACCGTCGGTACGGCGCGCCCGGCCTCCGGCGACGGGTGGGCCGGGGCACCCGTCTCCGCGCCGCCCGTGGTGCCCGCGCCCGCCTTGCCGAGTTGGCCGCCGTCCACCACCGGCGCTTCCCGGGCGGCCGGGAGTGACAGCGGAAATCCGCGCGGGGCCGCCGGCGCTTCCCGGTCGACCGGGAATGGCAGCGGAATCTCGCTGGGGTCCGCGTCGACGGGCAAGCCCTCGGGTGGCTCCACCGGCAGGGGCGCGGCCGGCGGAGGCCGGCACGAGGGCGGCTCTGACCTGGCCGGCACCGTCTACGGCAGCGGCGAGGGGCCGGGCTTCGCCACGATCGCGATCCCCGCCAACGCGGTGGAGAATTCCGGGTCGCTGACCGGGCACATCCTGGCCCAGGGATGGGCGGACACGCCGGCCGAACGATCCCGGAACACCCGGGTGATGATCGTCCTGGCCGCCGCTCTCGGGCTGCTGGTGGCGATCAGTGTCATGGTCGTACTCCTCGCTGGTGACGCGCTTGACGGTCTGGTGGGCAACGTGCTCAACGGGTGAGCCACCGAGCGGGACGATGGTGAGTCCGCCCACTACCGTCCGGCAACCGGCTGGCGGGTTCGTCGGATCGCCGTACACTTGCTGAGATCACTGACCCGGCGCGCGTGGTGTGCGCCCCTGGGCGATCTTGCGGGCGATCCGGCGGCACAGCCGCGGCAGGCCATCGCGAAGATGCGCCCCGCTCGAAAGGCTTTTGTTGACCACCTCTGCTGACCCCAGCACTGTTACGTCCGTTACCCACTCAGCTCCGACGACCGACACCGCCCGGGAGCAGCTCGACGCCTCCCCGAGCGAGGCCGCCACCGCGCCGGCCGAGACCGCCGCCCCGGCGGCCGAGACCGCCCAGGCGGCGACCGCCGATCCGATCAGCTTCGCCTCCCTCGGCCTGCCCGAGCCGCTGGTCCGGGCGCTGAGCCAGCAGGGCATCACCAGCCCGTTCGAGATCCAGCGGGCCACCGTTCCGGACGCACTGGCCGGCCGTGACGTGCTGGGCCGCGGGCAGACCGGTTCGGGCAAGACGTTGGCCTTCGGTCTGCCGATGATCGCCCGACTGGCCAAGCGCAACCGGGCCCGGCCGATGCGTCCGCGCGCCCTGGTCCTGGTACCCACCCGCGAGCTGGCCATGCAGGTCAACGACGCGCTCCTGCCGCTGGGCAAGTCCGTCGGCATCTTCCTCAAGACCGCCGTCGGCGGTGTCCCGTACGACCGTCAGATCGACGCGCTGCGGCGCGGCGTGGAGATCATCGTCGCCACCCCGGGCCGGCTCGGCGACCTGATCGAGCGGGGCATCTGCCAGCTCGACGACGTCGAGGTCACGGTGCTCGACGAGGCCGACCAGATGGCCGACATGGGCTTCCTGCCCGAGGTGACCGACCTGCTGTCGAAGACCCCCGCGAACGGTCAGCGACTGCTCTTCTCGGCCACTCTCGACGGTGACGTCGACGCGCTGGTCAGGCGGTTCATGACCGATCCGGTGACGCACTCCACGGCGCCCTCCACCGCGTCGGTGTCCACCATGGATCACCACATGCTGTTGATTCCGCCGCACGAGAAGTTCCCGGTGGCGGCCTCGATCGCCGCGCGGGACGGCCGGACGATGGTCTTCGCCCGCACCCAGCTCGGCGTGGACCGGCTGGTCGAGCAACTCGCGGCGGTCGGCGTACGCGCCGGTGGGCTGCACGGCGGCAAGACCCAGCGGATGCGTACCAAGACGTTGGCCGAGTTCCGTGAGGGCCGGATGAACGTGCTGGTCGCCACGGACGTGGCGGCTCGGGGCATCCACGTCGACGGCGTCACCCTGGTGCTGCACGTCGACCCGCCGAAGGACCCCAAGGACTACCTGCACCGCGCGGGGCGTACGGCTCGGGCGGGCGAGTCCGGCGCGGTCGCGACCCTGGTACTGCCCAAGCAGCGCCGCACCACCCTGGCGATGATGGAGAAGGCCGGCGTCGCGCCGGCCGAGACCCGGGTGCGGGTCGGCGACCAGGCTCTGGCCGAGCTGGTCGGTGCCCGCGAGCCCAGTGGCGTCCCGGTTCGCCTCGAGGCGGAGCCCCGGGGCTACGGCGACCGCTCCGGCGGCTCGCGTCGCTTCGACGACCGCTCCGGCGGCCCGCGCCGGTTCGGCGACCGCCCGCAGGGTGAGCGGCGTTACGGCGACCGCCCGACCGGCGAGCGTCGCTTCGGCGACCGCCCTCAGGGCGACCGCCAGTACGGGGACCGCCCGCAGGGCGAGCGGCGTTACGGCGACCGCCCGACCGGCGAACGCCGCTTCGGCGACCGCCCCCAGGGCGACCGTCAGCACAGCGACCGCCCGCAGGGTGACCGCCAGTACGGCGACCGTCAGCACAGCGACCGCCCGCAGGGCGAGCGGCGTTACGGCGACCGGCCCACCGGTGAGCGGGGCTTCGGCGACCGCCCGCAGGGCGAGCGGCGTTACGCCGATCGGGACACCCGGGGTTACGGCGACCGGCCGCAGGGCGAGCGCCGGTTCGGCGACCGGGACGCTCGTCCGACCGGCGAGCGTCGCTTCGGTGACCGCCCGCAGGGTGACCGCCAGTACGGGGACCGGCCGACCGGTGAGCGTCGCTTCGGTGATCGCGACACCCGGGGTGGCTTCCGCCCGGAGAGCCGTGTTCGGGACGATCGTCCCCGCGATGACCGGCCCCGCGACGACCGGCCGCGCGACGACCGCCCGCGGGATGACCGGCGCGGTTTCGGCGGGCGACCGCCGGCGCGTACCCACTGATCCACTGATCCACCCGAACGCCGTCGCGGAGCTCGTCCTTCGCGGCGGCGTTCGCGCATGCCCTGCCGATGTCGGCGCGGTCGCGTAACGTCCGGCTCATGCCGACCATGCCGAAGTCGATCTTCTGGTCCCGGACGGACACCGCCGGCAGCGAGCAGGTGCTGCTCGATGACGGTCACGGGTTGACGGCTCGGGGCACCCTGCTCGCCGTGGATCCGATCCCCTGGACCGCCCGTTACCAGCTGACCACCGCGCCGGACTGGACCACCACCCGGGTCGAGGTCGAGGCCGAAGGGCTGGGCTGGCTGCGCAGGGTGAAGCTGGAGCGGTCCGCGGACCGGTGGCGGGTGACCACCGCCGAGCAGGGGGACCTGGACGCGGCGCTGGTCGCGGCCGGTCACCCCCGGGCCGGTCTGCCGGGCACGGACGATCCGGACCGACTGGCCGACGCGCTCGACGTCGACCTGAGCGGTTCGCCGCTGTTCAACTCCCTGCCGGTCCACCGGCTCGGGTTGGCCGCCGAGCCGGCCGATCTGGCCCACCGGATCACCGTTGCCTGGGTGCTGCTGCCCGGTCTGGAGGTGGTGGCGGCGGAGCAGATCTACAGCGGGCTCGGGCCGGGTCGGGTGCGCTTCGCCAGCGGCACCTTCACCGCCGACATCGATCTCGACGACAGCGGTTACGTGGTGCGCTACCCCGGGCTGGCCGAGCGGATCGACCCGCGCTGAGGGCTCAGGCGGGCCAGGTGCCGCTGGTCAGGAAGTGTTCGATCGTGGCCAGGTGCGGCGTCAGGTCGAGGCCCTGGGCGGTCACCCAGTCGTCGGAGTAGTAGGTGTCGGCGTACCGGTCGCCTGGATCGCAGATCAGGGTGACCACCGAGCCGGTCCGGCCCTCGGCGAGCATCCCGGCGATCAGGCCGAACGCACCCCACAGGTTGGTGCCGGTGGAGCCGCCCACGCGGCGCCCGAGGAGCGCCGATCCGGCGCGCATCGCGGCCAGTGACGCCGCGTCCGGCACCTGGACCATCCGGTCCACCACCGAGGGCAGGAACGACGCCTCCACGGTGGGGCGGCCGATCCCCTCGATCCGGGAGCCCTTGCCGGTCCGCACCGACCAGTCGGCGGCCAGCCAGGCCGGGTAGAACGCCGAGTTCTCCGGGTCGACCACGCAGAGTTTGGTGGCGAGCCGGCGGTACCGGGCATACCGGCCGATGGTCGCGCTGGTGCCCCCGGTGCCGGCGCCCACCACGACCCAGGCGGGAATCGGGTGCCGCTCCAACTCCAACTGCGCGTAGATCGACTCGGCGATGTTGTTGTTGCCCCGCCAGTCGGTCGCCCGCTCGGCGTAGGTGAACTGGTCCATGAAGTGCCCGCCGGAGTCCTCAGCCAGCCAGCGCGCCTCGACCACCACTGTCGCGGGGTCGTCCACCAGGTAGCACCGGCCGCCCTGGAACTCGATCTGCGCGATCTTCTCGGGCGAGGTGGAGGAGGGCATGACGGCGATGAACGGCAGATCGAGCATCCGGGCGAAGTACGCCTCGGAGACCGCCGTGGAGCCCGACGACGCCTCGACGATCGTGGTACTCGGCCCGATCCAGCCGTTGCAGAGCCCGTAGAGAAACAGCGAACGGGCCAGGCGGTGCTTCAGCGAGCCGGTGGGGTGGGACGACTCGTCCTTGAGGTAGAGGTCGATCCCCCACGCCCGGGGCAGGGGGAACGGCAGCAGGTGGGTGTCGGCCGAGCGGTTCGCGTCCGCCTCGACAATGGCGATCGCCTCCGTCACCCAGGTCCGGCTGGCCTCGTCGCAGCGGTCGAGATGAGTCACGCTCGGAAACGTAGCAAGCAGGTCGGGGGCGGTCAGCGCCGGTCCGGTGGCGTGGACCTGCGGAGTTGCCGCCGTTGGCCGGCCCGGCCGGCGGCCTGGACGAGCGGGGTGAGCGCGACGGCGAGCCGGGGCAGCGCGTCCAGCAGGCGTACGCGACGGTCAGGCCGTGGTCGGGCCGACCGACTGGGGGCGGTTCTCCCATTTCGTGGAGAGCGCGATGGCGGTGCGGGTGGAGGCCACCCCGGGGGTCCGGTTCAACCGCACGATCAACCGCTCCAACTCGGCGATCGTGCCGACCCGCGCCTTCAGCAGGAACGACTCCACTCCGGCCATGAAGTAGCAGGACTCGATCTCGGGCAGCACGCGCAGCGACTCGAGCATGTCGTCGCTGTCGGCGCCGGAGTCCTCGACGATGCCGATCAGCGCGGTGACTCCCAGCCCGATCGCCTCCGGGGCCACGTCCGCGCGGTAGCCGAGGACCACGCCGCTGCTCTCCAGCTTGCCGACCCGCTCGTGCACGGCCGGGGCCGAGAGGCCCACCTGCCGGGCCAACTCGGCGTACGACAGGCGGGCGTTGCCGCGCAGCAGGTCGACGAGGGTCAGGTCGATGGCGTCCACGGAGAGTGACCTTAGCCGGTTACGCGTAACGCGACGCCTTCAGTATCCGTTGGACCGAACAGTGAGTAACTGTTCAGGAACCGACGGTCAAGTCAGGGGTTGCACCAGTACCATTTACTAACTTCCCAGTCAGTGCATTTTTCGCGTTTGGCGGACAGGCCAGGTCCCTGGTGCTGTAATTGCCATACGTCCCTCATGACGGCTCTGGGCTCGCACCAGCCGGGGGCAGTGTGTTCAGCCAGGGGCTTCGTCGACGCGAGGAGGGGGCTGTGGACACTGGAGATCGCCTGCTGACACCGGGTGAGGTCGCCGCGCTGTTTCGGGTGGACCCGAAGACTGTGACGAGATGGGCGGCGGCCGGCCGGATAGGAAGCATCCGGACTCCAGGCGGGCATCGCCGGTTTCGGGAATCCGAGGTGCGAGCCCTGCTTGAGGGGGAGGGCATGCTGGACGAGGTGGACGAGGTCGGAAAGCCACGCAATGTGGGGCCGGCCGCATCCACGGGGCCGGGTCCGGCCAACGCCGGCATGTACTGAACTGGTGCGGACTACGCCACGCGGACCGGACGTCAGTCCGGTCCGCGTACCGCTTCGGCCGGATCGGGTCGGGCGGCACGACGACACACGCTGAGCCGACGGCTCAGCTCCGGGCCGCGCCGAGCTGGCCGGACCACCTGCGGAACAGGGTGTGCGGGACGCCGAGCGCGTCCAGCACCTTGCCAGCCACGAAGTCGACCAACTGCTGGGCGCTGGCCGCCGCGCCGGCACCGTAGAAGCCGGGGCTCGCCGGCAGCACCACCGCACCGGCGTCGTGCAGCGCGATCAGGTGCTCCAGGTGGCTGCGGGTCACCGGTGTCTCCCGGGGGACCACCACCACGGGCCGCCGTTCCTTGAGGTTGACCTCGGCGGCGCGCTGCAACAGGTCCTTGGACAGCCCGATCGCGATGCCCGCGCAGGCCGCCGTGCTGGCCGGGACCACTGCCATGCCGCGTACCCGGTAGGAGCCGCTGCTGGGCCCGGCGGCCAGATCGCCCGCCGGCCAGTACCGCACGTCCGCTCCGGCCAGGTCCCGGTCGAGCCAACCGGCGAGGTCCCCGGCCCAGTGCCCGTCGCGGAACGGTCGGCCGGTCTCGTCGAGCACGGTGAGTCGGGCCGCCCGGGACACGATCAGGTCCACCGGCTCGCCCGCGTCGAGCAGTCCGCCGAGAACGGCCGCCGCGTACGGCGTGCCGGAGGCCCCGGAGACCCCGATCACCCATGGTTCCCGCATGCCCCCAGCCTGCCTGGTCCGGCTGGTCCGCTGGTGCGCACCCCCGGGATCCCGGATCCGACACTTCAGATGGGTGGATGGGCGTCCCGCCGACCTGAGATGCTGCCGCTGGCGATTCGCATCGGACACATCTCGCGCAGGAGGCATCGGTGACGACCGGCGAGATCCTCTGGGCGCTCCGTGCCGACTGCCCGATCCCACCGCGGCTCTCGCCCCACGCCGACCAGGTGCAGGAGTGGCTGCTCGGTGTGCTGCCCACGCTCGACCTACCGCTGGACGACGCCGCGTTGCACCGGCTGTCCCGGGGAGCTTTCGCCAGGTACGCCGGTCGGCTCTACCCGGCGGCGACCGAAGCCGACCTGCGGGTGCTGACCGCCCTGTTCACCTGGTTCTTCCTCGTCGACGACGCCTGCGACGGGCCGAACCGACTCACCCCGGAGCAGATCCGGGCACTGCGCGACGGCACGCTGGCACTGCTGCGCGACGGGCCGCGGGCACGCCACGCCGGGCTGACCGGCCCGCTACGACAACTGCTGGTGCTGGCCTGGCGGGAGCCGCACCAGCGGATGCCGGCCTGGTGGCGGCTGCGCGTCGCCAACGCGGTGGCCCGACATCTCGACGGCACCTGGCAGGAGGCGCTCAACAAGGAGACCGGTCACCGACCCACCGTCAGCGAGTACGTCGAACTGCGGCGGTCGACGTCGGCGGCGGAGGTGTCGTACCCGCTTGTGGAGTTCGCCGGCGGACGGCAGTTGCCCGACCCGGTCTACCACCACCCGCTGCTGCGCGAGATCGCCCACGTCGGCAACGACCTGCTCTCCTGGTACAACGACCTGGCCTCCCTGGAGCGGGACCGGGCCACCGCGGGCGGGCACAACCTGGTCCTGGCCCTGGAGGGCGAGCTGGCCGTGTCGTCGGCGGAGGCGGTCGAGCTGGCGGCCGGGCGCTGGCGGGACTCGATGCGGCGCTTCGTCGGGTTGCGGGCCGTGGTGCCGTCGTTCGGCCCGGCGCTGGACGGGGCGGTCAGCGACCATCTCGACGGGATCGCGTACGCCGTCCGGGGCACCATCGACTGGACCGTGGAGAGCGCCCGCTACCCCGCCGCCACCGTCCAGCGCGCCTCAGGGGCGTAGGTCGAGCCGGAGCACCAGGTCGAGCAGGGCGAAGACGAACAGCGCGATGCCGACGAACCCGTTGGCGGTGAAGAAGGCGCGGTTGACCTTGCTGAGATCGGTCGGGGTCACCACCAGATGCTGGTAGCCGAACGCCACAGCGGTCAGTGCGAGCCCGATCCACCAGAGCCAGCCCAGGCCGATCAGCCCGCCGAACCAGACGAACAGCGCGAAGGTCACCACGTGCGCGACAGTCGAGGCGTGCAACGCGAAGCGCCGACCGTAGCGTGCGGGCACGCTGTGCACGCCGATCTCCCGGTCGATCTCGGAATCCTGGCAGGCGTAGATCAGGTCGAAGCCACCGATCCACAACCCGACCGCCGCGCCGAGCAGCCAGGCCGGCCCGGAGCCGTCCAGGGTGCCGGTGACCGCCAGCCACGCGCCGACCGGGCCGACCGCCTGGGCGATCCCGAGGATGGCGTGCGGCCAGTTGGTGAACCGCTTGGCGTAGGGGTAGACGACCAACGGCACCACGGCGAGCGGCGCGAGCACCAGGCAGAGCGGGTTGAGCAGAGCGGCGGCGGCGAGGAAGACCACCAACGCGACGGCCGCGCCGGTCCAGGCCGTCCGCACGCTCACCGCCCCGGTGACCAGTTCCCGTCCGGCGGTACGCGGGTTCCGCGCGTCGATGCGCCGGTCGAGGATCCGGTTGGCGGCCATCGCGAACGTCCGCGCACCGACCATCGCCACGGTGATCAGCAGCAGGTCGAGCCACCGCACGTGCCCGCCGTTGACCTGCATGGCGGTCAGGGCCGAGAGGTAGGCGAACGGCAACGCGAACACGGAGTGCTCGATCGCGACGAGCTTGAGGAAGGACTTGACCCGGCTCGGCTTCTCCACCGTTGCGTCGAGGACGGCCATCAGATCCCGTACTCCTTCCAGCGCTTGTCGACCAGGGCCGTGACCTCGGGGGCCATGCTCATCTCCTCCGGCCAGCCGCGGGTGTAACCCTCGGTGGGCAGCTTGCGGGTCGCGTCGACGCCCGCCTTGCCGCCCCAGAACTGCTGGTACGACGAGTGGTCGAGGTGGTCCACCGGCCCCTCGGTGAGCAGCAGGTCACGTGCGTAGTCGACGTTGCCGAAGGCCCGGAAGGCGACCTCGTTGTAGTCGTGCACGTCGCAGTCCTCGTCGACGATCACGATGAGCTTGGTCAGCGACATGAGGTGCGCGCCCCAGATCGCGTTCATGACCTTCTGCGCGTGCTTCGGGTAGCGCTTGCGGATCGACACGATCGCGCAGTTGTGGAACACCCCGGCGGCCGGCAGGTCGTAGTCGACGATGTCCGGGATCATCAGCTTGAGCAGCGGCTGGAAGATCCGCTCGGTGGCCTTGCCGAGGCCGTGGTCCTCCTGCGGCGGCTTCGAGGTGACGATCGAGTGGTAGACCGGCTTGCGCTGCATGGTCATCGCCTCGATGTGCAGCACCGGGAACGGCTCGACCGGGGTGTAGTAGCCGGTGTGGTCGCCGAACGGCCCCTCGGGCAGCCGCTCACCGGGCTCCAGGTAGCCCTCCAGCACGATCTGCGCGTGCGCCGGCACCTGCAACGGCACGGTGAGGCAGTCGACCATCTCCACCCGTTCGCCGCGCAGAAACCCAGCGAACAGGTATTCGTCGATGTCGCCGGGCAGTGGGGCGCTGGCCGCGTACGAGACGACCGGGTCGCAGCCGATCGCGATCGCGACCGGAAGGCGCTGCCCGAGTCGCTCGGCGACCGCGTGGTGGGCCGTCGAGTCCTTGTGGATCTGCCAGTGCATGCCGAGGGTGTTGCGGCCGTGCTGCTGGAGTCGGTACAGGCCGAGGTTGCGCTTGCCGGTCTCCGGGTGCTTGGTGTGGGTCAGCCCGTAGTTGTGGAAGATCCCACCGTCGTCGGGCCAGACCTGCAACCCCGGCAGCCGGTTCAGGTCGACGTCCTCGCCCCGGTAGACGACCTCCTGGCAGGGCGCGGTCTTGACCTTGCGCGGCGGCACCGACTTGAGCTGCATGACCTTGCCGAGGCCCTCCCGGATGCCCGACCAGCCGACCGGCAGCTCCGGCTTGACCAACGCGCCGATCCGGGCGCCGATCTCGTCGAGCGACTCGACGCCGAGCGCCATCGCCATCCGCTTCTCGGTGCCGAACAGGTTGATCGCCACCGGCATCTCGCCCCGGGTCGGGCGTTCGAAGAGCAGCGCCGGGCCGCCGGCCCGCACCGTGCGGGTGACCACCTCGCTGATCTCCAGTGTCGGGTCGACGGGGACGTCGATCCGGCGCAGCTCCCCCGCGCGCTCCAGCGCCGCGAGGAAGTCCTTGAGATCGGTGTACGGGAAGCCACGAGCCGCCATGTCGCCCAGTCTCCCGCACCGGGTGCCGCACGGCCCAAGCCGGGTGCTGTGACACACGCGATGGACCGCCGGCGGGCGGCGGGCTTGAGCGGCGGGCGGCGGGCTTGGGCGGCGGGCGGCGGGCTTGAGCGGCGGGCGGCGGGCTTGGGCGGCGGGTCGAGATCGACTCGGCTTTCAGGAAACCGCGGTGTCCCGGGCCGCCGGACACCGCGACTTCAAGGAAGGCGAGTGGATCACCGCACCACGCGGGCATGGCGGGCGTTTGAGCGGGTAGCCGGGCGGCCGGCAGCGGGTAGGCGGCGGGCGGGGGCGGCGATGGGCGCGGAGCGGGTTCCGGCGGGGTTCACCGAGCAGCGGGCGCGGGTCGGCCAGATCGCCATGAACTACGTCCGGGGCGGCACCGGCCCGCCACTGGTGTTGCTGCACGGGTACCCGCAGTGCTGGTACATGTGGCGGCACCTGCTGCCCGATCTGGGACGCTCCTTCGACGTGGTCGTACCCGACCTGCGGGGCTTCGGGGACAGCGACGCCCCGGCCGGCGGCTACGACAAGAAGACTGTCGCCGCCGACCTGCACGGCCTGCTCGACCAGCTCGGCCTGGTCGGTGACCTCCGGCTGGTCGGGCACGACCTGGGGACGATGGTGGCGTACGCGTACGCGGCCGCCCATCCGCAGCGGGTGAGTCGGCTGGTGCTCAGCGAGGCGCCGATCCCCGACGAAAGCATCTACACCTTCCCCGCGCTCACCCAGGCCGGACCCGGGGTGTGGAACTTCGGCTTCTTCTCGCTCGGCAACGGGCTTCCGGAGGACCTGGTCAGCGGGCGGGAGTCGCTGTGGGTGGACCGGTTCACCGACGCGCTGATGGTGCGCAGGGGCAGCATCGCCGCGCCGGACATCGAGGAGTTCGCCGGTCACCTGCGCGACCCGGCGCACCTGCGGGCCAGTTTCGCCTACTTCCGGGCGTTCGAGCAGGACATCGCCGACAACGCGTCGTACCGGGAAATGAAGCTGACGATGCCGGTGCTGGCGGTCGGCGCGGCGGCCAGCCTCGGTGGGCAGGTCGCCGAACAGGTCCGCCGGTACGCCGACACCGTCCGCGGCGAGGTGATCGAGGACTGCGGACACTGGCTGTACGAGGAGCGCCCGGACGAGATGCTCGCCCTGCTGCGCGACTTCCTGCAGGCGGCCTGAGCCGGGCTCCCGCCGCCTGGACGTGTCACCGGTCCAGGCGGCGAGGTCCCTCCGCTTCGCCATGACGAGCCGGAATGGGTGCCGTTCACACGTCCCGGCGACGCATGGACAACACGGCACCACCAGCGAGTGCGGCGGACCATGCCGTGAGCGCCGCCACCGCGCCCAGCCACCTGCCGGTGTCGTTCGCTGATTCCAGGAGGGTGGTCACGGCCATCCCAAGACTGTGGCGGGAGATCGCCGACGGAAGCACCTCCGCCGGGACCGTCATCAGGGCGATCGTCAGAACGATCAGCAGACCGAGGATGGCGAAGATCGCACCGGCTGAGCTGCGCAGCAGGCACCCGAGGCTGATGGCCGACACACTCACGCCTGCCGTGGCCACCACGGCTCCGATCAGACTCAGGATGGTGGTCCGGTCGGTAAGGGGTGTGCCCATCGGGCCCGGTGTGAGGGCGAGCCAGTTGACCACCGCGGTCACGAAAATCGTCACGGCAACCAGGCCGGCGGAGACACCACCGACTGCGACCAGCTTGGCGGCCAGCACAGGTGTACGCCGGGGAGCCGCACCGAAGGCGAGCCTGATCGTGCCGTTGCCGAAGTCGCTGGCACCCGCGACCGCACCGATTGCGGCAATGAGAAAGATGGAGAGCTGCATGCCGATGAGCGTCGTGTTGACGAAGGTCGGCAGGACCTCGGCCGCGGACTGTTGGGCCTCCGGATCGGTGAAGAACGCCACAGGGATACTGAGACCAGCCGTGCAGAGAGCGACCATGATCAGGAGGACGACGAGCGAGCGCGCCGTGACGAGCTTGATCAGTTCGCTGCGTAGGAGGCCACCGAAGGTCAGTTCGTGCGTCGGTGGAACATGCCTACGCAAGGGGGCATCCACCTCTGTTGCCGTGCTCATCGCCCGGCTCACCTCACTTCAATCTTGACATTGTTCGCTGGCCCGGCCACGGATTGCTCGGGCTCGCCGATGTCGCGCCCACGGAACGTCACCGACTGCGCTGTGAGCTCCACGAATGCCTCCTCCAGCGAGGCCCGCAGGGGGACGAGTTCGTGCAGTCTGATGCCGTGCGCGGCGGCCAGATCACCCACCTCGACCGCGGTGAGGCCGTCGACGCGGAAGGCTCCGTCCGGCCCGTTCGACATCTGGCCACCGGAGGAGCGCACCAGCCGACCCAGTTCCTCGTCCTGGGGCGTGCGCAGGAGTACGCCCCGGGTCCTGCTGCGGCCGATCAGCGCGCTGACGGTGTCGTCGGCGATCAGCCGCCCCTTACCGATGACCACCACATGGTTCGCGGTGAGTGCCATCTCGCTCATCAGGTGTGAACTGATGAGCACTGCTCTGCCTTCGGCCGCCAACCTCTTCACCAGGGTGCGCATCCACAGAATGCCGTCCGGGTCCAGACCGTTGATGGGTTCGTCGAACATGAGGCTCGACGGGTCCGCCAACAGGGCGGTGGCGACGCCGAGCCGCTGGTACATGCCCATCGAAAAGCCGCCGATCCGGCGGTTCGCCACGTCACCGAGACCGACCAGATCCAGCACCTCGCGGACCCGGGACGTGCCAATCCTCGCGGTGGCGGCAACAGCTTGGAGATGGCGAAACGCGGTGCGTCCCGGATGCCCCGACTTCGGGTCGATCATCGCGCCCAGCGCGCCGAGCGGATTGCGGTGCTGGTTGAAGGGAACCCCGTCGACGAGGACCGTCCCACTGTCCGGTTGGGTCAGTCCCAGGATCATCCGCATCGTCGTGGACTTGCCTGATCCGTTGGGACCCAGGAATCCGGTGACGATCCCCGGCCGCACCACAAAGGAGAGGTCGTCGACTACCGCTGTCCCGCCGTACCTCTTGGTGACCCCGTTAACTTCGATCATGCCATCTTCTCTTTCCCCCGAAGCATTGCCGCGCTGGTCGTGGATTCGATGAACTGGTCGGTCAACGCCGTTCCGTGGGCCGGCACCCACAGCCGAACGGCTCGCGAGTCGTAGATCCCGAGGCATACCGCGCCGATCGACACGCGGTGGGCCGCGATCTGGTGTGAATGGACGAAGTACACGGAGTCGAGGGGAACCACGTAGTGGGTCACCCACAGAAAACCGCGTCTGAAACTGAGCACGGCGCCGTCCGGATCGAGCCTCACGGCCACCCAGCAGTAGTTGCTGGCAATCAGCAGGACGAGCGCCAAGACGACCATGAGGGCACCCGCCGTGACCGGGCGCAGGCTGCTTGCCGCCACGCCGGCCGCCGTCAACACCACCGCATTGACGGTGAGGAGCCCCCAGGTAACGGAACGCCGCACCGGGTGCGACTCATCCGCGGCAGCGGCGTAGGCCGGGAAATGGCTCCGAATCTCGTTCCTCAGGAACGCCAGGCGGGCCGCGGGGAACACGACGTTGGCCCCGATCCGCTCGCCGGACTGTCGGGCCACGACATTCAGCCGGGCGTGGCCGGTGGCACGCATGAGCGGATTCTGTTGGATCTTGATCCCCGCCACCTGGGAGCGGGACACCTGGCGGGACTCCGCGGACACGAGCCCGCCCGTCATGGCGAACACCGAGCCCCTGAGGCGAACCTCGAACGATCGGTACCGCAGCCAGGCGACTGTCGTCCCGAACCCGATCGCGACCGGCACGGCCAGCACCAGGACGGTGCCCGCCAGCACCCAGAGCGCCGCCGTGCCGTCTGGAAGGTCGGGAGTGGCCGCGGCCCAGGGCAACAGGGTCGCGACGTTTTCGTAGAGCCCGAACAGGAAGGGGACCACCAACAGGAACTGTCCGTAGGTGACCGAGAGCATGAAGTAGTCCCGGGGACGGATCCGATAGATCAGGTCGTCCTCGCCTGCCGGGTGGCCCTCCTCCCGATCCACAGCATCCGGCCGGTGCCCGGCAGACTCCGTTGCCGAAGCGACAGCGGGATGCTGTGGACGGGAGGCCGGGCGAGCCCGATAGGCCTCGAACAGGTCCTCGATCTCGGTAGCTACCGCCTCCGGCACCGCCTCGATGACCAGGTTGGCCTTCGACTGGGCACCGATGCCGATCAGGACCCGCGAGCAGCCCAGGGCCCGCCCGGCCGCCGACCGGGAGGTTTGGACGCTGGCGACTTCCGACCAGGCCAACGATGTGGAGCGCCGGAACACCAGCCCCGTGGCGAAGGTGACCCCGTCGGGACCCACCGAGAACCGGGTCATCCACCAATCCACGATCAGACTGAGCACGATGACGCCGCCCACCAGAGCGAAGATCGCATCTACCGGGAGACCGAGCACGACCGGCCACTTGACCCGTATCGAGAGCCAGACGATGAGCGCCGGGACGATGCCCGTCACGTGCTCGGCGGCGCGAACGGCGAACATGGCCGGGCTGTTGCGACGGTTTCGAATTTCTATCGTCATTCCGCGTACTCACGGATCAACAGCTCGAAGCGGTCGGCCTCGGCCCGTCCCAACGGGCCGAGGGACCGCGATTCGACGATCGTCGCCGCCCTGACGGTGAAGAGGTTGAACAGGCCCAGGATCGGGCCCTGGCGGACCTCGCAGTACAGGATGCGGGAGAGCGGGTACACCTGCCGCCGTCTCCAGAAGCGGCCCTGCTCGACGATGATGCAGTCCGCGGTCAGGGCATACCTGTAGTACCGGTAGCGCTGCGGGATCAACACCAGAGCGTCGAGCAGGGCGAAGAGCAGGGCGGCGAGAGCGAGCAGGCGGATCCACATGTCCCACTGCGGCGTGGTGAAAGGCAGCCGGGACAGGGTGAAGGCGACAACGAGCAGCGCCACGGCGCCGACAGCATTCTCCACCTGCCAGAAGATGACCGACCGCTGGTCGAGTCGCCTCATGCAGGGGTTGGCACCGTCGGCGCCCGGCGTCGTCCTGTCAACCGCATCGGTCACAGCGGCGTCACGACTCACGTCGAACTGAAGCCGAAGACCCACTCGCCTCTGCCTTGGTTTTCGACTGCCGCGCCCCGGCCCATATCCACAGCAGCGTCACCAGGCCGGCGAGCAGCACCACGTACGGCTTTCCCGCCGGGACTCGCCCTTGGGCGATGAGCACTACGGCTGCGATCACGAACAGGCATGGAACCAGCGCACCCAACCAGGCGGGTCCCCTGCGCGCCATGAGCAGGTGAAGGCCCAACACCGCCAGCACCGCCACAGTCACGCCGACAAGCGCAAGATTCTGCGACACGCGCTACCTCCCTTTCGACCCGAGTCGGGCAGGACAGGGGACGACGGGTCCGCTGCTGTCCAGCCGATTACGTTGAGCTCGATTCATGAAGCATTGTTCTTCCTCTGGACATTAGCATCGCCGTCACTGAATCGCTTATCCTGTCGCGTCTCGAACTTGACCGGTGGCAGCGACTTCAGTTCAGCGGCAATCCGCAGCAACTCCTGCGATATCCGCAGCGCAGCGTGCCCACTACGGGTGAGATTGAGACCTCGCACTTCACGTTCGAACAGCTCGACCCGGCAGACCTTCTCCACCTCACGGATGTGGTAGAGAACCGTCGACTTACCGTATCTGAGCCTCTTTGCGGCCTCCGAGACGCTGCCAGCCGAGGCGGCGGTAACGAACGTTCTCAGCATTTCGGTATTCATGTACTTCCCCCATGTGACGTGGGGTTCACTGCCAGTACTTCCCCCCAATTTGACGTGCGGTCCACTGCCAGTCTGCGGCGATGCGCCCAGCCGGGTCGGTCAGGAGCAAAGCGGTGCTGAGCGCTGCGACGCAGCTGAGAGCTGAGCTAGCACACCAAACCCCACTCTGAAACAGGCCAGCCCGACGAGTTGTGCACGCGTGGGCCAGCCAGGCACAAGGTATCAGAGTGTCGACGCCACAAGTGCCCCCCGCCATTGCCCGGCGGCGGCCATCTGCCCCTACGTCGCAACCCACGATGATCCACATGGGCGCCGATCCGCTCGGCTATTCCCGCAACTTGCATCCAGTGATGCCGACCCATGCCGGCCAGTGCCCGATACGGCCCTTAGGTCAACTTCTGTGTCATTGCCAGACCATGAACGAGCTCAGTACCACAGCGGCCAGGACCTTAGCAACCACTGTACGGAAACTTCGTCGCTCGTCGCTGTCTCGGGATTTGAATGTTAGTTTTTCCTCGCCGCTCAACGGGGCGGAAAAATACGGGTCGTTTCTGCAGGACATTTTCTGTCCGCCTGCTAGAACGCCACGGTTATTGGAGGCAATTAGATGGGTTGGCTGAAGCTGGCAGCGCAGATCATCAAGGCCGGCGCGAAGTACGGCAGCCGGTTTGCGAAGTGGGTGTGGGCGAACAAGACCCAGATCCTGAAGTGGTCGAACGCCGGCTACACGGTGTACGAGATCGTTCAGCTGATCGCCCGCCTCCTCGGGCTTGCCTGAGCCCTTCCGGATCCCCCAGATCCTGAACGCCTGATGACGAAACGGGAAGGTCGGCCAATCAATGGCCGCCTTCCCGTTTCGTTTGCGCATTTCTAGCGCTGATGCCAATCCGCAGCCGACCTGGTCGCGATCGCGATCGGCCTGGTACGCCCGCGAGAGACTCTGGGTGGACCGGTTCACGGGTGCGTTGATGGTCCGCAAGGGCAGCATCGCCGCGCCCGACATCGAGTAGTTCAGCAGTCACCCACGCGACCCGGCGCATCTGCGGGCCAGCGTCGCCTACTTCCGGGCGTTCGAGCAGGACATCGCGAACAACACGGCGTACCGGGAGATGAGCTGGAGACGCCGGTGCTGGCCGTCGGTGCGGCGGCCAGCACCGGCGGGCAGGTGGCGGCCCGATCAGGGGTCCGCACGTGCCCTCGGTCAGGCGGTGGGCGTCCAGGCGTGGGCGGCCAGGGGCGGGTCGAGCGGGGCGCGGGTGAGCCGGTTGGCGAATGTCGACATCGTGTACGCCCCGACGCCGAGCACCACGTCCAGCGCGTGCCGGGGCTGGTAGCCCGCGGCCAGGAAGCCGTCCATCTCGTCGTCCGGCACGCCGCCCCGGTGTTCGAGCACGGCCAGCGTGAAGCGGCGCAGCGCCTCCAGGCGCGGGTCGGGCAGCACCGAGCCGGCACGCAGCGCGGTGATCAGCTCGGGGGTCGCTCCGAGTCGGGTGAGCTTGTCGGTGTGCAGGGCAACGCAGAAATGGCATTCGTGACTGGTGGAGACCGCCAGGATGACCACCTCCCGCTCCAGCGGGGCGAGGTCGGTCTGCTCGAAGCCCGCGCTGGCGGTGAGGAAGCCGGTGAGCAACTGCGGCGAGTCGGCCATCAGCGCCACCGGGGTGGGCAGCCAGCCGAACCGGCCGCGTACTCCCTCGATGGACCGACGGGCGGCGGCGGGTGCGGTCTCAGCGGTGTGGGCGGTGAAGACGGACATGGTTACCTGCTTTCCAGAGCGTGTATCGGGGACCCGGTACGATAGTCAACATGGTTGACGAAATAGTAAACCTGGTTGTCGAACATGGCAACCGCTGATCCCGCGCGGCCCGGCTTCGCGCTGCCGCTGTTGCTGCTGGCCGGTTTCCGGACGCTCATCGACGACCTGCACGCCGAGCTGGCCCGGGAGGGGCATCCGGAGCTGCGACCGCTGCACGGATTCGTGCTCCAGGCCGTCGGCGCGGACGGCACCACCGCCACCGAGCTGGGCCAACGACTGGGCATCTCCAAACAGGCCGCCGGCAAGACGGTCGATCGGCTGGTCGCCGTCGGCTACCTGGAGCGGGTCGACGATCCCACCGACGCCCGACGCCGACTGGTCCGGGTGACACCGCGCGGGGCCGACGGGTTACACCGGTCGGCCGAGATCTTCGATCGGCTGCGCGAGCGATGGGTTGAGACCCTCGGCCCGAAACGGGTCGCTGCCATGGAGGACGACCTGCACACCGTGGCCTCGGCCAACTGGTTCCGGCTCGACGTGCCCGGCTGGTTCGGCGGCTGATCGCAGGCGGCGAGGGAGACCTCCGGACTCGGTGGCCGCCACCGCAAGATCTACTCGGGTTTCAGAAAGTCGCGGCGTCCCAGGGCGCAGGACACCCCCACTTCCTGAAAGCCGAGTGGATCAACGGCCAACTGGCGCGAGGTAGCGCCACATTGCCGCCCAGCGCCGGTCAAGTCCTGCAGACACATCTCACCGTGCCTGGCCGAACGGCGGGACGCGGGAGCAGAGTGAATCCATGTCGGACGCGTACGTCGCCGGCGACCCGGACGGGTTGTCGCCCCTGCTGGTCGAGCTTCGTGACGCCGTCGCCCGGGAGCTGCACGCCCAACTGGCGATGCGCGGCGAGCGGATCGAGCTGGCCGATCTACCGGAGGTGTCCTACCAGGTCGCCCGGCAGGTTGAGCGGACGTTGCGGGCCTGGCAACCCACGCGGTAGACGCGCGCCGGTCACTGACGAATTCGTGACCGGCCCGCATCGCGTTACCAGGATCAGTCCAGCCCGCCGTACGAGTGCAGGCCGGTGAAGAAGATGTTCACGCCGAACAGGTTCATCAGCATGGTGAGGAAGCCGAGCACCGCCAGCCAGGTGGCCACGTTGCGCTTGACGCTGGGCGTGGCGCGGGCGTGCAGGTAACCGGCGTACACGACCCAGGAGATGAAGGCCCAGGTCTCCTTCGGGTCCCAGCCCCACGGCCGACCCCACGCCGCCTCGGCCCAGATCGCGCCGGCGATCACCGCGAAGGTGAAGATCGGGAACGCGAAGGCGTGCAGCGCGAAGGTCAGCCGCTCCAGGCCCACCGCACCGGGCAGGCGCTTGGCCAGGGTGTACGGGAAGCTCCGCTTGCCCTGCTCGAACCCGTTGCGCATCAGGTAGCCGACCGCCGGCACCACGCCGAGCAGGAAGATGCCGGACGCGAAGACGATCGTCGAGACGTGGATGACGAACCAGTACGAGTTCAGGGCCGGCACCAGGGGCACGATCGGCACGTACAGCACCAGCTCGGCGGTGGCGACCAGCAGCACCATCACCAGGGTCAGGAACAGCCCGAGTTTGCGCAGCGACGGCCGCTTCCAGAGCACCACCAGCCAGGCGGCGACACCGATGAACGTCACCGTGAGCACGAACTCGTACATGTTGCCCCACGGCATCCGGTCCGCGGCGAGGCCGCGCGTGACAAGCGCCGCCAGGTGCAGCACGGCGGCTACCGCAGTGGCACCCACCCCGATCAGGCCCGCGAGGCGGGCACGACGCGCCGACCGGTCGGCTGCGGCCGACGGCGGGACCGGCGCGGGCGGCGGTGGCAGGGTGCCGCCGCCGGCACCCACCAGCTCACGGACCGGAGCCGCCGCGGCGATTCGGGTACGCGCGTTGCCCAGCGCGTACTCCACGGCGTGCCCGATCATCGCGACCAGGTACGCGAGGATCGCGAAGGTCACCAGATTGTCGGAGAGTGCGGACATCACTCGGCTCCTTCTCGCACGCCGGCCCGGTCAGTGGAGTCAGCGTCAGCACCAGCTCGTTCGGCACCGCTGACGGCGGCGACGAGCTGGGTGAACTCGTCGGCGAACCCTGGGTAGTCGGTACGCGGCAACCCACCGACCTCCATCAAGCTACTACCGCTCGTCGGAGATCCTTCCCCGGGGTCGGCCGGCACCACCCGGAAGAACACCCGACGACGCCGCCCGAACAGCGATCCCATCAACCCGACAAGCAGGACACCGCAGCTGATCAGCAGCGGGGTCGCGCCGGGATCGTGCCGGACGGAGAGGGTGACGTACCGCTCGGTGTCCAGGAACTCGACGGTGGAGCCGTCGTCCAACGTCCAGGTCTCGCCCTTGTGCAGCAGTTTGGTGCCGACCTCCTTGACCTTGCCGGACCGCACCTGCCGCTGGTCGAGTTGGTAGATCGAGCCGGGGATGCCGGCGTCCCGGCCGAGGTTGCCCCGGTAGGCGACCAGGTTCAGCACCGGGTTGCGCTCGTCCGGATACTGCGAGCGCACGAACGGCCCCTGCTCGGGCGCCGTGGGCAGGTAGATCCCGGTGAACGCCATCTGCTGATCCGGTGCGCGCTGCCCGGTGGCCGGGTCGACGTTCGCGTCCGGGAAGGCCGCCAGCCCTTCGCTGGTCAGACCCATGTCACCGGTGGTCAGGAACGGGTCGTCGCTGAGCTGGCTGTTGCCGAACCGGTCGGTGTAGCGGATCACCGGGGCGTACCCGTGGCCGAGCAGGTAGACGCTCGCGTCCTTCAACCGCAGCGGTGCGTTCACCGAGAAGTCCGCGCGGCGGGTGGGCTCGTCCGGGCCGTCGACGGTGACCGTGGCGTTGAAGAACTCCGGCTGGCCGGAGGGCAGGAAGCGGGCCTGGAAGTCGTCCAGCCGCAGGCAGAAGCGGGGCAGGTCCGCGCTGTCCACCCGGGGGCCGAGCTTGGCCTCGGCGAACTGTTGGCGGGTGTTGCAGAACGTGTTGTCCGCGCCGGCCACCAGGAGCCGGTTGCCACTCCAGCCGTACCACGAGCCGAGCGCGACGCCGATCAACACCGCGATCAGCGACAGGTGGAACAGCAGGTTGCCGGTCTCCTTGAGGTAACCCTTCTCGGCGGAGACCTCGTTGCCGCGCACCTGCACCCGCCAGCGGCGCTTGCGCAGCACCTCGGCGATCGCCGTGGCGCCACCGGCCGGTGCGGGCAGCACTGTGTGCTGCGGCAGCCGCACCATCCGCTTCGGCGCGGCCGGCGGCCGGGCCCGCAACGCCCGGACGTGGTCGCGCAGCCGGGGCGTGATGCAGCCGATCAGGGAGGTGAACAGGAGCAGGTAGATCGCGGAGAACCAGACCGAGCCGAAGACCTCGAACGCGCCGATCCGGTCCAGTCGGGGGGCCCAGTCCGGGTGGTCGACGAAGTACTGGTTGACCTTTTCCGGGCTGATCCCGCGCTGCGGCAGCACGGAGCCGGGGATGGCGGCGACCGCGAGCAGGAAGAGCAGGATCAGCGCCGTACGCATGCTGGTGAGTTGCCGCCACGAGTTGCGCAGCAGGGCCAGCAGCCGGTTGGGCCGACGCCGTGGCGCCGGGGCCACGGTCTCCGGTCGGTCGTCGACGACCGTCATCAGATGCTCACCTCGCCCACCCCGACGGTGGTCTGCAACCAGATCACGAAGCTCTGCCATCCGCCGGTGACGAGCGCCAGGCCGATCAGGATGAGCAGGGCGCCGCCGACCCGGGTGACCCAGCGGCTGTTGCGCCGGACGGCGCGGAAGACCCCGAGCAGGCGTTCGAAGCCCAGCCCGAAGACCACGAACGGTATCCCCAACCCGAGGCAGTACGCCACGGCGAGCACCATGGCGCGGTCGGTCTGGCCGCTGGCAGTGGCCATCATCATCACCGCGCCGAGGGTGGGACCGGTGCAGGGCACCCAACTGAGGGCGAACACCGCTCCGAAGACAGGTGCGCCGAGCAGGCCGGCGGCGGGCAGCCGGGAGATCCGGAACTCCCGTTGCAGGGCCGGGATCATCCCGAGGTAGGCGATGCCGAGCACGATGATCAGCCCGCCGGCGACGATCTCCAACTGCCGCTCGTAGTCGAAGAAGACCCGGCCGATGCTGGCGAAGAGGACCGCGCTGGCGACGAAGACGACCGTGAAGCCGGCGATGAAGAGCAGCGTGCCCGCGAGCACCCGGCCCTTGACCGCGCCGACCCGCGCGACCCGCTCCTTCACGGCGACACCGCCGGTGGCCGGCGCGGGATCGGCCGCCGGTCGGCGACCCTCCAGGTCGGCGCCGGCCAGACCGGTGACGTACGACAGGTAGCCGGGGACGAGTGGGAGCACACACGGGGAGAGGAAGCTGACCAGGCCGGCGAGCGCCGCCGCGCCGATGGCGAGCAGCAGCGGCCCGTTGAGGGCCAACTCCTTGAAGGTCTCGCCCATCAGCCCGACGCCGGCTTCTCGGCCGCGATCCGCTCGACGATCGGTTGCAGGCCCTCCTGCTTGACCGCGGCCCGGATCACCACGGCGATCCGACCCTCCCGGTCCAGTACCACTGTCGCCGGGACGAAGTTCGGTGGGATGTCCAGGGCGAGCGCCAGCCGGCTGGACGGGTCGAACAGGCTCGGATAGGTGACCCGACCCTTTTCGAACGCCTTGGCCTTGTCCCGCTCGTCGGAGACGTTGGCGCCGAGGAAGGTCACTCCGGAGCCCTTGGTGGCCTGGTAGGTCGCTTCCAGGTCGTCGGCCTCGGCACGACACGGCGCGCACCAGGAGCCCCAGAAGTTGAGCACCACCACCTGACCGCGGGCCTGGCTGACGTCGTAACTGCCGCCGTCGAGCAGCTCACCCGCGAGCTTCGGGGGTGCCGAGCGCTGGTCCGGTGCGCACTCGAAGATCCCGTCGGTGGTGGTCGTGCAGGTCTTCTCCTGCCCCTTCGACGACGTGCAGCCGACCAGCGCCACCGCGGCGACGGCGGCGAGCAGACCGGCGGTCCACCTCCGGGCGTTCATCAGGCCCCCTTGGCCGTCCTGGCTGTCGCGGAGAGAGCGATCAGGTGCGCGGCCGGCTCGCTGTAGCCGATGCCCTCCACCTTCGCGCCGTCGAAGTGGAACGAGGTGAGGCTCGCCAGTCCGCACTGCCGCTTGCGCGGGTCGTGCCAGAGCCGCTTGCGCTCGACGTGGCGGCGCAGCGTCCAGATCGGGAGCTGGTGCGACACCAGCACCGCCTCACGCCCCTCGGCGGCGACCCGGGCGGCGTGCACAGCCGCGAACATCCGCTCGGCGATCACCCGGTACGCCTCACCCCAGGACGGGGTCACCGGGTCACGCAGCACCCACCAGTTACGCGGGTCGCGAAACGACCCGTCTCCCGGGGACACCTTCTTGCCCTCGAACCAGTTGGCGCTCTCGATCAGCCGCTCGTCCACGCCGACCGGCAGCCCGAACTGGGCGGCGATCGGCTCGGCGGTCTGCTGGGCGCGCTCCAGCGGGCTGGCCACCACGTGCACGATCTCCCGCTCGGCCAGGCCCTGCGCGGCGGCCTTGGCCATCTGCACACCCAGCTCGGAGAGGCGGAAACCGGGCAGCCGGCCGTAGAGGATCTGGTCGGGGTTGTGCACCTCGCCGTGCCGGAGCACGTGGACCACCGTCTTGCTCAACGCTGTGCCCCCTTTGTTTGCGACTGCGGGGCTCGCAAACCCGGCTCACTCCTCGCGCGCACGCTAACCCCCGTGACCAGCCGCTGCCGCCGCGTTCGCCGCCGTGGGCAGCGCTGCGGCGATGTGCTCCAGAGCGGCGTCGTCGATCGCCGCCGACACGAACCACGACTCGAACGCGCTCGGCGGCAGGTAGACGCCGGCGGCGAGCATCGCGTGGAAGAACGCCTTGAACGCCGGCACCTGCTGGGTGCGGGCGCTGTCGTAGTCGACCACGTCGGCGTCGGTGAAGAAGATCGAGAACATGCTGCCGGCGTACGAGAGTCGGTGCGGGACCCCGGCGGCGGCCAATGCGTCGGACGCCAGCTTGCCCACGACGGCGGCCGTGTCGTCGAGGCGGCGGTAGAGCGCGTCGTCGGCGAGTCGCAGGGTGGCCAGGCCGGCGGCGCAGGCCAGCGGGTTACCGGAGAGGGTGCCGGCCTGGTAGACCGGGCCGGCCGGCGCGAGCCGCGCCATGATGTCCGCGCGCCCGCCGAACGCCGCGGCGGGCAGGCCACCACCCATGACCTTGCCGTACGTCCACAGGTCGGCATCGGAGGCGTCGAGGCCGTGCCACCCGGCGCGGGAGACCCGGAACCCGGTCATCACCTCGTCGACCACCAGCAGGGCGCCGTGCGCGTGCGCGATCCGGGCGAGCTGCTGGTTGAAGCCGTCGCGGGGGGCGACCACGCCCATGTTGCCGGCGGCGGCCTCGGTGATCACCGCGGCGATGTGCGGACCCTCGGCGGCGAAGGCCTCCTCGACGGCTCGGATGTCGTTGTACGGCAGGACGATCGTCTCGCTGGCCGCCGCGCCGGTCACGCCGGGCGAGTCGGGCAGGCCCAGGGTGGCCACGCCGGAACCGGCGGCGGCGAGCAGCGCGTCCACGTGTCCGTGGTAGCAGCCCGCGAACTTGATGATCTTGGAGCGGCCGGTGAAGCCGCGGGCCAGCCGGATCGCCGACATGGTCGCCTCGGTGCCGGAGTTGACCAGGCGGACCTGCTCCATCGGGGTCCGGTCGACCAACTCGGCGGCCAACTCCACCTCACCCGGAGTAGGGGTGCCGAAGCTGGTGCCCCGGGCGGCGGCGGCCTGCACGGCGTCCACCACCTCGGGGTGGGCGTGCCCGAGGATCAGCGGACCCCACGAGCAGACCAGGTCGACGTAGCGGCGGCCGTCGGCGTCGTACAGCCACGGACCCTCGCCACGGACCATGAAACGCGGGGTGCCGCCGACCGCCTGGAAGGCGCGCACAGGGGAGTTCACCCCGCCCGGCACGATGGCGCGGGCGCGGTCGAACAGGGCCTCGGAGGCCGGCGCGTCGGCTGGGTAGCGGCCGGATCCGGCGGAAAAGGTGTCGGTCACGATGCGGCCATTGTGTCAGCGCCACACCGTCAACCAGCAGCCACCCCGCGCTGGGGTTACCGGGCTCACCCTGGCCGGCGGTGGGCAGCGGCGGCAACGCGAGGTCGAGGCGACGACTCGTGACCTCGGTGGGCGGCGGCTCGCGGCCTCAACAGGCCGGGCCGGGCAGATCGCGCTAGGCTGACCGGGTGGATCGTGCCGAACTGTCCATCACGCTACACCGGACGGGCGACGAAGCAGTGCTGCGCCTGGCCGGTGAGATCGACATGCTCACGGCCGCCCAGCTCTCCACGGTGGTCAACGAGGTGCTGGCGGACCCACCCCCGCGGATCGTGCTCGATCTGGGTGGTGTCACCTTCTGCGACTCGCAGGGCCTGGGCACCCTGGTCGTGCTCAGCCGCAAGGCCAGCCACGCGCAGAGCCTGCTGATGCTGACCCACGTGGGCGATTTCCTGATCCGCGTCCTGGACATCACCGGCCTCCGCAGCGCCCTGATGATCCGCAACGACCAACCCACTGGCTGACCCCGGCCCCTCCCCCTCCCCCTCCCCCGGTCCCGGCCTCCCACCTGACCCTTTACCCCCGTTGATCATGGGGTTATAGCGCCGACACGCCGAGGCGGATGGCTATAACCCCATGATCGACGAGGTCAAAGGGGGGTCAAGGGGGGTGAGTGGGGTCAGGGGGTGGGGATGTCTCTTGTGCGGAAGGTCAGCAGGGCCGCCGTCAGCAGGGCCGCCGTTACCGCCGTCAGGACGATCAGTGGGGTTGCCGGCCAGTCCTCGCCGAGGACCTGGGGGGTGTGGGTGAACGGGGAGATGTCCAGCGCCCACTGGTCCAGCCCCACCACCGCACCGAGCTGACCGAGCAGTAGACAGCCGGCGAGCATCGCCCAGGCGCCCGCGGACAAGCGGGGCAGCCAGCCGACCAGCAGCGCCGCCAGCCCGGACAGCACCCAGGCCGCGGGCACCTGGGCCAGCCCGGCACCGAGCAACCGCGGCAGCGCGCCGCCCACGTCGGAGGTGCTGATCCCGTAGGCCAGCCCGGTGGCGAGCCCGGCGACGCTCAACACCACCGCGGGGCCGAGCAGCGCGAAGACCAGATGCGCCGCCAGCCAGCGAGTGCGGCTCACCGCCGTCGCGAGCAGCGGTTCGGCCCGTCCGGCGGTCTCCTCCGCCCGCGCCCGCAGCGCGGCCTGGATCCCGTAACCGGCGGCGGCCAGCGCGGTCAGGCTCAACGTCCCACCGAGGTACGCCTCGGCGAGTGCCGACGTGCCACCCAGCCGGGACAGGATCTCGGCCACCTGCTGGTTGCCCCGCACCGCCTCCCCGGCGGCATCCGCCGCCCCGCCGAGCACCAGACCGAGCAGCCCGAAGCCGACGGTCCAGCCGAGCAGCTGGGTCCGGTGCAGCCGCCAGGCCAACCCGAACGGGCCAGCCAGGCCGGCACCGGCGGTGGCCGGGCCGAGCCGGGACGGAAACACTCCCGCGCCGAGGTCACGACGGACCGAGACGGGGTACGCGACGAGCGCGACGGCCACGCTGAACAGCACCGGTAGCAGCAGCACCCACAGCCGCTCGTCGGCGTAGGCGCGGCTGCGTGCCGACCAGCCCAGCGGCGAGAGCCAGCTCAGCCACTCGGTGTCCCCACCGGCGCCGCCGGACCCCCCGGCGTCGCCGGCCAGCCGCAGCACGAAGGCCAACCCGAGCGCACCCAGGCCGAGCCCACGCGCCCCACCCGCGCCCTCGGTGAGCTGCGCGGCCAGCCCGCCGACCGTGGCGAAGGCCACTCCGGTGAGCGCCACGCCAACACCGAAGAGCACCGAACCCGCACCGGGCAGGCCGGCCGCGACCAGACCGCCGGCGGCGAGCAGGCCGAGCAGCACATTCGCGGAGTACGTCACCAGCAGCGCGGCGGTCAGCCCGGCGTACCGGCCCAGCACTGTCGCGCCGAGCAGTTCCCGCCGACCGGCCTCCTCCTCGGCCCGGGTGTGCCGGACGACGGTGAGCACGCTGACCAGCGCGGCGATCAACGCCAGCAGACCGGCGCGCTGGACGGTGAGCGCACCGATGCTGTCGCCGTACACCGGGCCGAGCAGGGCGACGATCGACGGGTTGCTCGCCGTTCCGGCGAGGTACGCGGCCCGCTCGGCGGCGGTCGGGTACAGCTCGGCGTACGCGCTGGCGTAGCTGGCCGGGAGCAGCGCCAGCAGCAGGATCCAGACCGGCAGCAACACCCGGTCCCGGCGCAGGATGAGGCGCACGAGATGCCGGGTCCCGGTGAGGGCCGTCATGACCGCACCTGCTCGGCCTGGTAGTGGCGCAGGAACAGCTCCTCGAGTGTCGGAGGCTGGCTGACCAGACTCCGTACGCCGATCTCGGTGAGCCGGCGCAGCGCGGTGTCCAGCGCGGCGTTCTCCACGTCGAAGCGCACCCGGTGCCCGTCCACCCGCAGGTCGTGGACGCCGTCGAGGTGACCCAGCGCGTCCGCCGGGCCGGTCAGCTCGGCGTCGATCGAGGTGCGGCGCAGGTGGCGCAGCTCGGTCAGGGTGCCGGTCTCCACGTCCCGGCCGTTGCGGATGATCGTCACCCGGTCGCAGAGCGCCTCCACCTCGGCCAGGATGTGACTGGAGAGCAGCACGGTGCGACCGTCGGCCTTGGCCCGGCGGACCCAGTGTTGGAACACCTCCTCCATCAGTGGGTCCAGCCCGGAGGTCGGCTCGTCCAGGATGAGCAGTTCGGCGTCCGAGGCGAGGGCTGCCACCAGGCCGACCTTCTGCCGGTTGCCCTTGGAGTAGGCCCGTCCCTTCTTGCGCGGGTCCAGCTCGAAGGAGTCCAGCAGTTCGGCCCGGCGGGCCGGGTCCAGCCCTCCGCGCATCCGGCCCAGCAGGTCGATGACCTCGCCGCCGGAGAGGTTGGGCCAGAGCGTCACGTCGCCCGGCACGTACGCCAGCCGGCGGTGCAGGGCCACCGCGTCCCGCCACGGGTCACCGCCGAGCAGGCGGACGGCCCCCGCGTCCGTCCGCAGCAGGCCGAGTAGTGCCCGGATGGTTGTCGACTTGCCGGCGCCGTTCGGGCCGAGGAAGCCGTGCACCTCGCCGGTGCGGACGGTCAGATCCAGACCGTCGAGTGCCCGCGTCCGGCCAAAGGTCTTGACCAGACCGGACACCGCAATGGGAGTTTCCATGTATCGGAAGCTACACTCGTTTCACAAAGTTGTGAAGACTGTGAGACCTGGGCAGCATCGAGGGTCACACCAGCACGTGGAAGGGGACCACCATGGCAACCGGCGACAGCCACGACCCGGTGCACCTCTTCATCGAGCGGATGGCCCTGACCTTCGCCGAGGTCGGCTTCCCACGAATGGCCGCCCGGGTGCTCTTCACCGTGATGAGCGCGGACGATCCCCTCACCGCCGCCGAGATCGGCGACCGGCTCGGGGTGAGCGCGGCGGCGGTCAGCGGCGCGGTCCGCTACCTCACCCAGTTCGGCATGCTGATCCGCGAGCCGGTCCCCAGGTCCCGACGGGATCGCTACCGGATGCCGGACAACCCCTGGTACGAGGCGACCATCACCAAGACCATGCTCTACAAGACGTTCATCGACGCGGCCGAGGGCGGTGTGGTCGCCCTCGACGGCCCGGAGACGCCGGCCGGCGGGCGGGTGGCCGAGATGCGCGACTTCTTCATCTTCGTTCAGGAGGAGCTGGACTCGCTGGGCGAGCGGTGGCGGGCCCGCCGGGCCGCGACCGGCCACGCCCGACCCGGCGAGGTCTGAACGTCAGGCGGTGTTGCCCCAGCGGGCCTGCTCAAGCATGCGTACCGCCCGGTCGTGGGCCTCCGAGTCGTCGGAGCGGAGCAGCGTGGTCGCCTCGTCGACCGCGTCGGTGAGCCGCCGCCACTGCGTGTCGCGCTCCCGGACCAGGTCCGACTGGGTGGCCAACTGCCGGGTCTTCACCCACAGCTCGACGAAGACCGACACCTTGGCCCGCAGCACCCACGGGTCGAACGGCTTGGTCAGGTAGTCCACCGCGCCCACCTGGTAGCCCCGGAGAGCGAGCTGGGCGTCCCGATCCGCGGCGGTCAGGAAGATGATCGGCACGTGCCGGGTCCGCTCCCTCCGCTTGATATGGCTCGCCGTCTCGAACCCGTCCATGTCCGGCATCTGCGCGTCCAGCAGGATCACCGCGAAGTCGTCCACCAGGAGCTGCTTGAGCGCCGCCTCGCCGCTCTCCACCGCGACGGACTGGACCGGCAGCCCCTGGAGGATCGCCTCCAGGGCCGTCAGATTCTGCCGCCGGTCATCCACGAGCAGCGCCTTGGCGATCTGGGTCACGAAGTCTCCTCGGTCCGACTGCCGTTGATCCACGACGACATCAATTCGATCAGGTCATCCAGGTCGACCGGCTTGGTGATGTAGTCGCTGCCGCCGGCCGCGAGCGCCGACTCCCGGTCACCCGGCATGGCCTTCGCGGTCAGGAACACCACCGGCAGATCAGCGAACCGATGGTTGCGGCGAATCTGGCGGGTGGTCTCGTAGCCGTCCTGGTCCGGCATCATGGCGTCCATCAGCACGATGTCCACCTCCGGATGCTCGGCCAACAGGCGGACACCGTCCGCCCCGTTGTCCGAGTACAGCACGGTCATCCCGTGCAGCTCCAATGCGCTGGTCAAGGCGAAGACGTTGCGGACGTCGTCATCCACGATCAGCACCGTGGCGCCATCCAACTGACGGGTGACCGGCGCCTCCGGCCGCTCCGGCAACAGCTCCAGCGGCGGCATCAGCAGCGACGACGGCAGGCCGGCGCGCTGCGGAGACGGAAGCTGGGGCGCGACCACGGCATCCGGCGCCAACACCTGCGGTACGAACAGGGTGAAGGTCGAGCCCTGACCGGGAGCGGACGACACGGTGATCGTGCCGCCGATCAGCCGAGCCAGATCGCGGCTGATCGACAGGCCCAGGCCGGTGCCGCCGTAGCGGCGGCTGGTCGTGCCGTCCGCCTGCTGGAACGCCTCGAAGATGATCGACAACTTGTCGTCGGAGATGCCGATCCCGGTGTCGATCACGGTGAACGCGATCACCTGCTGAGCGTTCGTCAACGCCGGTACGTCGAAGACCGCGTTCTCCGCCGCCGGGGCGATCCGCAACGTCACCGCACCGTTGTCGGTGAACTTCACCGCGTTGGAGAGCAGGTTGCGCAGGATCTGCTGCAACCGCTGCGCATCGGTCACCAGCGCTGGCGGCAGATCCTTGCTCACCCGTACCTGGAAGTCCAGGTTCTTCTCCTCGGCCTGCGGCGCGAACGCCTGCTCCACGTAGCCGCGCAGCTCGGCGAAGCGGATCTCGGTCGGCTCGACGTCCATCCGACCCGCCTCGATCTTGGACAGGTCGAGGATGTCGTCGATCAGGCGCAGCAGGTCCGAGCCGGAGCCGTGGATGGTCCGCGCGAACTCGATCTGCTTGGGGCTGAGGTTCTGCTCCGAGTTCTCCGCCAGCAGGCGAGCCAGCAGCAGCAACGAGTTCAGCGGCGTACGCAGCTCGTGGCTCATGTTGGCCAGGAACTCCGACTTGTAGGCCGAGGCCCGGGTCAGCTGCTGCGCCTTCTCCTCCAGGCCCAGCCGCGCCAGCTCGATCTCCCGGTTCTTCGTCTCGATGTTGCCCTTCTGCTCGGAGAGCAGAGTCGCCTTCTCCTCCAACTCGGCGTTGGTGCGCTGCAACTCCGCCGACTGCTCCTGCATCTCGTGCGCCAGCCGCTGCGACTGGGCCAGCAGCTCCTCCGTACGACGGTTGGCCTGGATGGTGTTGACCGCGATGCCGATGGTCAGCACCAACCGCTCCAGGAACGCGAGGTGCAGACCGGAGAAGGCCGACACGCTCGCGAACTCGATCACGCCGAGCAGTTCGCCCTCGAACAGCACGGGGAGCACCACCAGGTCGGACGGGGGTGTCTCAGCCAGCCCGGACCGCAGGGTGAGCCGGCTGTTCGGAGAGGCGCTGACCCGGATCGTGCGGCGGGACAGCGCGGTCTGCCCCACCAGCCCCTCGCCCGGCCCGAAGGTGACGTCGTTGCCCCGTGCCACGTACCCGTACGACGAGGTCAGCCGCAGCCGCATGCTGCCGTCGGTGTCGTCGGCCAGGAAGAAGGCACCGAGCTGGGCGTCGACGAGCGGGGTCACCTCCATCATGATCATGCGGCAGACCTCGCCGAGATCGCGCTGGCCCTGCAACAGGCCGCCGATCCGGGCCAGGTTGGAGTCCAACCAGCCCTGCTCGGCGTTCTTCTTGGTCGTCTCCCGGAGGGTGACGATCATCTGGTTGATGTTGTCCTTCAGCTCGGCGACCTCGCCCTGCGCCTTGACGGCGATCCGCTGGGTCAGGTCGCCCCGGGTCACCGAGGTGGACACCTGGGCGATCGCCCGCAGCTGCGTGGTCAGCGTCGAGGCGAGCTGGTTGACGTTCTCGGTCAGGTCGCGCCAGGTGCCGGACACGCCCTTCACCTGCGCCTGGCCACCGAGCTTGCCCTCGATGCCGACCTCGCGGGCCACCCGGGTCACCTCGTCGGCGAACGACGAGAGCTGATCGACCATCGTGTTGACAGTCGACTTCAGCTCCAGGATCTCGCCCTGGGCGTCCACCGTGATCTTCTGGCTCAGGTCACCCTTCGCCACCGCCGTGGTCACCGAGGCGATGTTGCGGACCTGGCTGGTCAGGTTCGACGCCATCGAGTTGACGTTGTCGGTGAGGTCGCGCCACGTACCGCTGACGCCCTTGACCTGGGCCTGACCGCCGAGCTTGCCCTCGGTGCCCACCTCGCGGGCCACCCGCGTCACCTCGTCGGCGAACGACGACAACTGGTCCACCATCGTGTTGACAGTCGACTTCAGTTCCAGGATCTCGCCCCGCGCGTCCACCGTGATCTTCTGCGACAGGTCACCCTTCGCCACCGCCGTGGAGACCTGGGCGATGTTGCGGACCTGGGCGGTCAGGTTCGACGCCATCGAGTTCACGTTGTCGGTCAGGTCCCGCCAGGTGCCGGCGACACCGCGCACCTGGGCCTGGCCGCCAAGCTTGCCCTCGGTGCCCACCTCGCGGGCCACCCGGGTCACCTCGTCGGCGAACGACGAGAGCTGATCCACCATCGTGTTGACAGTCGACTTCAGCTCCAGGATCTCACCCCGCGCGTCCACCGTGATCTTCTGCGACAGGTCACCCTTCGCCACCGCCGTGGTCACCGAGGCGATGTTGCGGACCTGGCTGGTCAGGTTCGACGCCATCGAGTTCACGTTGTCGGTCAGGTCCCGCCACGTACCGCTGACGCCCTTGACCTGGGCCTGACCGCCCAGGTTGCCCTCGGTGCCCACCTCACGGGCCACCCGCGTCACCTCGTCGGCGAACGACGACAACTGGTCCACCATCGTGTTGACGGTGTTCTTCAGCTCCAGGATCTCGCCCTGGGCGTCGACGGTGATCTTCTGCGACAGGTCGCCCTTCGCCACGGCGGTGGAGACCTGGGAGATGTTCCGGACCTGGCTGGTCAGGTTGCCGGCGAGCTGGTTGACGTTCTCGGTGAGGTCGCGCCAGGTGCCGGAGACCCCGCGCACCTGCGCCTGGCCGCCGAGCTTGCCCTCGATGCCCACCTCACGGGCCACCCGCGTCACCTCGTCGGCGAACGACGACAACTGGTCCACCATCGTGTTGACGGTGTCCTTCAGCTCCAGGATCTCGCCCTGCGCCGCGACCGTGATCTTCTGCGACAGGTCACCGCGCGCCACCGCCGTGGAGACCTGCGCGATGTTACGGACCTGGGCGGTCAGGTTCGACGCCATCGAGTTGACGCTGTCGGTCAGGTCCTTCCAGGTGCCGGCCACGTTCGGCACCTCGGCCTGACCACCCAGCTTGCCCTCGGTGCCCACCTCGCGGGCCACCCGGGTCACCTGCTCAGCGAAGAGCCGCAGCGTGTCGGTGAGGTAGTTCATCGTGGCGGCCAACTCGGCGACCTCACCGCGCGCGCCAACCGTGATCTTCTGCGACAGGTCGCCCTTGGCCACCGCCGTCGCCACCTGCGAGATCGACCGCACCTGCCCGGTCAGGTTCGACGCCATGGTGTTCACCGAGTCGGTGAGGTCCTTCCAGGTGCCGGCGACGCCCCGAACGTCGGCCTGACCACCCAGCTTGCCCTCGGTGCCCACCTCACGGGCCACCCGGGTCACCTCGTTCGAGAACGAGGACAACTGGTCGACCATCGTGTTCACGGTGCGCCCGATGCGCAGGTACTCACCGCGCAGCGGCCGGCCGTCGATCTCCAACGCCATGTGCTGGGACAGGTCGCCGTCCGCGACCGCCACGATGACCCGGGCGATCTCGGTGGTCGGTCGGCCCAGGTCGTCGATCAGCGAGTTGATCGCCCGCTGCCCCTCCGCCCAGGAGCCGTCCAGCCCCTCGTCGTCGAGCCGCTCGGTGAGCCGGCCGTCGCGACCGACGATCCGGCTGATCCGCCGCAGGTCCAGGTACTGCCGCTCCTGGAGCGAGACCACCTCGTTGAAGGCGTCCGCCACCTCACCGGCCGCGCCCGCGCGGCGGGGAAGCCGGACCTTCAGGTCACCCCGACCGATCCGTCGCAGTGCCTCGGTCAACTCGCCGAGGAGCGCCTCGTGGTCGGGCGCGGACGGATCCGCCACCGACTGCTTCGCCGTGGTCATCATTCCTCGCTCCACTCGGGGGCTGCCGGTCCGTACGGACACACCGGCACCCCATATTGTGCCCGCGCGCGCCGTGGTGCCAGGGTGCGCGACCCGCCAGGTGGCCTCGACCGCCGCCCGATCCGCCCGATCGGGACGAGACTGGCCCGGGGCTTCGCAGACCTCGCAGAGCGGCCCAACCCGCCGCAGCGGGGCTCGACATGGGCGATCGGCTCTCCCCTCCGATGGTGGGACGGGCGACGCGCGACTGATGATCGGCTTGGCACCCGACGGGGGAACGGTGGAGGATACGAGGGTGTCAGCCGAGGCGGGGCCCGCGACGGCCGGGGCCCGGGGCGGGGCGACCCGGCGCGTGCGCCTGCCCGCCGACCGTCGTACGCCGGCCGCCGCCCGCGCCGTGGTCCGCTCCGTGTTGACCGAGTCACACCTGGACGAACTGGTCAACGAGGCCCTGCTGCTCACCACCGAGCTGACCACGAACGCCGTCGAGCACGCCCGCACCGAGTTGGACATCGAGGTCGTCGCCGACCAGGTCGGGCTGACCGTCACCGTCTCCGACTTCGCCCCCGGCTCCGGCGACGAGCTGACCGTCGGCGCCCGCAACGACTCCGCGGAGATCGACGAGGTCTCCGAACGGGGCCGAGGTCTGCTCCTGGTCGACCACTTCGCCAGCCGCTGGGGCACCACGTACCTGCCCACCGGCAAGGGTGTCTGGTTCCGGCTGGACCGCCCCGGCGCCGACCCGCAGACCGAGGGCAGCACCGGTGGCGACCCCTGGGTGAGCACCGACAAATCCGCGCCGAGCGCCAGCGCGATGAGCGAACTCATGCAAACCGCCCCCGACCTGTACGCGGACGATCCGCTGCCCGACTTCGCCACCAGCCTGCTCAGCCGGGTCGCCGAGATGGTGGGAGCGGCCGGCGGCACGATCCGCCTGGACCGGGGCGACGGACAGGGGCGCCAGGTGTTGGCCCGCTTCGGCCGGCCACCCCGCCCCGGCAGTGAGCTGCTCCGGGTGCCGCTGACGGTGCACCGCCCGTACGCCGGGGAGCTGGAGTTGGACGCCGCGCCGTCGGCGTACGCCCGGCCGTTGGCGGTGCTCACCGCCGAGCGGCTGTCGCTGCACCTGGAGAACGACCGGCTGCGCCGGGCCGACGTTCGACGGCAGGTGTGGTTGACGTTCCTGGCCGAGGCGAGCGAGCTGCTCGCCCAGTCGTTGGACGTCGACCTGACCATGGCCCTGGTCCCGCAGTTGGTGGTCCCCCGGCTCGGCCAGTGGTGCGCGGTGCACACCGCCGACGAGTGGGGCCGGCTCCGGCTCGCTGCGGCCAGCCACGCCGACGAGTCGATGCTGCCGCAGCTGCACAAGGTGTTGGCCGAGACCGGGCCGGATTCGATCCAGGCCCGCCTGCGTGAGGCGTCCCGCAGCGCGGCGCAGATTCCCCTCGGCGGGCCGATGGAGGGTTTCGCGGTCCCGCTGATCGCGCGTGGGCAGCGGCTCGGGACCCTGACGGTGGGCCGGCACCAGCGGCACCGGCACGATCCGGACGAGGTGGCCGTGTTGGAGGACGTGGCCCGGCGGGCCGCGCTGGCCATCGAGAACGCCCGGATCCACGCCGAGCGTCGCCGGGTGGCGCAGACGCTCCAGCAGTCGCTGCTGCCGCCGGTGCTGCCGCTCGTGGACGGGATCGGCTTCGCCGCCGAGTACGTCCCGACCGGCGACGACGCCGAGGTGGGAGGCGACTTCTACGACGTGGTGCCGCTGCCCGACGGACGGTGGCTGGTGGTGATCGGCGACGTCTCGGGCAAGGGCGTCCAGGCCGCCGCGGTGACCGGGCTGGTCCGGGACGTGATCCGGGTGCTGGTCGGCGACGGCAAACCGTTACCGGAGGCGTTGGCGCGGCTCAACGAGACGCTCGTCGAGCGGGGCGGCGGACGATACTGCACGTTGGCGCTGGCGGCGGTAGGGCCGGGACAGGGCGGCCAGTTGGACGTGTCGCTGCATCTGGCCGGGCACGACCAGCCGGTGCTGCTGGCCGCCACGGGTGGTGCGGGGTTCGTCGGCACCAGCGGGACCGCGCTCGGCCTGCTCGACACGATCACCTCGCCGACGGCGGAGATCACGCTCGCGCCGGGCGACTCGCTGATCTTCTACACCGATGGCGTCACCGAGCGACGGCGCGGCCGGGAACTGTTCGGCACCGACCGACTGCGGGACGCGGCCGCGCCCCTGGCCGGATACTCGGCCGACGTGGTGGCCGCCCGGCTGCGCTCCGCCGCGATCAACTTCTCGGTGGAGCCGCCCCGGGACGACATCGCCATCCTGGTGCTCCGCAACGACGCGACCTGACCGGCACCTGCGGCCCACGGTTCCGGGGTCCGCTCGGTAGATTGACGGCCATGTCGAGTGTCGCGCAGGACATGTCGTACTCCCGGCCAACCGTCCGCGCCCTGATCGGCGCGCAACTGGCGACCATCGGCGCGTTCCTCGCCGTGCTGCTGCTCTACCTGGGTCGGATGGCAGCCTCCGGCGTCGGCCCGGCCGAGATGCTCAGCGGCGCGTACGACCCGAAGGACATGCTGTCCTACTGGGTCCACGGCGTGCTGGCGATGCTCTACCTGGTGGGGGCGGTGGTCGGGCCGCCGCTGGCGATCGTCGCGGTGATCAGGGCAGTCCGAGAGCACGAGACTCTCCCCCGGGTAACCCGAACGCTGCTGCTGGCCGGCGCGGCGGGCACCCTGCTGGTGCTGGTGGTCCGGCTTACCCCGCCGCTGCTGGACATGCACAGCTGGTGGATGGACTGACCGACCCGGGCGGGTCTCACAGACCGCCGGGGAGGCGCCCGGGGGCGAGCCGGTGGTCCGGATCGAGGTGCTCCTTGGCGGCCCGCAGTTGGGCCAGGCCGGCCAACTCGCCCCAGAGGTCGACGGCCTGGCGGACCGCCGCCGGAGCGGAGACCACCACACAGCGGCCCTGCCGGGCCAGCAGCACCCCCCGGACGGCGGCCAGGATGGACGCCACCCGGTCGGGGGCCAACGCTCCGGGCAGTGCCGCGTGCACCACACCCAGCCCGGCGGACCCGCGCACCGGCACCGGCGCGCCGGCCGCATCGCGGAGCGCGTAGACGGCGGCGTGCAGGTCGCCGATCGGCACCTCCAGGCGCAGCGCCGTGTCGCCGGGCGCGAACGGGTAGCGACGCCACCACGTCGGCGCGGAGTGGGCGATCGTCGCCTCCCCGTGCAGCAGGCCGACCAGCCGCTCGGCGCGCTCGGTGACGTCGGCCGGCCCACCCTCCAGCAGCACCACCAGGCTGCCCGCCCGGGACGGGACATCGGACCGCCCGGACATCGACGGATGGCGCTCCCGAGCCGTCGCGGACGGGTGGCCGGGCGGGTACGGCGTACGTGGTCGGGGGGTGGCTCCCGGCAGGTCCAGCTCGACGGCCGCCGGCTCCAGTCGGGCGGCGAGGATCGTCCGGATCAGCTCGTGCACCTCCAGCGGCGTCCACACCGGCCGCGACACCCAGAGCCGGCTCGCCGGCATTGGCTGCACCCGCAGACTCGCCGAGACCAGCACACCGAGCGCACCCTGCGAGCCGCAGAGCAGCCGGGCCAGGTCGAGGCCCGGCTCGCCGCCACCGGCGCTGACCAACTCGCCGTCGGCGGAGAGGTAACGGAGACCGAGCAGTTGGTCGCAGGGGCTGCCGTGGCGGTGGCGCAGCGGACCGGCCTCACCGGCGGCGAGCACCCCGCCGAGGGTCGCGCCGGGTGACGGGGCGTCCATCGCCAGCCGCTGCCCGGTGCGCTCCAGCGTGGACTGCACCGCCCGCAGCGGAGTGCCTGCGCCCACCTCGGCCACCGGCGCGCCAACCGGCTCGTGACCGATACCGGCGAGCCGGCCGGTGTCGAGCATGATGTCGACCTGCACGGGTGTGGCACCCCAGTCGATCTTCGTGCCGGCTCCCCGGGGCACCACCGCCAGGTCGTGCGCGGCAGCCAACCGCAGCACCTCGGCGGCGGCGTGCGGGCCACCCGGCACCGCCACCCAACGCGCCCGCCGCCCCGCCACCTCGTCGGCCGCACCCCCCAGCCGGGAGAACGGCGGACCGCAGATCGCCGCCAGTCGCCGGGTGATCTCGAGAGCGCCGGACCGGCCGAGGGAACTCGCTGCTGCCGCCATGCCGGCTATCGTACATGTGTTCGAAAGCCGGAGTGACGCTGATCGGGATGCCGCTGGTTCGGCTCACCGCGGGCGCCGACCGGTAACGTGGCCGCCGTGACCACCGAGACTGCCCCGCCCGCGGCGAAGCGGGTGCCCAGCGAGCGCAGGCACCACGGCGACACCGTCGTCGACGAGTACGCCTGGCTCGCCGCCAAGGACGACCCGGAGACGATCGCCTACCTGACCGCCGAGAACGAGTACACCGACGCGCGCACGGCGCACCTGACCGCGCTCCGCGAGGCACTGTTCGAGGAGACCCGCCGACGCACCAGGGAAACCGACCTGTCCGTGCCGACCCGCAAGGGCGGGCACTGGTACTACACCCGGACCGTCGAGGGACAGCAGTACGGGGTGCAGTGCCGGCGCGCGGTCCGCGACGGCGAGGTCGAGCCTCCGGTCAGCACCGACGGCGCCCCGCTCGACGGCGAGGAGGTGCTGCTCGACGGCAACCTGCTCGCCGAGGGGCACGACTTCTTCTCGCTGGGCGCGTTCGACGTCAGCCCGGACGGTCGCTGGTTGGCCTACTCCACCGACTTCTCCGGCGACGAGCGGTTCACCCTGCGCGTGAAGGACCTGTCCAGCGGCGAGGTGCTGCCCGACGAGGTACCGGACACGTTCTACGGCACCGCCTGGTCGGCCGACGCGTCGGTGCTGTTCTACGTGACCGTGGACGACGCCTGGCGGCCCAACCGGGTCTGGCGACACACCGTCGGATCCGCCGCCGGGGACGACGTGGTGGTCCACCAGGAGGACGACGAGCGGTTCTGGGTGGGTGTGGAGCTGACCCGGTCGGAGAAGTTCATCCTGATCGACATCCACAGCAAGGTGACGAGCGAAGTCCTGGTGATCCCCGCCGGCAACCCGACCGGTGCGCCGGCCGTCGTCGCCCCCCGCCGGCAGGGCGTCGAGTACGCGGTGGAGCACCACGGCCACCGCTTCCTGATCCTGCACAACGACGGCGCGGAGGACTTCGCGCTGGCGTTCACCTCCGCGGACGCGCCGGGCGACTGGGTGCCGGTGATCGAACACACCCCCGGCACCCGGCTGGAGGCCGTGGACGCCTTCGCCAACCACCTGGTCGTGTCGCTGCGCACCGACGGGCTCACCGGCCTGCGGGTGCTGCCGGTGGGCAGCGACGACTCGTACGACATCGACTTCCCCGAGCCGCTGTACAGCGTCGGCCTCGACGCCAACCCGGAGTACCGCACCGGACAGGTCCGCCTGCGCTACTCCTCGCTGGTCACGCCCGACTCCGTGTACGACTACGACCTGGTCACCAGGCAGATGGTGCTGCGTAAGCAGAAGCCGGTGCTGCCCGGCCCGGACGGACGGCCGTACGACCCGGCCGAGTACGAGCAGCACCGGGACTGGGCACTCGCCGACGACGGCACCCGGGTGCCGATCTCGCTGGTCTGCCGGGTCGGCACCCCCCGGGACGGCTCGGCACCCTGCGAGTTGTACGGATACGGCTCGTACGAGGCCAGCATGGACCCGTGGTTCTCGGTGGCCCGACTGTCGCTGTTGGACCGGGGCGTGGTCTTCGCGGTGGCGCACACCCGGGGCGGCGGCGAGATGGGCCGACGCTGGTACGACCAGGGCAAGCTGCTGGCCAAGAAGAACACCTTCACCGACTTCGTCGCCTGCGCCCGACACCTGGTCAAGGCCGGCTGGACGGCCAGCGACCGACTGGTCGCCCGCGGGGCCTCGGCCGGCGGCCTGTTGATGGGCGCGGTGGCCAACCTGGCACCTGACGCGTTCACCGGCATCGTCGCGCAGGTGCCGTTCGTGGACGCGCTCACGTCGATCCTCGACCCGTCGCTGCCGCTGACCGTCACCGAATGGGAGGAGTGGGGCAACCCGCTTGAGGACCCCGAGGTGTACGCGTACATGAAGTCCTACACGCCGTACGAGAACGTCGCCGCGGTGGACTACCCCGCGATCCTCGCGGTGACCAGCCTCAACGACACTCGCGTGCTCTACTCGGAGCCGGCGAAGTGGATCGCCCGGCTGCGGGCGGTCGCCCCGGACGGCGACTACCTGCTCAAGACCGAGATGGGCGCCGGGCACGGCGGTCCGAGCGGTCGCTACGACTCCTGGCGCGAGGAGGCGTTCATCAACGCCTGGATCCTGGACCGCATCGGCCGCGCCTGACCCGCCAGTCGGCATGATCGCGCTCGATCGTGGAAGTAGTGCCCTCGGGCGTCGAGGAGGCCACCACATCCCTGATCGAGCGCGATCATGGAGGTCCGCGCGAAAGCCGGATGGCGGGCGCCGCGCGGCCTGGTGTTGCGGGGTCAGCGCGGGTGTCGGGCCTAGAATTCCGGGGTGACCGGGGCTACGGATGGTGACGGCGGGGCCGCCGAGGACGTCCGCCGGCCCCGCGTGGCGGTGTTGGCGCGGGATCGTCGGGTCTGGCTGATCCTCGCCGTGGTCGCCGGCCTCCTGGTCTGCTGCTGCTCGGCGGTGATCGGCGCGTTTGTGGCACTCTCCTCCGGCCTGCTCACCGCCTGACCTGGTCTAACTCGCCGACCGGCCTGGCAAGGCCGACCGGCCTGGCAAGGCCGACCCAGCCTGGCCCGCCCACACACGCGCCCGTCCACGATCGACTCGGCTTCCTGGAAATCGGGCCTTCCTGGCGGCCCTGATGCCCCGACATCCTGAAGGCCGAGTCGATCACAGCGAGCCCGGCGGAAGCGCGGCTCACGTCGTGCGAGGTTCGTCCAGGGCAGTGCCGGCGGGCCAGGTGGGGATGCGGCCGGTCTGGGTCAGCAGGTGGGCCAGGTCGGGGGTGGGGCCCGCGGTTGCGGGGGTCGACACCGGCTCGGCGAAGACGCCCATCTTGCGGGCCGTCGGGCCCAACTGCTCGACCAGTCCGTGCAGCTCGGCCACCGCCTCCGGGGCCGGCTGGTACGCCTGACCGGTGGCGACGGCGAGGTCCCAACCGTGCACGGTCAGGTCCAGCAGAGCCATACCGCCGATGACGGTCTGCGGCAGGCCCATGCCCGGCGACACACCCTCCAGGGTCGACGGGTCCGACCAGGCTCCGATCAACTTGTCGGTCTCCGTCTTGAACCGGTCCCGCCAGCCGTCGGTCAGGTGGTCGGGTTTATCGGCCCATTCCACCTGCCGCTTGGTGGCCAGGTCCTGGAAGTTGACCACCACCTCGAACAGGTGGTTGAGGAGATCGCGGACCAGGTAGTCGCGGCACGGGGTGGGCAGATCGAACTGGTCGTCGGCGACGCCGCGTACCACCTCGACGGTTCGCGGCGCGGCAGCCGCCAGCAGGTCGCTAGTCTGAGTGGTCATAGGGCCAGCGTATGAGGGTGGTCTTGAATAAATGCGACACCGACCGCGTGGCGACAGCCGGGGGATCCTCGACCCCGGGCGCATGCTGCGCGAGGTGCGGTTCCGTCGACGCCTGCCGGTGGAGTCGCTACGCCCCTGGGTGGAGCACTACTGGCTGATCGACTGGGCGTTGAGCGCACCGTTCGAGCAGCGCGTCGTGCCACATCCGGCGGTGAACGTGGTGTTCCGGCGGGACGGTGAGATGCCCGAGTGCGGCGAGGTGGCGGGGGTGGGCCGCGACCTGTTCCGGATCACGCTCACCGGCACCGGCCGGGTGTGCGGGGTGCAGTTCCGCCCGGGTGGGTTCCACCCGTTCTGGCGTCGGCCGGTCACCGAACTGACCGGCCGCCGGGTGCCGCTGCCCGCTGGCCGGCTGGCGGTACCCCACGACGGGGTGTGCGCAGCCACCGACGACGAGCGCTGCCGCGCGTTGGATGCCCTGCTCACCACCTGGGACCCGGAGCCGGACCCGATGGCCGAGGAGGCCGTCCGGCTGGCCGAGGCGATCCGCGCCGACCGGACCGTGCTGCGAGTCGGCGACTTCGCCGCACGGCACGACCTTCCGGTTCGCCGGTTGCAGCGCATCTTCATGGAGTACGTGGGGGTCGGGCCGAAGTGGGTGATCCGCCGCTACCGACTCCAGGAGGCCGTCGAACAGGCCGCCGGCGGCCCGCTGAGCTGGGCGGATCTCGCCGCCGACCTCGGCTACAGCGATCAGGCTCACCTGGTCCGGGACTTCACCGCCGTGGCCGGGGTGTCCCCCGCCGCGTACGCCCGCTCGGTGCACTGAAGCCGGCCCCGCAGGAAAGCCGGCACCGCAAAAAACCGGCACCGCAGGAAAGCCGGCCCCCGCAGGGCAGCCAGCCCGCGCAGGGCAGCCAGCCCGCGCAGGGCAGCCGAACGACGCAGGGCAGCCGGACGACGCAGGCTCAGCGGCGGCGCAGGACGACCACGGCGACGTCGTCCTGGATCTCCGGTGGGGCCAACTCGACGAGCAGCCGGGCGCAGAACCGGTCCAGGTCGTCGTCGACGGTGGCGGCGACCGCGGCCAGCGCGGCCAACCCCTCGTCGATCGTGGCGTCCCGTCGCTCGATCAACCCGTCGGTGTAGAACACCAGCGTGGCACCGGCCGGCAGCACGAATTCCAGGTCGGCCGGACGAGGCGCGCGGACGCCGAGCAGCGGCGCGGAGTGCTGTACGAACTCGACCTTGCCCCCCATGTTGAGCACCGGCGGAAGATGCCCGGCACTGGCCAGCCGAACCCGCCCGGTCGGCGGGTGCAGCAGCAGGACGCAGAGCGTCGCCAACTCGTTCGGCAGCAGTGTCCGCATCAGCTCGTTGACCCGGTGCAGGATCTCGCCCGGCTGGTGCCCCTCCACGGCGTACGCCCGCACCGCGTGTCGCAGCTCGGCCATCACGGTCGCCGCGTGCAGCGAGTGGCCGGCCACGTCGCCGATCGCCAGCAACAGGTGCCCGTCGAGCATCACCAGTTCGTAGAAGTCGCCGCCCACCTCGGTCTGCGCGCTGGCCGGCTCGTAGCGCACCGCGAGGTCCAGGCCGGCCACCGTGGGCAGCCCGCGCGGGAGCAGGCTGCGTTGGAGGGTGACCGCGATCCGGTGCTCCTCGTCGAAGGAACGCTGCCCCTCCACGGCCGCCGCCACCGCCTGGGCCAACTGCTTGAGCACCGGAGTCCGCGCGGTCTGGGTGGCGGTCGGGACCACCACGTACAGCGGGGCGCGATCCTCGCGCAGCCGGGCGGCGGCGACCGTCACCGTGTCGTCCGCCGGCCAGTCGACAAGCGCCCAGTTCGCCGGGGGTTCCACCCGAACGGTGGCACCGGTCGGCACACCGGTGTCGTCGACGACCCACGGCACCACCTCGGCTGAGGCGTCGGGACCGGCGCAGATCCCCGCGAGGCAGTCACCGTCGAACGTCTCGGCGATCACCGCCGCCGGGCTCTTGAAGATCTGGGCGGCCCCCTCCGCCGCGGCCTCCAGCAGGCGTGCGAAGGTCGGCGCGGCGTGCACCGCGACTGTCGTGTCGGCCAGCCCGAGCAGGCGCTCGGCGAGCAGTTCCGCGCGCTGCCGGGCCTGGTAGTAGCGCAGCACCGCCCGCGTGGTGGCGATCAGCTCTTCCGGCTCGATCGGCTCGGTCAGGTACGCGTCCGCGCCCCGGGTCAGCCCCTGGGCCCGGTCGGCCACGTCCACGGCGTGCGCCGACACGTGGATCACCGGCATCGCCGGGTGCCGCGCCTTGATCTGTTCGCAGACCTCGTAGCCGCTCAGGTCGGGCAGCCGGACGTCGAGGACCACCAGGTCGATCCGGTCCACCTCGACCCGCGCCAACGCCTCCGCGCCGTTCTCGGCTTCGAGCACGGTGAACCCGGCCCGCGTCAGCCAGCTGACCAGCAGGTAACGCTTGGTACGACTGTCGTCGACGACCAGGATGGTTGCCGGCATGCCGTCCATGCTGTCACTCCCCGCCGATGGGCAGGGAGACGGTGAATGTGCTGCCCCGGCCCGGCACGCTGGCCAGCTCCAGCGTCCCGCCGAGCAGTGTCACCAACCGCCGGGCGTACGGCAGGCCGAGGCCGGTGCCGCCGACCCGGGTGGCGCCCGGCACCTGGTAGAACTCCTCGAAGATCCGGTCGTGCAGCTCGGCGGCGATGCCGGGGCCGGTGTCACTGACCTCGAAGTTCCACCGGTCGCCGTGCTGGCGGGCCCGCAGTCGCACCTCGCCGCGCTCGGTGAACTTCAGCCCGTTGTGCAGCAGGTTGCGCAGCACCTGGCCGAGCAGCACCTCGTCGGTGCGCAGCGTGGCCGGCGCGGCCGGCTCCTCCACCACCAGCTCCACCCCTGGGCGGGTGGCCAGGGCGCGCAGTGTGCCGCGCAGTTGACCGAGAACCGACCGCAGGTCGACGTCCGCCCAGTCCGGTTCGATCCGGCCGGACTCCGCCTTGGCGAGGTCCAGCAACTCGTTCACCAGGTTGAGCAGGTCTGCCGCCGACGAGCGGATCAGCTCGACCTGGCGGCCCTGCTCCTCGGTGAGCGGGTCGGAGGCGGAGTCGGTGAGCAGCCGCCCCAGCCCGATGATCGCGGTGACCGGGGCGCGCAGCTCGTGGCTGACGTTCGCCAGGAACCGGCTCTTCGACTCGCTCGCCGCGCGCAGTTGCGCCGACTTCTCGTCCAGCTCGGCGTAGAGGGCGACGACGCCCCGGTTGGTCTCCTCCAACTCCTCGGTGAGCTGGTTGTAGAGCGCCAGCACACCCCGGTTGGTCTCGGCCAGCTCCTCGTTCAGCACGGCCAACTCGTCGCGCTGACTGCGCACCTCGTCGAGCGCGGCGATGAGCTGCCCGTTCTGCACGGTCAACTCGTCCAGCGCGCTGGCCGGCGCGGTACGGCCGAGCTCCGTGCGGAACTCGGCGAGCCGCTCCGGTGTGGGCGTCGGCGCGTTGGCCGGAACTCGTCGGGACATCCGTACGACCGTAACCCCCTCGACTGTCGACACGCTCAGTGTGTCGACCAGGCGGGACACCGCGCCGGACTGGGGCTGGTAGTCACCGTCCGGGAGAGCGGTCACCGGGGCCAGGTCGGCGCGCAGGTGGAACCGGCCGTCCGCGCCCTCGTCGACGTGGAAGGCGACGTCCGCACCGCCGGTCGTGCGCAGCAGATCCCGGGCCACCTCGCTGAGCGCGGTGGCGATCCGCACCTGGTCCTGGCGTTCGAGGCCGACCACCGCGGCCACCTCACGGCCCCGTTGGCGGATCACGAAGATGTCCTGCTCGACCCGCAGCGCCATCTGCAGCAAGGGCTGCGCCGGCTCGCCGGTCATGCCCAGGACCTCGCGACCAGTACGCAGGCGTCATCACGTCGTACACCAGCGTCGCGCAGGAGGGTCGCGGCCATCACCAGCGGGGACCGCTCCGCCAGACCCGGGTAGTCGGCCAACCGCCAGCGGTCGACCACTCCGTCGCTGTGCATCACCAGTCGGGCGCCCGGAGCGAACGGGTAGTCGTACTCCCGGATTGTCGGCCGCTGGTGGCCGGCGATGCCGGGCAGTGACACCAGCCCGCGGCGCTGACCGTCACCCTCGACGACCACGCCGGAGATGTTACCCAGCCCCGCGTAGCGCAGCATGCCGGCCGTCGGCTCCAGCTCGGCGACCGCGAGCGCGGCGCCCCGGGTGTGCGACATGCTGCGGTGCAGGTGACCCACCACCGCCGCCGGTGGCCCGGCCGGGGCGTTCCGGAACGCGGCGAGCGCCGCTTCGGTGGCGGCGGCGGCCAGCGGGCCGTGCCCCAAGCCGTCGCTGACCAGCACCTGGTGCCGTCCGTCGGCGATCCGGACGGCGTATCCGTCGCCGCTGACCGTCTCGCCGGTAAGCGGTCGGGTGAGGGCGCCGGTCCAGGACGGCAGCGCCGGCTCCGCCGGCCAGACCTGCACGGCGAGGACGGTGCCCCGGCCCGGCAACGAGTATCCGTCGAACCAGCTGGCCTGCCGGACGATGGCGCCCAGACCGATGCCGAGCGTGCCGGTGGTGGAGTGCCCATCCTGCGAGGAGACGGTCAGGTCGGCCATGCCGGGGCCGGAGTCGACGGCGATCAACTCCACGCCGGCCTCCCCGGCCCCGCGTACCGGCCGGAGCAGCAGGACGCCGTCGTCGGCGTGCTTGACCAGGTTGCTGGTCAGCTCGGCGGCGACGATGGCCAGGTCGGCGATGCGTACCGCACTCATCTCCACCTGCGCGCCGAGGCGTTCGGCGGCGCGCCGCACGGCGCTCGCCGCGCTGCTGGCCTCCACCCGGAACCAGATGCCGCTGTCGGTGACCGCGTCGGCGTTCACCGGGACCACTTGGTGACCGTGATCCGCGTGCCCGATCCGGGGGATGTCTCGATCTCGAATTCGTCGACCAGTCGGCGGGACCCGCTGAGGCCGAGGCCGAGCCCACCGCCGCTGGTGTAACCGTCGGTCATGGCCAGATCGAGGTCGGCGATGCCCGGCCCGGAGTCGGCGAAGACGATCCGCACGCCCTTGCGTCGGCCGTTGTCCACGGTCGTCACCTCGACCGAGCCGCCGCCGCCGTACACCAGGGTGTTGCGGGCCAGCTCGCTCGCCGCGGTGACCACCTTGGTCTGGTCGACCAGGGAGAGCTTGACGGCCACGGCCACGGCCCGGACCAACTGCCGGACGCGCACCACGTCCTCGTCGCTGCGGACCGCCTGCGCCTGCGGAGGGCCCAGGTCGATGTCCGCGGTCACGTCGAGGCCGTCTCGGCGTCCGGATCGTCGTCGAGCTGATGATCGAGCTCGTCGGCGTGGGCCGCCGCGATCAGCTCCATGCCGCGCTCGACGTTCAGCGCGGTACGGATGCCGTTCAGCGACAGCCCCAGTTCGACAAGGGTGATGGCGACGGCGGGACGCATCCCGACCACCACCGTTTCCGCGTCGAGCACCTTGGAGATCGACGCGATGGTGGAGAGCATCCGCCCGACGAAGGAGTCGACGATGTCCAGCGCGGTGATGTCGATGATGACGCCGTGGCAGCCGGTGTCGACGATCCGCTCGGCGAGATCCTCCTGAAGCTGGACCGCCGTCTGGTCGGACATGTCCAGCTGGATGGAGACGAGCAGGATGTCGCCGATCTTGAGAATCGGCACCCGTTCCATCAGACGCCCCGGCGTGGCTGCTGACGGCGGGCGGTCTCCACCCCGTTGAGCCGCAGCACGTGACGCAGCGCGTCGGCGAGGCTCGCCTTGGTGGCGATGTCGCCGAATTCGATGCCGAGCGCCACGATGGTCTGCGCGATCTGCGGACGGATGCCGGAGATGATGCAGTCGGCGCCCATCAGCCGGGCGGCCACCACGGTCTTCAGGATGTGCTGGGCGACCTGGGTGTCCACCGCCGGGACGCCGGTGATGTCGATGATCGCGTACGGGGAGCCGGTGTCGACGAGCGTCTGCAACAGCCGCTCCATCACGACCTGGGCCCGGGCCGAGTCGAGGGTGCCGACCAGCGGGACGGCCACCACGCCCTCCCACAGCTTGACCACCGGCGTGGAGAGTTCGAGCAGTTGCTCGGCCTGATCGGCGATCAGGCTCTCCCGGGTGCGGACGAAGCTCTCGAAGGTGAACAGGCCCATCTCGTCGACCAGCTTCGAGAAGGCGATGTAGTCGTGCAGCGCGTTGGCGCCGCCGGCCTCCTGCACCAGCTCGGCCAGCACGTCCTTGAGCGCGAAGATGCTGACCGTGGTCTCGGTGCTGGAGAAGCCCTGCCGGGCCCGGCCACGGGACAGCTCGGACAGCGCGGCGCGCAACTCGGCGGCACTGTCGGCGGAGAGATCGACGTCGCCCTGCTCGCCGGCAGCGACGAGGACGCGATGCAGGTCCTGGACCTGACGACGCAGCTCGGCCTGGCTCAGCCGTCCCCGCAACGAACTGGTGACGATCTCGGTCCACCGAGACGTGACCCGTTCGGCCTGCCCGCTCAGCAGCGCGGCGAGCCGACCACTTTCTTCGGTGCTCAACGCCATTTGGAACCCCCTTGACCTGGACCGGGCGGACTCTATCACCGGGGTCTGATCAACTACTTGCCCCTCAGCAACGGAATGACGTCGGCCATCGGGTCCCGGCTCCCGTTCTGCGTACGACCCCGGTCGTGGGATACCGTTCCCCCGATAACAGGAGGTCTGGCAAATGTCCTTGACGGTGCACACGGAACAGCGCGGCGACGTGGTCGTCGTGTCGGTCGCGGGCGAGCTGGACATGGCCACCGCACCGCAGTTGCAGGACCAGATCACCGACCTGCTCGACAAGGGTCGCAACCGGCTGGTGTTCGACCTGGCCGACGTCTCGTTCTGTGACTCGACGGGTCTGTCGGTCTTCGTCCGCGCCAAGAACAGCTGCGACGAGGCCGGCGGCGTGGTGCGTCTGGCCGCCCCGCAGCGGGGTGTGCTGCGCATCCTCGAGGTGAGCGGGCTGGTCGAGGTGCTGCACACCTACCCGACGGTGGACGAGGCAGTCGCCGGCGAACCGACGCCGGCCTCCTCCTGAGCTCCGCCGTTCGTCACTCGTCCTCGACGTAGCGGGGGCGAGCGATCGCCATACCCGCCGCTGTCTGCACGGCGAGCGCGCCCAGCAGGAACCCGAGCGGCGCGGTCCAGCCGCCGGTGACCTCGTAGAGGATGCCGACCATCAGCGGGCCGAGGGCGGCGATCACGTACCCGGTGCTCTGCGCGAACGCGGAGAGCGCGACCGTCCCCTCGGCGGTGCGGGCGCGTAGACCGATGGCGGTCAGGATCATCGGGAACGCGCCCTGACCGATCGCCAGGAGGGCGACCCAGAGCAGCGCGGCACCGCGTGGGGCGAGCGCCAATCCCAGGTAGGCGAGCGCCGACGCGGTGGTCAACCCGAGCACCAGCGGCCGCAGGCTGCCGAGTCGGCCGGCCAGGGTGGGCATCAGCAGCGCGATCGGCACACCGAGCGCGGTCACCCCGGCGAGCAGCAGTCCGGCCGACTCCGGCTGGTAGCCGGCGTCCCGGAACAACTGGGCCAGCCAGCCCATGATCGCGTACCCACTGAGCGACTGTGCCCCGAAGTAGACGGCCATCGCCCAGCCGAGCCGGGTCCGCGCCGGCCGGACCCGCACCGGCGCGGCGACGGCCGCCGGGGTCGAGCGCCGCGCGCCCGCCCGGGTCCGCAGCGCGAGTGGCACCCACGGGAGTACGGCCACCGCGGCCATCGCGGCCCAGACGCCCAGCCCGGCCCGCCACGAGCCGAAGGCGTGCGCGATCGGCACCGCGGAGGCCGCGGCCACCGTCGTGCCGAGGGTCAACGCCATCGTGTACGCCCCGGTGACCAGTCCGGTCCGGTGCGGGAAGTGTTGCTTGACCAGCATCGGCAGCAGGATGTTGGCGACCGCGATGCCGGCCAGCGCCAGGGCACTGGTGAGCACGAAGATCCAGGCCGAGTCGGTGGTGGCCCGGAGCACCTGGCCGGCGGCGAGGGCGAACATGGCGACCACCAGCACCCGGGCCGGTGCCACCCGGCGGACCAGCCACGGGGTGAGTGCGCCGAGTCCGGCGAACGCGATGGTCGGCAGGGTGGTGACCAGACCGGCCATGGTGCCGGAGAGCCCCAGCCCGTCGCGGACCTCGTCGAGCAGGGCGCCGAGGCTGGTCACCACGGCGCGCAGGTTGAGCGCGACCAGCAGCATCCCGACCAGTACGAGCGCGCCACCGGTCGCCGGGTGCGTCCGTCGGCCCGCGCCGGGGTCACGCGTCGAGGGTGGGTCGACGAGGACGGGAGCGGGAGGCGCCGGAGCTGCGGTGGGTGGCGGGGTCATGACCGCTAACCTACAATCATGGGATGAATTATGGGCCGGTGATGTAACCAGTGCCACCGTCTGGCGATTCCCCCTCCGCACCGCAGGTGCCGCCTCGCGACCAGCCCGCCGTGCCGCCCCGCGACCAGCCCGCCGTGCCGCCTCGCGACCAGCCCGCCGTGCCGCCCCGCGACCAGCCCGCCGTGCCGCCCCGCGACCAGCCCGCCGTGCCGCCCCGGGGCCACCGGGTCCGGCAGACCATCGAGCTGCTCCGTGCCCGGATCCTCGGCGGCGAGTGGCCCGTCGGCGGGCGCATCCCCACCGAGCCACAGCTCGTCGCCGCGCTGGGCGTGGGGCGCAACACCGTCCGGGAGGCCGTCCGCGCCCTGGTGCACGCCGGGGTGCTGGAGTGCCGCCAGGGCTCCGGCACCTACGTGGTGTCCACCGACGAGCTGGCACCGGTGGTCGCCCGCCACCTCAGCGACGACCGGATGACCGAGGTCATCGAGGTGCGGCGCGCCTTCGAGGTGGAGGCCGCCCGGCTCGCCGCGCTGCGACGTACCCCCGAGGACCTGGCGACGCTCGACGGCGTGCTCGCCGAACGCGAGGCCGCCTGGCGCGGCGGCCGGGTCGACGCGTTCGTCGAGGCCGACGCGGCCCTGCACGTCGCGGTGGTCGCCGCCGCGCACAACGCGATGCTCGCCGAGCTGTACGCCTCGGTCGGCACCGCCCTGCGCAGCACCGTCGCCCAGGCGATGGGGGGCGCGCTCACGTCCGAGCGCTACGTCGACCACACCCGGTTGGTCGAGGCGATCCGGGCCGGCGATCCGGGCCGGGCGGCGATCGAAGCCGGCGCTTTTCTGGAACCCGCCGAACGGGCATAGGTTGTGCCCGACAGAAAAGCGGACACCTCGGGAGTACGAATGCTCAAGGGCTTCAAAGACTTCATCATGCGCGGCAACGTCGTCGACCTGGCGGTCGGTGTCGTCATCGGCGCCGCGTTCACGTCGGTGGTCACGTCGCTGACGAACGCGTTCCTCAAACCGCTCATCACGCTCTTCGTCTTGCTGATCACCGGCAAGGACAACGGCCTTGAGGGAGCCGTCTGGACGATCCGGGGCGTCGACTTCGACTGGATCAGCTTCGTCAACGCGTTGATCACCTTCCTGCTCACCGCAGCCGCGCTCTACTTCCTCGTGGTGTACCCGATGAACAAGCTGGCCGAGCGGCGGCGTCGGGGCGAGGAGCCGCCGCCGGCGGCACCGAGCGAGGAGGTCAAGCTGCTCACCGAAATCCGTGACGCGCTGGTCTCCGCCGGCCACACCACCCCCGGTCAGCAGCGCGGGGCGCTGGACGACGTGCTGGGCCGCCGCCCGGAGCCGCCGACGCAGCGCTGACACCGAACGATGCACATCGGCCCCTGCGGGATTCCCGCAGGGGCCGCATCTTCTCGTACGTGTGTTCGATAGAGTCCCGCCATGGAGCAGCGTAAGCACTGGTGGAACGGGAAATGGGGGCGGCTGGCCCGACGGGACGTCTTCCTCCGGGTGGACGCCGACCGGTGGCACGTCGAGCAGCGGGCCGGCGGGGCCGAGGGCATCTCCCGGTTCTACGAGTACGGCAGTGCGGACGAGGCAGAGGACACCGTCCGGGCGCTTCTCGACGGCCCGGACACCTGGCGGGAGCTGTCCCCCCGCCCGCCCGGCGGCTGGACCCTCCCGAACGGCTGAGCAGACGGGATGCCGGTGCGCTTGTGCCGCGTGCCTGTGTGGCGTTGGGCGTTGGGCGTTACGGTCCGCTGCCCGCCATCCCTACACGCCAGCGCTGGAGGCGGTACTGCTTTCGATGACTATGACTCTGAGGCATAAATATGACTCAGAGTCATAGCGCTATCCCGACCATCGCCTCCCGGCCCGCCACCTCCGGGCCGGCCACCTCCCGGCCGGTCGCCGCCCGACCATCGCCTCCCGGCCCGCCGCCTCCAGGCCGGCCACCTCCCGGCCGGCCACCTCCCGGCCGGTCGCCTCCGGACCGGTCGCCTCTCGGCCGGTCGCCGCCGGACCTGTCGCCTGCGAGCCGCTGCTCTGGGACAAGGGTGCCGACCCACACCGAGGCTGCGGCTGCGCGTCGGGCGGGCAGGCGGGCGGGCAGCCGGCGCGCGAGGGGCGGGCAGCCGGCGCGCGAGGGGCGGGCAGTGGGCGGGCAGCGGCGTTTAGCGGCGTACCGCCCCGGGAACCGCAATGGGATGGACCAGCAGGACGAGCAGCAGGCGACCATCGCGCGGATCACCACCGGGATGCAGGTGATCGACTCAGCCGGCACCGAGGTCGGGACCGTGGACCTCGTCCAGCGGGGTGACCCGAACGCGGTGACCGTCCAGACACCGAATGCCGACCCGGGCAGCAGCCTGGACGAGCTGATCGAGGCGACCGCGGTCGAGGAGCCGGATGTTCCCGCCGATCTGGCGGCGCGGCTGCTGCACAGCGGTTATCTGAAGGTCTCGACCGAGCTGACCCGCACGGGCGCGGTCTACGTATCGGCCGACCGGATCGGGTCGGTGGCCGACGGCCGAGTCCTCCTCGCCGTGGGCGTGGCCGACCTGCCGCCCGAGGAGTGACCCCAGCGCGCTGATCGACTCGGGTTCACGGAAATCGGGGCGTCCGGAGCCTCGGGACAGCCCGACTTCATGAAACCCGAGTGGATCTTCCCGGCGCGGCGGGGGTGGGCTGGTCCGGCGCGGCGGGGGTGGGCTGGTCCGGCGCGGCCAGGGTGGGCTGGTCCGGCGCGGCCAGGGTGGGCTGGTCCGGCGCGGCCAGGGTGGGCTGGTCCGGTGCCGTGAGGGCGGGCTGGTCGGGTGATGGCTGCGCGGGTGGGCGGCGGTGGAAGAGCAGCAGCATCAGGCAGCCCGCGATCAGACCCCAGAACGCCCCGCCCACGCCGATCAGGGTCACCCCGGAGGCGGTCACCACGAAGGTGACCACGGCGGCTTCCCGGGTCGTCGGGTCGGTCACCGCCGCGGCGAGCGCGGTGGCGAGGGCACCCAGTAGGGCCAGCCCGGCGACCGCCTCGATGAGGATCGGCGGGGCGACCGCCACCAGCGCGGTTGCCACGCCGGCGCCCAGACCGAGCAGGGCCAGGCCGGCACCGGCGGTGACCGAGGCGACCCATCGTCGCTCCGGATCCGGATGGGCGTCCGGGCCGGCGGCCAGCGCGGCGGTGATCGCCGCGAGGTTCACCGCGTGCCCGCCGGCTGGGGCGGCAAGCAGACTGGCCAGGCCGGTGGCCCGCAGCGCGGAGCCGAACGGCGGCCGGTAGCCGTAGCCGGCCAGCACCGCCATGCCGGGCACGTTCTGTGCGGCCATGGTGACCAGGAACAGCGGTAGGGCGAGGCCGAAAAGTGCGGACGCGTCCCAGGCCGGCACGGTCACGGTGATCGACGGGGCCAGCGAGGCACGGGTCAGGCCGGTCGGCGGCGCGGTGAGCGCGATCGCGACCACCGCCACCAGCAACGCGCCGGGCACCGCCCAGCGGCGGGCGAACCGGTGCAGCAGCAGCCAGCCGACCACCACCGGACCCGCCACCACCGGCAGCTCCACGAGTGCGCGGACCGGGGCGGTGCACAACGGGAGCAGCACCCCGGCGAGCATCGCGCCGGCCACCGGCTTGGGGATGGCGGCCACCGCACGGCCGAGTGGCGGAAACAGCCCGGCCGCCACGATCAGCACACCGGAGACGAGGAAGGCGCCCACCGCGACCGGCCAACCGCCCGGCGGTGCTCCGGTGGCCACCAGCAGTGCCGCGCCCGGTGTGGACCAGGCCACGCTCATCGGTATCCGGTGCCGCCAGCCCAGCCAGGCGGCGGCGAGCCCGCACGCCACGCAGAGGGCGAGCAGACCGGAGGCGGCCTGCGCGTCCGACGCGCCGGCCGCGCGGAGCCCGGCCAACACGACGGTGAACGAGCTGGCGAAGCCGACCAGGGCGGTCACCACGCCGGCCAACACCGGTTGGACGCGTCCGGCCATGCCACCCTCCCGGTGTGTTCCGTTTACGGAACAACAGTGTGTAGCACGATAGCCGGGTGCCGCAGCCGCCACCAGCCCGCCGTCCGGGCCTCGACGTGGATCCCGCCGTCGTCGGCCGCCGAGTCCGTGCCCTGCGCGAGGAGCGGGGAATCTCGCTGTCCACACTGGCCCGGCTCGCCGGCGTCGGAAAGGCCACTCTCTCCGGCCTGGAGCACGGCACCCGCAACCCGACCCTGGAGACGCTCTGGGCGGTCACCGCGCAACTCGGCGTACCGCTCACCGCCCTGTTGGCCGAGCCGACCGCCGGGGCCGGCCCCACCGCGTACGGCACCGCGGTCACCGCCACCCTGCTGGAGGTGTTCGCGGACACCGACGCGACCTACGAGCTGTACCGGATGCGGGTCGCCCCCGGCCCGGCGCAGCTCTCCCCCGCCCACCAGCCGGGGGTCACCGAGCACATCACCGTCTTCGCCGGGGTGCTGCGCGCCGGCCCGGCCGACGCGCCGCTGACCGTGCCGGCCGGCGGTCACCTCCGCTGGGTGTCCGACGTGCCGCACAGTTACGCGGCGGTGGGTGACGAGGAGGTCGCCGCCAGCCTCCTGCTGCGCTACCCGCGGCACTGAGGCCCGGCCGACCGGTCACGCTCCGTCGGGTCCGTCGACGAAAATCGCAATCATTTCTCGACGCACGCAGGAGGCGTAGAGACGAAGGCGGGGTGTTCTTGGCAAGCTTGACCCCATGACGCTGATCCTCCGCTCGGTCATCCTCAACGACATCGGCCTGGTCCGCACCAACAACGAGGACTCCGCCCTCGCCGGTGACCGCCTGATCGCCGTCGCCGACGGCATGGGCGGGCTGCCCGCGGGCGAGGTGGCGAGCGAGATCGTGATCCGGATCCTGGACGAGCTGGCCCCGCCCACAGATCCCGACGGTGCCGCCGACGCCCTGCGCGCCGTGGTCAGCACCGCCAACCAGCGCATCCACGCCGCCATCACCGTCGACCCGAGCCGCGACGGGATGGGCACCACGCTCACCGCGGCGCTGCTGGCCGGCGAGACGCTGGTTCTGGCCCAGGTCGGCGACTCCCGCTGCTACCTGTTGCGCGACGGGGAGCTGACCCAGCTCACCCGGGACGACACGTTCGTCCAGGCCCTGGTCGACCAGGGCACCCTCGCCCCGGAGCAGGCCCGCCACCACCCACAGCGGTCTTTGGTGACCCGGGCCGTGCAGGGCGCCGACACCCCACCCGCGATCGGGGTGCTCACCGTGACCCCCGGCGATCGGCTGCTGCTGTGCAGCGACGGGCTCTCCGACTACGTCGAGGACGACGCCATCGCGGCGGCGCTGGGCATGTACGCCGACCGCCAGCAGTGTGGTGAGCAGTTGGTGAAGCTCGCCCACCACGCTGGCGCGCCGGACAACGTGACGGTCGTGGTCTCCGACGTCGTCGCCCGCTGACCGGCACGGCTCCCCCGGCGGCTCGCCCGAACCGACTGGTTCGGGTTCCGCCGGCCGCAGTAGGTGGTTGTGCCATCTAGGTTGCACCGCTACTGTCCGACGCGTGGATTCCGACCGGCGCGGGCAGTGGCTGCGGGGGGTGCTCGACATCTGCGTGCTGGCCCTGCTGGCCGACCGCGAGTCCTACGGCTACCAGCTCGCCCAGGCGCTCGACGCCGCAGGCGTCGGGCCCATCCAGGGCGGCACGCTCTATCCCGTGCTGCTGCGCCTGCAGAAGACCGGCCTGGTGACCGCGCAGTGGCGGGAGGGCAGCGCCGGGCCGGCCCGTAAGTACTACCGGCTCACCGACGACGGGTACGCGGCACTCCGCGCGGGCGGCGGCGCCTGGCTCACCTTCGTCCAGCCGGTGAACGACATCGTCACGAAGGGGGTCACCCGGTGAACGCCGACGATTGGCTGCGAACGCTCACCGCCGAGCTGCACCAGCGCCGGGTCGCGGCGGACGCCGCCCGGCACGTGGTCGCCGAGGCGGCCACGCACCTGCGCGAGGGTGGTGGCGACCCCTGGGTCGTCTTCGGTCCACCCCAGCAGTACGCGGGCGCGGTCGTGGAGAGCATCGGCACCGCGCCCGGACCGCGTCCCGGGCAGGTCCGGCTGCACGCGGAGGGCATCACCAAGCGGTACGGGCGGCGAACGGTGCTGCGCGACGCCACGCTCACCGTCCGGGCCGGACAGATCGCCGCCGTCGTCGGGGCGAACGGCTGCGGCAAGAGCACCTTCCTGCGGATCTGCGCCGGGCTGATGTCACCCGACGCCGGTGCGGTGACCGTCTCCGGGCGGCTCGGCTACTGCCCACAGTCCGGCGGCACCGCCGACTTTCTGCTCGCCGACGAGCACTTCGTGCTTGTCGGCGCTGGTCAGGGTGTGGCCCGAGGGCCGGCCCGCCGCGCCGGTCGGGCGGCGGCTCGGCAGCTCGGTTGGGAGGCGGGCGGGGACGTGCAGGCCCGCCACCTGTCCGGCGGCACCCGGCAGAAGCTCAACCTGACCATGTCCACCCTCAGCGCCCCGGACGTGCTGCTGCTCGACGAGCCGTACCAGGGCTTCGACCAGGGCACGTACGTCAACTTCTGGGACCAGCTCAGCCGGCTGCGCGACGCCGGCGCGGCGATCGTCGTGGTGACCCACCTGCTCAACCAACTCGACCGGGTGGACATCGTGCTCGACCTGACCCCGGCCCAGGTGACCGGGTGGCAGGCGCCCACTGTCCAGGGAGGCCACCGGTGAACCGGCTCGTCGTCGTCGCCGAGATGACCCTGCGGGAGTTGCTGCGGCGTCGGGGCGTACTCCTGCTGTTGTTGTTGATGCCGTTGACCTTCTACCTGATCCGGCGGGACGCCTACCTCGGGCAGTCGGTCCGGTCGCTGCTCCTCGGCGTGGGTTGGGCGGTGAGCACCGCCGCGCTGTTCGCCACCACCGCGGCTCGGGAGTTGGAGCCGAGACTGCGGCTGGCCGGTTACCGTCCACACCACCTCTACCTTGGTCGAGTGCTCGGCCTGTGGACGGTGGGGCTGGTCATCTCCGTGCCGTTCTTCCTGCTCCCCATGATCGACGGCGCGGACCTGCGGTACGGCGGCCTGGCCGCCGCGCTGCTCTGCTCCGTCGCGGTGGCGGCGCCGTTCGGGATGCTGATCGGCGCGCTGCTGCCCCGCGAGATGGAGGGGACGCTGCTGCTGCTCACCGTGGTCACGGTGCAGATGTTGATCGACCCGGCCGGCTCCGGGGCGAAGTTGACGCCCTTCTGGTCGACCCGGGAGATCGCCACCTGGGCGGTGGACCACACCGACCAGGGTTACCTCTCCCGTGGCGTGCTGCACGGGCTCGTCGTCACCGCCCTGCTGGTCGTCGGTGTGGCCGCCGTGGTCAGCGTCCGCCTGCGCCGCCGCCGGCACCTGCGGCACCTCCCGGTCGGATGACCGGCGTGGATACCGCCAATTCGGTTGCCGGGGCCAGCACGGCAGGTTGAGATGGGCGGATGACCATCCGCCGAGTGACCGCCGACGAGCGTCTCACCACCAGCTTCCCGCTGGCCGCGTACGCCTTCGAGTCGTCGCCGCTCGGTGCCGCCCGGATCGACGAGTTCCGCGACTACCTGCCCTACCAGGAGGGCAACCGGACGCTTGTCGCCGAGGAGGGCGGCGTCACGCTGGCCGCCGTCTCGTCCATCCCGATGCGGCAGAACCTGCGCGGTGCGGTGTTGCCGATGGCGGGTGTCGCCGGGGTCGCCACCCACCCGCTGGCCCGCCGGCAGGGGCACGTACGGGTGCTGCTGCACCAACTTCTCGACGAGGTACGCGACGAGGGGCACCCGGTCAGCGCGCTCTACCCGTTCCGGCCCAGCTTCTACGCCCGGTTCGGTTACGTCGGGTTACCCAAACCGCGCAGGGCCACCTTCGCCCCGGCCCACCTGGGCTCGCTGCTGCGCGTGGACCTGCCCGGCGAGGTGGGCTGGGAGCGCGTCGCCGCCGGCTATCCGACGTGGCGCGCGTACACCGAGCGCTGCCTGCGGGAACGGCACGGCTTCGCGCTCTTCCCGGACTACCGGGCGAACGGGATGCGCGACCGGGACGAGTACTGGCTGCTCACCGCCCGCGTCGACGGTGAGGTCACCGGCGCGATGACCTACCGGATCGACGAGCACGGCGGCACACTGCACGGCAACGAGCTGCTGGTCAGCGATCCGCTCGCGCGCGTGTTGCTGTTGCAGTTCTTCGCCCGGCACGTCGACCAGGTCGAGCGGGTCACCGTTCAGGTTCCGCCCGACGAGCTTCCCGAGCTGTGGTTGACCGACCTGGACATGCACGTGGAGGCGCGCATAGCCGTGCCGGGCTCATCCGCCCCGATGGCCCGACTGTTGTCGCTTGACGCGTTGAGCGGGCTGCCGGCCGGTCCCGGTCGGGTGCGGGTCGAGCTGACCGGGGACCGCTGGCTGGCCGGCACCCATCTGCTGGACGGCACGACGGGCGCGCTGGAGCTGACCGCCGACACCGCCGGCCGCGCGCCGACCGCCACCCTCACGGCGGCCGGGCTCTCCGCCCTGGCGTACGGGGTGCTGGATCCGGCCGAGCTGCCGTTGCGGGACCTGGGTGTGGTGCCGGTGGACGCCGCCGCGGAGCTGCGCAGCATCTTCCCGCGCCGGGTGCCGTACGTCTTCGCCGACTTCTGAGTCAGCCCGGCGGTACGTCTTCCTGCTCTGGGTCGGGATCGCCCTGATCAGCGGGGCGGCCGCGCTGCTCGGCAACACGGTGCTGGGCGGCGCGCCGCCGAAGGTGCTGGCCGGAATCACGGCGCTCGCGGCCGGGGCGATCCTCGCCATGATCACCGACACCATGGTCCCGGAGGCGTTCGAGAACGCCCACCTGCTTGTCGGTCTCATCACGGTCGCCGGTTTCCTGACCGCGTTCGCCCTCTCCCACGCCTGACCGCCGGCCCTGGCTCTGCCGCGGGCTGTCGGCGCTTGCGCGCGCACTAGCATCACCTGGTGCGCATGATGTCGCTTGCCGCTCTGCTCGTCCTCGGTGTCGCCACCGCGACCCTGCCCGCCTGCGCGCCCACCGAGCCAACCCCCGCCTTCGAACCCGGCGCGTCCTCCCCGGCGGTGGCCACGCCGACGGCTGCCCCGACCGAGGCGCCGCAGACCCGCGACGGTCTCGGCGGCCCGGGGGCCAGCGCGAGCCCGAAACCCGCCGCGAAGGTGCTCGCGGCCGGCAACCCGAACGGCAGGGCCACCGTGCCGGCCGAGGCACGGGCGGTGGACACCTCGAAGCCGACCCGGACCATCGGCACCGGCACCCCGGCGAGCTGCACCTCCGCGGCGGTCGTGAAGGCCGTGGCGGCCGGCGGTGTCATCACGTTCAACTGCGGACCCGCCCCGGTGACGATCAAGATGACCGCCACCGCGAAGGTCCGCAACGCCAACGGGCCGAAGATCGTGCTGGACGGCGGCGGCAAGGTCACCCTGAGCGGCCAAGGGCAGCGCCGCATCCTCTACCTGAACACCTGCGACGAGGCCCAGGGCTTCACCACCTCGCACTGCCAGAACCAGGACCACCCGCAGCTCACCGTGCAGAACCTCACCTTCGCCGACGGCAACTCCACAGGCGAGAAGGCCGAGGGCGGCGGCGGTGGGGCGATCTTCGTTCGCGGCGGGCGGTTCAAGGTGGTCAACTCGCGCTTCGTCCGCAACCGCTGCGACCGTACCGGCCCCGACCTGGGCGGCGCGGCCATCCGGGTGCTCAGCCAGTTCGAGAACAAGCCGGTGTACGTCGTGAGCAGCACCTTCGGCGGCGCATCCGGCCAGGGTGGCTCCTGCTCCAACGGGGGCGCGTTGAGCAGCATCGGCGTCTCCTGGGTGGTGCTGAACAGCGTGCTCAGCCACAACGAGGCGATCGGCAGCGGCGCCAACCCGGCCAAGTCCGGCACGCCCGGCGGCGGCAGCGGCGGCGCGATCTACTGCGACGGCAACGAGTTCACCGTACGGATCGCCGGCACGATCATCGAGAACAACAAGGCCAACGAGGGCGGCGGCGCGGTCTTCTTCGTCAGCAACAACCGCACCGGCACGATGAGGATCGAAAGCTCGACCCTGCGCCGCAACCCCAGCGGACAGTTCGAGACCCGAGGCTTCCCCGGCATCTTCTTCCTGGGCGCCCAGAACCCCACGGTGACCAACTCCAAGCTCTCCTGACCGAGGGGGTCAGTAGGGGTTGCCCTCACCGGGCGGGCGGGCGTGCAGGAGAGCGGCGGGGCGGCCGGGCAGGTCCCGTGCGCCGGACATCGGTGGGCTTGGCGTGTGGTCGCCGCCGGCCATCCCGGCGAAGAGTTCCTTGAGCGCCGCCAGCGCACTGATCTTGGGCTGCCAGCCCAGCTCGGTCTCCGCGCGCTCGCTGGACATCAGCGGGGCGTTCAGCCCCAGCTCCACCCAGCCCGCGTCCACCGGTTGCAGCCGCGCACGCCAGGTCAGCGCCGCCGCGGCCCGCAGCACCGGCGCGGCGACCGGCACCGTCCAACCGTGGAAGTGCCGCGCCACCAGCTCCGGGGTGAGCACCGGGTCCGCGGCGACGTTGAAAGCGCCGCGCACATCACGCAAGACCGCCCGGGCGTACGCGTCGGCCACGTCGTCGGCGTGCACCGCCTGCATCCGCAACCGGCGGTTCGTCGGGACCAGCGGGATCCGACCGAAACGCAACAGCCGCACCGGCGCCAGCGGGCCGAGAAAGTAACGGGTGATCTCCGCACCGGCGGCCCGCTGGAAGATCAGCCCGGGTCGCATCCGCACCACCCGCAGCGTCGGGTGATCTCGCTCGACCCGGCCGAGCATCGCCTCCACCTCGGCCTTGTGCTCGCTGTACGACGAGCCGGGCACCCCGGTGGCCGGCCACCGCTCACTGATCGGGTGGTCCTTCGGCCCCGGGGCGTAGGTGCCGACCGACGAGGCGTACACCAACGCCGGCACACCGGCCCGGATCACCGCGTCGAACACCGCCCGGCTGCCCTCGACGTTGGTCCGTCGCAGCACCCGCTGATCGTGGCTGGGCTGGATCTGCCAGGCCAGGTGCACCACCGCGTCCGCACCCGCGAACACCTCGGCGAGCTGCCCCGCCGCGCCCGGCGCACCAATGTCGCAGGAGTGCCACCGGACCTGGTCGTACGGCTCGCCGGCATCCGGGCCGGGCAACCGCCGGACCACCCCGGCCAGTTCCACGTCCCGCTCCTGGCGCAGACGCCGCAGCACCGCAGCACCGACATTGCCGCTCGCACCCACCACCACGATCCGCATGCTCGACCCCGTACCCGCCCAGCGGCCGCTCAATCGCCCACGCCGCCCTCACGGGCGGCCTCGCGGACGACGAACTTCCGGTCCGTGCCTCGCCGGCAGCCGCGCGACTTGATCCACTCGGCTTCCTGAAAGTCGCGGTGTCACCGCGGCCAGGACAGCCCGATTTCCGGCATCCCGAGTCGATCAAGGGCGAGGGCCCTCACGGGCGAACTTCCGGGCAAGACCGTCATCCTCACCGGTCACCCCGACGCGAGCGCGAACTGACCCGGTGCGTGCAGGTGGCCGAGGCGCGGGAGTCGCGGCTGCAGCAGTCCCGGCCAGCCACCGGAAAGCACGCGAGGTGGCGATGCTCTCCACGAGGATCAGACGAGCGGCCCTGTCGAGTTGCCTCCGGGTACCCGCCGTCGCCGCGCCGATCGAACCAACCGTCCGCACACACCCAGGAGACGATGACGATGATTCCCGACGACGATCCCACTCGCTCGCTGACCGTGGCGAACCCCGACGACCCCGACACGACCTACATCTCCCTGGTGGGCAACACCTACGGCATGTTGATCACGGGTGAGCAGACCAACGGCGCGTACTGCCTGATCGACATGCGCATCCCCGACGGCGGCGGCCCGCCGCCGCACCGGCACGACTTCGAGGAGATGTTCACGATCCTCGAGGGCGAGATCGAGTTCACCTTCCGCGGCGAGAAGCACGTCGTGCGGGCCGGCTCAACGATCAACATCCCGGCCAACGCACCGCACAACTTCCGCAACACCTCAGGTGCGCCGGCCCACATGCTCTGTATGTGCACCCCGGCCGGGCAGGACGAGTACTTCACCCGCATCGGCGACGTCGTCGCGGGCAAGGACGCACCGCCGCCGCAGCTCTCACCGGACGAACTCGCCGAACGCCGCCGCCGCTCTGTCGAGCTGGCCTCTGCCTACCGCAGCGAGTTCCTGTGACCAGCCAACCGCCGGCGCTCTGCCGAAATCGAGCCGGAAAGCAGCCGTCGTACTGACTGCGGAAGGGGTCCGAGCCGCCTGTGCGCGGCTGGGACCCCTCGCTCGTTGCGAACGGCCAGGCGCGCTCGGTCGATTCGGGCCGGTGCGGTTTGGCGCGCGACCGTCATCGCATGAACACGCCGGGTCACCGGAAAGCCTGTGTTTTCCCAGCTCACCTGCCGTGGTAGGCCGCCTGGGACTCGAACCCAGAACCTAAGGATTAAAAGTCCTCAGCTCTGCCATTGAGCTAACGGCCCGCTGCGCCTCAGGCTACCCGACCACCTGTGCCCGGGTTGATGTCCGCCCCCGCCCTGACGAGCGATGCTGATCTACGCTCACCGCGACTCCTGAGCGGTGCTGACCGGCAGCTGAGGTCGGACTCCTGAGCTTTCCCCGGCAACGCGTAGGACGATCTGCGTGGCGGCCTGGGTGGGAGTCAGGTGCGTGGTGTCGACGACCTCGGCCTCGGCGTGCAGCCACGTGCGGGCCGCCTCGGCGTACGGCTCGAGGTACGTGAGAAGGAACGGGGCGTTCTCCCTCGACACGCCGCGGGCATCACCACGAAGACGGTGCTGGCCGACTCGGTCACCGCATCCGGACAGCGACTGCCGTTCCGCCATGGGGCCGGATGTACCCGGTCCCGTGCCGGATCATCGGACGTCGAAGCTCCCGGTGCTCCGATAGACGCCGGGTTCGAATTCCTGACTCACGACCCCGCGTCCGGTCAGGACGACTTCGGTGGGCTGCTCAGCTGCGAGAGCCACCTCCTGCGTCACGGGCGGCGTGGCCGGAGTGGGCGGTGCGGGCTCTGCGGGCGGCACCCGGCGCGGGTAGAGATTGCGCAGGAACCTCTCCACCGGATGTTCGACCCAGCGATAGCAGGCCCACGCCAGGGCGATGCCCAGCACCGTCCAGATCAGGAGCACCTTGAGGTTCGTCCAGCTCGCGGGGCTGGCCTTCACCGTGCCCATCAGCCAGTGGATGACCGACAGGTGGACCAGGTAGAACGCGTAGGACCAGGCGCCGAGGGCGACAAGTGGTTTGCTCCGGAAGATCGAGGGGCGTCCGGAGATGTCGCGGATCGCTGCGGCGAGCACCACCAGTACGCAGGCGGGCACCATGCCCTGCTGCGACCAGTGCGCACCCCACCAGCCCTGCCGCGCGCCCCACCACAGCAGCAGCACCGAGGCGGGCACCGTTGCCAGGGCGAGCCACAGATCGAGTTTCGGCCGCCATCCGCGGAGAAGCGCGGCGGCGGCGATCATTCCCAGCAGGAATTCGATGAATCGGACCGGCGGGAAGCGGAGGAACCAGGAGAGCTGGATCCAGTACTGCTTCGGGTCGATCAGATCCTGCACGAAGAACCAGTAGGCCCACTCGATGAACAGGCCAGCCGCCGCGATGATCGCGAGCGCCGGCAGTCGCAGCCGCAGCAGCGGCCGGATGACGAAGGGGAAGAGCAGGTAGAAGAAGGCCTCACAGGAGACCGACCACGCCACCGGGTTGGCGACGAAGAAGTCCGCCGGAGGGAACCACGACTCGGTGAGCGACAGGCTCAGCAGGGTGCGCTTCCAGGAGTCGTGCCAGACCTGGTCGAAGCTGACCCAGGCGATTGCGGTGCTGACCACGAGCGCGGGCCAGACCCGGGCGAACCGGCGCCAGTAGAACGTCCCGGTGCCCACCGCGGGGGAGAACGACCAGGTCAGCACGAAGCCCGAGAGGACGTAGAAGAACGTCACCCCGGCGTCACCGAATCGGAAGAAGTCGCCGAGCTTGATGCCGTAGACGGTGGGCAGCTTGATGATCTGGTTCGCGTGGAACAGGAACACGGCGAACGCGGCGAACCAGCGCAGCCCGGTCAGTGACTCGACCCGGGGCATGCGTTCTTTGGGAGAATTCATCGTGATCTGGCACCTTTTGGGGCATCGGCCTGACCGAGGGTCGGCTGGCGCTTCAGGCATAATGCCAGGCTTCCATCTGCCGAGGCAGATGGGCCGGCCCGGACGGCGGCGTACGCTCCCGGCCCGGACGTCACGCGCCGTCGGTGGCGGGCAGCACGCTCGTCGCCGCGTCCCGTGCCGGGGCTGACGCAGTTATCCTCGTCAGGTGCTCGTCCGCGTGCGGCGCGTTGACACGAGTCCGGCATTTCGAAGGGACTATCGACATGCCCCGTGTGGTATCGGCGGTCATCCGCGCACTCGACATCCTCGAACTGTTCCTGGACCATTCCCAACTGTCGGCCCGCCAGGTGATGGAGCGGCTCGACCTGCCCCGCACCACCGTCCACGAGCTGCTCGTCACGCTCGAGGCCCGTTCGTACCTGATCTCCGTCCCGGGCCAGCCGGTGCAGTATCGGCTCGGCATGCCGCTGTTCCAGCTCGGCGCGGCGTTCTCCGGCCGTCTTGATCTGGTCCGCGAGGCGCAGTGCGTCGCGCGGGACGTGGCCGCCGCGTGCGACGAGGCGGTCCACGTGGCCGTGCTCGACGGCGCCAATGTCATCTACCTCGTCAAGTTCGACAGCACGCACCCGGTCCGGATGGTCTCCGCGGTCGGGCGGCGGCTGCCGGCGCACTGCACGGCGGTCGGCAAGATCCTGCTCTCGGGCCTCGACCAGGCGTCCCTGGACGAAGTCCTGAAGGGCGACCTGCCGGGCATGACGCCGGACAGCATCACCGACCCGGACCGCCTGCGCGCCCATCTCGACCAGGTCCGGGCGGAGAGCGTCGCGGTCGACGTCGGCGAGTCGGACAGCGCCATGCGCTGCGTCGCCGCGGCCATCCGAGATCATTCCGGTACGACCATCGCCGGAATGAGCCTGTCCGCGCCGATCATTCGCTGGACGCCCCAGGCGCACGTGCGGTGGACCGGGCTGGTTCGTGACGGTGCCGCCGCACTGTCCGCCCGGATGGGCTACCGGGCTCAGCCTCGATAGCCAACCTCGCGCTTTCGGTTCGAAACACCGTCGAAACATTGACATTCATCAGAATCCTGCTCTAGCGTCGCGACCACTCGATGCGGTATCTCGAACTCAGTTCGAAATCTCGAACGGTGGTGGTCCCGTGGCCCGGCCGAACTCGAACGTCAGCGCCACCTTCTCGGCCCGGTCGCCGATCACCTCCACCTCGACGCGTCACCCGGCGAGCGGCATGCGACATCTCTCCCGCGGTCGCCGATCAGAGACACACCTTGGAGCACGAGCATCGCACTGTTCGCCATGAGCTCCTTCGGCGTCCGGCGGTGCCGAAAAGAAGGAGGCGAACGTCCATGGAGGACAACCTGGCGTGGTCCCGGCGCGGCTTTCTCGGGATGGGGGTGGGGGTGCTCGGCGCGGCCGGCCTGGCCGCCTGTGGAGGCAGCTCCGAGTCACCGAGCAAGGTGCAGCCGGAGGTTCCGCAGGAGCTGATCGACGCCGCGGCGGCGATGAAGGGCTCCTCGATGGGAATGCTGTCGCAGAAGTTGTACTCGACGGCGGCGAACGAAGCTCTCGACAGCTCGATCAAGAAGTTCGCCGACAGCACCGGGACGAAGATCGAGAACAGTCTGGTCCAGGCCGACGCCGGCGACGTGGTGGCCAAGATCGACGCCGAGGTCAAGGGCGGGGTCGCCCGTGACCTGGCGTTCATGACCGACTCCCGGTTCGTCGCGCAGTTCCAGGCGCTGGGCGACCTGGAGGACGTGACGGACGTCGTCCAGGCACTGACCGCGAAGTACGGCGAACCCTGCGCCGAGGCCAAGAACTTCTGCGTCTTCGACGGCAAGTGGTTTGCCATCCCGTACCACTTCATCGGGATCGGGTCGTTCCTGCGCAAGGACTGGATGCAGGACAAGGGCATCACCCCCAAGGACATCTACAGCTGGGAGGAACTGCGGGACCTGTGCCTGGAAATCTCCGATCCGGCCAAGCGCCGGTTCGGCTGGGGCATGACGGTGAACCGGTCCGGTGACGGCAACGGCATGATCGAGGCACTGATCAACGCCTACGGCGGGTCGATCGCCGCCAATGACGGCCGGAAGGTCACGTTCGACTCCCCCGAGACAGTGCAGGCAGTCACCTTCCTGGGCGACATCTACACCAATGCCAAGTACAAGCCGATGCTGCCGCCCGGGGTGGCCAGCTGGACCGACACCAGCAACAACGAGAACTGGCTCGCCGGGGTCCTCGGCTACACCCGCAACCAGTTCAGCGTCTACGCGGACTCCCGGACCAAGAAGAACCCGGTGCACGCGAACACCCACGTGTTCTCCGACTGCATCGGGCCGGCGACCGACAATCCGCTGCTGCTCGGCCAGTCGCAGGGCTTCGTCGTCTTCAAGGGTGCCAAGAATCCGGCGCTCGCCAAGCTCCTGGCGCAGTACCTGGTCAGCGCTCCCGCGCTGCTCGGGGTGGCGAAGGAAGCGCCCGGCCTGGTCATGCCCGCCTGGCAGAAGGTCTGGGACGCCGACCCGTTCTTCACGAGCGGCGACCCGGCGTTCCCCATGCTGCGCAGGATCACCGAATTGAAGCTGCCGCTGAACACGAAGAACGGCCTGGCCTTCCCGCAGAAGGCCAGCGCGGGCCAGCAGGCGGTGGGGTCGGCCTACGTCCTCACCGACATGATGCAGCAGGTCGTGCAGGGAGCGGCGCCGGCGCAGGCCGTGACGGCCGCCCACGCGAAGATGGTGCAGATCTTCAACCAGCAGGGGCTGCCACAGTGAGGTCGGTCCGTCCTGCGCGGGTCCCGGCGGCGACGAAATCCCGGCCGCCGGGATCCGGCTCTCTCACCGCGACCCAGCGGCGGCTGGGTCGTGACTGGCGGCTGGGGGCGCTGTTCCTGGCACCCATGGCCGTACTGGTCGGCGGTCTCGTTCTCGTGCCGATCGTCCGGTCGATCATCACCAGCACCACGGAACGGCACGGGCAGGACAGCGTGTTCGTCGGCCTGGACAACTACCTCGCCCTCGCCACCGACGAGCAGTTCCACACCGGCGTCGTGAACTCGTTCGTCTTCACCGCGTACGCCGAGGTTTTCAAGGTCGTGCTGGGGTTGGCCGCAGCCCTGCTGCTGCACCATCGACGCCGCGGGCGGGCCGTGCTCGCCGGGCTGCTCCTGCTGCCGTGGGTGGTGCCGACCGTGGTGACGGCCTTCAGCTGGCGCGCGCTGCTCGACCCGATCTTCGGCAGCGTCAACATTCTGCTCACCGCCTCGGGGATCGGGCCGCTGTTGGCCAGCGCGCACCTGGTCGACAGCTGGCCGGCGGGCTGGCTGTCCGACCCGTCGCTGGCCATGCCGTCGGTCATCCTCGTCAACGTCTGGAAGGGGGTGCCGTTCTTCACCGTCTGTTTCCTGGCGGGGTTGAAGGCCATCCCGGCGGACCTGTACGAGGCGGCGACCATCGACGGCGCCTCGGCGTGGCAGCGGTTCCGAAACGTGACGCTGCCCGGACTGCGCCACGTGATCACGGTGACGGTGACCCTGTCGTCGATCTGGACGTTCAACAACTTCGACCTCGTCTGGTTGCTGACGCAGGGCGGCCCCGGCGACGTGACCGCGCCGTACGTGCTCATCGCCTACTCGAAGGCGATCCTGCAACTCCAGTACGGCGCGGGCGCGGCGGTCACGCTCGTCATGCTGCCGATCATCGGCGGGCTGGTGTTCGTCCTGGTCCGGTTGTTGCGCCAGGACACCAACATCAAACTGCCCCGACGACGCCGGACAGCGCGGTGGGTCGCGACACAACGGTGGGCTCCGACGACGCGCAAGGCCCTGCCGTGGATCGTCGCCGCGCTGGTCACCGGTCTGCTGGCCTGGGCATCACCGCAGATCTTCTGGAAGGCGGCGGTGGTCCTCGCGGTGATCCTGCTGATCGCTGCGGCGGTCGGCCGGGTGGTCTCGACCCTCCAGTCCCGAGGCGGTCGCCGGTCGTCGTCAGTGGTGTCGGGCCTGGGTTCCTGGGCTGCGCTGGCCGGGTTGCTCTTCTTCGTGCTGGGTCCGCTGTACTGGATCGCCGTCACGGCCTTCAAGTCCGAGGGCCAGGTCGTCATGCGTACCGACGACCTGTGGCCGACGCCGTGGACGCTCGAGCAGTTCGGCGCCCTGTTCGACAACCAGCCGTTCGGCCGCTGGTACCTCAACACCCTGCTGGTGTCCGCGGCGTCCACCGCGGTGGCACTTGTCTGCGCCGCACTGGCGGGGTACGCGCTGGCCCGGCTGCGGTTCCGGGGGGCGCAGGGCTTCACCGTCACGGTGCTGCTCACCTACGTGATGCCGGGCGCGCTGCTGTTCATCCCGCTGTACCAGATGCTCATCGGCGTACGGCTCACCGACTCGCTCTGGTCCCTGGTGCTGACGTACCCGACCTTCACGCTCCCGTTCGCCACCTGGCTGTTGGTGGGGTACTTCTCGTCGATCCCCATCGAGTTGGAGGAGGCCGCGCTCGTGGACGGCTGCACCCGCGTCCAGGCGTTCGGCCGGGTGGTGCTGCCGCTGGCCAAGCCAGGGTTGCTGGCGGTCGCGCTCTTCACCCTGACCAATGCCTGGAACGAGTTCCTCTTCGCCTTCGTGTTCATCACCAAGGACGAGTACAAGACGCTCCCCGTGGGGATGCAGTCGATGATCGCCGGAGACGTGGTGCCGCAAGGACAACTCGCCGCCGCGTCGCTGCTCGTCAGCATCCCCGTGGTGATCATGTACGCCTTCGGGCAGCGCTTCCTCACCGAAGGGCTCACCGCCGGCGCCGTGAAGGGCTGAACGCGGACCGACGGGCCGCTGGTGTCGATCGGGCACCAGCGGCCCGGCTCCGGAACGCCCGCAACGGCTCCCGGAAGGCAGCGACTCAACGAGTGGCATCGCCCGGTTCGACATCTGTCGTAACCATCGAGAAGACGGCCATGTCATGCGCCTTCTCGCCATCCCAGTCGGCCATCCGTAGGGTGCCCTCCCGCTGGTATCCGGCCTTCTCCGCGACCCGCAGGGAAGCAACGTTGGCGAGCCGGGCGCGCAGCTGGATGCGCCGCATCCCACCATCGGTGAGCGCCCATCGGCCGACCACGCGGGCCGCGGTGCTCGCATGGCCTTGGCCGCGCCGACCGGCCAACACCCCGTAGCCGATCTCGCCGCGGCCGGCCTTCCAGTCGATGTCCCGCAGCCCGATGCTGCCGACGATCTCGCCACTGGCCGCGTCCGCGATTGCCAGGAGTACGCCGTCGCCGTCCAGCCGTCGGCGCACCGTCCCAGCCAACCACCCGTTCACATCGGCGACGGTGGGCGGTGAGCCTGGCGGTAGCGCTGTCCGATCGTCGGCGGCCACGAACGCCGCCACCTGGTCGGCGTCCTGCGGCTGAAACTCACGAATCTCCAGACCACCCGAGGTGATCTGCACTGGTCCGAACATGGTGCGGAGCGTAGAGCCCCGCTCCCAGTTGTCGCGCACCGTTATCCCACCGAGAGGGCGAACAGTTTCCGGGCGGCATGGTCACCGGTCACTGCCAGGCCATGTTGATCGCCCGTTCGGTACGGCTGTGCGCGTCCTCGTGGTTGATGGTGTACGGCAGACGGTTGAACAGCGCCACCTCGTCCGTCCCGGTGATGGGACGGATCGTGACGGTGTCGGGGTGGTGCTCATGCGGACTCGTTTCCGGTCTGTGCGTGGGTGTAGGTGAGGAACAGCGCGCCGCTGTTCAGGACGGTGTGGTCGGTCAGACGCCAGGTACGCGGTGCGAAGACGGCGTCGCGGCCGAAGAGCGGGATGCCGGCGCCGATGGTCAACGGGGCCAGCTTGACGATCAACTGGTCGATCTCGGGGTAGAGGGCACCGGCCAGGGCACCGCCGCCGATCACCCAGACGTCCTTGCCGTCGTGCCGCTTCAGCTCTCGTACCGTGGCGATGGGGTCGGTGGCCAGGACCTCGACAGCCGGGTCCGGGCTGTCACCGAGCGTGCGGGAGAACACCAGGTGGCGTAGGTGCGGGTACGCGTCGGTCACGCCGGCCCGCAGACCCACCTCGTAGGAGTGCCGCCCCTCCAGGACGGTGTCGAACCGGCTGCCCTCGTCGGTGATGCCGAACGCCTGCCGGGCCGGGCCGGGCAGGGTCTCCGGATACTCGGCGACGAGGTGGTGCAGGTAGTCGTCGGGGACGGGCCAGAATCCGTCCGGTCCGGTGGGGTCGGCGCCGTCGGGACCGGCGATGAAGCCGTCCAGGGTGGCGGCGATGTAGTAGACGAGCTTGCGCACGGGCATCTCCTTGGCTGAGGCGTGTTCGTCGCTCCGACGCAGATCAGCGTGCGCGATGACCGGCCCATCCACAAGATCACTCTTGCTAGCCGAAGGCCAGCCACACCACGAAGCCGAGCCCGATGAGCAGCGCGGTCGCCCAACTGAGCCGGGACATTGACAGGTCTCCCTCCACCTCGCGGGCCACCGTCGCCAACGTGCCGGGGAGTTCGGGAAGCGACGAAGGTCGATACACCACGGCAGCGACCTGACCCTCCGCCACCGAGAAGGAGCCGCCGACCCGCCGCCCGGACACGCCGGTGCGAAGCGGCAGCCAGGTCGCCACCTCGGCGGGCCTGGCGGGGACCAGGATGTCGTACGGATCCCAGCCGGACATCCGATGCGCGACCTCGTCGACGACGACGACCGGGGTGGTGTCGCCGTCGTAGGCATCGGGGTCGAGCCACCACCGGGGCTTGACGGCGATGATCCGCAGCACCCCGTGCCCAGCGGTGATCGGCACCGTGGCAGGTGCTTCCTGCATCGCCGTCAGCTCACGCTCGACCTCGGGAGTAATGATCTCGGCGCGCACGAGAAACAGTTTTGCGAACAGGTCCGTGCCCAGCAGAGATACGAGAAGACAAATACCGCAGAGCATCACTCCGACATAGGCGACTTCGATCCCGATCAAACGAAGGATGGCACCGACAAGTACGATCCGGTCCAGGTGCGCGCCGAGAGACAGCAGGCCGAAGGACGACACCCCGCAGACAGCGGCGATGGCCAGAGCGGTGCCGAACGCAAGGGCGCGATCTCGCCACTGACGCGGACCAGCCTCCTCTGCCACCCCTCCGAACGTAGCGATGCCCGGCAATGTCTCGCGCTTTGACGTGGACGGGATGCCGCACCGTCGCAATTGTCGGCGGCAGCGTGTTATTCGGCGCTGGTAATGATCGCCCCGCTGACGGTGTCCACATACCACCGCTGGTACTGCTCGATCTCCCATCCGCGTTGCCGGACGAGCCAGTCGAAGTTGCGGACGTCCTGGGCCAACCAGAGGACGTCGGCCACCTGATCGACGCCCAGGTCAGGGCGTACGCCTCCGGTGCCGACGAGTTCGGCGGCGAACATGGCCATGCCGCGACGGCGGTCGTCGACGTTCTTGCGCCAGATCTCGGCGACGTCCGGGTCGGCAGTGGCCGCGCCGGCCAGCGCGAGCATCACCTGGGCCTGTCGGGCGTTGACCTCGGCCAGGTGGCGGGCGTAGCGGACGAGCTTGGCCCGGGGGTCGGCGAGTGCGCGGATCTCGGCGACGAAGGGCCGGTCCGGCAGGGCCACCGGTTCGTCGTCGCCGGCCAAAGTGACGTCGACCAACTGGGAGAGCAGTTGCCGCTTGCTGCCGAACACCGCGTACAGGGTCTGGACCGCGACGCCGGCTTCCACGGCGACAGCGGTCAGCGGTGTGGCCGCGTAGCCCGGGTCGACGAACAGCCGGCCGGCCGCTTCGAGGATCGCTCGCCGGGTCTGTCGGGCCTGCTCCTGTCGGCGAGAAGACTCGTAACGTCTCTTGACAACCACGCTTCGAGTGTAGTGCTCTATTGGATAGAGTCTCACTCTATCGAGAGGTGGTGGCCATGCCGTTCGGTGTGTTGCAGGAGATGCCCGGCGTCAGCGAGGCGGAGTACCGGCAGGTGGAGCGACACCTCGGACCGGACCGACCGCCGGGTCTGCTCGCCCATGTCGCCGGGCCGACCGAGGACGGCTGGCGGATCATCAACGTCTGGCAGGACGAGGCGGCATTCCGCCGGTTCCAGTCCGAGCGGCTGGTCCGGGCTGCTGGTCTGGCGGCACAGGAGGACGGCTTCGACCCGACGAAGGCGGCTCACTTCCGCTCGATGAGCGTCGACGGCACCGAGATGCCGTTCTGATGGCCGACACCGCCAGCCTGCGGGCCCGAAGCGCCGCTTTCTGGGCGGGAGCGGCGGCTGGCTGGATTCGGCACGCGGATCGGCAGGACGAGACCGGTCGACCGCTGGGCGCGGCGGCCATGGATCGGCTGGCCGCACGACCCACCGAACGGATCCTCGATGTGGGCTGCGGCTGCGGCGGCACCACGGCCGAGATCGCCGCCGCGGTCGGCGCGACCGGCGCGGCGATCGGTGTCGACATCGACGAGACCATGGTGACCGCCGCTCGACGCCGGTTCCCCACCGACGGGCACCCGGGCATCCAGTTCCACGTGGCCGACATCGAGACTCTCGATGTCGTGCCGGGTGCTCCGTTCGACGCGGCGTACTCACGAATGACCCTGATGCTGTTGGCGGACCCGGTGGCCGGCTGCCGCGCGATCCGGCGAGCACTGCGCCCGGGAGGGCGCCTCGCCGCGACCGTCTTCCGCGACAGCAGCGTCAATCCGTGGCTGTCCGCGGCGATGCTCGGCGCCGCACCGCATCTCGGACCGTTACCACCGCTCCCGGTCGGTGACGAGCCCGGTCCGTTCGCGTTCGCCGACCCGGCGCGGCTCGACCGGATCCTCACCGAGGCCGGCTTCACCGCCGTCACGATCACACCGTGCGATGTCGCCCTGGAGACTCCGGACGACGCCGACGCGGTGGCCGAATGGCTTGTCGAGGTCGGCCCGGCCGGTGCCGCGTACCGGGCGGCTCCGCCGGCTGGGCAGGCTTCGGCTCGGGCGGGGGTCGCCCGGCTGCTCGACCGTTTCCGTGCGCCCGGCGTCGGCTACCGGCTGCCCACCGGCCTCTGGCTCGTCGCCGCGAACTCCGTCGACTGACGACCCATCCCGCAGTCGCTACCCACCAACAACCACGTCAGGACGAAACCCGATGAGAACGATCCGTTTGCTCGCGCCGGTCGTCTGCGTCGTCCTAGCCGCGACGGCGTGCACCGACACCGACACGCCCGATCCCGGTGCTGCGGCGCCGGACAACCCCACCGCAACCGCCGCCGCGTCCAGCGCGGCCGGATCCGCTCCGCAGGGCGGCTCCACGCCGGTGTCGGCGAAGGCGGTGTGCGCCTACCTGGACGGCCAGTTGCCGACCCTGAAGGGGATCGGGTCCGAGACGGGCGCGATGGCCAATCTCACCGTGAATCTCTATTCCTGGTATGAGAAGCAAGGCCCCGTGCCGACCGGCCGTCAGATCGACGACCAGACCCGGCAGGAGTGCCCGGCGACCCGGACCGAGGTGCTGAAACTCGCCGGCATGGAGAGCTTCGAGCGGCTGTAGCAGCCCCGATGCGGCCCTCACCGCTCCAACCGCTTGCCGAACCAGTGGTGGGCGTAGTGCTCGGTGTTGTACGGCTCGATCTCCGCATAACCGGCCGCGCGGTACATGGCGATCGCCTCGGTGAGGTTGCGGTTGGTGTCCAGCCGGACGGCCGTCGCGCCACGCTCGGCGGCGTACCGTTCCAACTCGCCCAGCAGCCGCCAGCCGATGCCGAGCCCGCGTACGGCGTCGGCCACCCAGACGCGTTTGAGTTCGGCTTGGCCGTCCGGGAGGAGTTTGACCGCGCCGCAGCCGATCGGTTCGGCGTTGAGGGTGGCGAGCAGGAGCACGCCGGCGGGCGGGACCAGTGCCTCGTCGGGGACCGGGTTGCTCAGCTCGGGGTCGAACCCGTCGTCGAACCGTCGCCCGATCTCCCGGGCGTACGCGCGCAGGCAGGCGCGGGCCCGCGGGTCGCTCGGCGGGCACGCGTCGATGACGACCATCGAGCCGATGAGCAGCCGTTCGACCTCCGCCATGGCCGCGACGAGTCGTTCCCGACGGTGCTCGGTGAGCGGTTCGAGGATCGAGGCGGCAAGGTCGTCCGACCGCTGGTCGAGATCCGCCCACGCCGTACGACCCGCGGCGGTGAGCGTGGCGGTGCGGACCCGGCCGTCGCCCCCGGCCTGGTCGGCCGGTCCCACGGTGACCAGGCCGTCGTTCTCGAGGGCGCGCAGGAGCCGGCTGAGGTGGCCGGAGTCCAGGTTGAGCCGGGCCCGTAACGCGGCGACCTCGGCGCCGGCGGGACCGATCTCCCAGAGCACACGCGCCTGCCCGAGGGGTCGCCCCTGTGCCATGTACTCGTCGTCGAGCGCACCCACGCGTTGGGTGACCGTCCGGTTGAACCGCCGCACGGCGGCGATGAGCGCGGAGTCCATACGCCTGACTTTAGTCAGGATTTTTGATGCGGCGATAGGAGCGGATGCCGGCGTGGTCCAGGACGACCACCGTGAGCACCACCCCGGTGGCGACCGCGCTGACCGCCAGCAACGGCAGTCGCAGGACGGCCGCCGCACCGGACAGCACGAACAGGGCGGCGACCCGGGGCCAGGAGAGTCGCCGGTGGATCGCCACCGAGAACAGGGTCCGACCGAGGAGGAACAGCGTCGGACCTCCCAGGATGACGACGGCCGCGGTCAGGTCACTCGCCTTCGTGGGGTGGGCGATGCTCAGTTCGGCCCCGACGGCGGTGACCACCAACCCGGCGATCATCACGAGGTGCAGGTAGCCGGTGATGACACCGAGCCGGGCTGGATCGGCGCGTTCGATGGCCGGACCGAGGCGCTGACCGGCGGGCGTCACGTAGAGCAGACCGATCAGCACGGCGGCGGCGAAGACCAGCAGGAAGGCAGCGGTCTGCGGGAGGTCCAGGTGGGTGCCGGCGTACGAGAGACCGGCGACCAGAACGAGTTCGCCGAGCGCGATGATCATGATTTGCTGGTACCGCTCGGCGAAGTGTTCGCCGGCGAGGCGTAGTTCCTGCCGGGACGTCCGTCCCAGCCAGGGAGTGGGCCAGCCGATTCGTGGACCGGTGAAGTCGATCGCGAGAGCGAACAGCCAGAGCGGCACCCGCCACTCCGGCAGGAACCCGCCGACCAGCCACGGCACGGCGGAGACGCTGAACCAGCAGAGGATCCGCAGCGCCCTCCTCTGTCGAGGGTGACCGCGCAGCGCGAACGCGGTCACCGTGCCCCGGGCGAGGTGGACCGCGACGTACGCGCCAGCGAAGAGCAGGCCCCGCCCGTCCAACGCCTGCGGAATCGCCACCCCGGCCAGCAGGCTGCCCAGCGAAGCAATGACCAGCAGCCACCGGACCCACGGGCTGTCCGGGTCGTACCAGTCGGCGAACCAGGTGGTGGTCACCCAGATCCACCACACACCGGCCAACAGCAGGGCGGTACGCAGTGCCCCCGGCAGGGTGAGGTCGTGCAGCAGGTGCCCCGCGAGTTGACTGAGGGCGAGCACGAACGCCAGGTCGAAGAAGAGCTCCAGGAACGAGGCGCTCAGCGGTGCGTCGTCGCCGCGCAGCAGCCGTTCGGGCCTGCTCGCCATCGGCGCTCCTCCCGGTGGCCCGCACGTCAGGCCTCCGTCGTACCACCCGGGGCCGACCACCGGAGGCGGAAACGGGTCATCGGCTGACCCCTCGACGACGACCCGTCGACCCCTCGAGTCGTTGATCCGGCAGCGCCGGAGGTCGCCGGTGACCACGGTGGGGGCACCGACTCAACGAGGGGGGACGACGATGACCGCTCAGCGGGAGACCGTGCCTGTCGACCACGACCTGTTCCGCGCCGTGTACGACTCGCCCGCTGCACTGCCCGGCCGACACCGCTGGACCACCCCGGAGGCGGACGTCCGGCGGCTGGAGAAGCTGCTCGGCATGCCGGCGCGCAGCATCGGCGCCCCGCTCTGGGTCAGCGGCGACGAACCCGACTGCCCGAAGTGTGGCCGACGCGTCACCTGGTACGACATCGTGTCGTCGGCACTCTCCGGCCTGCACGACAAGGCCATGATCGCCACCGTCATCCTCGGCGAGCGCAAGTACGTCAACACCGGGATTCCGGCAGCCATCGCCGGTGTGCGCTGCGCCGACTGCCACACCGCGATCGACGGCCTGCGCAGTTTCAAATGCCACAACTGGGCGTACGCCTTCGAGGCGCTGGAGGCCGTCCGCGAGCGCATGGCCGGCCGCCCCGGGCCGACCTGAGCCGGGGCCGCGCGAACGCCGGGCCGCGCCGCGCGGGCCTGAGCCGCGCCGCGCGAACCCCGGGCTGGCCGCCGTGGCTCAGTCGGCCGAGCGGCGGGCGGGGCGGCGGCCGGGCGGGGAGTGCGGCTCCGGCCCGGGGTCGGGCACCGCCGGCAGCGGCCGGGTGACCGGATCGGCCTCGGTGATCCGCAGCGACTCGCCGTGGTGCCACAGTTCGACCTCGGCGTCCGGGCCGGCGCCGGGCAGCTCGTAGCGGGCCTCGGTCGGAGTCACCGTGACGCGCAGCCGGTGGCCACGCCAGCGCAGGCTGAACGCCAGCCGGTCGATCCGTCGCGGCAGTCGGGGGTCGAAGGAGAGCACACCCCGGTCGTCGCGCAGCCCGCCGAAGCCCTGCACCAGAGCCAGCCACGCACCGGCCAGTGACGCCAGGTGCAGCCCGTCGGCGGTCTTGTCCCCCAGGTCCGCCAGATCCTGCCGGACCGACTCGGCGAACAGGTCGTACGCCAGATCCAGGTGCCCGACCTCGGCGGCCAGCACCCCCTGTGGGGCCGCCGACAGCGACGAGTCGCGGACGGTGCGGGCCTCGTAGTAGGCCAGGTTGCGGGCCTTCTCGGCGGCGCTGAACTCGCCCGGGCAGAGCTGCATGGCGAGCACCAGGTCGGCCTGCTTGACCACCTGCTTGCGGTACAACTCCAGGTAGGGAAAGTGCAGCAGCAGGGGATAGTCGTCGTCGCCCGTGTTCGCGAAGTCCCACTCGGGCTGCTCGGTGAACCCGGCGGCCTGCTGGTGCACACCGCGCTCGTGGTCGTACGGGACGACCATCGCGTCGGCCGCGGCCCGCCAGCCGGCCACCTCGTCGTGGTCCACGCCGAGCCGACCGGCCACGTCGGGGTGGCGCTCGGCGGCGTCCGCCGCTCCCCGCAGGTTGCGTCGGGCCATCAGGTTGGTGAAGACGTTGTCGTCGACGAGCGCGGCGTACTCGTCCGGGCCGGTCACCCCGTGCAGGTGGAAGGCGTCCTCGCCGGACCAGTGCCCGAAGCCGTGCCAGAGCCGGGCCGTCTCGACAAGCAACTCCAGCCCCGCCTCGGCGAGGAAGCGGTCGTCGTCCGTGGCGGCCAGGTAGCGCAGCACCGCGTCGGCGATGTCGGCGTTGACGTGCAGCGCGGCGGTGCCGGCCGGCCAGTAGCCGGAGCACTCCCGGCCGCCGATGGTGCGCCACGGGAACGTCGCGCCGGTCAGCCGTAGTTCCGCGGCCCGCTCGCGGGCCTCGGGCAGGTGGGCGTGCCGCCACCTGAGCGCCGAACGGGCCACCGCCGGGGCCAGGTAGGTGAGCACCGGCAGGACGTAGGTCTCGGTGTCCCACAGGACGTGCCCGTCGTAGCCGTTGCCGGTCAGCCCCTTCGCCGCGATGGTCCGGTCGGAGTCCGGGCGGCCGGCCTGGATCAGGTGGAACATCGCGAACCGGATCGCCTGTTGCAGCTCCGGGTCACCGTCGAGCTGCACGTCGGCGACCTGCCAGGCCGCGTCCAGGGCGGCCCGCTGGTCGCTGAGCAGGGCGTCGAAGCCGTCCGCGCGCGCCGCGTCCGCCTCGGCGGTGACCAGGGCCGCCAACTCGTCGGCGGACGTCGCGTCGATCATCGCCCACTCGTACGCCGCGAACTTCGTCAGCCGCAGCCGCTCCCCGGGGTGCAGCCGATCCGCCATGGTCAGCCGTACCCGGTCCGGGGTGCAGTCACCGGTGACCGTGACGGTGTCCGGCCCGTCCACCAGGTGACTGACCGCGACCGCGACCCGCTGACCGCTGCGCTCGGTGCGGTGTACCAGCACCCCGTCGAGGTCAGCCGCGCGGTACGCCTCGGCGGTCAACGGGTTGTCGGGCACCGAGGCGGCCCGGGGGTCGTCCGAGCGCTCCGGCACCGTCTCGTTGGCCAGCAGATCCGAGCAGACCCGCACCTCCACGGGAGCGTCCAGCGGCTCCACCTCGTACTGGACGGCGGCCACCGGGCGGCGCGGCAGGGACACCAACCGGGTGCTGCGGATGCGCACTCCCCGCCCGCCCGGCGAGATCCACTCGGTCTCCCGGCGCAGCACGCCGGCGCGCAGGTCGAGCACCTGTTCGTGGCCGCGTAGCGTCCCGGTGCGGATGTCCAGCGGCTCGTCGTCGACCCAGAGCCGGATCAGCGCGGCGTTCGGCGCGCTGATGACGGTGTCGCTGGCCTGCGGAAACGCGTACCCCTCCTCGGGGTAGCTCAGCTCGCGCCGCTCGTGGAAGCCATTGACGTAGCTGCCGGGCATCCCGCACGGCGCACCCTCGTCGAGCACGCCACGCCAACCGACCCACCCGTTGCCCACCGCGAAGATCGACTCAGTCTCGCCGAGCCGGTCCAGGTCGGCCTTCGTACGCCGGATCCGCCAGGTCTCGTCGTCCACCGTCCCGCTGGCGGGCGGCGGTTGGTCGGTGGCCGAACTGGTCTGCACAAAGCCTCCTGTGAATGCCGACGTCCTCGACCAGCCAAGCAGAGCCGCCTGAACGAATCCTGGACGAAGGTCAGGGTGCCCGACCGACCTTCGATGGCTCCGCCACCCGCTGCGGCGTTCCTAGGGTGTCCCCCAGGTGAACAGGGTATGAACGAGAGGTGAGGTGATGCATGGCCGCCAACGGCAGCGTGGACGTCCCGGAGATCAGTGCTGAGTGGTATCGCGATGTCGTCGACGCCGCCGCCAGCAGCCCGGAGCCGGTGCAGTGGTTCGTCGGGCACGCCACCGAGGGGGTGATCCTGCTGCTCGGCGCGCTGCTGGTGCTGGCCGCGCTGACCCGATGGTCCTGCGGTCCGCACGACCGGGCCCTCGCCCTGGTCGCGCCGCTGCCGGCCCTCCTCGCGTACGTCGGCAGCGAATGGTTCAAGACAGTGGTGGACCAGGACCGCCCCTGTCGGACGGTCGGCCGGGCGATCATCGCGGGCACCTGCCCACCCCCGGGCGACTGGTCGTTCCCCAGCAACCACGCCACGATCGCCGGCGCGCTGGCGGTGACCACGCTCCTGCTCTCCCGTCGACTCGGCCTGGTCGCGCTGCCGCTTGCCGCGCTGGGCGCCTTCTCCCGGGTCTTCGTGGGCGTGCACTACCCGCACGACGTGATCGCGGGCGTGCTGTTCGGTGCGCTGGTCGCCGTGGTGGCAGCCCCACTGCTGGCCCGCCCGGCCGCCGAGGTGCTCCGCCGTCGAGGCGACCGCGCCGACCCCCCGGTCCCGAAGCTGGCAAGCCGCACCCGCCAGTGACCTCCACGTCGTAGAAGGTCACGATCGGTCCTGGTTGCAGTGGTCTCCCAGCCCACGCGATACCACTGGATCCAGGATCGAGCACGATCTTGGCGAGGGGCGGGCGCGGGCGGCGGGCGGCGGGCGCGGGCGCGGGCGGCGGGCGGCGGGCGGCGGGCGGCGGGCGGCGGGCGACGTCAGCCGGCCAGCAGGAGCGCGCCGACCGTGCCGAACAGCAGGAACGGGCCGAACGGCAGGTGTGTGCTCCAGTTGGCCCGACGCGCGGCCAGCAGGCCCACGCTCACCAGCGCGGACAACCCGAAGGCGAGCAGCAGCCCGAGCAGCAGCACCGGCCAGCCGTACCAGCCGAGCAACGCTCCCACACCGAGCGCCAGCTTGGCGTCCCCCAGCCCGAAGCCGCGGTTGCCCAGGAGCAACGTGGTGGTGGCGAAGAACAGCGCCAGCCCCACGCCGCCGATGGCGGCCCGCAGCCACGGCCCCGGCTCGCCGGCAAGGGCGGCGGCGACGCCGAGCAGCAACCACGTCCCGGCCGCCGCCGGCAGGGTGAGCCGATCCGGCAGCCGATGCACGGCCAGGTCGACGAAGACCGCCGGGATCGTCCAGCCGAGCCACCAGGCCAGCGCCGGCAGCGCCCCGCCCGATGGGCCGACCAGTGCCAGCAGCAGCACCGCGGTGAGCCCGGCCAACTCGACCGTTCCCGGCGGTGGGCCGACACGTGCGTGGCAGCGACCGCACCGGGCCGCCGGACCCAGCGCGGGCCAGGGCCGGGTCAGGCTGACCGCCGCGCCGCAGGCGTCGCAGCCGGTCCGGTTCGGCCGACCCGGGGGTACGGCGTAGCGCAGCGCGGCCATCCGCATCAGCGGGCCGACCGTGAGGAACGCGAGCACGGTCAGGACCCCGACGTGAGCCACGGCTGCGCGTGCCGCCGACGGGGCACGACGCTCCGGGGACGAGGAGGTCGTGTGCGCCGAGCCGGCGGGTGTCGTCGTGCCTGTGCCGGGTGCGGCTGCCGGCGGGCGGGCGGGTGCGGTCGGGCCGCCGGACGACGGGGGCGCCGGGCTCCGATCGGGTGGGTCTTCCCGACCGGGGAGGGCGGCAGGGGGGCCGGTCAGTGCCATGTCACCGCCAAGGCGCTCCGATGTCCCGCCGGGACGGCGAACACGGATAGTGACTGGACGATCGCTACGGTGTGGCGGATGGCGCAGAAAGCGACCTCCCGCGCCGACCATCGGCGGGTGCCTCCGGCGAGATCGGCGCCGGGCGCCCCGCCGGACGCGGCGGATCGTCGACCGGTCCACAACTCCGCCCGGATGCCGGGATGAGGCCGCGATGTCCCACTCCCCGGAGCGTCGACGAGACGCCGCTGGCCCCAAGCGGCCCGCCGACGGCGGGCCATGGACGATCTTCCGACGGGCCATTGCGCGGGACGCGGCACGGACACCCGCCACCACCACCCTTCATCACGCAGAGTATTCGCTTGAATTGCCTCTGTTGCATCGGCGAACGTCAGCCTATGCTCGCCCCTTGGGTGTGACGCAAGCCTCACCTTAACCACCCGACGACATAGGACCTGCATTTGTAGAAGATCCGTAACGGTGAATGCAGAGGCGCAATGATCGTTCCGGATGTGCTGATCCGGGCGCGCTTCCGCATGCCCTGCGGCGGTGATCCGTCACCCCGCCGGGCGACCACGAGGAGGCTCGACGGTGCGCGGACGGCAGCTCAGACGAGCGGCGATCTGCCTGCTGGCGGTCGTGGCGGCGGTGCCGGTCACCGCCTGCGCCAGTGGGCGGGAGGCCGCCGAATGGCCGGCGGCAGCCCAGGACGACGGGCAACCGGCGGCTCCCGACATCGACCGACGCGCTGCCGAAAAGGCGGCGCTTGACGCGTACTCCGGTTATCTGGCGGCCTCGCGGACGGCGAGTGGACGCAGTGATCCCCGCGCGCCGGAACTGTCCCGTTTCATCGCTGATCCACTTCTGACCCGGGTGCAATTGTCCATTCGCGACGCTAAGGAGCACGGTGCTGTGCGTACCGGGACGTTGAAGTCGGACCCGACCGTGACCGCCGTCAGCCTGGACGCGAACCCGGCCACCGTCGAGATCCAGGACTGCCTGGACCTGACCGGCTACCGGCTGGTCTACGCCAAGGACAAGCGCGTCGTGCCGGGCAGCGGGGCCGGCCGGCACCTCTCCACCGCCACCGCGACCAGGTATCCCGACGGCCGTTGGCTGATCAACTCGGGCGCGCTGCACCGGGACCAGCCGTGCTGACCTGGGCCGCAGAGGGCGCTCCGGCGCGTACCCCCGGGGTCTCGGCGGCTCGGCGGGCCCTCGCCGGGATCGGGCTCGCGCTCCTCCTGGTGGCCGGCACGACCCTGCCGGCAGCCGCCGCTCGGCGCGCCGGTCCGGGGGCCAGTTGCCCGCCCGACCAGCCCGACTGCAGCGTCTGGGACGACGAACCCGGCAAGCCGGGCGGTGGCGGCAACAACGGCGGCGGCGATGACGAAGACGAAGACGACGGTGGTGGCGGAGACGGCGTCTGCCGGTGGGACGGGCGGACCGTGCCCTGCTACGACGATCTCAAGGGCTGGTTCAACAGCGCCGACGGCTGCTACTACGAGCTGGCCGAGCCGCAGAACGAGGCACCCGAGGGCCAGCACTGGTACGTGCAGACCTGCAACGACGGCACGGACGTCGGCAACGTCACCGTGGTGTTGCGGGAGGCGCCGCCCGGCTTCGGCGCGCCCCCGAACCCGGCGGAGTTGGCCCGACGCGCCCTGGCGACGATCACGCTGAAGCGGGCGCCGCTGGCTGTCGCACCCCGCAAGGACAACGGCCCCGGTCTGGTCGGCCTGCCGGTCTGGATGTGGTCCGACGACAAGGACCCCGGCTACTTCGGCCCGATCCCCGCCCGCGCCAGCGATCGGGGCGTGACCGTCGAGATCACGGCGAAGGTTAGCGAGATCGTCTGGGACATGGGCAACGGCGATCGCGTGTCCTGCCCCGACGCCGGCACCCCGTACGACGCAACGGACAAGAACCTTGCCGGCCGCACCTCCCCGACCTGCGGCTACCACAAGGGCTACCAGAAGGCCGGTAAATACGACGTCACCGCCACCACGCACTGGAAGGTGACCTGGAACGGCGGTGGGCAGAGCGGAGAAATCCTGGTGACCCGGAACAGCGGCGTCGTGCAGATCCAGATCAACGAACTCCAGGTGGTGACCCGATGAGCCTCGCGACGCACAACGGGACCGGGTCGGTCGACGCACCGGTCAGCCCGCCCAAGGTGGTCCGGCAACGTCGGGTCCGCCCGGGGTTGCTCGGTCTCGCCGTACTCCTGATCGCCCTGGGTGGGCTGGGCGCGGCGTTCGCGGTCACCTCGGTCCGGGCCACCGGCAGCTATCTCGCGGTCGCCCGGCCGGTGGAGGTGGGTCGGGAGGTCAGCGCCGCCGACCTGATCACCGTGCAGGTAGCCGGCGGCCAGGGGCTGCGGCCGGTGCCCGCCGGCCGGCTCGACGAGGTGGTCGGCAAACGGGCCGCGGTGAAGCTGGTCCCGGGCACCCTGCTCACCCTGGGGCACGTCACCGACGATCCGCTGCTCGGCCCCGACCAGCAGCAGATCGCGCTCGGCCTGAAGACCGCCCAGGTGCCGGCCCGGCAACTGCACCCCGGGGACAAGGTGCTGCTGATCAGCACCCCGGACCGCAGCGCCAACGGGGACCCGGCCGCCGCCGGCACCAGGTTCCCGGCCATCGTGATCGACATGGTCAGTCCGGCCAACAACGACAAGGTGCTGTACCTGGCGCTGCCCACCCGGGACGTGCCCGCGGTGGTGGCCCTCACCGCGCAGTCGCGCGTCGCCGTCGTGCTGACCGAAGCGGCCTGAGCATGGCGATCATCGCGCTGGTGTCCGCGAAGGGTTCGCCCGGCGTCACGACCTCCGCGCTGGCCTGCACACTGGCGTGGCACCGACGGCTGGTGCTCGCCGAGTGCGACCCGGCCGGCGGGTCGATCCTCGCCGGCTATCTCGGCGGCCAGTTGGACGGCCCTCGCGGCATCGGCGAGCTGGCCGTCGGAGAACTGCGCGACGGCAACCTGGAGACCGCGTTCTGGTCGCAACTGGTCGACCTGGACGCACCCCACCGGGAGCGACTGCTGCTGCCCGGGCTCGTCGACCCGGCCCAGGGCGGCAGCGTCACCCCGCTCTGGCAGCGGTTCGCCGACTACTTCAACGCCCTCGATCGCGGCATCCCCGGCTACGACGTGCTTGTCGACTGCGGCCGGCTGCACGTGGCCGCACCCCCGTGGCCGGTGCTGCGGGCGGCCTCGGTGGTGCTGCTGGTGACCCGGGCGCACCTGCCGGACCTCTCCGGCACCCGGGCGGTGATCACCGCGATCGAACGGGACTTCGCCGAGCACCGGGTGCCACCCGGCACCCTGCGGCTGCTGCTGGTCGGCGCCGGACACGGGCGAGCCGAGATCAGCCGCGCCCTGAAACTGCCGGTCGTCGCGCGGCTGCCCCACGATCCGCGTACCGCCGGGGTGCTCACCCTGGGCGGGACCGTGCGGACCGGACGGCCGCTGATGCGCGCGGCCGCCGCGTTGGAGGTGCCGATCGGCGCGCTCCTGGAACGGCGGCAGGCCCGGCTGGCGTGGCCCGTGCAGCAGGGGGTTCCGGATGCGGTTTGAGCCGGTCTCCGCGGATCCTCGCCAACCGCCGCCGGGCGTGACCTCCACCGAGCCGCCGCTGGCCGGACCGAACGGCCGGCACCAACAGTCCACGCCGATGCCGCAGCCGATGCCCGCGGCCGCAGCACCGACGGCGCCGGCGCCGCGACCCCGGATGGACTTCCAGGTGGTCCGGGAGCTGCGCCGGGAACTCACCGAACGGCTCACCCTGTGGCAGCGCGGCCGGGAGTTCACCGCCGACGAGGAGGACACCGAACGGGCCCGGTTGGCCGTCACGGTGGTCGCCCAGTACGCGGACTTCGTCCGCCGGGCCGGCACCCCGATGGCTGCCGGCGAGGAGCGCCTGCTGCTCGACCAGGTGACCGCCGAACTGGTGGGGCTCGGTCGGCTACAGACGCTGCTGGTCGACGACACCATCGAGGAGGTGCACATTCTCGGCTGCGACCAGGTGCGCATCACCAGGCACGGCGGTGGGGTGGACTGGGCCGAGCCGATCGCCGACAGCGACGCCGAACTGGTGGAGATCCTCCAGGCGGCGGCCCGGCGGGCGGGCGCGACCGAGCGGTCGTTGTCCACCGTGAAGCCCACCCTCGACCTGCAACTGCCCGACGGCAGCCGGCTGGCGGCGGTGTTCCTGGTCAGCCACCGCCCGTACGCGGTGATCCGCAAGCACAACACACTGGACGTGAGCCTCGACGACATCGCGGGCACCCGTGGCGACCTCGACGAGATGATCGACCCGCTGCTGCGCGACTTCCTGCGCGCGGCGATGCGCGCCGGGTTGAACATCATGGTCGCCGGGTTGGCCGGTGCCGGTAAGACCACGATCATCCGGGCGTTGATGAACGAGATCCCGCCGGACGAGCCGTACGTGCTGCTGGAGGAGAGCCGCGAACTGCTGCCGGCCCGCCGCCGGGAGCGCCACCGGGCGGTGATGAGCTTCGAGGCCCGGGAGGGGCACGGCGAGCGCGGCTTCGACGGCCGTCCGGCCGGCGAGGTGACGATCGCCGACCTGATCCCCCTGTCGCTGCGGATGGGCGTCTTGCGGATCATCGTTGGTGAGGTGCGGTCCCGGGAGATCGTGCCGATGCTCCAGGCGATGACCACCAGCCGGGGCTCGATGTGCACCATCCACGCCCGTACGGCCGCCGGGGTGGGCGAACGGATCGTCGAGCTGGCGTTGGCACACGGCCGCGAGATGACAGTCGACCAGGCCCGCAGGATGGCCGGCAACGCCCTCGACCTGATCGTCTACGTCACCATCGAGGACGAGACCGCCATCGGCGGGCGGAAACACCGGTTCGTCTCCCATGTGGAGGAGGTGATCGGGGCCGGCGAAGCCGGTCGGATCACCACCACCACGGTGTTCGGACCCGGCCCGGACGGTCGGGCGGTCCCCCGGCACCTGCCGGAGCGGGTCCGCGACCAGTTGCTGCGGGTGGGTTACGACGCGCGGTTGCTGACCCGGTGGGTGGAGGCCGGTGCCGGTGCCTGGCGACGACCCCGGCAGACCCGACTGGCCCGGCGGTGACCTGATGCTCGCAAGCGTTGAGTTGATCGCGGTGGTCTCCGGGGCCGCCTGCGTGGCCGGGCTGCTGTTGGCCGTGGTCGCGCTCGTCGGCACCCGCCGGCCACCCGGACCTCGTCCGGGAGCCGGGCCGGGTCTGGCTCGGCTGTGGCGCGGGCCCGGCGCCACGCCGACCGAGCAGCGGGCCTACCAGGCGCTGCTGGTCGCCGCGCTGGGTGCCGGCGCACTGGCCTTCCTCCTGACCGGACTGCCGGTGGTGGGCCTGCTGGTGGCGGTGGCGGTGCCCGGCACCCCGTGGCTGTTCGGGGTGGGCAGGGCAGAGCAGCGGGCGATCGCCCGGATCGAGGCGGTGGGCGAGTGGACCCGCCGGCTCAAGGACGTCTCCGGCACCGGGCAGGGCCTCCAACAGTCGATCATCGGCACGATCGGCAGCGTGCCACCCGGCATCGAGGAAGAGGTACGGCTGCTCGCCGCCCGCCTACAGGCCGGCTGGCTGGCCCGATCCGCGCTGCTGGCGTTCGCCGACGAAATCGCCGACCCGGTCGGTGACCAGGTGGTCGCGGCGCTGATCCTGCACCTGTCGGACCGGGGCGAACGGCTGGGTGACGTGCTGGGCTCCATCGCCGGTGCGGCATCCGCGGAGGTGGCCACCCGCCGGGAGATCGAGGCCAAGCGGACCCAACCCCGGTTCGCGGTCCGCTTCCTCACCGGAATGACCCTGGCCACCCTGGCGTACGGGCTGCTCAACGCCGAGTACATCAAGCCGTACGGCACGCCGGTGGGTCAGGTGGTGATGGCCGCCCTGGGTGCGGCCTTCATCGGCCTGCTGGCCTGGGTGCGGTCGATGAGCCAGCCACAGCGGCCGTCCCGGTTCCTGCCGGCGCCCGACCCGGGTGAGGTGATCGCGTGAGCGCGAGGAGTGCAGCGCAGCGGAGCCCCGCAGTCGCGCACGAAAGGCGGCTCCCATGATGCTGAACTGGCAGCTCACCATGGCCGTCTGCGGCGGTGCCGGCGTCGGGTTGGGCGTGTTCCTGGTGGTCCGGGAGTTGCTGCCGGCGACCCCGGCGCTCGGGCCGGCGCTGCGGCGGCTGCACCAGCCGCCGGGCACCGGCCGGCTCGCCACACCCGCCTCCCGGCGACTGGACTCGTTGACCGGGTTGTCCCGCTGGCTGCGACCGCCGCACCAGCAGCTCGCCCTGATCGGCCAGACTCCCGAGCAGTACGCGCTGTCGGTGCTGCTCTCCGCACTTGTCGGGCTGGCCACGCCGACCCTGCTCGGGGTGGCGCTGCTGGTGCTCGGCGTCTCGTTTCCGCTCGTCGTACCGGTGCTCGGCAGCCTCGGCCTGGCACTGATCGGCGGGCTGCTGGCGCACCGGGCCGTACTGACCAAGGCCGAGGCCGCGCGGGCCGAGTTCCGCGCCGCCGTCTGCACCTACCTCGACCTGGTGGCGTTGCAGCTCTCCGCCGCGCACGGGCCGGTGCAGTCGCTGGAGCGCGCCGCGGCGGTCTGCGACGGCTGGGTGTTCGACCGGCTCCAGGAGTCGCTGCGGATCGCCCAGATGCAGATGCACGCGCCGTGGGACGAGCTGCGCGACCTCGCCGACAAGATCGGCATTCCGGAGCTGGGTGACGTCGGCGCAATCATGCGCTCCTCCGGCAGCGAGGGCGCACAGGTGCACGAGACCCTGCGCAGCCGGGCCGACTCCCTCCGCGACCAGATCCGCACCGACAACCTCGCCCAGGCCGAGGGGGTGACCAGCCGACTCGACATCCCGGGCGCGCTGCTCGTGTTCGTGCTGCTCGGCTTCGTCCTCTACCCGTTCGTTGCCCGTGTCTGATGCCCTCCCCCTGAAGGAGTTACGCCATGTCCATCTTCAGCTACCTGCACGTCGTGCTGACGACGCGCCTGGCCGAGCTGCGCCGCCACGGTGAGCGCGGTGACAGCCCGGTGCCCACCGCGGTGATCATCGCCGGCCTGGTCGCCGTCGCCGTAGCCGTCACCGCCCTGGCCCTGACCAAGGCCGAAAACTGGATGAACGACATCCCGGAACCCCCGGGCGCAGGCACCGGCGGCGAAGGCGAGTAGCCGGGATGCGCCGAGCCCCGTTCCCCAGGTGGCGCCGGGCGGTCAGCGCCACCCGGCGCCGCCTCGCGGGCGGCGACCGGGAGCGGGGCGCGAATCCGGTGGAGCTGGCCGTGATGATGCCGCTGATCCTGGTGCTGCTCTTCGCCTCGGTCCAGGTCGCGGCCGTCTTCCTCGCCCGCTCGACCGCCTTGCACGCCGCGCAGAGCGGTGTCAACGCGCAACGGCCGTACCAGGCGCCCAACGGTGCCGGCGTGGACAGCGCGACCCGCTTCCTCGAGGCCGCCGGCGGCTGGCTGGTGGGCTGGGACAGCGCCGACCTGACCTGCGTGATCATCAACGGGGCCGAGGTCACCTGCACGGTGAGCGGCCGTTCCCTGTCGGTGGTACCGGGCGTGGACTTCGCGATACGACAGAGCGCCCACGGGACGGTGGAGAGGTTGACCGAGCCATGAGCCGCACCGCCGAGCGGGGCTCGGTCTCCATCGAGGTGGCGGTGCTCGCCCCCGCGTTCATCGCGCTGATGGTGCTGGCCGGCGTCGCCGGACGTACCGCGGTGGCGGCGGAGGCGATCGAGGCCGCGGCCCATGACGCCGCCCGCGCCGCGTCGATCTCCCGGACCTCGGTGACGGCCCGGGAAGCGGCGCTGAAAGCCGTCCAGGATCAGCTCGACTGGCGCGGGTTGGCCTGCGCCAACGACCTGAGCCCGGAACTCACCGCCACGGTGGCTGGCCAGTCGCGCAACTTCGACGATGCCTTCAGCAGCGCGGTCGGTGAGGACGCGACGGTGACGGTGACGGTGGTCTGCCTGGTGTCGCTCCGGGACATCTCCCTCGATGTCCTGCCCGGAATGCCGAGCGAGAAGCAGGTAAGCGCGACGTTCACCTCGCCACTTGACCGTTACCGGGGGCGGGAATGACCGCGGACGCCCGCCGCCCCCTCTCCGGCGACCACGGCCGGGTGAGCATCTTCCTGGCGGTGGCGATGATCGGCGTACTGGCCATCGTGGGTCTCTCCTTCGACGGCGCCGGCCAGCTACGCAGCCTGCAACGTGCCGAGAACCTGGCCGCCGAGGCCGCCCGCGCCGGCGGTCAGGCCATCGACCGGGGGGCCGCGATCGATGGCCGGCCGACGCGGATCGACAGGGACGCGGCGCTCGTGGCGGTCACCAACTACCTGGACGCCGCCGAGGGCACCAGCGGCCACACCGTGAGCTTCCCCGAGGTCGCCGGGGAGACCCTGATCCGGGTCACCGTCACGATCACCTACGACCGCACGATGGTCGGACCCTTCGTCCAGGACAAGACGGTCACCGTCACCGGCGATGCGACCGCGCGCGCCATCACCGCAGCAGCACCGTAGGAAGGAAGGCAGCCATGCCCGTATCGGCAGGGTCCGTCGTACGGCGGACCGGACGCGTCCTCACCGGCCTCGGCGCACTGGCCGTGCTGTGTGCGCTGCTGGTTGGCGCGCCGATCGCACTGCTGGCCTTCGCCGGCAATCCCCTGCCTGATCACCTTCCCACCGTCGCCGAGATCGGCACCGCGCTGACCAGCAGGGACGACGGCCAGCTCTTCCTCCGGGCACTGGCGGTGGCCGGCTGGATCGGCTGGGCCACGTTCGCCTTCTCCGTCCTCGTGGAGTTGGGGGCGCAGACCCTGCGCCGCCCGGCGCCGAAGCTGCCCGGGATGAGTCGCCAGCAGAAGGCCGCCGCCGCGCTTGTCGGCTCGGTCGCGCTGATCCTCGCGGCCAGTCCGGCCGCCGCCAGCGCCGCGGCGGTCTACGGCGCTCCGGCGTACGCGAGCACCACCGCACCGACCGCCGCCACCCTGGCCGCGCCGACCCGGGTGGGCGCGGCGCCCGACACGGCGGCCCCGCTGGCGCAGGGCGGGCTGGCGGGCCGGGCCGCCGCTCCCGGTGGCACGAGCGCCAACGACGAGCCGGCCCCGGTGTACCGGGTGGCGCGGGGCGACTACCTCGGCGAGGTGGCCGAACGTTACCTGGACGAGTTCGACGACTACCGACAGCTCGCCAAGCTGAACAAGCTCGACGACCCGGACCGCATCCGGCCGGGTCAGCTGCTCCGACTGCCCACGGAGGCCGCCGACCAGGGCACCCGGAAGCACGCGACTGGACGGCTCGTCGACCGGCCGGCGGCACCGAAGCCGCCCGCGCCCCGGCCGGCGCCCGAACGGGCCGCACCGGAGCAGCCGGCCCCGCCACCACCCAGCGGTACGGAGTCGACGGGCCAGCCACCCGCGATGACTGTCGGAGCGGCCCGAGCCGGCACCGAGGACCGGGTGAACCGACCGCTCGCCGTCTCGGCCGTACTGGCGGTGGCCAGCATTGTCGGCGCACAGATCGGCGCGGTCCTGGGGCTGCGCCGCCGTCCGGCCGCCGCCGGAGCGGCTCCCCGTCTGGCTGCGGCCCGCACGCCCCGGGGCGGTACGGCCCGGAGCATCGGCGGGAGCACGAGCAGCAGCGCGGGGCGGACCGGTGGTGGGGCGTCGGGAAGTGGTGCCGCCTGGGCCGCCAGCCGGGCGGCGGCCCTCGAAGCGCCAGCAACACGCGACGACGGCACGGCGCCGACCGGTGGTGGTGGCATGGCGTCTCGCGGCAGCGGTACCGCGCCGTACGGCAGCGGGATCGCACCTCCGGGCAGCGGAACGGCGCACACCGGCGCGTCCGGCTGGGGTGGCGACGACGGTTGGGCTGGCGACAGGGCTGACGGGGGGTTGTTCGACGGCGGGCACGGCCTGGACTCGATGCCGGAGGGGCCGTCGGTCGGTCGACACCGACGCAGCTGACGTCACGCAGGCGGGTCTGAGACCGGTCAGGGCAGGCGGGTCTGGAGCACGCCGTTCTGGATCCGGGTGGGCAGGATCTGCTGGTCGTTGCCGGAGGGACCCTGCATGACCTCGCCACCGTTGAGTCGGAACGCGCTGCCGTGCCACGGGCAGACCACGCAGGCGTGGCCGTCGATCTCCTGCACCTCGCCCTCGCCGAGCGGCCCGCTCTGGTGCGGGCAACGCTCCAACATCACGGTCACCTCGTCACCGTGGCGGTAGAGGATCACCGAGATGTCGTCGTCCACCTCTCGGGTGATCAGGGTGCGCTGCGGCAACGTCGCCATGTCGGCGAGCGAGTGCCAGCCGTCGGTCATCCGATGCAGCTCGGAGACGCTCTGGTTGACCTGCGCCCCCTGCTTGTACGCGAGGTGACCCCCGACGTACGCCCCGAGGCTCACGGTCGAGAGCCCGAGGAACCCGAGCGCGCGGCCGACGCCGTGCCGACCGGACAGCCGTGCCGCCAGCGAGCCGGCGTACAGCGTCAGGCCGACGGTGTTGGCGGCGGCGTGCACGAGGCCGACCCGGCGCTGGTCCCGGGCGAGTGCCGCCCAGTCGTTCAGCCCGGCGACCGCCGCCGGCAGCGCGCTGACCGTGCCCAGCCCGACGAGCACGGTGGCGGGTCGACGTTGTCCGGGCATGAGGTCCAGCACGGCGGCGCTGATCCACGCGCCGACCGGCACCTGCACCATCGCCGGGTGCAGCGGATGCCCGAGGGTCACCCCGTGGAGCAGGTCCCGCAGCCGCCGCGGACGCAGCGTCCCCAGGACGACCTTCTGCAACCGGTCACCCGCGCGGTCCAGCCGGGAGTCCTGCTCAACTTTCGTCAAAAGTGCTCGCACGGGTACCGACTTCCCGACGATCGCCGTAGCAAACCGGTCGGCGACGACAAACCTGCCGCCCCGGCTCACGCCGCCGACAACCGGAAATACAAGATCGACGGGGATGGTGGGGGTGGGGTCGGGCGGGCATGCTGGGTTGATGGGTGTTCGGGTGGAGCGGGTCGGGGCGGTCAGCACGGTGGTGCTGGATCGGGCGGACGTCCGGAACGCCGTCGACGGTCCCACCGCTCGGGCGCTCGCCGACGCGTTCCGGGCCTTCGACGCGGATCCGGACGCGTCGGTGGCTGTGCTCTGGGGGGCCGGTGGCACGTTCTGCGCCGGCGCCGACCTGAAGGCCCTCGGCACGCCGAGCGGCAACCGGGTCGAGCCGGAGGGGGACGGCCCGATGGGCCCGACCCGGATGACGCTCGGCAAACCGGTGATCGCGGCGATCTCCGGGTACGCGGTGGCGGGTGGGCTCGAGTTGGCGCTCTGGTGCGACCTGCGGGTCGCCGAGTCCGACGCGACGCTCGGGGTGTTCTGCCGCCGCTGGGGCGTGCCGTTGATCGACGGTGGCACCGTGCGGTTGCCCCGGTTGATCGGCGAGAGCCGGGCCATGGATCTGATCCTCACCGGCCGCCCGGTGCCGGCGGATGAGGCGTACTCGATGGGGTTGGTCAATCGGTTGGTGCCACCCGGCCAGGCGCGGGCCGCGGCCGAGGAGCTGGCCGCGGCGATCGCCCGGCACCCGCAGACCTGCCTGCGCAACGACCGGGCGGCGGTCCTGGCCGGTGCCGGACGGCCCGAGCCGGAGGCGCTGGCGGCCGAGCTGGCGTACGGGATGGATTCGCTCGCCACGGACGCGGCGGCCGGCGCGGCCCGGTTCGCGGGCGGCGAGGGTCGGCACGGCACGATGCCGCCGGGAGGGGTGAACCTCCCGGCGGCATCCGGTGCCGGCTGGATCAGTTGCGGTTGATGGTGAAGGTTGTCGTGGGGTTCTGGATGTCCACCGCGTTGTTGCTCAGCCGCAGGTTGTTGAAGGTGACCGACCCGACGGCCGGCCCCTGCCCGGCCTCCGGCATCGGGTTGGCCCAGATGGCGAAGCCGGACTTGGCGTCGTAGGCGTCACCACTCTTGCGCGCCCCGCTGATCGAGACGTTCGTGAAGACCGTGTCGGTGATCGGGTTCTGCGGCTGCCCGCCGACGTAGTTGGTCTGGAACATGATGCCGCTGTAGGTCGGGTCGACGATGTCGACATCGCTGACCCGGATGCCCTGGAACACCTTCGAGGCGGAGAAGACCCAGATGGCCGGGAAGGTCTGCGAGCCCCAGAAGTGCCCACCGGCCCGGACGATCGAGATGTTCTCGAACCGGGTCGGCGGGCTGGCACCGAAGCCGTTCATCGGGTAGCCGAAGTCGAGCGAGCTGATGGTGATGCCGGAGTAGACAAGCGTGTCCGCGATGTAGATGTTGCGGAACGTGTTGCCGTAGCCGCCGTAGACGGCCACACCGGCGGCCCGCCAGGTGAGGGTCGAGGTCAGGTTCTCGTAGACGTTGTCCCTCATGTCGGCGCCGCCCGCGTCGATCGCCGAGAACAGCGCGAAGCTGTCGTCGCCGGTGGCCCGGGCGTCGTTGTTGCTGACCAGGTTGTTGGTGCTCCCGTTGGTCATGTTGATGCCGTCGGCGAACATGTTGCGGATCCGGGAGTTCTTGATCGTCATGTAGTCGGTGTTCGCGCCCCAGTAGAGGCACACCATGTGCTCGTTCCAGATGTTGTCGATCACGATGTTCGACACGTTGGAGAAGTCGAACACCTTGCCCGGACCGTCGATCCGCGAGGTGTAGTTGCCGAAGTAGGCGAAGTTCTTGAAGGACGAGTTCGCCGCCGAGTTCTCGGCCCGGAAGCCGATGTCGGTGTTGTCCTGGCCCGACGGGGCGTTGAACCGGGTGTACCAGGGGCCGGCGCCGGTCACCTGGACCGCCTTGCCGTACACCTGGAACTTCGACGAGGTGGAGTAGTTGCCGGCCGGCAGGTACACCCCGATCAGGTTGCCGGTGGTGTCCATCCGCACCCGGTCCAGGGCGTTCTGCACGTCGGAGTGGGTGAAGCCGCCCGGCGTGGTGTAGCGCGTCGGGTCCGGGTTGGCGATCGGCGACACCTGCTCGGTGTTGATGAAGTCGATCGCGTAGTTGGTGGTGTTGGCCGAGTCCTTCTGGAGGCGGATCTTGCTGCCGGCCGGGACCGTCGAGTTGAGCATGACGTTGGCTTCGTCGTAGATGTGCCGCGGCCCGCCCGCGCTGGGCGAGTTGCCCGGGTTGGTTTCGTTGCCGTAGAGCCAGGCGTACCGGGACGTCAGGTCGATGGCCTTGTGGAACGTGCCGTTGACGTAGACGTTCAGCGTGGAGTTGATCCCACCGCCGCTCGGGGCGTCCGGGATGGAGAAGCGGGTGACAAGCGTGTTGGTGCTGGCCCGGGTGGTGAACTCGACGTAGCTGCCGGTCGAGTTGAGGGTCACCGCACGCCGACCGGACGCCTCGCCGGCCAGGTCGCCGACCTCCCGGTTCGGTCCGACGACGCTGGCGCCGCCGCCGACCGCGCCGTCCTCGGCCTCGTACATGTCGTACGGCATGTTGGCGCCGCGACCGACGAAGAGCGGACGGTCGCTTGTGTTGTTGGCCTGCTTGACCGGCAGCTCGTTGCCGTCGGCCGCGAGCACCACCCGGACGGTGTACTTACCGTTCGCGGCGGTCCAGGTGCCCAGGCTGATCGGGCCGACCGTCGCGCCGGCGTTGATCACACCGGAGTACGAGCCGGTCAGGGTACGGACCACCGTGCCGGACTCGTTGAGCACGGTGAGCGTGATGCCGTGCGAGCCGGACGCGGACGCCACACTGCCGGCGTTGCGCACCGACACCGAGAAGGTGACCGTGTTGCCGGCCGACGGGTTGCCCGGCGACCAGGCCACCGACGAGGCGACCAGGTCCGACGTGGCGACCGCGCTGACCACCAGCGGGCTGGGGTTGGAGTAGCTGTTGTTGGTGTCGTCCTGCTCGACGACGGTGTTCGACTCGTCGACCTTCGCGCTGAGCGGGTAGCTGCCCGCGTCCCGGGTGCCGATGCTGGCGCTGACGGTGGTCGAGGCGCCGGCCGCGAGGCCGCCGACCGACGCGGTGCCGACCCGGGTGGAGCCCAGGTAGAAGTTGACGTTCGTCGCGCCGGAGGCCGCCGAGCCCGCGTTACGCACGGTCGCGGAGAGCGTGATGGTGCTGGTCTCCACGGGTGCCGACGGGCTGAACGACATGCCGGTCACGGTCAGGTCCGGGTTCGGCGCGGGGGTGCCGAAGACCTGGAACTCGGCCACCTGCCCGGCGGGGGCGCCGGTGTTCGAGGCGATCGAGAGCCGGACGTCGGCCGCCGCACCGGAGACCGGGATGGTCACCGTGTTGCCGCTGCCCGGGTTGAAGGTGTAGTTCGCCGCGCCGGCCAGGGTAGTGAAGGACGACGAGCCCTGGTCCCGGCCGAGCACCGTGATGTTCTGCGTCCGCGCACCCCAGGCCGAGTCCGGGTTGAGCTTCACGACGACCTGACTGAGGCTGGCGTTCGCGCCGAGTTGCACGGTCAACGTGCTCGGGTTGCCGTTGCCCTCCCAGTAGGTCGCCACGTTGTTGTCGTTGGCGTTGGTGGCCACGAACGTGTGCACGAACCCGGAGGCGGTGATCGGCTTGCCGACCGCCAGGTTGCTCCCGGTCGGCGGGTTGCCGGTGCCGGTCCGGGTCACCGTGTTGCTGTTCGACGACTGGTTGCCGGCCGCGTCCTTGGCCCGCACGTAGTACGAGACGGTGGCGCTGTCGGACTGGCTGTCGGTGTAGGTGAGCGTCGAGCCGTTGACGCTGCCGCGCAGCGCGCCGCCCGCGTACACGTCGTACCCGGTGACCCCGACGTTGTCGGAGGACGCCGACCAGGTGAGCCGGATCTGCCCGCTGGCGGGCTGGGTGTACGCCAGGTTGCCGGGGGCGCTGGGAGCCTGGGTGTCGGTGCTGCCGGTGGCGCCGTACACCTCGACCTCGGAGAGCTGTGCGGCCGGCCAGCCGGTGTTGCCGGTGACCTGAACCCGTACGTAGCGGGTGCTGGCGGCGGTGAAGCTGACGGTCGCGGTGTTGCCGCTGCTCGGGTTGAAGGTGTAGCCGGCGGACGCCTTCAGGGTGGTGAAGGACGAGCCGTTCGTGGAGCCGAGCACCGACAGCGTCTGGGTGCGGGTCTGCCAGTCCGACGCGGGCGGCAGCTTGAGCACCACCCGGTCGACGTTGACCGTGGCGCCCAGGTCCGCCTGGATCCACTGCGGGAACGCGTTGTTGGCGCTCTCCCAGTAGGTCGAGGCGTTGCCGTCGTTGGCGTTGCCCGCCACGTAGTTCTGGTTGTAGCTGCTGGCGGTCATGGTGGCCGAGAGCCCGGCGAGCATCGCCATGCGCGCGGCGGCCGCGGACGGGTCGGCCGCCGGTGCCGCGGTCGCCGCGGGGGTGACGACCGGGGCGGTGGCGAGGAGCATCCCGGCGAGTGCGCCGGCGAGGAGCCGCCGGCTGCGGGCGGTGCGGGGGACGGGATTGGGCGCGCCGCTCGGCGGCGTGCCTCGTCTGGTGCCGTTACTGGACATGGGGTCGCTACACCTCTTTCGGGGGTGGGTGCGGGTGCGTTGCCCGGCGACGGGTGCAGGGGTACGCCCGTCGTTCCGCGACAGGTGGGGGACGGTGCGGGTGGGACGGGGTCGGCGGGCCGGGGCCCCTTCGCCCCGGAGCGCCGGATCGGTGGCCCCCGCCCTGGGCGGACGGGGGCACCCGGGCTAGGTGGAATAGACCTCGAACTCGCTGAGCTGACCTGCTGGCCAGCCGGTGTTGCCGGTGACGGTCAGCCGCAGGTACCGCTGGCTGGTCGCCGTGAAGGTCACGGTGACCGTGTTGCCGCTGGCCGGGTTGAAGGTGTGGCCGGCGGACGCCTTCAGGGTGCTGAAGGACGAGCCGTTCGTGGAGCCGAGCACCGACAGCGTCTGCGTACGCGTCTGCCAGGCCGACGACGGTGGGAGTTTCAGCACGACCCGGGACACCGTCCGGTTGGCGCCCAGGTCCACCGTCAGCGACTGCGGGAAGGCGTTGTTGGCGCTCTCCCAGTAGGTGTTCGGGTTGCCGTCCACGGTGTTGGCGGCGGCGTACACGTCGGAGTGGCTGGTCTCGGTGACCGACCGCCCGGCCGCCAGGTTGCCGCTGGGCGGCGGCGTGGTCGGCGGGGCTGTGGTCGGCGGGGCCGTGGTGGGCGGCGGGGTGGTCTGCGTGCCGCCGTACACCTCGACCTCGGACAGTTGGGCGGCCGGCCAGCCGGTGTTGCCGGTGACCGTCACCCGGAGGTAGCGGCGGTCACCGGAGGGCAGGCCGATCGACACGGCGTTGCCCGAGCCGGGAGCGAACACCCGACCGGCGGACGATGCCAGGGTGGCGTACGACGAGCCGTCGGTGGAGCCGAGCACCGACAGCGTCTCGGTGCGTTGCTCCCAACCGCTGGGCAGCTTGAGCACCACCCGGTCGACCGATCGGGCCGAGCCCAGGTCGACGGTGACCGACTGCGGGAAGGCGTTGTTGGCGCTCTCCCAGTAGCTGGCCGCGTTGCCGTCCACCACGTTGGCCGCCGTGTAGCTCTGGTTGGTGCTGGTCGCGGTCGCCGACCGGTTCAGCGCCAGGTTCCCTCCGCTGGTGGGCGGCGGCGTGGTGGGCGGCGGCGTGGTCGGCGCCGGGGTGGTCGGTGCCGGAGTGGTGGGCCCCGGGGTGGTCGGCGGCGGCGTGGTGGGTCCGCCGCCCCACTGCGGGTTCGGCCACGGGCCGCAGTACGGGGTCGACGTGTACCAGCCGGAGTTGCCGCTGCCCTGGGTGATCTGGAAGCCACCGCCCACGCAGTTGTGCATCGGGTTGCTCTGCGCGATGTTGGTGGCCCGCACGTTCGTGAACGACACCTGGCTGGGTGCCTGCACCTGGAGCGCGTACGTGCCGGCGCCGTCGATCCGCACGTTGCTCAGGTTGATGCCGCTGGTCTGGCCCTCGATCCAGTGCAGCGCCGCGTACGAGCTGTCCAGGATGTCGGTGTCGGTGATGTTGATGGTGGCCTGCTGGAACGACTCGTTCAGTGCGGAGAACCAGATCGCCCCGACGCCGAAGTTCCAGTTGTAGTCCGAGTTGCCGTTACGGATCAACGTGTTCCGGGCGATAGTCCAGGTGCCCCGGACCGCGGTGTCGCCCTGCACACCCGGGTAGCGGTTGGCCACGTGGATGCCGCCGCCGTTGGTCAGCGAGTCAGCCGTCACGTTGTCGGTGATCTTGATGTCCCGACCGCCGTAGCTGACCAGGTGGTTCGCCAGCACGGTCACACCGATGGTGTTGTGGGTGAAGGAGTTGTTGACGTTCGGCACGCTCTGCGCCCACATGGCCAACGCGTCGTCGCCGGTGTTGCGCACGAACGTGTTGGTCACCGTCGAGTTGGTCACGCCGGTGTGGAAGTTCACCCCGTCCGCGGTCTGGTCCAGGATCCGGCTGTTGCGGATGGTGAAGTTGTCCATCGGGCCGTCCATCCACGCCCCGACCTTCGTGTTCTCCAGCCAGAGGTTGTCGACCACCGAGTTGGTCATCGCCCCGCCCAGGGCGTTGACCTGGTCGTCGTCGATCCGCTCGCGGATGTCGCCGATGATGGCGAAGTCCCGCAGCGTGACGTTGCGGCTCGGCCCGTTCGCCTCGTGCGCGCGGACCGGCCCCGTGTAGCCGCCGCCGGGCACGTACTTGCCGTAGATGCCGACGGACCTGTTCCGGTCGGTGGGGTGCCGGCCACCGAGCACCGAATACCAGGGCCCGGCGCCGCGCAGTGTCACCCCGTCGACCACCACGTGATCCCAGAGGGTGAAGGTCCCGGTCGGGATCCAGACGGCCCTGCCCTGGGCCTTGCCGGCGTCGACCGCCGCCTGGAACCTGGCGGTCGAGTCGGTCGCGCCGCTCGGGTCGGCGCCGAAGTCGGTGACCACGTCGAGCACACCGGCGGGCTTCGTGATCGCGGGGGCGACCAGCTCGAAGTCGGCCAGGTCGATGGTGAACGTGGGCGACTGGGCGGTCGAGGAGACCTGGAAGCGGATCTTCGTGCCGGCCGGCTGGGTGCTGCCGAACATCGCCCGGGTCTCGTCGTAGAAGTGGTGCGGGTTGGTGTCACCCGGGTTGTTGTTGAACGGGTATCCGCCGTAGTACCAGCCGTATCTCGACGTCACCGGGACCGACTTCAGCAGCGACCCGTTGGCCCGCAGGTCGATGGTGGCGTCCCGGCCGGTGCCGGACGGGCTGTCCGGCAGGCTGTACCGGAAGGTGACCGCGTTGGCAGGCGCGGTGAGGGTGAACTCGACGTACTCGCCGACGGCGTCGAGGGTGACCGCCTCCCGACCGGACGCCTCGGACGGCAGCGTTCCATAGCGCCGGTCCGGGCCGATCTTCGAGCCGTTGTGGGCGGCCTCCTCCGCCTCCTGCTCGATGAACGGGACGGTGGCGCCCCGGCCGGAGATGTCGAAGGGGGACAACCCGGCCGCTGCGGCCGGAGTCGCGGTGCCGGTGACCGCGAGGACGGTCACCGAGGTGGCGGCGAGCAGGGTGGCGGCGATGGCGGCCAACCCTGCCCGGGCCGGGTGTCGAAGGTGGTGCGGGGTGCCGGTGGTGTGGTTGGCCATGAGCTGCGCTCTCCCTTTCGTCAGGCAGGCCAGATCCCCCCGTGTCGGTGCGGTGTCGCGCGTCCCCCTCGTACCTCCTTCCTGGTGGCGTGGTGCCGGCGGCCGGGACGGGCCGCCGGCACCACGGCGAGCGGAGTCAGGTCAGGCCGGGCCGTCCGCCCCGCGCGGCCCGTCGGTGGATTCGGCGGTACGCAGCCAGACCGCGGTGTCGGACGGCAGCAACCCGTCGTCGAGTGGCCCGCTCGCCAGCAGCAACTCCCCCTGCACTGGCATCGGCACCGCCTCGGCGGACAGGTTGACCAGACAGCTGAAGCCACCGCCGCGGCTGAAGGCGAGCACCCCGTCCGGGGCGGGCAGCCAGGTCAGCTCGCCGTCACCGAGCGCCGGTTCGGCCCTGCGGGCCTGGATCGCCGCCCGGTACAGCTCCAGCATCGAGGTCGAGTCGCCGGTCTGCGCGCTGGCCGTCCGGTCCTTCCAGTCGGCCGGCTGGGGCAGCCAGGGCGTCGCGGCACCGGCGGGGCTGAACTCGAACGGCGGCTCGTCACCGGCCCACGGCAGCGGTACGCGGCAGCCGTCCCGGCCCGGGTCGATCCGGCCGGACCGTTCCCACATCGGGTCCTGCCGCAGCGCGTACGGGATGTCCTCGACCTCGTAGAGGCCCAGTTCCTCGCCCTGGTAGACGTAGGCGGCACCGGGCAGCGACAGCGAGAGCAGTGCGGCGGCGCGCGCCCGACGGGTGCCCAACTCCAGGTCGGTGGGGGTCCCCTCGCGCTTCGCGGCGAAGCTGAACCGGGTGTCCGCCCGACCGTAGCGGGTGACGTGTCGGGTGACGTCGTGGTTGGAGAGCACCCAGGTGGCCGGTGCGCCGACCGGCGCGTGCGCGCTCAGCGTCCCGTCGATGCTCTCGCGCAGCGCCGAGGCGTCCCACGCGCAACCGAGGAAGTCGAAGTTGAACGCGGCGTGCAGCTCGTCCGGTCGCAGGTAGTTGGCGAACCGCTGCCGGTCCGGCAGCCACACCTCACCGATCAGGGCCCGCTCGCCCGGGTAGGAGTCGGCGACCCGCCGCCAGCCCCGGTAGATGTCGTGCACCCCGTCGAGGTCGTGGAACGGGTGCGGGTGGTCGGGTCGAACCTCGGGCAGTTCCCCGTCCTTGACCAGGAGCCCGGCCGAGTCGATCCGGATGCCGTCCACGCCCCGGTCGAACCAGAACCGCAGGATGTCCTCGAATTCCGCCCGTACCCGGGGGTGGTCCCAGTTGAAGTCCGGCTGCTGCGGGGCGAACAGGTGCAGGTACCAGTCGCCGGGGGTGCCGTCCGGGTTGGTGGTGCGGGTCCACGTCTCGCCGCCGAACTCGCCGATCCAGTCGGTGGGCCGCTGGTCGCCGTTCGGACCCCGGCCGGGCCGGAACCAGAACAGGTCCCGCTCCGGCGCGTCGGGTCCACCGGCGAGCGCCGCCTGGAACCAGGGGTGCGCGTCGGAGCAGTGGTTCGGCACCACGTCGACGATGGTCCGGATGCCCAGCTCGTGTGCCTCGGCGATCAGCGCCTCCGCCTCGGCCAGGCTGCCGAAGACCGGGTCGATGTCGCGGTAGTCGGACACGTCGTAGCCGGCGTCGGCCATCGGGGACGGGTACCAGGGGCTGAACCAGATCGCGTCGACGCCGAGCGCGGACAGGTGGTTCAGCCGGGACCGGATGCCGGCGATGTCACCGATGCCGTCGCCGTTACCGTCGGCGAAGCTCCGGGGATACACCTGGTAGATCACGGCTCCACGCCACCACGGACTTCTGTCAGCTGTGGACACGAGCACCTGCTTTCTGCGTCAGTACGTCGGCGGGTCAGCCGGACCTGGATATGTGGCGGGCGAACGATCGTTGTTCGCCGCGGAAGGATGCGCTGCTGGCTATCCCTTGATGCTGCCCGTGGTCAGACCGGACATGATGTTCCGTTGGAAGATCAGGAAGATGATGACAGTCGGGATCGCGGCGATGACCGACGCGGCGATCACCACGTTCATCGGCGTACCACCGGCGAAGGTGTAGATGCCGACGCTCACCGTCCGGGTCTCCGGCGAGGGCATGACCAGCTTCGGCCAGAGGAAGTCCTTCCACACCGCCGTCACGGCGAAGATCGAGACGACGCCGAGGATGGGACGCGAAAGCGGCAGGATGATCGACCAGAGGGTGCGCAGTGACGAGGCCCCGTCCATCAGGGCCGCCGCCATCAACTCCTCGGGAATCGAGTCGAAGAACCGCTTCAGCAGGAAGATGTTGAACGCGTTCGCGACCATCGGCAGCCAGATGGCGAACGGCGAGTCCAGCAGGTTGATGTGCAGGATCGGCAGGTCCAGCACCGTCACGTACTGCGGGACGATGAGGACCATCGCCGGGATCATCAGCGTCCCCAGCATCAGCGCGAGGATCACGTTGCCGAAGATCGGCCTCAGCTTGGACAACGAGTACGCGGCAGCCGCGTCGAAGACGAGTTGGAACAGCACCGCGCCGATCGCGTAGTAGAACGTGTTGAACAGCAGCTTGGCGAGGGCCAGGTTGTTCCACGCGTCGATGTAGTTCTGCGGCTGCGGATCCTTCGGGAACAGCGTCGGTGGGGTCTGGGCGATCTCCTGGCCGGACTTGAGCGCGCCGGTGACCATCCAGTAGAGCGGTCCGAGGAAGACGAGCGTGAACCCCGCCACCACGACGACCAGCAGCGTCCAGTAGATGACCTTGCCGCGCCCCCGGCTGAGCTGGGAGTGGGAGATGAGGGTCCGGGTTCCGGAATCCTGTGCCATTCCTCGCCGTCCTAGTCCTGTTTCGCAGTCAGCCGCACGTACACGGCGGAGAAGCCGGCCAGCACCACGAGCATGATCACGCCCAGGGCAGCGGCGCCGTTGAGGTCGTTCTGGAAGAACCCGTGCTGGTAGATGAGGTACGCCACCGAGGTCGCGGAGTCCTCCGCGCCCGCGCCGTTGGCGAGGATCAGGGGCTCGATGAAGAGCTGCATCGTGGCCACGATCTGCAACATCGCCAGGAGCGCGAGGATCAGCCGGGTCTGCGGGATCGTCACGTGGATGATCCGCTTCCAGATCCCGGCGCCGTCGAGTTCGGCCGCCTCGTACAGCTCCCCGGGGATGTTCTGCAACGACGCCAGGTAGATGAGCACCGCGCCGCCCATGTTCATCCAGGTCGACGCGACCACCATGGCCGGCATCGTCATCTCCGGCGACTGCATCCACTGCGAGGTGGGCAGGTGCAGCGCCTTGAGGATCGCGTTGAAGAGCCCTGCCTCGCTGGGGTCGTACGCGTAGAACTTGAACAGGAACAGCGCCGAGGCGGGTGGCAGCATCACCGGCAGGTAGACCAGGATCCGCAGGTAACCCTTGGCGTGCCGGAACTCGTTGAGCAGGATCGCCACGAAGAACGGCACCGCGTACCCGAGGACGAGCGCGAGCACCGTGAAGTAGAAGGTGTTCTGCCAGGCCGTCCAGAAGCTGGGGTCGGCGATGATGCGCGTGTAGTTGTCCCAGCCCACCCAGGTCGTCTCGCCGCGCCGGGTGCGCTGGAAGCTCATCACGATTCCGCGGACCATCGGATACCAGGAGAAGACGACGAAACAGAGCACCGCGCCGATCAGGAACGCGTGACCGGTGAGGTTGTCCCGTACCTTGCGGCCGAGGCTGGTGCGCTGCGGCCTCGCCGAGTACGGCGACGGCGGGCGGCCCGGTTTCCTGGTGGCCTCCGGGACGGTGGTGATCGCCAAGGCAACTCCTGGGTGAGTCGGTGACGTCGACGATGTGCGGCGGATGGTGTGGGGGCCGGGTCGGCGTCCCGGCCCCCACACGATCGGTCAGCTCTCCGCGGCGAGGAGCTGGTTGACCTTCTGCTCGGCGGTCTTGAGCAGCGCGTCGATGTTCGCGTTCGGGTTGGTCAGCACACCGGACATCGCAGCGTCGAGCACCGCGTAGACCGCCTGTGCGTTACGCGGCTCACCCTTGATCGGCACCGGGGTGGCCTCGAAGAGCGCGAAGTTCGCCGTGTCGACGTTCGCGTTCGCCTTGCGCAGATCCAGCTCCTGCTTCTGCGCCTCACTGCCGTTGGCGAAGAGCAGCGGCTGGGGCAGACCCACCGGGTAGTTCTGCGGCTTGGCCCGGACGTAGTCGAACTGACCCTTGCCCGGCGTCAGCTTCTGGTACGCGATCCACTTCATGCCGGCCTTGACCTGCTCGGGGGTCAGGTCCTTCTTGAAGAAGTAGCCCTCTCCGCCGCCGAGCGTCCCCTTCGCCGCACCGTCCTGGCCGGGCAGCGGAGCCATCGCCCAGTCCTGGAACTTGCCCTGGAACTGGGTGACGATCGCCTGGGTGGCGTCCGGCGCGCCGATGAACATGCCGACCTTGCCCGCGCCGGCGTTCGTCAGCAGGTCAGCCCACTGCAGCAGCTGACGGGCGCCCATGCTGTTGTCGCCGTACCGCATGTCCTTGATGTTCTGCAGGACCTGCTTGCCCTGGGCGTTGTTGAAGTCGGCCTTCTTGCCGTCCTCGGTCAGCACGCGGCCGCCCTGCGAGTAGAGCAGGGAGGTGAAGTGCCAGCCGCCGGTGTTGCCGGCGCTGTACTCCGAGTAGCCCGCGATGCCGTTGCCGAGCGCCGAGATCTTCTTGGCGGCGGCCCGGACGTCGGCCCAGGTCTTCGGCGGGTTGTTGGCGTCGAGCCCGGCCTGCTGGAACAGGGCCTTGTTGTAGACCAGACCCATCGAGTAGTTCTTGACCGGCACGGCGTAGAGCTTGCCGCCGTCGGTGAAGACCTCCTTGAGCGCCGGGTCGACGCTGTCCCAGGTGGAGATGTTGTCCTTGTTGGCGAACTGGGTGATGTCCATCGCCTGACCCGAGTCCAGCACCTGCTGGAGGTCGGTCATGTAGCCGTAGAACACGTCGGTCACGGTGCCACCGGCAAGGCGGGCGGTGAAGTCCGGCGGGTTGTTGCACTGCTCCCCGACGCTGACGCTCTTGACGACGATGTCCGGGTTCTGCCGCTGGAACTCGGCGACGTCGTCGTTCCAGTTCTTCAACAGCTCTTTCTGGGCGCCGACCGGCTGGCAGTCGACCGTGATGGTGACCTTGCCGCCGGCGGTCGTGTCCTTGTCGTCGCTCTTCGTGGAGCACGCCGTGAGGCTGAGCCCCAGGCCGGCCACGAGCGCAACCGCCGCAGCCTTTCGGTATTGCGGTACGGACATCTGTCCATCCCTTCGGGAACGGGTGACTCCAATGACCTTCGCTGATCTGCGGTGATACGACCTGACGCCCAGTAGCTGCGTCGGAGCCAGGTGTGAGTGGAGTCACTGTAGCGAGGGGGACTCATTTCGGCAAGGTATCGACCCTGTTCCGAAAGGACACGACGTGATTACGGCAGATGTTGGCAAGCCCGTGAAAGCAGCCGGATATGCTGGCCTTTGACCCCTTATGAAGGGCCATTCGGACAGGTCGATGCTGCTCGACGTTCGCAGCGACGAAAACGGCCGCCGACCGCCGGGAGCGGTCGACGGCCGAAGCGTCGGGTGGAGCGGTCGCGAGCGACGGGGACGGTGGCCAGCGACGGGAGCGGTCGCCAGCGACCGGGCGTGGTCGCTGGCGACCCGGCGTGGTCGCTAGCGACCCGGCGCGGGAGCGGTCGAGCCGCGGACCACCAGCTCGGGCTCGAACAGCAACTCGTCGTGCAGCACGCCGGCACCCTCGATCTGGGTGACCAGCAGGTCCACGGCAGCCTGCCCCATCGTCTCGATCGGCTGCCGCACCGTGGTCAGCGGCGGGTCGGTGCACGTCATGAACGCGGAGTCGTCGTAGCCCACCACCGACACGTCGGCCGGCACCGAACGCCCCAGCCGTCGGACCGCGCGGATCGTGCCCAGCGCGAGCACGTCGCTGGCACAGATGATGCCGGTCACGCCGCGCTCGACCAGTTTCGTCGCGGCGACCCGCGCACCCTCCATCGAGAAGCTGGACCGCTCGACACACTCGGCGTCGGCCTCGTCCCAGCCCGCGGCCCGGATCATCGCGTCCAGCTTGCGGCGGGACGGCACGTGCCCCTCCGGGCCGAGGACCATCCCGATCCGTTCGTGCCCGAGCGAACGCAGGTGCCCGTACGCCTGCTCGACCGCGACCGCGTCGTCGGTGGAGACCCGCGGGAACCCCAGCTCGTCCACGCCCGCGTTGACGAGCACGACGGGAAGGCCCCGCTCGGTCAGTCGACGGTAGTGGTCGTGTCGAGCGTCGGCGAGCGCGTACGAGCCACCGGCGAAGATCACCCCGGAGACCTGGTGGTCGAGGAGCATCTCCACGTAGTCCATCTCGGACACCCCGCCGATGGTCCGGGCGCAGAGAGCCGGGGTGTAGCCCCGCTGGGCGAGAGTCCCGGTGACGACCTCGGCCAACGCCGGGAAGATCGGGTTCTGCAACTCGGGCAGCACCAGCCCGACCAGCCGGGCGCGTTCGCCACGCAGCTTGGTCGGCCGCTCGTAACCGAGCACGTCGAGTGCGGTCAGCACGGCGGTCCGGGTCGCCTCGGAAACCCCGTCACGGCCGTTGAGCACCCGACTGACGGTGGCCTCGCTGACGCCCGCCTTCTTGGCAACTTCAGTCAACCGCTTGGTCACGGTCGCAATCGTACGTCACCACAATGAAAGAAATGAACAGCCAAATGCCCGACGTTTGCTGTCCGGCTGCCGCATTCTGCCCATCCGCCACCATTCCGGCGGGCTGAATCGGCGCCCGGCGGCGGAGTTCGCGCGCCATCGACACCAGGTCGCACCGCCCGAGCCTTGATCAACTCGGCTTTCATGATGTCGCGGTGTCAAACGGCCACGGACACCGCGACTTTCATGAAGGCGAGTGGATCACCCCCGGCGCGGCGCGGGCGGCGCGGGCGGCGCGGCGCGGGCGGCGCGGCGCGGCGCTTCGCGGCGCTTCGCGGGCGGTCAGGACAGGTCGTGTAGCGCGGACTCGATGGCCCGGTGGAAGGTCGGGTAGGCGTAGATCATGTGGCGGAGCTGGCTCAGCGGCACCGCCGCGTGCACCGCCACCACCAGTGCGGAGAGCACCTCGCCGCCGGCCGGACCGACGGACGTCGCCCCGATCAGCACCCCCTGGTCGGCGTCCGCGACGAGCTTGATGAACCCGTCGTCGCCGACCCGGTGGATCCACCCACGGGTCGAGCTGCCGAGCTTCGTGAAACCGACCTGCACGTTGATGCCTCGCTCGCGGGCCTGCCGCTCGGTGAGCCCGACCGCGCCCACCTCGGGATCGGTGAAGGTCACCCGGGGCAGCGCACGGTAGTCGGCTCGCGGAACGGTGCCGGCCGACCCGCTCGACCCGCTGGCGGCAAGCGCGCTGGACGCCCCCATCGCGCCACCGACCACGCTTGAGGTGCCGCTGGCGTCCGCCCCCGACGCTGCCTGTCGGGCGCGGGCCAGGATGTCCGCGATCACGATCCCCGCCTGGTACATGGCGATGTGGGTGAAGGCGCCCTCACCGGTCAGGTCGCCGACCGCCCAGACCTGGTCGGTGACGTGCAGACGGTCGTCGACCGGCAGATAGCGCTGGCTGGCATCCACGCCGATCGTGTCCAACCCGAGTTCTTCCAGGTGCGCCTTGCGTCCGGTGACCACCAGCAGCCGGTCGGCGGTGAACTCCGTGCCGCCGCCACCGCGCAGGGTGAACCGGGTGCCGTCGTGCTCGACCCGCTCGGCGCGTACCCCGGTGTGGATCTCCACGCCGTCGGCGCGCAGCGCCGCGGCGGCGACGTCGGACGCCTCCGGCTCCTCGACGGCCAGCACCCGGTCGAGTGCCTCCACCACGGTGACCCGCACCCCAAAGCGGGCGAAGACCTGCGCCAACTCCAAGCCGATCGCGCCGCCGCCGAGCACCAGCAGCGACTCCGGCAGTTGGTCGGCCTCGATCGCCTGGTGGTTGGTCCAGTACGGGGTGTCGGCGAGGCCGTCGATCGGCGGCACCGAGGGGCGGGTGCCGGTGCCCAACACGATCCCGTGTCGGGCCTGGAACACCTGGTCACCGACGCGGATCCGGCCCGGACCGTCGAACCGGCCGCTGCCTCGCACGAGCCGGCCGCCCTTGCCGACGAACCGCTCCGCCGCGACCGTGTCGTCCCAGGTGTCGGTGGCCTCCTCGCGGATGCGCTTCGCCACCGGCGCCCAGTCCGGTTGGACCTGCGCCGTCCCGGCCAGCCCATCGACCCGGCGGGCCTCGGCGAGCGCGTTGGCGGCCCTGATCATCATCTTGCTCGGGATGCAGCCCCAGTACGGGCACTCCCCACCGACCAGGTCCCGCTCGATGCCGACGACACTCAGGCCGGCCTCGGCGAGTCGCCCGGCGACCTCCTCGCCGCCGACCCCGAGCCCCACCACGACCACATCCACCAGCTCCGGCTCCGCCACACCGAACAGCATCCCCCAGCGACACCACCGCGACCACCGGGGTGGGCGAAAAGTCGGCACGCTCACCGGTCCGGGGCGCCTACGGTGTCGGGATGCACGCACGCTTCGCTCCGGTCCGCGACTGCTTCCACGACCTGTTCGCCGCCGGCCGGGAGACCGGCGCCGGACTGACCATCTGGTACGACGGACAGCCGGTCGTCGACCTGGTCGGCGGTTTCCGCACCGGCGCCGGACCCGACGGTGAACAGTGGCGGCCGGACACGCTGGCCAGTGTCTACTCCGTTGGCAAGCCGGTGGCCGCGCTCTGTCTGCTGATGCTCGTCGACCGGGAGCGGGTCGACCTCGACTCGCCCGTCGGGCGGTACTGGCCGGAGTTCCGCACCCCCGCCACCGTGCGTCAGGTGCTGTCGCACACCGCCGGGCTGCCGGCCTTTCCGGTGCCCCGGCCCGCCGCCGCGATCGCCGACTGGGCGCTGCTCGCCGGCGACCTGGCCGCCGCCGACCCCGAGTGGCCGCCGGGATCGGTGGCCGGCGAGCACGCCTGGACGTACGGGCACCTGGTGGGCGAGCTGGTTCGCCGCGTCGACGGGCGGTCGGTGGGCCGGTTCCTGGCCGAGGAGATCGCTGGCCCGTGGCGGCTCGACCTCGGTTTCGGGCTGGCCGAGGCGGACCAGCGGCGCTGCGCCGAGATGCGCCACGGCGACCCGGGGTGGCCGAGTCGGAAGCTCGGCGAGCCGGGCTCGCTACGGGCGCGGGCGATGGACAACCCGGCCGGTGGACTGGACGTGGCCGTGCTGAACAGCCCGCTCTGGCGGGGCGCCGAGATACCCGCGGTCAACCTGCACGCCACCGCGGCCGGCCTGGCCCGGCTCTACGCCGGTCTGCTGGCCGGTGGCGTCCTCGACGGTGTCCGGCTGTTCAGCCCGGAGCTGGTGGCGGAGGCGACACGGGTCCAGTACGACGGGCCGGACCTGGTGCTGGACCGGGTCGCCCACTGGACGCTGGGCATGCAGTGGGAGCCGGACGGCAGTTGGGGCATGGGCGGCATCGGCGGCAGCAGCGCGTGGGCCGACCCGGAGCGCGGTTACGTCCTCGCGTACGCGACGGCGCACCTCGCCGAGCACGACCGGGTCGACGAACTGGCCGAGGTGTTGCACTCCTGCCTCTGATCAGCGCAACCAGACCGGGTCGGTGCCCGGCACCGAGAGCGGCGGCGGATAGTCGAGCGTCTGGCGGAGGGCGTCGGGCAGGCGCCACGGTTGGTGGATGGCCTTGCCCTGCACCGTCGCCAGCTCCGGCACCCACCGGCGCACGTAGTCGCCGGCCGGGTCGTACCGCTCGGCCTGCCGGACGGGGTTGAACCCCCGGTACGGCTTGGTGTCGTTGCCGGTACCGGCGACCCACTGCCAGTTGCCGGAGTTGTTTGCCACGTCCCCGTCCAGCAGCCAACGGAAGAACACCTTCACCCCCGCACGCCAGTCCTGCCCGAGGTGCTTGGTCAGGTAGCCGGCGGTGATCAACCGGGCCCGGTTGTGCATCCAGCCCTGTGCGCGCATCTGCCGCATCCCGGCGTCGACGATCGGCATCCCGCTCCGTCCCTCGGCCCAGGCGGACAACGCGTCGTCGTCGTAGCGCCACTGCTCGGTGGCACCCCGCCGGTACGCCGCGGTGGAGATCTCCGGAAAGGCGGCGGTGACCTGGTAGTAGAAGTCTCGCCAGCAGATCTGCCGGACGAACGGCCCGGACCGGTCCCCGGCGCGGTTGGCCACCGCCAGCGGGGACAGGCAGCCGAAGCGCAGGTACGGGCTGAGTCGGGAGGTGTCGTCGCCGGCCATGTCGTCGTGCTGGTCGCCGTAGCGGTCCAGGTCGGGCAGCCAGTCGGTGAGCCGTGCCTGGGCGATCCGCTCGCCGCCGGTGGCCGCGTCCGGCGAGTCCCCGGCCGGCAGCGCCGGCAGTCGGCCCACGCTCACCCGGTCGGGCAGGGCGATCCGGCGCGGCGCGGCCAACTCCTCGCGCCACCGGTTGGCCGCCCAGGCCCGGTGGTAGGGGCTGAACACCCGGTAGTGGTCGCCGCCACCACCGGGCCGCAAGACCCCGGGCTCGACCACGGTCAGTCCGGGAAACAGTCGGAGGTGCAGCCGGTGCCGCTCGCACTCCGCGCGTAGTCGCCGCTCCCGCCGGCGGGCGTGGTGGCTGACGTCGGCGGAGAGCGCGACGGCCGTGGCATCGACCTCGCCGGCCAGCCGGATCGTCTCGGCGACCGGGTCACCGTGGCGTACCACCAGGTCGCCGCCGCGCTCGCGCAGCTCGGCGCGCAGGTCGGCGAGGGCCTGATGCAGGAACCGGGTGCGGTTGGCCGACAGGTCGGCCAGCTCCGGGTCGAGCACGTACAGCGGCACCACCCGGTCGAAGGCCGCGCAGGTGCTGGCCAGCGCCGGGTGGTCGTGCACCCGCAGGTCGCGGGTGAGGAGCACGATCGCGGTGCCGACGGTCACCGGGCCTCCGGGTGGACCGTCGGCCCGGGGATGGTGACCGGCGTACCGGTCGAGGTGAGCAGTGCGCGCGCGGCCACCGCCATCCGTCGCCGCTGCGGCACCAGGGCGCGCCGGGCGAAGACGTCGTAGTCCTGCGCGGCGACCTCGTCGAGGATGCCGCCGTACAGGGCGTACGCGGTGCGCATGCAGGCCTGCGAGGCCGGCGCCAGCATGGTGATGCCCGGCGCGGCTGCCGCGTAGTGCGCCTGGGCTCGGGTCACCTCGTACTCGATCAGCTCGCGGGTCCGGGGCGTGCCGCGGCCCCGGGCGCGGGCCTCGGCCAGCTCGTCACGGGTGACGCCGAACTTCGCCAGATCCTCGTCCGGCAGGTAGGTGCGCCCCCGGTCGAGGTCCTCCGCGACGTCCCGGATGAAGTTGGTGAGTTGGAAGGCGAAGCCGAGCTGTCGCGCCGGCTCCCGTGCCGCCACCGGGTCGGAGGTGCCCAGGATCGGCAGCATCATGGTGCCGATGACCGCCGCCGAACCCTCCATGTAGTCGAGCAGGTGGTCGTAGGTCGGGTACGCGGTGACGGTCAGATCCATCGCCATGCTCTTCAGAAACGACGCAAAGTCGTCCCGGTCGAGATCGAAGACGGCGATCGTGTGCAGCACGGCCGGCAACAGCGGGTCGTCGACGGCGGCGCCACGCAGGCCAGCCATGAACCGACTGGCCCAGTCGTCGAGGCGGGCGGCCCGCTCGGCCGGCGGCAGGTCCTCGGTGCGATCGACGATCTCGTCGGCGTAGCGGGTGAACCCGTAGAGGGCGTGCACATGTCGCCGTTTCCATGCGGGCAGCAGGCGGGTGGCGAGATAGTAGGTGCGGCCGTGACGTCTGTGCAGCTCACGGCACCGGTCATAGGCAGCGGTGAGATCAGTTTCCACCGGCCCTCCCTCATTTATCGACGCACCAATCGACGCAACTCGTAGCCTAGGGTACGCTCAGCCGCATGGCCAACGACGCAGTTGCGGGCAATGCGACTCGTGTGGCGGCGGCAGAGCCGGTGGACCGGGACGACCCGGTCCAGGCCGTTCTGGCCGCGTACACCCATGAGCTGGTCACGGCCGTCGACGAGACCCTGACGGCGTTCCTCGCCACCGAGGTCGACTCCCTCAGCGAGATCGACGCCTCGATGGGCGCCTTCGCCGCCTCCGCGCGAGAGGCCGTCCTGGTCGGCGGCAAGCGGATCCGGCCCACGTTCGCCTACTGGGGCTGGCGCGGGGTGGTCGGCGGCACCGAGGCCCTGTCACCCGTGCTGCCCGCGCTGGCCGCGCTGGAGTTGCTGCACACCTTCGCCCTGGTGCACGACGACGTGATGGACGCCTCCACCACCCGTCGCGGCCGGCCCACCGCACACGTCGCCCTCGCCGACCAGCACGTCCAGGCCGGCCACCGCGGTGATCCCGGGCGGTTCGGCGAGGCCGTCGCCGTGCTCATCGGCGACCTCTGCATGGTCTGGGCCGATCAGTTGCTGGCCCACGCCACCGTGCCACCGGCCCGACTGTTCGAGGTGCGCCGCTGCTACGACCAGATGCGGGTGGAGACGGTCGCCGGGCAATATCTCGACGTGCTCGGCGAGAACGATCCGGCCAGCTGGTCGGTCGACCGGGCGCTGCGGGTGGCCCGCTACAAGACCGCGAGCTACACCGTCCAGCGTCCACTGCTCTTCGGTGCCTGCCTGGCCGGGGTGCCCGCGAACGACCCACTGGTCTCCGCATACACCCGCTACGGCCTCGCCGTCGGCGAGGCGTTCCAGCTCCGCGACGACCTGCTCGGCGTCTACGGCGACCCGGCTGCCACCGGCAAGCCGGCCGGTGACGACCTGCGCACCGGTAAGCCGACCGCACTGCTCATGCTGGCTCGGGAGTTGGCCACGCCGGCCCAGCTGAGCGCGCTGGAGCGGGCTGGCGACGAACCGGTCGAGCGGCTCGCCGAACTGGTGGCCGAGACCGGCGCGGTGGCACGGGTGGAGCGGATGATCGCCGAGCGGGTGAGCGACGCGCTGACCGCGCTCGACACCGCACCCGTGGACCGGACGGCGCGGACCGCGCTGACCGGTCTGGCCACCGCCGCTGCCAACCGGCGGGCCTGATGAGCGACTTGAGCAAGGAGGTGGTCACGTGCGGACGGTGACAGGACGGACGGACCGGGTGGTGGTCGTCGGTGCCGGGCTGGGCGGGCTCGCCTGCGCGCTGCACCTGGCCGGCAGCGGTCGACAGGTGACCGTGCTGGAGCGTGAGCCGGTGCCCGGCGGGCGGGCCGGACGCCTCGGCGTGGACGGCTACGAGTTCGACACCGGTCCGACCGTGCTCACCATGCCCGACCTGATCGCCGAGGCGCTCGGCGCGGTCGGCGAGGAGTTGCACGACTGGCTCGACCTGACTCCCCTCGACCCTGCCTACCGGGCGTACTACCCGGACGGCTCGACCCTGGACGTGCTCACCGACACCACCCGGATGGCCGCCGAGATCTCCCGGGTCTGCGGGCCGCGCGAGGCCGACGGTTATCTGCGCTTCGTCGAATACGCCCGCGAGCTGTGGCGGCTGGAGCGGACCGACTTCATCGAGCGCAACCTGGACGCGCCGACCGACCTGATCACCGGCAACCTGCTCAAGCTGCTCGGCGGCGGGGCCTTCCGACGACTCCAGACGAAGATCAACCAGTTCTTCCGGGACCCCCGTACCCAGCGGATCTTCTCCTTCCAGGCGATGTACGCCGGCCTCGCACCGCACGACGCGCTCGCCATCTACGCGGTCATCGCGTACCTGGACTCGGTGGCTGGGGTCTACTTCCCACGCGGCGGCATCCACGCGGTCTCCAAGGCCATGGCGGGCGCCGCCGAGAAGCACGGCGTGCAGATCCGGTACGACACCACGGTGACCCGGGTGGAGACCGCGAACGGCCGTGCCACCGGTGTGCTCACCGCCGACGGCGAGCTGGTGCGGGCGGACGTGGTGGTGCTCAACCCCGACCTACCGGTCGCCTACCGGGACCTGCTCCCCGCCGCGCCACGGCGCCGGCTCACCTACTCGCCGTCCTGCGTGGTTCTGCACATCGGCTCCCGGCAGGGCTATGCGAAGATCGCCCATCACAACATCCATTTCGGACGCAAGTGGAAGGGCACCTTCGATGAGGTCATCCGGCGGGGCGAGCTGATGACCGACCCGTCGCTGTTGGTGACCAACCCGAGTCGGACCGACCCCTCGGTGGCCCCACCGGACCGGCACACCTACTACGTGCTCGCCCCGGTGCCCAACCTGCACCGGGCCCCGTTCGACTGGCGCGGCGACCTGACCCAGCGCTACAGCGACCAACTGGTCGGCACCCTGGAGGAGCGCGGTTACGTCGGTTTCGGCGCCGGGGTCGAGGTGCTGCGAGCTATCACCCCCGCCGAGTGGGAGGAGCAGGGGATGGCTGCGGGCACCCCGTTCGCCGCCGCGCACACCCTCTTCCAGACCGGCCCGTTCCGCCCGTCGAACCTGCACCGCGACCTGCCGAACGTGGTCTTCGTCGGCTCCGGCACCCAGCCCGGGGTGGGCGTACCGATGGTGCTCATCTCCGGCAAGCTCGCCGCCGGCCGAATCAGTGGGGAGATTCGATGAAGAGTCGAGAGGAACACCTGGTCGAGCTCGTTGACGAGACCGGCAAGGCCCACGGCGAGTTGACCGTCGCGGCCGCACACCAGCCACCGGGGCAACTGCACCGGGCCTTCTCGGTGCTGTTGGTGGACCCGGACGGTCAGGTGCTGCTCCAGCGCCGGGCCGCCGTCAAGACCCGGTTCCCGCTGCGCTGGGCCAACTCCTGCTGCGGCCATCCCCAGCCGGGCGAGTCACTCGCCGAGGCGGCCAACCGGCGCTTGCGCGAGGAGTTGGGCGCGGGCCCGGTCGAGTTGACCGAGGTCGGCGTCTACGTCTACTACGCCGAGGACCCCGCCACCGGTCGGGTCGAATTCGAGTACGACCACGTGCTGCGGGGCGACTTCCTGCCCGCGGCCCCCCTACTGCCGGACCCGGACGAGGTTGCCGAGCTGCGGTGGGCCGACCCCGCCGCCCTCGAAGCCGACCTGGACCGCGACCCCCGGTCGTACGCGCCCTGGCTGGGCGGGGTGGTGAACCGGCTACTGCACCCCTCGGGCGCACCCACTCCGGTCGTGCCCCCGCCCGGGTCGTCGGCGGATGACACGGCGGAGCGGTCGGGTGGTCGATGAGGCGCTGAGCGCGGGCGCGGTCGCACGCCGGCTGGGGGTGGCGGTGACCACCCTGCGCACCTGGCATCAGCGCTACGGGCTCGGGCCCAGCGAGCACATTCCCGGCCACCACCGCCGGTACACGCCCACCGATCTGGCCCGCCTCGAGATCATGCGACGGCTCACCGCCGAGGGGGTGAGCCCCGCCGAGGCTGCGCGCTGGGCTCGCCAGGCACCGGAACCGGGGCCCACCGACACCGTCGCACCAAGCCGGATCCAGCGACCGGGCCGGGACGGCGGCGGAACCATTCCGGTGGGACGCGCCGGACCGGCAGCCCGTGGGTTGGCCCGCGCCGCCATGCGGCTGGACGCGGCGGCGATCAGCGAGACGATCGCGCACGCCCTGGCGGCTGGCGGGGTCGTCGCCACCTGGGAGGGCCTGCTGCGCCCGGTCCTCGCCGGCATCGGCGAGCGCCACGCCGCCAACGCCGGCCTCATCGAGGTGGAACACCTGGTGTCCCGCTGCATCTCGGAGGCGTTCGCGGCGGCCAGTCGGGCCAAGGTTCCCACCGGGCCGGCCCGCATCCTGCTCTCCTGTGCGGACGAGGAGCAGCACACCCTGCCGCTGGAGGCGTTGGGCGCCGCCCTCGCCGAGGCCGGGGTCAGCTACCGGACGCTGGGCGCCCGGGTGCCGGTCGCCGCCCTCCTGGAGGCGGTCAACCGGACCGGGCCGGCCGCTGTGGTGCTCTGGTCGCACACCCGGGCCACCGCCGACCCGGGTCAGCTCAGCGCGCTGCTGGCGGCGCCGCGCCGTCCGTTGTTGGTGCTCGCGGCCGGCCCCGGTTGGCGAGCCGACACGGTGCCGGCGGGGGTGGTGCGGCCCATCGACCTGGCCGAGGCCGTCTCGCTCGCCGTCGCGGTCCGGGACTCGCTGGACCAGTCGAGGCGTGACTGACCGCACTGTCGCCCACATCGCGCGTGAACTACCGTCGGGGGTCCGCCTACCCCGACCCCTCCGGGAGCGAGCAGATGCAAGCCCGCGCCGTTCTGGCGTCCGTCCTCGCCATGGCGCTGGTCTTGTCCGGTTGCGCCCAGCCGAACCGCACCATCGCAGCCGCCGGCCCACCGCAGCCGGTGACATCGACCACGCCCACAGCGTCGCCGCGCCCGACCCTCGCCAAGCCGCCCAAGACTCCGTTGCGACCGCTGCCGGCCAAGCTCCCCGCCGGCCTGCGGCGCAACACCGGCGCGCGCCCGGTGGTGCTGACCTTCGACGACGGACCCAGCCCGGCCTGGACACCCAAGGTGCTCGACCAACTGCGGGTCTCCGGCGTGACGGCCACCTTCTGCGTCGTCGGTCGTGAGGTGCAGCGTCACCCGGAGTTGGTCCGCCGGATCGTCCGCGAGGGACACCAGCTCTGCAACCACAGTTGGCGGCACGACCTCGACCTGGCACGGCGACCGGTCGCCGAGATCAAGGCCGACCTGGAACGCACGAACAACGCCATCCTGGCGGCGGTTCCCGGGGCGAAGGTGCCCTTCTACCGGCAGCCGGGCGGCAGGTGGACGTCGGAGGTGCTCGGGGTGGCGAAGGATCTCGGCATGCGCCCCCTGCACTGGTCGGTCGACCCCCAGGACTGGGACAAGCCGAACGCCGCCACGATCGGCAAACGGGTCCACGCCGCCGCCCGCCCCGGCGCCATCGTGCTGCTGCACGACGGGGGCGGCAATCGGGCTGCGACGCTCGCCGCCTGCCCCCACCTGATCGCGGACCTGAAGCAGCGCTTCGGCATCGCCCGACTCCGCTAGACCACCTTTGACCTGCTGTTATGGCCCGATCCGAGCCCCTGCCGATACCGATTTTGTTCACCGACCAGGCATCACGTATGCTTTCCAAGCCTCCGGCGGGGCCGGATGGGAGCAAGTCCGCTTGAAGTTGCAAATGTGCAATGATGGCGGGGCCGCCCTCATCGTCTAGCGGCCCAGGACGCCGCCCTTTCAAGGCGGTAGCACGGGTTCGAATCCCGTTGGGGGCACGACCGGCGCAAGCCGGAGCAACACAAGCTAGGTCCTGTGGAGCAGTTGGAGTGCTCGCCGCCCTGTCAAGGCGGAGGTCGCGGGTTCAAGTCCCGTCAGGACCGCAGCGCTGACGCCGCGCCTCGCGCGGCGTTCTGCGTATCGGAGCATGTCTCCCTACCGCCGGTTCGTCCGGTTGTTGGGTAACATGGTCCGAGCGACACGGCCAGGTAGCTCAGTTGGTACGAGCGTCCGACTGAAAATCGGAAGGTCGGCGGTTCGACCCCGCCCCTGGCCACATAGCCTTTCGCCGGGCTACAGAGGTCCCCACCAGCGGAAACGCAGGTGGGGATCTTGCTGTTCCGGCGCCTTTTCTCGGCGGCCCGCCGGAATGTGATCCACTCGACGTCCCGGAAATCGGGGCATCCGAGTCCGCGTAACACCGCGAGATTGCCAAAATCGAGTCGATCACGGGTCGGTGGCGGGGCCGAGCGCACGGCGTCAGCCGTCGCGGCCCTGCGGGCGGTGCTGCGCCACACCGCTCTGGATCGCCTCCCACACGCTGCGCCCGGCCTGTCGCAGCGTCTCCCCCGCCTGCTCGGCGAGCTGAGCAGCGCTCTGCGCCGCGGCCTGCGCCCCACCCAGCGGACCACCACCGCCGTCACCGGCTCCGGACGGACTCGGGCCGGCGGCGGGCGACTGACCGGGGCGGTTGCGGGCCTGCCCGGTCGACGACCCCGCCTCGGTGCCCCGCCCCGCCCCGGACGGTCGCTTCCCATCATCCGAACCTGCCTGCCGCTGCCCTTCCGGGTGGTGCCGCTCCCCGTGTCGCCGGCCGATCGGGTAGTGGCCCGGCACTCCGCCGGACTCCGGTCGTACGTGATCCCCGGGCCGAGGGCCACCGGGCTGGGACCCGGGTCCCCCAGCGCGGGGTCCCGGACCACCAGCGTGCGGCTCAGGGCTTCCCGCAGGTGGCCCCGAGCCGGGCCGACCCGCTCCCGACCGATCGATGCCGGGCCGATCAGAATCTGGCCGACCCGCTCCCGGCCGACCCGCTCCCGGCCGATCGCCGCGCACTCGATCGCCGCCCACTCGATCGCCGCCCACTCGATCGCCGCCCGACTGATCGGCGTCCACCCGACCGGCGCCCTCCCGGACCGGGCCGACGACGGTGCCGGCAGTGCCCCCCTGCTGGCCCGGTCCGCCGAGTACCCCGTCGGAGCGGCGTGCCGACGTCTCGACCGCCCCGGCCCCGTGCGCTGCCTGCTGTGCGGCGCGGTCCACGCCGTCGAGGGTGGTGCCAGCCGTCCGAGCGAGCGCCTCGATGATCTGCGGGTTGTGATCGAGGGTGTCGAGTGCTCGCCCGAGGATCGTGGTCAACTGCTCCAACCGCACCCGCAACTGCGCCTCGGCGTGCACCCCGTTGATGTCCAGTTCACCGCTGTCCAGGCGCACGCGTACGCCGGCGTCGACCTGGATCAGGTTGGCCACCCGGGCGCGCAGCGACAGGTCAGCGTCCAGGCCGTCGACCGCCAGCCGGATCGAGTCGACGGAGACCTTCGGAATGTCGAGCAGGACGTCCGGGTCCACCCGGTCCGGCTCCCGCTGCTGCGCGCTCTCGCCCATGCTCTCCCGCCCGCCTACACACCGGCCCGGTCGTCCGGGCCGTTCCGCGCGGTTACCCGCTTTCCGGCCGGGCATCCCGTCCGTGGGGGATCGACAGACAGCATGTCCGGAACCGGGCACCGCACGAAGCTGCACACGCGGGCATCAGCCGGTATGGTCCGGGCCTATGGGACAGGAAATGACTGATCCGGCCGACATCCGGCAGGACGTCGGCCGGTTCTCCTTACGGTGCAGCCTGCACGTCCCGAGTTCCGCCGAGCGCGCGTTCGCGGTCTTCACCGACGAACTGACCGACTGGTGGGTCACCGAATACACCTGGTCCGGCCCGGACGCGCTGGCCGATCTGGGCATGGAACCGCGGGCTGGCGGCATGCTCTACGAGATCGGCCCGTACGGCTTCCGCTCCGACTGGGGTCGGGTGCTCACCTGGGACCCGCCGCGCCGGTTGGTCTTCGTGTGGCAGATCGGCCCCGACCGGGCGCCGGTGCCGGACCCGGCCCGCGCGAGCGAGGTCGAGGTGCTGTTCCACACCGAGGGACCGGAGCGCACCCGGGTCGAGCTGGAGCACCGACACTTCGACCGGCACGGCGAGGCTGCCGAGGGATATCGCGAGGCGCTCACCGCCGGCTGGCACGAGCTGCTCACCCGCTACGTCGCGACGGTGTCACGCCACCAGCCCACCACCCCCGCCTGACCGCCAGCGCCACCAGCCCACCAACCCCGCGGCCATCGGGGGCCGAGCCGTCAGACGGCCTTCAGTGGCCGAGTTGCCGGGCCGGCGTGGTGGTGCCGCCGAGGTCCCGACCACCCAGGTCCGCGTGGCGACCGGCCTCCGCCCCCGACCCGAAGCCGGTGCCGCCCAACCTGCGTGGCGGTGCGGTGCGCAGCCGCGGATACTGCTCGGCGAGCCGCCGCTGCACCCGGTCGGAGCGGTCGGCCAGCACCAGCGCCACCGACGGGACTCCCGACTCGCTGGCCGCCGCCGTTTCCGCCGCCCAGAGCCGGCCTCCGACCACCTCCGCGAAACCAGCCAGCCAGGACCGGCGGAAGGCGGCGGGATGATCGTCGGCCGGCACCGCGGTGGCGGCCAGGCCGTGCGCCGCCTGCACGAGCAGTGAGGTGAAGAGCAGGTCCACCCGTTCCAGATCGCTGGCGAAGCCGAACAGGTGCAGCGCGAAGCCGTTGCCCTGCCGGCGGCGGACGCAGCGGCAGCGCAGTGGTTCGGCGACCGCGGCGAGCAGGCCGACCTTGTCGCGGGCGTACGGGGCGACGACGTCCAGGACCCGGTCGCCGACCGGGTCGGTGGTCGGGTCACGGGCGGCGAGCAGCGCCCGGTCCACGCCGTAGCGGGCGATCAGCTCGGTCGCCTTGGCGGTGAACGCCTCCGCCTCGGCGGGTGTGCAGGCCGGGTCCTCGGCCTGGGCGAGCAGCTTACGCACCTTGCTCAGCATGGCCTCGGACATGACTACAGAGCTATCACACGGGTCGGACGCCACCGGGGCCGCGCCACGATCAATCGATCGTTATCATCGTCACGATCGATGATCAGTCCAACACGGACGGTCAGTCAACCGCTTCCGGAGGAACGCATGCCATCCCCAACCGCTCGACTGTTCGCCGTCGCCACGGCCACCGCACTGCTCTTCGCCGGCGCGCCCGCACAGGCCGAACCGACCGGATCGGTCGCACCTGTCACCGCCGGGCCGAACGTCTTCGCCCCGCTCGCCACCTGTTACGGCGGGGCGGTCCGGTCCTTCTTCCAGACCGGCCGCTACGGCGGCCAGGCCGGCCAGTTCCGCACCACGACCCGCTGTCGCGACATCAACGTCCGCAACGCGAGCGTGTACGCCACCGAGGCGTGCGTGATCTTCGTCGACAAGACCAGTGGCTGCAACTACTGGACCTACCTCCCGGCCAACTCGGGCTGGACCACGGTGGCGACGAACGTCCGGGACGGGGTCAACTTCCAGGTCCGCTTCGAGAACCTGCGGTACGAGTACGAGCCGCTGATCGCGTACCACGCGTTCTGAGCGACCGTGCGGGCGCGGCGTCCGTTCGCCGGACGTCGCGACCCCACGGCGGTCACTCGGCGCGACTGCGCAGGGTGGCGATCGTCGAGCCGGCGAGGGTGAGCAGGCAGTCTGGGAGCAGCCCGTCGGCCGCCGCCGCACCGAACAGCGCCTCTCCGGTCGGTTCGTCCCGATTGGCGTAGGCGCTGACGAAGCGGGCCACCCAGCGGGTGTCGTAGTCAGCCTGGTCGATGCCCGGGAAGTCGAGCGCCGCCCCGCTGGCGGCTGGCGCGTCGCCGACCATCGTCGCGGCCAGGCACCAGGCCACCCCGTACGCACCGCTCAGGCCGGCCCGGTCGACGACCGCGTCGAATGCTCCCACCACCGCGTCCCCATCTCCGGTCAGCGCCGAGCGGAGCACGGCGGCCGCGTCGTCGAACGTCTGCTGTGGTAGGTCCGTCACGCAGCGCACAGTAGGACTGGCGGTCAAGTGATCCGGACGACCGTCACTGTCCGTGTTCAACGCGAGCTACCTGCGCTTTACGCCACCTCCACGGTCCCGCCGATGGCCTCGGCACGCTAATGTGCGCAGCGGACCTTCGCCGGAGGAAGGACGACCATGTTCGTATCACGCCGCTCGCGGGTAGCCTCACTGGCTGCCTGCGCGACGATCCTGCTCGCCACAAGCGCTTGCGGGGATGACAAGGCCAAGGAGTCAAGCGCCCAACAGGTGCGCCTCTACGGCACGGACGGCAACATGCTCAACTCCTACCCAGCGGAGTTGAAGGAACGGGCGAGTCTGGTCGACGGAATGAAGGGCACCACGCCACTCGTACCGCTGCCCGAGGACTTCAAGAGTCGGCTGAAGACCGTCAATCCGGCGCTGACGGACTACGTGTACTCCGCCGAGACGTACGACGCGGTGGTGGTCGCCGTACTCGCCGCTCAGCTGGCCGGAAGCACCGACCCGGCTGCCATCGCGAAGCAGATCGTCGCCGTGACCAACGACGGGCAGCGCTGCGAGGACCCGGCGACGTGCCTCGCCCTGGCCCGTAACGGGCAGGACGTCGAGTACCGCGGTGTCTCGCTGACGCGGGCGGGCTTCACCGACAAGGGTGAGCCGGCCACCGCGAGCTACGCCACGCTGACCTTCGACGGGCAGCAGATCAACGACGGCAAGACCGAGTTCGTCGGCGCGGGCATCGAGTCGGCGGCGAGCACCAAGACGCCGCCGAAGCCGAAGAAGCAGCGGCCGACCGTGGACCCCGACCAGCAGCCGCTGATCCTGGGCAGCCTGCTGCCGAAGACCGGTGACCTGTCGATCGCCTACCCGCCGATGGCGGCCGGCGCCGCGCTGGCGATCCGCGAGATCAACGCCGCGGGTGGCGCACTGGGCAAGCCGGTGACGTGGGTGGACGGCGACGACGGCACCAACCCGGCGGTGGCCAAGGCGACGGTGGCCAGGCACGTGACCGAGGGCGTCAGCGTGATCATCGGCGCGGGCGGTTCGGGCATCTCCCGGGCGGTGCTGCCGGACGTGGTGCAGGCCGGGAAGATCCTCTTCTCCCCCTCCAACACCGACAGCAGCCTGACCGACGTGGACGACGGGGGCCTCTACTTCCGCACCGCACCGCCGGACAGCCTCCAGGGTCGGGCGCTGGCCGACGTCATCCTCCGCGACGGTTCGCAGAAGATCGTCATCGTCGCCCGCAAGGACTCCTACGGTGAGGGCCTGCAGGGCACCGTGCGTGACGAGCTGGACAAGGCCGGCATCACCAGCGACCGCCTCAAGCTGCTCACCTACGAGCCGCCCGCCGACGCCAAGGCTCCCCCGGTGGACTTCTCCGGTGGCGCCAAGGAGATCAAGGACTTCGGCGCGGACGCCGTACTGATCATCGGCTTCGGCGAGTCGGCCTCGGTGATCCGTTCGCTGGCCGACAGCGGAGTGCAGATCCGGCAGTAGCACCACCAAGGCGAGAAACGGCCGCACCGGCGCGAGCGTCGGTGCGGCCGTTTCGTTTCCGGGCATCACCGTGGCCGGCGGCGCTCCAGGAACTCGGTCATCCGCCGGTGCTTCTCCTCGTCCTCGAAGAGCACCGCCTGACTGACCAGGTCGAGATGTGGGTGCGCGGCGGCCGGCGCGTCCACCGCCAGCTTGGTCAGCCGCAGCGCCAGCGGGGAGCCCAGGGCGATCTCGTCCAGCACCGCGTGCGCCACCGTGAGCAGTTCATCGGGCTCGTCCACCACCTGGTTCACCAGACCGATTCGCAGCGCTTCCGCGGCGTCCACCCGCCGGCCGGTGAAGAGCAGTTCCTTGGCCCGGCCCTCACCGATCAACGCGGGCAGCCGGTGAGTCGCACCTGCGCCGGCCAGGATCCCCAACCGCACCTCCGGCTGACCGAAGACCGCCCGCGCCGTGCACACCCGCAGATCGCAGGCGTACGCCAGTTCCGCGCCACCGCCCAGCGCCGGGCCGTCGACGGCGGCCACCGTGGGCATCGGCAACGCCCGGATCCGCGCGAAGGCGGCGGAATTGATCGCGGCCAGGGCGTCGGTGCGACCCCGCTCCCGGAGCTGGGCGATGTCGGCGCCACCGGCGAAGATGCCCGCCGTCCCACCGGTGAGCAGCAGCAGCCGGGGGCGATCCTCCAGCTCCGCGCAGACCTGGTGCAGCTCGGCGATCAGGTCAGCATCGATGGCGTTGCGCTTCTCCGGCCGGTCCAGGGTCACCACCAGCCGGTCCGGCCGCTCCTCGATCCGCAGCCCCCTCGTCGCGCTCACTGCTTGACCCCACCGTTCCACTGGTAGAAGCCGTGCCCCGACTTCTTGCCCAGCCGCCCGTCAGCCACCATCTCCACGAGCAGGGGCGGTGGCGCGAAGCGGTCCCCGTACGCGGTCTGGAGGGTGCGGGCGATGTCCAGCCGTACGTCGAGGCCGACCAGGTCGCTGAGTTCCAACGGGCCGATCGGGTGCCGGTAGCCGAGCACCATCGCCTTGTCGATGTCGGCGGGGCTGGCCACCCCGTCGGCGACCATCCGGATCGCCTCCAGTCCGAGGGTGACCCCGAGTCGGGAGGTGGCGAAGCCGGGCAGGTCGCGTACGACGACGGGGTCCTTGCCCAACCGGCCGGCGAGCGCGACGGCAGCAGCGGTGGTCTCCTCGGCGGTGGCCGGGCCGACCACGATCTCCAGGAGGGACATCGCCCAGACCGGGTTGAAGAAGTGCAGGCCGAGGAAGCGCTCGGGCGCGTCCAACCCGGCGGCCAGCTCACCGATGGCGATGCTTGAGGTGTTGCTGGCCAGCAGTGCCGGGCGCAGCGCCGCGGCGTCGCGCAGCACCGCCCGCTTCAGGTCCAGCCGCTCCGGCACCGCCTCCACGATCACCTCGGCGGCCGGGGCGACCTCGGCGAGCGCCGGCCGCAGCGTGACCCGCTGCCGGTGCGTGGCGGCCTCGTCGGCGCTCAGCTTTCCGCGTTGCACGGCCCGTTCCCACAGCTCGGCGAGCCGGTTCTGCGCGGCCCTGCCCCGCTCCGGGTCCACTTCGACCAGTTCGACAGTGTGCCCGGCCCCGGCCGCAACGTACGCGATGCCGAGTCCCATCGTGCCGGCACCGACGACCACGAAACGTCCGCTCATCACGCCTCCCTGTCCCGCCGGCCGGCGCGCGGGGTCCCCGCCACACCGAGCTGGGTGTTTCGCCTGCTCCGCTCGCTCATGTTGCGACCCTAGACAGCTCGACGATCCGGCCCATGCTTGGGGGAGCGCGGGATCGGGTAATGACGGCCCGACAATCGAGGGAAGGACCAGTCGACATGAGCCAGGCACCGGAGAGCGTCACCGACTCCGAGATCGTGGAGACCCGGGGCGACGAGCGGGTCGAGCTGCTGCGCGCGGACACCAACAACGACGGCAAGACCGATGTGTGGGTGGTGGACACCGACGGCGACGGCAAGGCCGACCTGTTCCAGTTCGACACCGACGGTGACGGCAAGGTGGACATCACCATGGTCGACATCGACGAGGACGGCCAACCGGACGAGGTGGTCGACGGCGACGGCGGCCTCCCGCCCGAGCAGCTCCCCCCGACCGTCCAGGTCTGAGCGGTACGACGGCCCCTGCGCTCGCCGGCGCAGGGGCCGTCGCTCACTCGGCGAGGCGCAGGGTCGCCAGGTAGTAGGGGGCGTCCCGGTCATCCACGTCGGTCAGCCGCCAGCCGGTGCCGTGCACCAGCGCGGCGAACTCGTCGGCCGAACAAACCAGGTAGTCGAACCATTCGGTGCTCAGCTCGCGATAGCGCAGCCGGAGCCGGAGTTGACCGCCGAGCCGGCCCCGTCGGCGGTTGCGCTCGTGGTAGCGGGTGTGCAGCGGGTCGCGGGTGCCGTACGGGTCGGTGCCGTGCGCGATGATCTGCGCCCCCGGTCGGGCCAGCGCGGCGAGCGCGGCCAGGAACTCGGGAGCGCGCTCCCGCCCCTCGAACAGCCCGAGGTTGTTGCCGAGCAGCAGGAACGTGTCGTACCGCCGTCCGTCGGCGACGTGCGTGTCGACGGTGCCGTGCACCAGCCGTCGGACGCCACGACGCCTGCTGACCGCCAGCGCACCCGCGGAGGTGTCCAGCCCGGTGACCGGCACGCCGCGCTCCTGGAGCAGTAGCGCGATCCGGCCGGCGCCGGTGCCGATGTCGAGCGTCTCGCCGCGTACCCGGTCCACGGCCCGGTGGTCGTACGGCTGCCACTCCTGCGGCCCGTCCAGGTAGTGCGCGGCCGGGGCGCCGTTGATCAGACCGTCGTCCCGCTCGATGATCTCGATGACCGGCCGGGGTAGTCGGCCGCCGACAAGCGGTCGCGGACCCACCCCGGTGGCCACGGCAAGCGTGTCCCGCAGCAGTTCGCCGATCACGTCACCGATTTGAGGCTCGCCCGTCACGGCGTTCACGCTATCTGTCCACTCGGCGGCCGGTGGCGGCCGTATCCTGGCGGCGTGACCACGCTGGACCGGCTGTCCGCCGAGAAGTATCTGCTGCTCACGACCTTCCGCAAGGATGGTCGGGCGGTGCCGACCCCGGTCTGGGCGGTCCGCGACGGCGAGGCGCTGGCGGTCTGGACCGGGGCCGACTCGGGCAAGGTCAAACGGATCCGCAACAACGGCCAGGTGACCGTGGCACCGTGCGACGTGCGGGGGCGTCCGCACGGGGCGGAGGTGTCAGCGCACGCCACGATCTACGGCGGCGGTGACACCGGTCGGGTTCGTGATCTGCTCAAGCACAAGTACCGGCTGATCGGCCGGCTGAGCCTGCTGGGCAGCCGCTTGCGCCGCGGCGAGGGCGGCACGGTCGGCATCCGCCTGACGCTGACCGAGGACCCGCGCCGAGGGTGACGCCGACCGCGGGCCGGCGCTGAGGTCGGTCGGACCTCGCCCCGGCCATGGAAAGGGGCGGCGGATCGAGATCCACCGCCCCTGACCGAAAAAACTGGAGCCGCTCAGTCGCCCTGCCGCTGCTGCGGGATCTGACCCTGCAGCAACGCCCTGACCTCCGACTCGCGGTATCGACGGTGGCCACCCAGAGTGCGGATGGCGCTGAGCTTGCCCGCCTTGGCCCACCGGGTCACCGTCTTCGGGTCGACACGGAACATCGACGCCACCTCGGCCGGCGTGAGTAGCGGCTCTGGTTCGTGCGTTCGCGATGCCATCGGTCACTCCTCCACATGTATAGACATCGGCCGGGGTCCCGCCGGCCGACGCGTCTCCCATGGTCCGGCTAGTCCCCGATGTCCGACATGGGCCGAACGGATGAAGGTCCCTAGACGGACGGATGAACCATGCCCGATTTTTACGACTTTTACATGCCAGAATCTACCTTATTGGGACTCATGATCACGGTTCGTGATGCGTCAACTACGAGCGCACTTCACCTTGGGAGCGCTCCTACGGGCATATGCCCTAGTTGCACCGCTCCAGCAGCTGCACCGCACGCCACCGGGCCACCAGTTTGTCGTACGCGGCGGACGCCTCCTCCGCCTCACCACGCGACAGCCCCGCCAGGCCCTCGGCGACCAACTCGGGCGAGTCGTCCGCCACGAGGGTCTCGTCGGGAAGCAGGTCGACCAGGCCGCCGTAGTCCAGTTCGACCACCGACCGGGGATGGAACTCCTCCAGCCAACGAGCCGCCTCCTCCACCGCCTCGGTGATCGGCGCCTCGCCCACCGACTTGCGCAACACCGACAGCGCCCGGGACGACCGACGGCGGGCCTTGGAGATCTCCGTGCGGTAGCGCAGCGCCCGGCGACCCGGCTGGGTGACCAGGTCCCGCTCGGCCGGCTCGAAGAGCACGAACCAGCGCAGCGGCACGCCCCACGTGGCAATTTGCTCGTGCACCCGGGGCACCCCGTGCTCCAGCACCCGGGCCCCGCTGCGCCAGTCGTCGATCACCGCCCTGGCCTGCCCGGCCAGCACCGGCGGCACGAAGGCGTCGGCGAGCACCGAGGGCACCCCGTCCCGGGCGCTCAGCGCCGCCTCAGCGACCCGGATCCGCAGGTTCCAGGGGCAGACCAGCAGGCTGTCGTCCGTCTCCAGGACGTACGCCTCCTCCGGCAGGTCCGGCAGTCGGGTCCAGCCAGCGCCCAGCGCCTCGATCACCGCCGTCCGCTGCCGGCCGGGACCCTCGACCGGCGCCACCGCCCGCCCCTCGGAGACATAGCGGCGCCAGTAGCTCTGCCGGTCTCGGTCGAAGGCGGTCAGCGGTTCGTACACGCGCAGGTAAGAAGCGAAGAGCGACGGCACGGCGCGATCCTCCCACGAACCGCACCCGTCCGCGGTCAGCGGCCGGACCACGCGCGCCGCAACGTGGGACGGCGGCGGCGCGTCGAGCGCTCGCAGGGCGGCCGATACTAGGCTCGATCGCACCGGCAGCATCCCCGCCGGCGTCCACCAGGTCCGCGTCCCACAAGGGCGCACACCACTCCAGGAGCCAACAATGGGTGTATTCGCGAGCACCGACGACCCGGTATCGACAGGTCACGAACAGGTCGTGTTCTGCCAGGACAAGCAGAGCGGCCTGAAGGCGATCATCGGGATCTACTCCACCGCGCTGGGGCCGGCGCTCGGCGGCACCCGCTTCTACCCGTACGACAGCGAGGAGGACGCCCTCGCCGACGTGCTCGACCTGTCGCGCGGGATGGCGTACAAGAACGCGCTCGCCGGGCTGGACCTGGGCGGCGGCAAGGCCGTCATCTGGGGCGATCCGGAGCAGCTCAAGAGCGAGGCGTTGCTGCGCGCGTACGGACGCTTCGTGGAGTCGCTGGGCGGCCGCTACTACACCGCCTGTGACGTCGGCACGTACGTGGCGGACATGGACGTCGTGGCCCGGGAGACCCGCTACGTGACCGGGCGCAGCGTGGAGCACGGTGGTGCCGGCGACTCGTCGATCCTCACCGCCTGGGGTGTCTTCCAGGGCATGCGCGCCGCCTCCGAGCACGTCTGGGGCACCCCCAGCCTCCGGGGCCGCCGGGTCGGGGTGGCCGGGTTGGGCAAGGTCGGCAAGTACCTCACCGGGCACCTGCTCGAAGACGGCGCCGAGGTGGTCGCCACCGACGTCAACCCGAAGGCGCTGGCGTGGGTGCGTACCAACCACCCGCAGGTCACCCTTCTGGACGACGTCAGCGCGCTGGCCGCCGCGGACATCGACGTGTACGCACCCTGTGCGCTGGGCGGCGCCCTGAACGACGAGAGCGTGCCGGCGCTGCGCGCCAAGGTGGTGGCCGGAGCGGCGAACAACCAGCTCGCCCACCCGGGCATCGAGAAGCTGCTCGCCGACCGGGGCATCCTCTACACCCCGGACTACGTCGTCAACGCGGGCGGCGTCATCCAGGTGGCCGACGAGATCGAGGGCTTCAACTTCGAGCGGGCGAAGCTGCGGGCGACCCGGATCTACGACACCACACGCGAGATCCTGCGCCTGGCTGACGCCGAGGGCGTGCCGCCGGCGGTGGCCGCGGACCGGCTGGCGGAGCGGCGGATGGCGGACATCGGCCGGCTGCGCGGGATCCACCTGCGCTGAGCGTTCCCGGAGGCGGATCGACGGGATCCGCCTCCGGGCCTCCCTGGCCGGCTCGCCTGGGTAAGCTGAAGTCGGGTCAACTTTGATGCGGTTTGTCCGGTGTCACGGGTGCTAACCGATCCGCTCCTTACCCGGTACACTGGGTGACGGCCGGATCGACGCGACGCGCAGAGCCGGCTGACGGTAACCCGAGGTGCCGAACGATGGCATCCCCATGTACCGTAAGAGCCACGAGAGATGCCTGACGTCATCGGGGCCCGCCTTCGGGCTGCCCCGCATTCTGTGCGAGGGGGTCGAGCCATGGGGCGCGGCCGTGCTAAGGCCAAGCAGACGAAGGTGGCCCGGGAGTTGAAGTACCACTCCCCGAACACCGACCTCACCGCCTTGCAGCGCGAACTGGCGGGTGCTGGTAAGTCTGAGCACCACTTCGACGACAACTCGAAAGAGTCCGTCGACGACGATGATGAGGATCACGCGGACGACGACCCGGATCCCTGGGTCCGTCCGACCCGCTGACCTCTCGACGCAACTGAGCACGCGGTAAGTCCGCGTGCTCACGCACGTTCCGTGCAGGTGTAGTAGCCGACGATCAGGGGCCTGACCCGACCGGAGTGACTCCGGTCGCCCGACAGGCCCCCGATCGTGGCTCACCTCAGCGTGGGCGATTGTTCCAGTTGTAGAACGTCGGGATGTTCTCGAAGTGGTTCCAGGCGCAGACCGCGCTGGTGCCGTCGCTTCCCGAAACCTCGGAGCGCAGCCTCCGCGCGTCTTCGGCCTCCTGCAACAGCGCGACCAGCGCGGGACCCGCCTCCCGCACCCGTTCGGTGACGCCGTCGTCCGCTTCGCGCTCAGGGCGCCGGTGACTGGTGGTCTCGGGCATGCTCCAACACTCCCTCCAATAGGCGGATCTTGCTGTTGCGGCAGTGCTCGGTCTCCGTACCGTCAAAACGCCCCAGCTCGAAGTAACGGTTGGCGGCATGTCCACCCCCGCAGAAACCGAAGTACGGGCAGGACACCCGGCAGGCCTCCACCCCGGCCAGGAACTCGCCGACCCACGGCGTCGCCGCGGCACCGGCGATGATCTCCGCCAGCGGGGTCCGCAGCACGTTGCCGCTGCTGAAGTCGCCGTAGCGAGGGTCGCTGAAGCCCGCCAACTCCGGGGACAGCACGATCACCGAGCCGTCGTGACCGATCGTCGGGATCGGGTCCAGGTGGCGGGGCAGCACCCCGTCCGCCGAGTTGTCGAGCACGGCCGCGGCGTAGCGCAGCGACCACTCGATCTCGCGCAGGTGGATCCGGGGATCCCGACGCCAGGCCGCGACCAACTCGGCCCAGAAGCCGGTCACCGCCGCCGGGTCGTGGCTGTTGTCGCGGGTGTTGACCCCCTCGGTCTCCTCGATGTTGACGCCCAACACGTCACAACCAAGGTCGAGGAAGTAGTCGTACAGCTCGGTGGCGAGCCCCGGCTCCGGCCGGGACACCACCGCCAGCGCGGAGAACGGCAGTCCGTGCCGACGCAGCGCGTCGACACCCCGCAGGATCCGGTCGTACGCCGGCTGGCCGCCCCGGTTGACCCGGTAACCGTTGCGCGACCGGGGACCGTCGACGCTCACGCTCACCCGCATCTCGTGCCTGGTGAAGAAGTCACACCAGTCGTCGTCGATCAGGGTGGCGTTGGTCTGCACGTGATGTTCGACGTCGGGCCCGAACGGGGCCATCAGGTCGGCCAGGTGCTCCCGGCCGGCCGCCAGCGGCTCACCTCCGTGCCAGACCACCGAGAACCGACCCGTCGCCGCCCAGGGGTTGACCGCCGCCGCGACCGCCGCGGCCACCGCCACCGGCATCCGCCGGTCGGCGGCCCGAAACGGCAGATAGCAGTACGTGCAGTCGAGGTTGCAGAGGGTGGTCGGCTGCATGACGACGTACGACGGGACGGCCGCCAGACCGCGCATCCCGCTGAACGACTGTCCCCGAGCAGCCATCGCCCTCCTCCGCCTAGCCTGAGCCCTTCAGGCTAGGCGGCATTGGCCACTCGGGTGAAGCCCTGATCAGGTGCCCGTACGATAACCAGCGAGTGATCAACCTCGGGTGTGCTGACCGACCATCTGCACGTTGCCGGTGCCCTCGATGATCTCGCCGGCCTGCCACGCCTCGACCCCACGGCCGGTGAGCGTGGCCAGCGCGCGGTCAGCGTCCTCCGCCGACACGATCGCGAACATGCCGACACCCATGTTGAAGGTCGACTCCATGTCGTGGTCGTCGATGCGACCCTTCGACTGGATCAGGTCGAAGATCGGCTGCGGCTTCCACGTGGACCGGTTGACCACCGCGTCGACGTGCTCCGGCAGCACCCGGACCAGGTTGCCGGGGATGCCGCCGCCGGTGATGTGGGACAGCGCCCGTACCTCCGCCTCGGCGATCAGCTTGAGGCAGTCCTTGGCGTAGATCTTGGTCGGGGTGAGCAGCTCCTCGCCGAGGGTCCGCTGCCGACCGAAGTCGTCGATCACGATGTCGAGTCGCATCCGGGCGGCGCCGAGCAGCACGTGCCGGACCAGCGAGTAGCCGTTGGAGTGCAGGCCGGAGGAACGCATGGCGATCACCGCGTCCCCCACCTCGACCCGCTCCGGGCTGAGGATGTCGGCTTCCTCGACCACGCCGACACCGGTCGCGGAGATGTCGTACTCGTCCGGGCGGAGCACGCCCGGGTGCTCGGCGGTCTCCCCGCCCAGCAGCGCGCAGCCGGCGTAGCGGCAGCCGTCGGCGATGCCCGCGCCGATCTCGGCGACCTTGTCCGGCACGACCTCGCCGGTGGCGATGTAGTCGAGCAGGAACAGCGGCTCGGCACCACAGGCCACCAGGTCGTCGACGACCATCGCGACCAGGTCGATACCGACGGTGTCGTGGATGTCCATCTGCTGGGCGATGACCAGCTTGGTGCCCACCCCGTCGGTGGAGGACGCCAGGATCGGGCTCTTGTACTTCTTCGTGTCCAGCCGGAACAGGCCGGCGAACCCGCCGAGGTCACCCATCACCTCAGGGCGGCGGGTCTGGCGCACCTTCGACTTGAGCAGCTCCACCGCGCGGTCGCCCGCGTCGATGGAAACTCCGGCGTCGGCGTACGAAACCGAGCGTTTGCGGGCCTGCCGGCTGGTGCCGGCAGTCCAGGGCTGTCGGTCGCCGCCGGCGCCGGTCGGGCTGCTTCCTGCGCCGTTGCGCTCGGACACGTGCGTCACGGTTCTCCCCTTTGGTTCTCGGTGCCGCGCCGACGGTGGCCGGGCCGCGCCGGTTGGTGCTACGGGCGGTTTGCGGTAACGCCACCCGGAGTGGCGACGGACGAGCCGTTTGTGTGCGGGGCTTCCGGCGCCGAGTTCGCGACCCGTCGACCCACCCCTTCGAGCACGTGCTTGCCGATCAGGTTGCCGGCCGGCAACTCGATCGGGTACTCCCCATCGAAACATGCCCGACACAGCCGGGTCTTCGGCTGCTCGGTTGCGGCGATCAGGCCAGGAAGCGAAACGTAACCCAGCGTGTCGGCGCCGATGGAGCGCCGGATGCCGTCGTTGTCCAACCCGTTGGCCAGCAGCTCCGCCCGGGTGGCGAAGTCGATGCCGTAGAAGCACGGCCAACTGACGGGCGGGGAGGAGATCCGGACGTGCACCTCCAGCGCCCCCGCCTCACGCAGCATCCGGACGATGGCGCGCTGGGTGTTGCCCCGCACGATCGAGTCGTCCACGACCACCAACCGCTTGCCCCGGACGTTCTCCCGCAGCGGGTTGAGCTTGAGGCGGATGCCGAGCTGACGCAGGGTCTGCGACGGCTGGATGAACGTGCGACCCACGTACGGGTTCTTCATGAGGCCGGCACCGTAGGTGATGCCGGACGCCTCCGCGTAGCCGATCGCGGCCGGGGTGCCGGACTCCGGCACGGGGATCACCAGGTCGGCCTCGACCGGGTGCTCCTTGGCCAACTGTCGACCGATCTGCACCCGGGCCGCGTGGACGTTGCGCCCGGCGATCGTGGCGTCCGGGCGGGCGATGTAGACGTACTCGAAGAGGCAGCCCTTCGGCTCGGGCGCGGCGAACCGGGTGGAGCGCAGCCCGTCCTCGTCGATGGCGATCAGCTCACCCGGCTCGACCTCACGGACCACACTCGCACCGACGATGTCCAGGGCGGCCGTCTCGCTGGCCACCACCCACCCGCGCTCCAGGCGGCCGAGCACCAGCGGGCGGACGCCGTGCGGATCGCGGGCCGCGTAGAGGGTCGACTCGTCCATGAAGACGAAACTGAACGCGCCGCGCAGCTGCGGCAGCACCTCCAGTGCGGCCGCCTCGACCGACAGATCCGGTCGGCCGGCGAGCAGCATCGTCACCAGGGAGGTGTCGTTCGTCGAGCCGTCCGCGACGAGGCCGCGCTCGGCGACCTCCTTCTCCAACTCGGCGGTGTTGACCAGGTTGCCGTTGTGGGCCAGCGCGATGGTCGTGCCGGAGGTGGTGGACCGGATCGTCGGCTGGGCGTTCTCCCAGTTGGACGCGCCGGTCGTGGAGTATCGGGCGTGCCCGATGGCCAGGTGGCCGCGCAGGCTCGCCAGGGTGGGCTCGTCGAAGACCTGGGCCACCAGGCCGAGGTCCTTGTAGACCACCACGCCGGAGCCATCGCTCACCGCGATGCCCGCCGCCTCCTGGCCGCGGTGCTGCAGGGCGTAGAGGCCGAAGTAGGTCAGGTTGGCGACCTCTTCGCCGGGCGCCCAGACACCGAAGACACCACAGGCGTCTTGGGGGCCAGGTCGTTGGGGGTCAAGGTCGTGGCTCAGCCGGCCGTCGCCTCGGGGCACCTACCGCTCCCTCATGCTGGTCTGGACCGGCTGGGCGGGATCACGGGCGGATCCACACTCGTCTGCCGGGACCACTCTCATCGCCTGACAGTGTACGCGAATCGCCATCGACACAGATAGTCACGTTTCCCATGCCGAGCGTCACGGTGAGTAGGACATCGGACGATCAGAGGGGCAGATAGGCCGAGAGGTCCGCCCGGACACCGCTCATCTGGACGCGACCCTCGGTGACCGCCTCCGCCCATCCGATCCGCCCGGTGGCCAACTCCAACCAGGTGTCCGCAGCCATCTCGACCACGTTTGACGGGTTTCCCCTGGTGTGTCGAGGGCCGGGTACGCACTGGATCGCACCGTATGGTGGTACGCGCACCTCCACCGATCGGCCGGGGGCGCGCTCCGCGAGGATGGCCAACAACGACCGGACCGCCTCTCGGAACACCGGCCGTTCGGGTGCACGCCCCTCGTCGAGCGCCGACAACGCGGCCGCAACGGCAGCGGACTTACTGTGCGGAGAGGACACGAAGGGACGATACGACCCGAAGGCCAGCCACCTGACGTTGGCCCTGGGTCGCGCCAATCCAGTTGGACAAGGCATAGTTGCCGACGGCGTATTCGAACCGTGATGATCCCCGGCCCGGCGCCCCGCCGGTCAGAGGGAAGTCAGCCCGGAAGGCGGTGGACGTGTCAACACACCGACGTGCCTGGAAGCAGCGGGCCGGTGTGGTCGTAGCGCTGGTTGCCGGCGCTCTGCTCGCCGTCCCCGCCACACCAGCAATGGCCGCAAAGATCAGCACAGCTGACAACTCGACCACGATCGACGCGGGCAAGAGCAGCACCGTCAACGTGCTCGTCCGTCCGGACCCGGACGAGAAGTCCGCGGACATCGACATCACCGACCTGCCCGACGGCGTCAGCTGCGGGGGCTGCGGGCCGATCAACTTCGAGTCAGCCGACCCGAAACCAGTGACGCTGACCCTGACGGCAGCGGGCGACGCGCCTGCGGCCAACGGCACCTCGGCGAAGATCACGGTGTCGGGAGACGGTGGTTCCCGCACGCTCCGGGTCACCGTCAAGGCGGCCGCCGCGCCGCCATCGCCGCAGACGCCGACCGTGCAGTCGGTCTCCGGCAAGGTGGTCGTCCAGGCCGACAGCAAGGCAGTGCCGAACGCGGTGGTCATGCTGCTGGACAGCACCGGCAAGCGCTTCGACACCACGAGCGACGGTAGCGGCAACTTCCGCTTCACCGGCACCACGGAGAAGCCGATCGCGCCGGGTCGGATCGACCTGGGTGCCACCTTCGACAACGTGCAGGCTCGCAAGACGCTGACCGCCGCTGCCGGGCAGGCCATCACCGGGCAACGGATCAGCCTCGCGATCAAGGTCGAGGGGACGCCCACCCCCACGCCGTCCGCCACCGCCGAGGCCACTCCCACCGAGGAGCCGACCGATGAGGGCGCGGACGACCAGGCCGCCGACGACGCCAGCGCGGGCCCGCCGGCGAACGCCTCGAAGACCGAGGAGGGCGGCAACGGCGCGGGCTCGTACCTGATCATTCTGCTCGGTGGTCTGCTGGTGGCCGCCGGTGTGGGAACGATCGTCCTGCTCTGGATGAAGCGCAAGGAGAACGGCGGCGACGACGACGACCCGGCTGCGGCTGGTGGCGGCGCTGTGGTGCCGCCGGCACGGGGCGGTTATCGCGGCGCCGACGACCAGGCCCGGATGTCCGGCGGCCGGCCCGTCGGCGGCGCGGACCCGACCATGGTCGGCGGTGCGGCGCTGAGCGAGGCACCGACGATGATGCACCGCCCGGTGGTCGACGACGTCCCACCGGACCCGTACGGCGCTCCGGCGCAGGCGTACGGCGGCGCGGGGCAGCAGGGGTGGGGCGGTGCCGGCTACGGCGACGAGCCCGCGCCCGGCGGGTACGGGGCCGGCGGCTACGGCAACGCCCCCGCTTCCGGCGGCGGTTACGGCAACGCCCCCGCGTCCGACGGTGGTTACGGCACCCCGGCAGGTGCCGAGGGCGGCTACGGCGCCGCCGACGGCTACGGTGCGGCACCCGGTTCCGGCGCTGGTTACGGCAACGCGCCGGCGTCCGGTGGCGGCTACGGCAACGCTCCCGCGTCCGGTGGCGGCTACGGCAACGCTCCCGCGTCCGGTGGCGGCTACGGCAGTCGCGACTATCCGGCCCAGCCCGGGGGGACCGCCGCCTACCCGCCCGCTCCCGCAGGCGGGGCGGCCTACGGCGAGCGGTACGACGAGCCGACCGGCCGGTACACCGGCGACAGCACCCAGTACCCGGCACCGGCGGACCCGTACGCCACAGGCGTCTACCAGCCGGAGCAGGGGCCGGGGTACGGCCAGCCCGATCCGGCTCCGTACGGCGGTCGGGCCGCCGAGCCGACTGGGGGGTACGGCGGCCAGCAGGCCGGCGGGTACGACCAGGGCGGCTACGGCCAACCGGCCGGCGGGTACGACCAGGGCGGCACCTACGGTCAGGAGCCCCCGCAGCAGCGTGGCGGCTACGACGACCGAGGCTACGACCAGGGCGGCTACGGCCAACCGACCGGCGGCTACGACCAGGGCGGCACCTACGGTCAGGAACCCCCGCAGCAGCGTGGCGGCTACGACGACCGAGGCTACGACCAGGGCGGCTACGGCCAACCGACCGGTGGTCGGCCCCGACCGGAGACCCCGCCCGCGACCGACCGGGGTGGCCGACGTCTCGACTGGCTGGACGACTGACCGACCACAGCAGCGCACGGACACGGCCACCCGGATCTCCGGGTGGCCGTTTCGCATTCAAGATCTACTCGTGATCAAGGAAGTCGTGGCGTCCCGCCTGCCTGGACACCGCGGCTTCCTGCAAGCCGAGTTGATCACCCAAGCGCAGCGTGGCGTTAGCCCGGCCCGGCCCGGCGTGGCACGGCCCGGCGTGGCACGGCCCGGCGTGGCACGGCCCGGCGTGGCACGGCCCGGCGTGGCCCGGCCCGGCCCGGCCCGGCGTGGCACGGCCCGGCGTGGCCCGGCCCGGCCCGGCCCGGCGTGGCACGGCCCGGCGTGGCACGGCACGAGTCGATCACCCAAGCACGCTCAGGCGGCGGAGAAGACACCCTGGTTGAGGACCGGCACGACGTCCGACACGCCGACCCGGACGGCCACGTTCACGTCCTCGGCGAAGCCGCCCTCGGTCAATTCCCGCCCGGACACGCTCCCCCGCACCGCGGCGGGCACATCCGGAGTGCTCGCCAGCGCGGCAAGTGCCATGGCGGCCTCCACGGACAGCCCGCCCGGTACGCCGGAGAGAGCGTCGAGCACCGAGGCGGCACCGAGTTGGTCCTCCACCGACGGGCGCAGCGACCCGTCCGGCCACCGTTCCCCGGAGGCGATCACCCCGATCGGAGCGTCCACGGTGCCGTACCCCTGGCGGCGCAGCCAACGCCCGACGGCCCGTGCGTTACGCAGGCACGCCGCGACCACCGGCAGGCCGGTGGCGCTGGCGGCAGCGCTGATGGCGGAGCCGTTCGGTGAGGGGAGTACCAGATCCGCCACCACCGGTGCGGTGCTCAGCGCGGCGGGCGAGAGCGACCACGGATGTTCCGCGCTCGCCTGCCGTCTTCCCACCGCCGCGACCGCGCCGACGCGCACCGCGTACTCGGCGGCCTGTTCACCCCACGGGAACGGGTGCACCCGCATGCCCCGGGCGACCGCCACCTCCACGGCGGTGGTGAACGACAGCACGTCCACCACCACCAGCGCCGCGCAGACCCGGCCGAGCTCGGCCGCCCCGGTCAGCCCCCAGTCGAACCGGGCACCGGAGCCGGGTTGGCCGTAGACAGCGGCCGCCAACGCCTCAGCGCTCGTCAGGCGACGGTTCGGTGACACCGGTGTCAGACTCGGACGACCGACCAGGCTGTGCCGGACCGATCGGCTCGACAGCGCCGGTCTCCGGGGACGGCCCCGAAGAGGCGATCGGCTCGGAGAGCACCTCGGCCGGGTCGATCCCCTCCGCCGGGGCGACCGGCAGTGGGACGGCCTCGACCGCGCCCGCCACGCCGGTGGCCGGCGCGGGCACCTCGACGGACGCCGAACCCCCGAAGAGGCGCGGCAACGTCTCGGTGTGGGCCCGGCGCAGCTCGTCCAGCTCGATCCGGAACTGGCCGTGCACCTCAAGGGCGCCGCCGGTCGGGTCGGTGACACCGATCAGCTCGAACGGCACCCCCCGCTCGGCGCAGAGCGCCGCGAACGCCTTGTCGTGGCCACGCGGCACCGACACCAGCGCCCGGGTGGCGGACTCACTGAACAGGTAGACGAACGGCATCGAGCCCTCGGCGAACTGCTCCGGCACCGCGATGCGGGCACCGACGCCGCGACGCAGGCAGGACTCGACCAGGCTCTGGGCGAGACCACCGTCGGAGAGGTCGTGCGCGGAGGCCAGGTGACCCACCCGGGCGGCCTCGGCCAGCAGCTCGGCGAGCGCCTTCTCCCGGAGAAGGTCGACCTGCGGCGGGATGCCGCCGAGGTGCTCGTGCGTCACCCAGGCCCACTCCGAGCCGGACAGCTCCACGTTCGTCTCGCCGAGCAGGTAGAGCTGGTCGTGATCACCACCGGGCCGCGGGACGAAGCCCATCGGCACCCGGTCGGCGACGTTGTCCAGCACACCCAGCACACCGACCACCGGGGTCGGGTGGATGGCCGCCGCGCCGGTCTGGTTGTAGAAGCTGACGTTGCCGCCGGTCACCGGGATGCCCAGCTCCAGGCAGCCGTCCGCGAGGCCGCGGACGGCCTCGGCGAACTGCCACATGACGCCCGGGTCCTCGGGGGAGCCGAAGTTGAGGCAGTTGGTCACGGCGATCGGCTTCGCGCCGGTCACCGCCACGTTCCGGTACGCCTCGGCCAGGGCCAGCTTGGTGCCGTGGTACGGGTCGAGCCTGGCGTACCGGCCGTTGCCGTCCAACGACAGCGCCACGCCGAGACCGGTCCGCTCGTCGACCCGGATCACGCCGCCGTCCTCCGGCTGGGCGAGCACGGTGTTGCCCAGCACGTAACGGTCGTACTGCTCGGTGACCCAGGTCTTGTCGGCCAGGTTCGGCGACGCGATCATGCGCAGCAGGGTCTCCCGCAGCGCCTCCGGGTCGGCCGGGCGGGGCAGCGTCTCGGCACGGTCGGCCTGGAGCAGGATCAGGTCGGCCGGCTCCCGCATCGGCCGGGCGTAGACCGGGCCGTCGTCGACGAGCGAACCCGGCGGCACGTCGACGACCAGGTGGTCCTGCCAGGTGATCGCCAGTCGGCCGGGGCGGCCGTCCGGCTCCGGTGCGGTGACCTCGCCGATCGCGGTGGCGAGCACGCCCCACTTTTCGCAGGTCTTGAGCACCGCCTCGAGCTTGTCCGGCTCGACGACCAGCAGCATCCGTTCCTGCGACTCGCTCGCGAGGATCTCGTGCGGGTCCATCGAGGGCTCGCGCAGCGGCACCCGCTCCAGCCAGACCCGCATGCCGGTGCCGGCCGCGGCGGCGGTCTCGGTGAGCGCGCAGGTCAGGCCGGCACCGCCGAGGTCCTGGATGCCGACGACCAGTTGGCCGTCGTACAGCTCGAGGCACGCCTCGATCAGCAGCTTCTCGGTGAACGGGTCGCCGACCTGCACGGCGGGGCGGCGGGCCTCGCTGCCCTCGTCGAAGGTGGCGCTGGCCAGCACCGACACGCCGCCGATGCCGTCGCGGCCGGTCTTGGCGCCCATCAGCACGACAACGTTGCCCGGGCCGGCGGCGGCCTTGTTCTGCAACCGGCTGACCGGCAGCACGCCCAGGCAGAGCGCGTTGAGCAGCGGGTTGCCCTGGTAGGAGGGGTCGAAGACCAACTCACCACCGATGTTGGGCAGACCGAGGCAGTTGCCGTAGCCGCCGACGCCGGCAACCACGCCGGTGAGCACGCGGGCGGTGTCCGGGTGGTCCGCGGCACCGAAGCGCAGCGGGTCCATCACCGCGATCGGGCGGGCGCCCATGGCGAGAATGTCCCGGACGATGCCGCCGACGCCGGTGGCCGCACCCTGGTACGGCTCGACGAAGCTCGGGTGGTTGTGCGACTCGACCTTGAAGGTAACCGCCAGCTCGTCGGAGATCTGCACGACACCGGCGTTCTCACCGATGCCGGCGAGCATCCGGTCGCTGGGCGGTGCCTTCTCGCCGAACTGGCGCAGGTGCACCTTGCTCGACTTGTAGGAGCAGTGCTCGCTCCACATGATCGAGTACATCGCCAGCTCGGACTGCGTGGGCCGGCGGCCGAGGATCTGCCGGATCCGGTCGTACTCGTCGTCCCGCAGACCCAGCTCGGTGTACGGCTGAAGCTCGCCCGGGGTGCCACCGGCGCGCGGCACGGTGTCCACGCCCTCGGTCCACACGGCGGTGGCCGGCGGGGCCGCGGCGACGGGCTGCGCCGCGCTCGGCTGGGCCGGCTGCGCCGGGGCGGAGTACGCCTCGGGCGTGTCGCGTACCGGGTCCGGATGGGTGGTCATGACCTCTCCTCGCTGCGCTCGTGCCCGCCAGACCGACGGTTGAGCAGACCGATGATCGTGTCGCCGGTCATGCCGGCGCCCCCACCAGGTGCTTGAGGACCGACGTGAAGAAGCCGAGGCCGTCCAACGAAGGACCGGTGAGCGCCTCCACCGCGTGCTCGGGGTGCGGCATGATGCCGACCACGTTGCCCGCGGCGTTGGTGATCGCGGCGATGTCGCGCATCGACCCGTTGGGGTTGCCGCCGACGTAACGGGCGACCACCCGACCCTCGGCTTCGAGCTGGTCCAGCGTCGCGGTGTCCGCGACGTAGCAGCCCTCGCCGTTCTTGACCGGGATGAGCACCTCCTGGCCGGGCTGGAACGCGTTGGTCCACGCGGTGCCGGCCGACTCGATGCGCAGGACCTGGTCCCGGTTGCGGAAGTGCAGGTGCTGGTTGCGGGTGAGCGCGCCGGGCAGCAGGTGCGCCTCGCACAGGATCTGGAAGCCGTTGCAGATGCCGAGCACCGGCAGACCACCCTGGGCGGCGTCCACGATCGTCTCCATCACCGGCGCGAACCGGGCGATGGCGCCGCAGCGCAGGTAGTCGCCGTAGGAGAAGCCGCCGGGCAGCACTACCGCGTCCACCCCGTGCAGATCCGGGTCACCGTGCCAGAGCCGGACCGGCTCGGCACCGGCGATCCGGACGGCTCGGGCCGCGTCCCCGTCGTCGAGCGAGCCAGGGAAGGTGACGACACCGACCCGGGCGGTCACGAGCGGGCGCCCGCGGTCTCGTCGGCCTCGACCAGGCGGATGGTGAAGTCTTCGATCACCGGGTTGGCAAGCAGCTTGTCGGCAATCTCCCGAGCGCGGTCCAGGTCCGGTTCACCTGTGAACTCGATCTCGATCCGCCTGCCGATCCGAACCGAGGCGACGTCACCGACGCCGAGCCGGGGCAGCGCGTTTGCGACGGCCTGGCCCTGCGGATCGAGGATCTCGGGCTTGAGCATGACGTCGACGACGACGCGAGGCACTGGGCACTCCTGACTGTGTACGCAGTTGGGTGCCGACCCACAACGGGCGAGCGCAGCCAGCGTACCTGGCAGATATCGCCACGGGCGCACCGGCCGGTGCAGTTCAGGCAGTGATCGACATTACCGACGCCCAGGATGACTCAGGGAGCGCGACAGGTGGCTGCACCAGGACATATACGGCGCTTTCGGTAGCCAAATCGTTACATTGATCAATCCCGATCAAAATCTTGATAACGGCAGCCCTGGGGCCTATCGTGCATCGATGTAGGTCGATATAGGCGTTGGTGGGAACCCCCGCTGTCGCCCTCCCGCACCCGGCGACCCCGGGTCCGCCCGTCCAAGGAGTCCACCCGATGCGCATCCGCCCCCTGCTCGCCGTCCTCAGCACCGCGTTGGTCGGCGCCCTCGGCGCCGCCTCCGGCGCGTCCGCCGCCCCGCCCGGCCCGCAACCCATCATCGGCGGCAACACCGTCGCGTCCGCGCCCTGGGCCGCCGCGGTGCTGAGCAACGGCTCGTTCACCTGCTCCGGCAGCGTCATCGCCGCGCAGTGGGTGCTCACCGCCCGCCACTGCATCAGCGGCACCATGTCGGTGCGGGTCGGCAGCGTCTACCGCGCCTCGGGCGGAGTCACCCGTACGGTGAGCGCCACCTACACCCGCAACGACCTCGCCCTCATGCGGCTCTCCAGCACGGTCAGCACGTCTGCGGTCACCCTGGCCAGCAGCAACCCGCCCATCAACTCGACCAACTCGATCTACGGGTGGGGCATGACCTGCTACAGCGGCTGCTCCGCGTCCAGCCAGCTCAAGACCGCCACCGTGCGGGTGACCAGCAACAGCGTCACCGACGCGTACGGCGGGCAGGCGATCCGCAGCACCGAGATCAGCGGTAACGCCTGGCGGGGCGACTCTGGCGGCCCCCAGTTCTACAACGGTCAGCAGGTGGGCGTCGCCTCCACCGCCGACGGCTACAGCATCCAGAATTACGGCAGCGTTGCGTACAACCGGGCCTGGATCACCTCGGTGGCCGGTGTCTGACGGTTAACGCCCCGGGCGGCGCGGATGGTCGGCACCGTGTCGGCCGTCCGCGCCGCGCTGTTTTGCAGCATCCGATCAGGTGAACAATGCACCCGATCGGGTCCGGCCACTCCTGACAGCATCGGAATCGTGCTGGTCGTGACGACAGAGCAACTGCCCGGCTATGAGATCCGCCAGATCCTGGGCGAGGTCGTGTCCTCGATGGCCAGGACACGCAACCCGTACCGCGAGGGGGTCAAGAACCTGCGCGGCGGCGCGTACGACCCCATGGCCCCGGACAACCTGACCCGGTGGCGCACCGACTCGGTGTCCCGGCTCGGCGAGGAGGCCCTGCGGCTCGGCGCGAACGCGGTGATCGGTATGCGCTTCGACAGCCGCGACTGCGGCGAGATGTGGATGGAGATCTGCGCGTACGGAACGGCGGTGGTCGCCGTACCCAAGATGCCCGAGGTCATGCCGGCCGACCAGCCGGCGGTCGCCGCGGAGACCGCGGAGGTCGCGGGCTTCACGGAATCGCCAGGTGGCATCGCCGAACCGGCAAGCGCCCCCAACCTGAGAACGGCAGCAGAAACCGCAACCGGCGACTAACCCACCCCACCCCACCCCACCCCAGCCCCACCCACCCACCCAGCCACCCCGTTGATCATGAGGTTATTGCCCGCCGCATCGGCGTGTCATGGCTATAACCCCATGATCAACGGACGACAGGGAGGTGGGGTGGGCGGCGGGGAGCGGGGAGCGGGGAGCGGGGAGCGGGGAGCGGGGAGCGGGGAGCGGGGAGCGGGGTTAGTCGCTGTCGCTCCGCTGCGCGAAGCGGCCCTAATCGGGAGGAAGTGGGTCTACTTCCGAGTTAGAGGATGGGGGGTGGGGCGTAGGTTGCGGCGTTTGGGTGGGTTTGGACTACCTTGGTGATTCGGCGGGTGATCGCTTCGACCTGCGCTGCGGCGGCGCCGACGAAGGCGGATCGGTCCGCGACCAGCGCGTCGATGTCGGTGCGGGACAGGCCGAGCCGGCCGTCGGCCGCCAACCTGTCGAACAGGTCGTTCTCCGGCGAGCCCTGCTCGCGCATGGCCAGGGCCACCGCGACCGCGTGCTCCTTGATCACCTCGTGGGCGACCTCCCGGCCGACACCCCGCCGGACCGCCGCCACCAGGATCTTCGTGGTGGCGAGGAACGGCAGGAACCGCTCCAACTCCCGGTTGATCACCGCCGGGTACGCGCCGAACTCGTCGAGCACGGTGAGGAACGTCTGGAACAGCCCGTCGGCGGCGAAGAACGCGTCCGGCAGGGCCACGCGGCGGACCACCGAGCAGGACACGTCCCCCTCGTTCCACTGGTCACCGGCCAGCTCGCCGACCATCGACAGGTAACCCCGGATGATCACCGCGAAGCCGTTCACCCGCTCCGACGAGCGGGTGTTCATCTTGTGCGGCATGGCGCTGGACCCGACCTGGCCCGGCTTGAAGCCCTCGGTCGCCAACTCCTGACCGACCATCAACCGGATCGTGGTGGCCAGCGACGACGGAGCCGCAGCGGTCTGGGCCAGCGCGGCCAGCACGTCGAAGTCGAGCGAACGTGGGTAGACCTGCCCGACGCTGTCCAGCACCCGGGAGAAGCCCAGGTGCTCGGCGACCCGCCGCTCCAACTCGGCCACCTTGTCGGCGTCGCCGTCGAAGAGGTCGAGCTGGTCGGCGGCGGTGCCGACCGGTCCCTTGATCCCCCGCAGCGGGTAGCGGGCGATCAGGTCCTCCAACCGCTCGTACGCGATGAGCAGCTCCTCCGCCGCCGACGCGAAGCGCTTGCCCAGCGTGGTGGCCTGCGCGGCCACGTTGTGCGAACGGCCGGTCATCACCAGCTCGGAGTGCTCGTACGCCAGCCACGCCAACCGGGCGAGGGTGGCCACCACCCGGTCCCGGATCAGCTCCAGCGAGGCACGCACCTGAAGCTGCTCGACGTTCTCGGTGAGGTCACGTGAGGTCATCCCCTTGTGCACGTGCTCGTGCCCGGCGAGCGCGCTGAACTCCTCGATCCGGGCCTTCACGTCGTGCCGGGTGACCCGCTCCCGCTCGGCGATCGAGGCGAGGTCGACCTGGTCGAGCACCCGCTCGTACGCCTCGACCACGCCGTCGGGCACGGCCACACCCAGGTCACGCTGAGCGCGGAGCACGGCGAGCCAGAGCCGCCGCTCCATCCGGACCTTCTCCTCCGGAGACCAGAGGGCGACCAGTTCGGGCGAGGCGTACCGGTTGGCCAGCACGTTGGGGATCGTCGTCACGTACCTCATTGTCCCGCACCCGCGGGCCATCGCCCGAACCGGGCTGGTCAGGGCCTGTTGAGCTCGTAGACGGTGACCGAGCCGGCGACCAGCCGAACCCGGGCCAGCCGGGCCAGTTCCGGCGACACCGCGCCCGCCCTGCTGTCGGCGAACAGCCACCGGACCCCGTGCCGCGTCCGGAGCCGATCCAGGTCGGCCATTGTCGGCGCGGTGAACACCCGGTCGTTGAACGCGAGCAGCTCCTGATCGGGGAAGTTCTGCCGGGCGTACCCCAGGTTGTCGACACCGTGCGCGGCCACGACCGCGTCGGTGTATCCCCAGCTCTCCACCACTGTCCGGTGCCCGCCCAGACCGGTCACCCAGAACGCCCGGGCATCGCAGTGCTGGGTGGTCCGCACCGGCCGGCAGTGCACGTTGGTGGCGACCACGTCGTCGGCGGCGGCGTGCTCGTCCAGCCACAACGCCGCGCGCATCTCGTCGGCGGTCAGCGCGTACGGCTGCGGCCCGGTCGCCGGCACCGGTTCGGTCAGCACCGAGCGGACGACGCCGCCCACGGCAACGGCGCCGCTGGCACCGAGCATCGCGGCGGTGACCCCGGCCACCGCGATCGTCACCGCTCGCCGACGGCCGCCCGGTGACGGGACGCGCCGCCGCCACAGGGCGGCCACCCCGACGGCGAGGGCGGCGGCCACCGCCGCGAACACCACATACCGGACCGCCGACGCACCCAGCACCCGCAGCCACCCCTCGATGGTCGAGGTGTAGGGAGTGCCGGGACGGGCGATCTTCGGCACGGCGAAGCCCACCACCGTGCCGGCCGTGGCCAGCCCCGCCAACGCTCCCGCCACGGCGGGCACCACCAGCACCGGCCAGGGTGCCCGGGCCGCGGCGAGCGACCAGGCGGTCAATACCGCACCGACCGGGATGACACCCATCCAGAAGTAGATCTGGCTGATCGACGGGTGCTGGAAGACCCAGGTGGTGGCAGCTCCGGCAAGCACCGTGCCGGCGAGCAGCCAGACGGCAGCGTCGGCCCGGTGCTCCCGCTCGACCAGCAGGGTCATGCCCACCCACCGCGGCGCCTGGCCCAGCACCCACCAGGCGACCACGGAGAACGCCAGCAGCCAGCCGAGGGCACCGCCGTCGTTGATGCCCGGCGGCAGTGGCGCGTCCGGCCAGATTCCGTCGCCACCACCGAGCGTTTCCGAGTACGGGCCGATGAAGTGCAGCAGCGCCAACGCCTGCACGCGCAGCGTGGAGGCACCACCACCGGCGAACAGTCGGAAGCCGAGCGCCATTGCCGCCACGAGGCAGGCCAGCGCCACCAGGGCAGGCTGTGGCACCCGCCGCTCCCGCCACCAGAACACGGCCGCGGTGAGACCCAGGCCGGCGATCAGCGGTGGCAACGCACTGGACTTCGCCCCCGCACAGACCAGGCCGAGCACCGGGACCAGCGCCCAGGCCAGGCCGAGGGACCGTCCTCGCGCCACGTCGACACAGAGGCCGACGAGCAACAGCAACGGCACCAGCACGTACGTCTGGGACGGGCTGGCGTACGACAGGGGCATCTCGCCGGACGCGCCCACGGCCGAGCCGAGCGTGACGGTCGTCCCGACGAAACCGGCGACAGCGACCACCGGCCCGACCCAGACGGCACCACTCAGGTCGCGGGCGAGCCCGGCCGCGAGCACCACCGCCGTGCCGATCACCGGCACCAGCCAGAGTCGCAACAGCACCGTCGTCGGCGCGATGTCGGTGATCATGCTGGCGCTGGCGATGTGCGCGTCGGAGAGGTAGTGGTAGCGCAGCCCCTCCCCCGCGACGTGCGGCAACTCGAACGGAATCGTCCGGGTCAGCTCCTGCACCAGCCCCAGGTGGTAGAGCAGGTCCTGGTAGTAGCCGCCGTGGACAGGTGGCAGCGGCACCATCCGCCACTGGATGTATCCCCAGGCCACGACCACCAGCAGCGCCGCGCCCATCGCCCAGTGCCACAGGACCGGCAGCGGTCGTCGCTCGCCGACCCGCCAGTGCCGGCGGAGCCCGGGGGCGGCGGCGAAGGCGAGGAGCACGGGCAGCGACCACCAGCGCAGCAGGGACTGCTGGCCGGTCGCCGCAGCCAGCGCCCAGGCGACGATCTCGAGCAGCAGGCCGGTGGCCGCGCCATAGGCGAGGTCCTCCGGAAGGTTGCCCCGGCTGCCGCGAATTGCGCGGTGCGTCAGTGCCCCGGGGAGCACGAGCGCGAACACCCAGTACGCGGAGAACCGGGCGAGGTCAGAGGTCGGCACGTCGCCGCGTGACCAGACCAGGAGCACGGCCGCGATGACGAGCGCCCACGGGAGCGTGGTGAGTACCGGCAGGAGGGCGCTCCGACGTGACACCGGTGCCGGGGCGTCGATCCGTTCGGCCAGCAGGGTGTCAGCCACGGGCGCTGACCGCCGGCCCGAAGTCGGCCCGACTCTGCGCAGCCGTCTCGGCGGCCGGCAGTTCGTCAAGCGAGTCGAACCCGACGTGGAAGGCCGGCCGGCTCTGCACGGTGGCGTAGATCCGGCCGACGTATTCGCCCAGGAGGCCGAGGCAGATCAACTGCACCCCACTGAGCAGCAACACCGCGACGAACATCGAGGTCCAGCCGGGGATCGTGGCACCGGAGACGTGGACGACCACGCCGAACACGATCAGTGCAAGACAGAGCAGGAAACTCGACATCCCCAGCCAGGTGGCGACTCGCAGTGGCGCGGCGGAGAAGTTGGCCGTGCTCTCCCAGGCCAGGGCCACCATCCGGCGCAGCGGATACTTCGTCTCCCCGGCGGCCCGCGCCGCGCGGTCGTAGCGCACCTCGGCGCTGGGGAAGCCGAGCGATGGCACCAGCAGCCGGTAGACCGGGGCGCGTTCGGGCAGCGAGCGCAGCACCTCGATCACGTCCCGGCTGAGCAACCGGAAGTCGCCGGCCTGCGCGGGCAGGTCGGCGCCGACGATCCGGCGCATCATCCAGTAGTAGCCCCGGGCGGTGTTGCGCTTGAAGATCGTGTCGGTGCTGCGGTCGGCGCGGACGCCGTAGACGACGTCCACACCGTCCTCGCGCGCCACCCGGAGCATCTCGGCGATGGTCTCCGGCGGATCCTGGAGGTCGGCGTCGAGGCTGACCACCCACTGGCCGACGGCACGGTGGAGGCCGGCGGTCAGCGCCGCCTGGTGGCCGCTGTTGCGCCGCAGTCGAAGCACCCGCAGCTGCGGCCAGGCCCGGCCGTGGTCGAAGAGCACCGACACGGTGTCGTCCCGGCTGCCGTCGTCGACGGCGACCACCTCGTAGTCGACGCCGAGTGCATCCAGCGCCGGTCGCAGCCGGGCGACCAGGGCCGGAATGACCGCGGTCTCGTTGAACATGGGGATGACCACCGAGAGGATGGCCGTCCGGGAAACGACGGACTCCATAGTGTTACGGCCCCGTTCCGCACGCAGGAGCGATCAGTTCCGCGCCCAGGGCGCGGCAACGATCACCATCGCGTGGTAAACCCTCCGCCAGCGGGCCGACTCCTGAACGGGCAGTTAACGCCTGCTGGCGCTAACCCCGATAAGGGGTGATCCGCGCGGTCAGCGTTCCAGGATCGCGGTCACACCCTGACCACCGGCCGCACAGATGGAGATCAGTCCGCGTCCGCTGCCCTTCTCGGCAAGCAGCTTGGCCAGGGTCGCCACGATCCGCCCGCCGGTGGCGGCGAACGGGTGCCCGGCGGCCAGCGACGAGCCGTTGACGTTGAGCCGGTCGGTGTCGATCGCGCCCAGCGGCGTGTCCAGGCCGAGGCGGTCCTTGCAGAACTCCGGCGACTCCCAGGCGGCGAGGGTGGCCAGCACCTGCGAGGCGAACGCCTCGTGGATCTCGTAGTAGTCGAAGTCCTGCAACGTCAGCCCGGCGCGGGCCAGCATCCGGGGCACCGCGTAGGCGGGGGCCATCAGCAGCCCTTCGTCGCCGTGCACGAAGTCGACAGCCGCCGTCTCCGACCAGCTGAACCAGGCCAGCACCGGCAGTTTGTGCGCGGCCGCCCACTCCTCGCTGGCCAGCAGCACGGTGGACGCGCCGTCGGTGAGCGGCGACGAGTTGCCGGCGGTCATGGTGGCGTGCTCGGCGTCCGGGCCGCGGGTGCCGAAGGCCGGCTTCAGCGAACCGAGCTTCTCCAGGCTGGTGTCGGGGCGAAGATTCGCATCACGGGTCAGCCCCAGGTACGGCGTCATCAGGTCGTCGAAGAAGTTCCGGTCGTACGCGGCGGCCAGCCGTTGGTGTGAGCGCAGCGCCAACTCGTCCTGGGATCGCCTGTCGATCTGCCAGCGCAGGGCGGTGCGGGCGGCGTGGTCGCCCATGGACAGGCCGGTGCGCGGTTCGGCGTTGCGCGGGATCTCCGGCTTGAACGGTTGGAGTGGGCGCAGCTTCGCCGCGACCTTGAGCCGTTCGCCCAGCGTGCGGGCCGAGTTGAGCTTGAGCAGTGTGCGGCGCATCTCCTCGTTGACCGCGAGCGGCGCGTCGGAGGTGGTGTCGACGCCGCCGGCGATGCCCACGTCGAGTTGGCCGAGGGCGATCTTGTTGGCGACGAGGATCGCCGCCTCCAGGCCGGTGCCGCAGGCCTGCTGGATGTCGTACGCCGGGGTGTGCGGGTCGAGCCGGGAGCCGAGGACCACCTCGCGGGTGAGGTTGAAGTCGCGGGAGTGTTTGAGCACCGCGCCGGTCACCACCTCGCCGACGCGCTGCCCGGCCAGCCCGTACCGGGCGATCAGGCCGTCCAGCGCGGCGCCGAGCAGGTCCGAGTTGGACGCGTCGGCGTAGCGGGAGTTGGAACGGGCGAAGGGGATGCGGTTGCCCCCGATGACCGCGACCCGCCGAATGCTCTGCACGATCCGCCTCCTCGACCTGTGTTGCTCAAACCCTACTCGCCAGTAGGCTACGCCCATGACCGACAGGTACGCGAGCTTCGTCCAATCGGCCGCCGGCCGCGCGCTGGTCAAGCGCCTCGGGCTGCCCGACCCGCCCCGACTGCGCCGGCACCACCCCGGCGACCCGCTGCTGGCCGGGCCGGCCCTGCTCGGCGCGGCCACCGGCGGCCGGCTCGCCGAGCCGCTCGCCAAGATCCTGACCACCGCCGGGGTCGAGCTGCGCGACACCACCACCACCGCCGCAACAGAGGACCGCTTCGGAGCCCTGGTGTACGACGCCAGCGGGATCACCGACTCCACCCAGCTCCGCCAGCTCTACGACTTCTTCCACCCGCAGGCCCGGACGCTGCTGCCCAGCGGTCGGGTGATCGTGCTCGGCACCCCGCCGCAGGAGTGCGCGACGCCCCGCGAGGCGACCGCCCAGCGCGCCCTGGAGGGGCTGGTCCGCAGCATCGGCAAGGAGTTCGGTCGGGGCACCACCGCGCAGCTCGTCGCCGTCACCCGCGCCGGCGACGACGCCGGCACACTCACCAGCCTCGAATCGACAGTCCGGTTCCTGCTGTCCGGGCGGTCCGCGTACGTCTCGGGCCAGGTCATCCGGGTCGGCGTCGGCGCGGCCAGCGCCCCGACCGACTGGGACCGCCCGCTGGACGGCCAGGTCGTGCTGGTCACCGGCGCCGCCCGGGGCATCGGTGCGGCGCTCGCGAAGGTGCTCGCCCGCGACGGCGCGCAGGTCGTGGCGCTGGACATCCCGGCCGCCGGGGACGCCCTCGCCGCGGTGGCGAACGACATCGGCGGTACGGCCGTGCAGCTCGACCTGACCGCGCCGGACGCGCCGAGCCGGCTCGCCGACCACCTGGCCAGCAGGCACGGCCGGGTCGACGTGGTGGTGCACAACGCCGGCATCACCCGGGACAGGACGCTCGGCCGGATGGACGCCGACCGGTGGGACCAGGTCATCGACGTCAACCTCTCCAGTCAGGAGCGGATCAACGACGTGCTGCTGGAGCGGGGGCTGATCCCGGTCGGCGGTCGGATCGTCGCGGTCTCGTCGATCGCCGGGATCGCCGGCAACCGGGGGCAGACGAACTACGCGACGAGCAAGGCCGGCGTGATCGGGTTGGTCGACTCGCTCGCCCCGGCCCTGCGGGAGCGGGGGATCAGCGTCAACGCGGTGGCCCCCGGCTTCATCGAGACCCGGCTGACCGCGCGTATCCCGCTGGTGGTCCGCGAGGCGGGCCGGCGGATGAACAGCCTGGCCCAGGGCGGATTGCCGGTGGACGTGGCCGAGACGATCGGCTGGCTAGCCTGGCCGGCCAGCGGTGCGGTCAGCGGCAACGTGGTCCGGGTCTGCGGCCAGAGCCTGCTGGGGGCGTGATGGGCCGTCGGAAGGAGCCGGACGACGACCTCTCCCTGCACGAGCTGATCGACGGCCCGACGGAGACGCTGTCGGCGGAGACGCGGGCGGCGGCGCTCCGGCCGGAGTCCGGTGGTCGTACCCAAGTCGAACTGCCCCGGCTGCCGGCGGCCGGGGCGCTGCACCGGCGGGCGGTGCTCGGCGCGCTGCCGGGTCTCGGCGGCCGGCGACGTGGTCCCGACCTGCCGGCCGTCGAACTGGCCGTGCGCGGGGTGACAGTCGACCGGGCACAGCTGGCCGACTACGACCGGGTCTGCGGGTTCCGGCTGGCCGACCGTCTGCCCGGCACCTTTCCGCACGTCCTGGGGTTCCCGCTGAGTCTGCGGCTGATGACCCTGCCGGAGTTCCCCATTCCACTGATCGGTCTGGTGCACGTCGGCAACCGGATCACCGTGCGTCGCCCGATCAGCGCCGACGAGACCCTCGACTTCACGACGTACGCGGAGAACCTGCGTCCGCACGACCGGGGACGGCAGGTGGACGTGGTGCTGGTGGGCTCGGTCGACGGCGAGACGGTCTGGGAGGGTGTCTCGACGTACCTGGGTCGGGAGCGCAAGCCCGGCGGGGGCGACCGCGGCAGACGTCCCGACGTACCGACCGCCACGGCCCGTTGGCGGGTGGATCCCCGGGTCGGCACGACGTACGCGCGGGTCTCCGGGGACCACAACCCGATCCACACCTCGCTGCTCGGTGCGCGGCTGTTCGGCTTCCGCCGGCCGATCGCGCACGGCATGTGGAGCAAGGCCCGCTGTCTGGCCGCTCTGGAGAACCGGCTGCCGGACGCCTACACCGTCGAGGTCGCCTTCAAGACGCCCGTGTCGCTGCCGAGCACCGTGAACTTCACCCTGCTGCCGGACGGCGGGTTCGCCCTGCACGACTCGCGCGGGCGTCCGCACCTGGCTGGTTTCGTGCGCTGACGATTTCCGGGTTGGCAGGGATGCCCTCGTGCGCTAAGTTGTTCTCAGAGCGAGATGTTCTCAACCTGAGAGAGACGCGATGAACGAGCAGGAGTTCCTGGCCGCGTACGACCCACGGACCTACCCGTCGGTCGCGGTGACCGTCGACGTGGTGGCGCTGACCATCCGCGACGGTGCACTGCACCTGCTGCTGATCCAGCGCGGTCAGCAGCCGTTCGCCGGGCACTGGGCGCTGCCCGGCGGCTTCGTCCAACCCGACGAGGATCTGGCCGCCGGCGCCCGACGGGAGCTGGCCGAGGAGACCGGGCTCGGCGGCGACCGGCTGCGCCGCGTACACCTGGAGCAGTTGGGCAGCTATGGCGCACCCGACCGCGACCCGCGGATGCGCGTCGTCTCGATCGCGCACCTCGCGTTCGCCCCCGACCTGCCGGATCCGGCCGCCGGCACCGACGCCGACGAGGCGATCTGGCTGCCGGTCACCGCGTTGACCAGCCGACAGCTCGCCTTCGACCACGGCCGGATCATCGACGACGCGCTGGAGCGAGCCCGGTCCAAGCTGGAATACACCCCGCTCGCCACGCGCTTCCTCGACGCCGAGTTCACGATCAGCGAGCTGCGCACCGTCTACGAGACGGTGTGGGGTCACCCGCTGCACGCCGGCAACTTCCACCGCAAGGTGCTCTCCGTGCCCGGCTTCGTGGAGAGCACCGGCGCCAGCACCGAGCGCGGCGGCTCCCGCGGCGGCCCCCGCGCCCGCCTCTACCGGGCCGGCGACGCCCGGCTGCTGCACCCGGCGCTGCTGCGCCCCGCCCGCGAGGAGACGGTGCGATGAGGACGGCGGCGGCCATCGGTCTGGTCACGGCGGCCCGCACCGATACCGAGCTGTTCGGCACGGACCAGCCGGCCCGGCGTTACCGCGAGCTGGTCGCGGCCCTGCACCCCGACCGCCTGCCGGCCGACCCCGCGGTACGCGCCGAGGCCCTCGACGCGTTCGTCCACGTCACCACCCGGTGGCAGGCCCGGCAGGTCACCGTCCTCGGCGACTACCGGCTCGGCGCGCCGGCCCACTCCGGCGACCTGGCCGACCTCTACGACGTCGGCGCCGACCGCCTGCTCAAGCTCCCCCGACGGCCCACGGACAACGACCTGCTGGCCCGCGAGGCACACGCCCTGCGCACCATCGCCGAGCGCGGCGACCCGCGCTACCTGCCGTACGTGCCCCGGCTCGTCGACGAGTTTCCGCACCGCGACACCGCGTCCGGTGCCGAACGACGGATCAACGTCATCGCCACCGCACCCGGGCTGCACGACCTGGACGAGGTGCGGCGCGCGTACCCCGACGGGTTGGACGCCCGGGACGCGGCCTGGATGTGGCGGCGGCTGCTGGTGGTGCTCGGCCTGGCCCACCGGGCGGGCGTCGTGCACGGCGCGGTCCTACCGCGACACGTGCTGATCGAGCCGGACGGCCACGGCGTCGTGCTCGTCGACTGGTGTTTCTCCGCCCCCACCGGCACCACCATCCCGGCGCTCGTACCCGGCCAGGAGGACTGGTATCCGGAGGAGGTCCCCCGCAAGCGGCCCGCCGGACCAGGCACCGACATCGCGATGGCCAGCCGCTGCATGAGCTGGCTGATGGGGTCGCGTGCCCCCCGCGAACTGCACGCATTCGCGCGGGGCTGCCGGCAGCGGTCCCTGGACGCCCGGCCCGACGACGCCTGGCGGCTGCTGCGCGAACTCGACCAGGTGCTGGACCGGCTCTACGGGCCACGCACCTTCCGACCCTTCACCCTCACCCCCTAAGGAGCTGTCATGGGCAGTGGAATCTGGTCCACCGACGTGTACGACGCCGCCGACCGCTACCGCCGGTCCACCGGCCGGAGCGCGTTCTCCTACAGCGACAGCGGGGCACGCACCGTGCACACCGCACTCGACCCCCGCGACGCGATGCGCGAGAGCCGCGACTCCGACGAGCACCCCCGGTCGACCCCCGTCGCCGTGCTCTTCGACGTGACCGGCTCGATGCGCAACGTGCCACGTGTCCTGCAGACCAAGCTGCCGCAACTGCTCGGGCTGCTGCAACGGCAGGGGTACGCCAGCGATCCGCAGATCATGTTCGGCGCGATCGGCGACGCCACCTGCGACCGGGTGCCGTTGCAGGTCGGGCAGTTCGAATCGGACAACCGGATGGACGACGACCTCGGCCGGATCGTCCTCGAAGGCGGTGGCGGCGGGCAGATGAGCGAGTCGTACGAGCTGGCCATGTACTTCATGGCCCGACACACCGCCACCGACAACTGGGACAGGCGCGGCCGGCGCGGCTACCTGTTCATCATCGGCGACGAGCTGGCGTACCAGCAGGTGAAGGCTCGTGAGGTGGCCAAACTGATCGGCGACGACCTGGCCGAGGACGTGCCGCTGCGGCAGGTCGTCGACGAGGTGACCCGCCGCTGGGACACCTACTACCTGCTCCCCGCCGGCAGCCACTACGCCGGCAACGCCAAGGTGCTCGACTTCTGGCGCGACCTGCTCGGCCAGAACGCCGTGGTGCTCGACGACCTCGACGCGGTCTGCGAGACCATCGCGCTCACCATCGGCCTCGGCGAGCAGGCCATCGACCTGGACGAGGGCCTGCGCCACCTGGACCACGCCGGTTCCAGCGCCACCGGCACCGTCTCGAAGGCCCTGGCCCGCCTCGGCCGGGGACGACGGGCCGAGGTGTCGACGCTGCCCGCGTTCACCGACACCGCCGGTGGGGTGAGGAGGCTGTGAGGCACGTGGCGGTGGTCGACCTCGGCTACGGAGACGCCGGCAAGGGCACAGTGGTGGACTGGCTCTGCGCCACCCGGCCCGTGCACACGGTGGTCCGCTTCAACGGGGGCGCGCAGGCGGCGCACAACGTCGTGCTGCGCGACGGGCGGCACCACACGTTCGCGCAGTTCGGTGCCGGGACGTTCCACCCCGGTGTCCGTACCCACCTGTCGCGGCACGTCGTGGTGGACCCGCTGGCGCTGGCCGCCGAGGCCGACCACCTCGCCACGGTCGGGGTGACCGACGCGCTCGACCGACTCACCGTCGACGGCGACGCGCTGCTCGCCACCCCGTACCACCGGGCCGCCAACCAGGCCCGGGAGATCGCCCGGGGAGCCGACCGGCACGGCTCCTGCGGGCTGGGGGTGGGCGAGGCCGTCGCGTACGGTCTCGCCCACCCGGACGACGCGCCCCGGGTCGGCGACTGCCGCAGCCCAGCGCTGCTGCGCCGCCGGTTGACCGCCCTGCGGGACCGGCTGACCGCCGAGCTGGGTCCGCTGGACGCGCCGCCGGTCGAGGACTGCCTGCCCGCGTTCACCGGGTTCGCCGGGCGGGTCGCGATCGTGGACGGAAGCTGGCTGGCCGGGGCACTACGCGCCGGCACCTGCGTCTTCGAGGGGGCACAGGGGGTGCTGCTCGACGAGTGGCACGGCTTCCACCCGTACACGACGTGGAGCACCACCACCTTCGCCAACGTGGACGGCCTGCTCGCCGAGGCGGGCCGGCCCGGCGACGCGACCCGGATCGGGGTGCTGCGGATCGTCACCACCCGACACGGGGCCGGCCCGCTGGTGACCGAGGACCCGAGCCTGCCGTGCACCGACAGGCACAACGCCACGAACCCGTGGCAGGGCCGGTTCCGGTTCGGCCACTTCGACGCGGTCGCCCACCGGTACGCCCTCGCGGCGGCCGGTAGGGTCGACGGCCTGGCGCTGACCCACCTCGACCTGGCCGGCCCCGACCTGCGGATCTGCCGCCGCTACGACACCACCGACCGGCTCACCCCGGGCCCGCTCGGTGACCTGGACCGGCAGGCCGCGCTCACCGCCCGCCTGCTGCGCTCCCGCCCGCTCTACGACGACCCGCCGACGGACTGGGCGGAGGCGATAGGCACGGAGCTGGCCACCCCGGTGGTGCTGACCTCGCGCGGCCCCACCGCCGACGACAAGACCTCCCACGGCCCACTGCTCGCCCCACGAGCCCTGGTCCACGCGCCCTGACGCCAACCTCTCGCTGCCGATCTTGCACTTCGGTTGATGTTCGCGGCTCTTGTAGTGGTCGGCTCCGAACCCGAAGTTGCAAGATCGGCGCGGGAGGGGTTCGGGTCATACGCCACTTCCGGCACCGGGGCGGGTCGCACCCGGCGAGCATGGGGGCATGGACTCCGCGCTCGACCTGCTCCGGCAGCTCGTCACCTCACCATGGGTGTACCTGCTGATCTTCGGGCTCACGGCGGTCGACGCGTTCTTCCCGGCCGTACCCGGCGAGGCGGCCGTCATCACCGCCGCCGTGCTCTCCACCAGCGGCAATCCCAACCTGGCGGCGGTGATCGTCGCCGCCGCGGTGGGCGCCTGCGCCGGCGACCACGTCTCGTACGCCATCGGGCGCGGTGGAGGCGCGAACCGGCTCGCCAGGTTTCCCGACGGCAGCCGCCGACGGGCCAGCTCGGAGTGGGCGAGACGCGCGCTGAACCGGCGCGGCGGGCTGATTCTGACCACCTCCCGCTACCTGCCGGGAGGCCGGACGGCGGTCACCCTCACCATGGGCGCGGTGCGCTATCCCCGCCGGTCGTTCCTGCTCTACGACGCGATCGCGACGGTCACCTGGGCCCTGTACTGCGGGCTGCTCGGCTACTTCGGTGGGCTGGCCTTCGAGCGCCACCCCGTCAAGGGCGTCCTCGCCGGGATCGGCCTGTCGGTGCTCGTCACGCTGGGCATCGAGGGCATCCGTTGGCTGCGACACCGGTCGCGCCACTGACCGGCCCGGTGGCGGCGGGACACCCGTCACAGCAGGTCCGCGTCGTACACCAGGATGGCCAGCTGCACCCGGTTGCCGGCCTGGAGTTTCGCCAGCGCGCGGCTGACGTGTGCCTTCACGGTGGCCTCGCTCATCGTCAACCGCCTGGCGATCTCCGCGTTGCCGTGCCCGCGGGCCACCTCCCGGACGATCTCCAACTCCCGCGTCGTCAACGGCGCCAGCCGCTCCCGAGCCGCCTCCCGGCGGGCCGGGCCACGCTCGGCGAACGAGCTGATCAGGCGCCTGGTGACCGTCGGGGCGAGCATCGCGTTCCCGGCGGCCACCGTGCGGACGGCTGCCGCCAACTCCCGGGGCGGGGTGTCCTTGAGCAGGAAGCCGACCGCGCCGGCCCGCAGCGCCCGGTGCACGTACTCGTCGAGGTCGAAGGTGGTCAGCATGATCACCTTCGGTCCGGCGGCGACCACGTCGGGCGCGATGGTCAGCCCGTCGACGCCCGGCATCCGCACATCGAGCAGCACCACGTCGGGACGTAACCGCTGGGCCTGCTGCAACGCGCCAGCGCCGTCCGCCGCCTCGCCCACCACCGTGATGTCCTCGGCCGCCTCCAGGATCAGCCGCAGCCCGGCGCGGAGCAGGTGCTCGTCGTCGACCACCACCACCCGGATCACGCCGCACCCGCCAGCGGGATCAGGGCGCGGACCAGGAAGCCGCCGTCCACCGGGGTCGCCTCCAGCCGGCCGCCGAGCAACTCCACCCGCTCGCGCAGCCCGAGCAGCCCCTGACCGGCACCGGGCAGGGACTGGCCGCCCTCGGACGGACCGTTACGGACCCGCACCTCCAGCCCGTCGGGCAGGTAGCGCAGGCACACGGTCGTCTCGGCGTCGGCGGCGTGCTTGCGCACGTTCGTCAGCGCCTCCCGGACCACCCGGTACGCCGTGCGTCCCACCGTCGCCGGTAGCGCCGTCGGGACTCCCTCGTCCCGCCGGTGCACCCGCAGCCCGGCGGCACGGGACTCCCCGATCAGCTCGTCCAACGCGTCGAGCCCTCGCTCCGGCAGCACTGCCGTACCGGCCTGCCGCAGCACACCCAGCACCTCGCGCAGGTCGGTGAGCGCCTCCCGACCGGTCGTCCGGATCAGCGCGGCGGCGTCGACTGTCGCCGGGTCGGTCGCGGTCACCTCCAGCGCCCCGGCGTGCACCACCATCAGCGAGACCCGGTGCGCGACCACGTCGTGCATCTCGCGGGCGATCCGGGTCCGCTCCTCGGCGCGGACCCGGTCGGCGCGGGCCTCCTGTTCGCGTTCCAACCGCTCGGCCCGGTCCCGCAGGGCGGCGAGCGTGTCCCGGCGCGCCCGCACCCAGAGGCCGAACACCAACGGAAGCCCGACCAGACCGGCGGCGAGGAGGAACACGTTGCCGGTGGTGGCGGTGGTGATCCGGCGTACGCCGCCCACCGCCAGCCCGACGAGCACCCCACCGGCCAGCACCGTGGCCGCACCGACGAGGTAGGCGGCGAGCCGGCGGCCTCGGAGCCGCAGCCCCGCCTGGTACGAGGCGACCACCCCGGCGGCCGCGGCAGCGAGCACCAACCAGCCGGCCGTCGCGGCCAGGAACAACGGCCAGCGACGGGTCCGGACCATGCTGGCGGCCCAACCCGAGCCCACGGCGAGCGTCAGCACGACCGCGCCCGGCAGCGGCGAGCGGACTCCCAGGTCACCTGCCGCGCTGGCCCAGACGGCCGTGGCGACCAGGACGGCGAGCAGCAGCGGGGCGTACCGCTGAACGACCCGCCGGAGGGCGACGGCGCTGGGGGCCACGGGGTGAGCGTAAGGCTCCGCCGGAGGCTCGGGTCGCCCCACACCGTCGGATGCGGGTGTCCTGGGGGATGACCCCTACCCGGCCTCCGGGCCGAACCAGACCTAAGTGATGGCGTCCGGCTGACCACTGGCCGATGGCGGGAGCCGCCGCCCACACCAGCATCGGGGCATGGATCTGCTCGACCTGCTGCACGAGACGATGTCCTCGCCCTGGGTGTACCTGGCGATCTTCACGATCGCGGTGCTCGACGGCTTCTTTCCGGTGGTGCCGAGCGAGACAGCGGTGATCACCGCAGGCGTGTTCGCGGCCTCCGGCGCGCCCTACCTTCCCGCGGTGATCCTGGTGGCCGCGGCCGGGGCGCTGATCGGCGATCACATCTCGTACGCCATCGGCCGGGGTGGTGGCACGCGGCTACTCGACCGGCTCCCACCCGAGGGTCGGCGCAGGCGGGCCATCGAGTGGGCGCGTCGGGGCATCGCCACGCGGGGAGGACTCATCCTCACCGTGGCCCGCTACGTGCCGGGCGGTCGGACGGCGGTCACTCTCACCATGGGCGCGGTGCACTATCCCCGCCGACGGTTCCTGGCCTTCGACGCGCTCGCCGCCGGCTCGTGGGGGCTCTACTCCGGGCTGGTGGGATACCTCGGCGGGATGGCCTTCGAGCAGGACCCACTGCGCGGTCTCCTGCTTGGTCTGGGCCTCGCCCTGGGGGTGACGACGATCGTCGAGGTGGTTCGCTGGTTGGGCAGGCGTCGCCGATCCGCGCGATCGGCGACGGCGGACGAGTCGGATGCCGGTGAGCTGATCTCGGGCGGCCGGCCGGCGCGCTGATCTCGGGGCGGCTGGGCCGGCGCGCTGATCTCGGGGCGGCTGGGCCGGCGCGCGGGCTTCGGGGCGGGTCAGTCGGCGGCCGGGCGCCAGACGACGCCGTGCAGGAGTTGGCCGGCGCCCAGCCAGGCCACGTTCATCATCCGGGTGGCCGTCTTCTCCGAGTCCGCTTCCGGGTGGTCCGCGAGCCAGTCGGCAAGCGACTCGGTGGCGCCGACCAGGGCGTACGCGACGACCTCCAGGTCGACGGCGGCGATCTCCCGACCCTCGGCGCGCAGTGCGTGGTCGAGCATTCCGGCGACGACCTCGACCAGCCGGGCACGCATGGTCGCCAGTTCGCCGGCGAACGGCTGCTCACCCCGAGCCTGCCGGTAGAGCACCGCCCAGCCGTCGCGGTGCGCGCCCACGAAGCCGAAGAACGCCTTCAGCCCTCGCCAGAGCCGAACGTCGGCCGGCAGGTCGGGGGCAGCGGCGCCGGCGATGGCCTGCATCATCCGGGTGCCCTCCCGGTGCAGGCAGGCGACGAAGAGTTCCTCCTTCGTGCCGAGGTACGCGTACACCATGGGCTTGGAGATGCCGGCATCCTCAGCGATCTCGTCCATGCTGGCGGCGTGGAAGCCACGCCGGGAGAAGACTTTGACGGCCGCGTCAAGCATCTGCTGCTCACGAACGGCGCGTGGCAGGCGCTTGAAGGCGGGCGGTGTGGACACCTTGCGAGCATACCTACTCGTGCGTAGGGTTACGCACGAGTAGCCATATCTTCCGGAAGGCGCACCTGATGACTGACTTCGACCCGGCCACCTTCGCCAACGTCGGCCCCAAGGAGTTCGCCCAGCTGGTCAAGTCCACCCCGGACGACAAGATCGCCCAGGTGATGTCCGGTGACCTGCGCGGCAAGGTCCTCGGCGAGGTGTTCGGCCGGATGCCGTCGCTGTTCCGCGCCGACCGGGCCGGCTCCACCAACGCGGTCATCCACTGGGTCATCACCGGTCGCCCCGACGGCGGCAACGACACCTACGAGGTGGTCATCGCCGACGGCACGTGCGTGGTGAACGAGACCCCGCAGCACGACCCGAAGCTGAGCCTGACCATGGGCCCGGTCGAGTTCCTGAAGATCGTCTCCGGTGGCGCCAACCCGGTGATGATGTTCATGACCGGCAAGCTGAAGGCGAAGGGCGACCTCGGCCTCGCCGCCAACATCGCCAACCTGTTCGACATCCCCAAGGCCTGACATGGCCGAGTTCTCGCTCGACCTGAACGAGGAACAGCGGGATCTGCGCGACTGGGTGCACGGCTTCGCCGCCGAGGTCGTGCGCCCAGCCGCCGCCGAGTGGGACGAGCGCGAGGAAACCCCCTGGCCGGTGATCCAGGAGGCCGCGAAGGTCGGCCTCTACGGCTTCGAGTTCCTCGCCACCTGCTGGGCCGACCCGACCGGGCTCTCCCTGCCGATCGCCAGCGAGGAACTCTTTTGGGGTGACGCCGGCATCGGCCTCTCCATCTTCGGCACCTCGCTCGCCGTCGCCGCCATCTACGGCGCCGGCACGCCGGACCAGCTGGTCGAGTGGGTGCCGCAGTGCTTCGGCGACGTCGACTCACCCGCCGTCGCCGCGTTCTGCTCCAGCGAGCCGGAGGCCGGCTCCGACGTCGGCGCGATGCGCACCCGGGCCGTCTACGACGAGGCCACCGACGAGTGGGTGCTCAACGGCCAGAAGGCGTACGCCACGAACGGTGGGATCGCCGGCGTGCACGTGGTCACCGCCTCCGTCGACCCCGCGCTCGGCTCCCGCGGCCAGGCCGCGTTCGTCGTACCCCCGGGCACCCCCGGCCTGGCCGCCACCCGCAAGCTGCGCAAACTCGGCCTGCGCGCGTCCCACACCGCCGACGTCTTCCTCGACGGGGTACGCGTGCCCGGCCGCTGCCTGCTCGGCGGACGAGACGCCCTGCTGGCACGCCTCGACCGGGCCCGCTCCGGTCAGCGGGCCACCGGGCAGGCCGCGATGCGCACCTTCGAACTGACCCGACCCACCGTCGGCGCGCAGGCGCTCGGCGTGGCGCGGGCCGCCTACGAGTACGCCCTGGACTACGCGAAGGACCGGGTCCAGTTCGGACGGCCGATCATCGAGAACCAGGCTGTCGCGTTCGCGCTCGCCGACATGCGGATGGAGATCGACGCAGCCCGGCTGCTGGTCTGGCGTGCGTCGTGGATGGGCCGCAACAACCGCCCGTTCACGGCGGGCGAGGGATCGATGTCCAAGCTCAAGGCCGGCGAGGTGGCCGTGTCGGTCACCGAGAAGGCGGTGCAACTGCTCGGCGGTGCGGGTTTCCTGCGCGATCACCCGGTGGAGCGCTGGTACCGCGACGCCAAGATCTACACCATCTTCGAGGGCACCTCCGAGATCCAGCGACTGGTCATCTCCCGCGCGATCTCCGGGACGCAGATCCGCTGACTCGGCGGAGGCGGGCGTCGAGGCCGCGGGATTCACATACCGCAGCCGCCACCGGATTCCACGATCTGTGCCGTGTTCGTCACCCCGCGCGGACGCGAACTGGGCCTACCGCCGGACCCAGTGCATGATCAAGGGACGACGCCCTGACGGACGGGGAGATCCGCTGCCCCGTCCGCGCACCACCCCGAGGAGGTCTGCGGCATGGACCTGCCGTTCATCGTTGCCACGCTGACCCGTCGTGGACTGCTCACCCCCGGCAGCCCTGTCCGGGTCGCCGCGCAGCTCAACGCGTTGCGGACGTGGGGATGGAGCCTGGGCGGCGAGTTGCGCCAGGCAGCCGCCCGGGACCCCGGCCGGACGGCGGTCATCGACGAGAACGGCGTCGAGCTGACGTACCACGAGCTGCTCGACCGGGCCGAACGGATGGCCCGCTCGATGCGGGCGGGTCTCGGCGTCCAGGCCGGCGACCGGATCGGTGTGCTCTGCCGCAACCACCACGGGCTGATCGAGACGATCGTCGCGGCCACCCTGCTCGGCGTCGACGCCGTGCTGGTCAACACCGGGCTCTCCGCCGCCCAACTGGGCACCGTCGCCGAGGAGCAGCGGCTGCGGCTGCTGGTGCACGACGACGAGTTCGCCGAGCGGGTCCTCGGCCTCCCCGCCGAGCTGCCTCGCCTCGACGAACGGGGCCGCGAGGAACTGGTCGCCGGGGCGCTGCCGGGTGACCTGCAGCCGCCGGAGCGGGACGGCCGGATCATCGTGCTCACGTCCGGCACCACAGGTGCGCCCAAGGGCGCCCGCCGACCCACGCCGAGCGGCTTCGGCCCGCTGGTGTCCATCATCGACCGCATCCCGCTGCACGCCCGGGACCGGGTGATGATCGCGGCACCGATCTTCCACACCTGGGGGTTCGCCGCCCTCCAGGTGTCTTTCGCGTTGCGGGCCACCATCGTGCTGCACCGGCGCTTCGACCCGGTCGCCACGCTCACCGCCCTGACCGCGCACAGGTGTGACGCGCTGTTCGCCGTACCGGTGATGGTGCAGCGGCTCCTGGAGGTGCCCGCACCGGACCCCCGCCCACCGCTCAAGGTCGTCGCAGTCAGCGGTTCCGCCCTGCCCGGCGGGCTCGCCCCGAGGTTCATGGACGTCTACGGCGACGTCCTGTTCAACCTGTACGGCTCCACCGAGGTCTCCTGGGCCTCCCTCGCGGCTCCCCAGGATCTGCGCCAGGCACCCACCACGGCCGGCCGGCCACCCCACGGCACCCGGCTGGAGTTGCTCGACGACAGCGGGCAGCCGGTGCCGCCCGGCCAGGTCGGGCGGATCTTCGTCGGCAACGAGATGCTCTTCGAGGGGTACACCTCCGGTGCCAGCCGGGAGACCCACGACGGCCTGCTCGACACCGGTGACCTCGGCCGACTCAACCCCGACGGGCTGCTCTTCGTCGACGGACGAGCCGACGACATGATCGTCTCCGGTGGCGAGAACGTCTTCCCATCCGAGGTGGAGGACCTGCTCGCCCAACTACCCCAGGTCCGCGAGGCGGCCGTGATCGGCGTGCCCGACGCGGAGTACGGCCAGCGGCTGTCCGCGTTCCTCGCCCTGCACCCGGGCGAGACGCTCGACCCCGAGGCGGTACGCGAGTACGTCCGGCACTACCTGGCCCGATTCTCCGTCCCCCGGGACGTGATCCTCGTGAAATACCTGCCCCGCAACGCCACCGGCAAGGTGCTCAGCCGAGAGCTACGCCGCTACTACGGCTGACCGCCCCGGACCCGTCGGCGAGGACCGGCGAGTTCCGGGGCGGTGACGGCGCCCGTCAGTCGACCATCAGCGAGGGCCGCCAGTCCTGCCTGCCCCCGGTGAGGTCGAGGCGCTGGAACAGGCCCTTCGTGCCCTGCTCGTCGAGCAAGCCGCGATGTGCGTCGATCCGGACCACCATCCCCCGGACGTCAAGCACCTGCAGTCTCTCCAACCAGGTCGGATCAGGGGGATCGTCGAAATACGCCTGATGACCGTCGATTGTGGTGTTCGGCGGCTCGTACAACACCTTCCCGTTCAACTCGGCCCGGATCTTGTCGGTCATCACGACGTACGGGGAGAAGCCGACGTCAACCGTCTTCGACCACTGCGTACCGGGGCTCGCGGTGGGGGGTTCGGCGCTGTACATGACGTTTGCGTACCACCGCCAGCCGTCCGGGGTCAGTGGCCCCTGGACGGTGGCATTGATCAGCCGCAGGTTCTGCGGCACCCCCCTGACCTGGGCCGGCATCTCCACCCGCTCGGTCGTACTGAACCTGAGCTTCTGCGCCACGTGCAGGGCGATCTCGCGGGCGTCCTGCCCCTCCGCCCAGGTTGAGACGTCGACCTCGGCCCAGCCGTCCGGGGCGTACTGCCAGCGGAGGGAGAGCCGGTCAGTGCCGTCGACGTCGTACTGGGTGAAGGTCGCCGCCGCGCCCCGCACATCGGGCGCGGGCGCCGTGCTCACCACGGGTGCCCGTTGGTCGATGCCCATGACCTGCGGCGCCCGCGGCGTCACCCCCTTCGGATAGAGATCGACCGAAACTCCCGCCCAGTTCTGCGGATCGCCGCCACTCCCGCTCAGCGAGACACCCAGGCCAAGAGGCGACACACCCGCCGAGTAACTCAGCCTGGCCAGGCCCGCCGGCAACCAACCGAACCGCAGGTACTGAACGGTCGGGTCGATCGTCTCCAACGCGGCCGGGATCCGGGACGTGTCGGGCGACGGCACCTTCCCGGTGTACGGCTCCAGCGGAGCCAGGGCGCCGAACAGGTTCAGTGACGACGGCGGCGTCGACGGCGACGACCCGTCCGGCGACGTGACCAGGCCCGGCACCGTGACGGCGCCGACGACAACCGCGACCACCGCCAGCGCGGCGCCCGCACTGCGTACGTACCAGCGCTGCCGCCGCCCGGCGGTCATCGCCCGTTCGATGTCCACCACGGCGGACGGCGTCTCGGCCGCCTCGACCTCGGCGCGCATCAAGCGCGCCACATCCATTTCGTCAATCATCGTCAACTCCCGTGGGCCCACGCGTTGGTCGGCGTGCCACTCGCCTTGCCGGTCTGCATGGCGGTCGGCACGTCATTTCGGACGGGGGCGAGCAGTCCTCGCAGCGTCGCCAGCCCCTTGGCGGTCTGGCTCTTGACGGTGCCCGGCGCGCAGCCCAGCGCCTGCGCCGTCTCCTCCACCGTCAGGTCCTGAAAGAACCGCAGCACCAGGACGGCCCGCTGCCGCGGCGCGACCTGGCGCAGCGCCGCCACCAGATCGAGCCGCTCCGTGGCATCCGGGGCGGTCGGTGCGGGCCGCTCCGGTAGCAGGTCGGTGAGCAGCACCCGAGCCCAGCCGCGTCGCCGCTCGTCGATCAACCGCCGCATCAACATCGTCCGGACCAGTGCATTCAGGCTGTCGGCCCGCCGTGCCCGGGGCCAGTTGCGGTACAGCTCGGTGAGCACCCGCTGCACGATGTCGTCGCCCTGATGCCAGTCACCGCACATCAGGTACGCCGTTCGGCGCCACTGCGGCAGACCAGCGCGAACGCACTCGGTGTAGTCCGCGTCGGCCGCGGACCGTTCCACCGATCTCCGGCTCAGCGGCATCCTCGGACCTGTCCTCCCACCGGCCACCAACAGCACGGTGATCGTCCGCAAACCCGCATCTCCACTCCTCCCGTCGCTGTGCCTCCGACACCGCTAAGTCGTGGCTGGAGCAACGCCGGGTTGCCCCTCCGGGGCGACAACCTCACCAGACTGGCTCGTCCACCCCTTCGGTCGGCACGCTCGACCAGGTCGGCAGTGGACTGACACGGGTGGACTGTCGGCGGGCCGTGGTGGTGGCAGATCGTGCACGGGCTTCGGGGTGTCGTTCGGCGACACCGGAGCGTGCGAACACGCTGGCCGCGCGCACGCCGATCCGCTCCGCCGACGCGGAGGCACCAACCCACGGCCCGGAACCGGGGATCGAACTCTCCATCAGCCCGACCCGCATCCGCGGACGTTCGCGGTGAGAGGCACCCCACCCACCGATGCGGGGAGTCAGCTCGGGATCGTGATCCGGCCGTCGATCGCGGCGGCGGCGATGTCGGTGCGGTGCTGCGAGCCGGCCAACTCCACGCCGTCCACCAGCACGTACGCGGCGTCCCGCGCGGCGGCCAGGTCGGGGCCGGTGGCCGTACCGCAGAGGACCCGGCCGCCGGCGGAGAGCAACGCGCCGTCGCTGGCCCGGCGGGCGGTGCCCGCGTGGATGATGCCCGGTCGGTCCGCGCCGGTGATCACGTCGCCGGTGTGCGGCGCGGCCGGGTAGCCCGGCGAGGCCAGCACCACGGTGACCGCGCTGCCGTCCCGCCACCGCAGCGGCGGATGCTCGGCCAGCGTGCCGGTGGCCGCCGCGCGCAGCAGCCCGCCCAGCGGGGTCTCCAGGAGCGCGAGCACCACCTGCGTCTCCGGGTCACCGAAGCGCGCGTTGAACTCGATCACCCGAGGGCCGGCTGCGGTGATCGCGAGCCCGACGTAGAGCAGGCCGGCAAACGGGGTGCCCCGGCGGCGCATCTCGGCCAGGGTCGGGTGGACCACGTCGCGCATGACCTCGTCGACCAGGCCGGCGGGGGTCCAGGCCAGCGGTGCGTACGCGCCCATGCCGCCGGTGTTCGGCCCGGTGTCGCCGTCGCCGAGCCGCTTGAAGTCCTGCGCCGGCAGCAGCGGCAGGGCCGCCTCACCGTCGGTGACCACGAAGAGGCTGACCTCCGGGCCGTCGAGGAACTCCTCGATCACGACCCGTCCGCAGTCGGCGGCGTGCGCCAGGGCGGCGGACCGGTCGTCGGTCACCACCACACCCTTGCCGGCGGCGAGACCGTCGTCCTTCACCACGTACGGGGCACCGAACTCGTCGAGCGCCCGGGCGGTGCTCTCCGCGTCCGTGCAGACGTACGCTCGGGCGGTCGGCACGCCGGCGGCGGTCATCACGTCCTTGGCGAACGCCTTGGAACCCTCGAGCTGAGCGGCCGCACCGGAGGGACCGAACACGGCGATCCCCTTGGCACGAAGCGCGTCGGCGACCCCGGCGACCAGCGGCGCCTCCGGGCCGATCACCACCAGGTCGGCGGCTGTCTCCACGGCCAGCGCCGCGACCGCGGCCGGATCTGTCGGAGTCACGGTCCGCAGCTCAGCCACCGCGCCGATCCCCGGGTTGCCCGGCGCAGCAATCAGCGCCGAAACAGCCGGATCGCGCACCAATCCGAGCGCGAGCGCATGCTCCCGCCCGCCACCACCCACCAAAAGAACGCGCACGACCCCGCATCCTACTGCCCGCCGCTCCAACCCAGTTGATCATGAGGTTGGCGGGCGTTCTAGTGATCCACTAGCCCGTCAACCTCATGATCGACGGGAATGAGCGACTGCGATCGCCTGGCGGACCGTGTGCGGGATGTAGTCGGGGCGGAGGGTGTCCTGCCAGGTGAAGCGGAGGATGGTCCAGCCGGCATTGACCAGGCGGTTCTGGCGGCGGCGGTCGGCGAAGACGGCCTCGGGTGAGCCGTGTGCGTCTCGGCCGTCCGCTTCGGCGATCACCCTTGGGCCGTTCCAGCCCAGGTCGCCGATGCCGAGCAGATACCCGTCGTCGTCGCGCACTTCCAACTGGAGGGTGTCCGGGGGGACCCGCCCGTCGACACATCGCAGCCGAGAGCGGGTTTCCAATGGAGACTGCGCCCGACCATCAGCCTCGGCAAGGTAGACACGTGCTGCGACCGCGCCTCGCCGACCTCGGATCAACGCTGGGATGGTTGCCAGGCATTCGGTTGTGAGTAGCCCCCGGTTGAGCGCCGAGTCGAGCACCGAGACCGCCGCGTAGCGACGTTCCCGCAAGATGATCTCGGCAACGGTCAGCCGTGGCTCCGTAGCCGCGACCCCGTTCACCTGCGTCACCGCACTTGGAGCGCGTTCGAGCTGATGCAGCACGATCGCGGGATCCGACACCCGCGCCAGCTTGGCCACCCGACCCGGCAGCCCCACGTGAATCTCGTCCCGACGCGGCAGTCCGGCGATGCCGTGCAACTCAGCCGCAGTGCCGAACACGGCGTGAGCGTGCGGGCCCAGCGAGAGCAATGCGGCACGAATACGACACCGGCGAGCAGGTGGTGCACCGCACCGACCACGCGTCAGATAGACCGCTCGAGCGAGCGGCCACCACCGACCCACGGCCACCAGATGATCTATGTCGTGTCGACTGAATCCGGCTTTCTGTGCCTGCGCTCGAGTGACCAAGCCATCCTGAGCGGCCGCCATCGAGCGAACAAGGTCTGCGCGATCCACAGGAACCACGCTGGCCGCCCATCCGGCCAGCCACCACCCCTGTGGACAACCCTGTGGAAAACAGCACCCACCCGCTGCGCGTGATCATGAGGTTGACGGGATCTTTGTAGATCGAACAACCCGTCAACCTCATGATCACCGGGACCGGCTAGAGGAGGGGGTGGAGGACCACGTTTTCTTCTCGGCCTGGGCCTACGCCTACGACGCTCACCCTCGTGTTGCAGAGTTCTTCGACCCTCGCGATGTAGCGGCGGGCGTTCTCCGGGAGGTCGTCGATGGTGCGGGCCTTGGTGATGTCCTCCCACCAGCCGTCGAGTTCCTCGTAGACCGGCGTGGCGTGGTGGAAGTCCGTCTGGCTCATCGGCATGTCGTCGACCCGGACGCCGTTGATCTCGTAGCCGACGCAGAGCGGCACCTTGGGCAGGCCGGTGAGCACGTCCAGTTTGGTGATGACCAGGTCGGTCACACCGTTGAGGCGGCAGGCGTACCGGGCGACGACCGCGTCGAACCACCCGCACCGGCGCTCCCGGCCGGTGGTCGTGCCGTACTCCGCACCGATCTTGCGCAGGTGATCGCCGTTGGCGTCGAACAACTCGGTCGGGAACGGCCCCGCGCCCACCCGGGTGGTGTACGCCTTACTCACCGCGATCACCTTGTTGATCGCGGTGGGCGGGATGCCGGCACCCACGCAGGCGCCACCGGCGGTCGGGTTCGACGAGGTCACGAAGGGGTACGTGCCGTGATCCATGTCGAGCATGGTGGCCTGCGCGCCCTCCAGCAACACCGTGTCGCCACGGTCCAGGGCGTCCCAGAGCATCGCCCGGGTCTCCGCGATGTACGGCTTGAGCCGCTCGGCGTACGCCAGGTACTCCTCGACGGTCGCCTCGAGGTCGATCGCCTTGCGGTTGTAGACCTTGAACAGAATCTGGTTCTTCTCGCGCAGGGCGAGTTCCAGCTTCTTGCGCAGGATGCCCGGGTCGAGCAGGTCCTGCAGCCGGATGCCGATCCGGGCGACCTTGTCGCCGTACGCGGGGCCGATGCCCCGACCGGTCGTGCCGATGCGCGACGAGCCGAGGTAACGCTCGATCACCCGGTCCAGTGCCCGGTGGTGCGGCATGATCAGGTGCGCGTCACCGGAGATGCGCAGCCGGGACACGTCGACGCCGCGCTCGGCCAGGCCGTCGATCTCGGCGAGCAGCACCTTCGGATCGACCACCACACCGTTGCCGATGACGATCATCGCGTTCGGTGAGAGCGCGCCGGACGGCATCAGGTGCAGCGCGTATTTCTGGCCGTCCGGGGTGATCACCGTGTGCCCGGCGTTGTTGCCGCCGGAGTAGCGCACGACGTAGTCGACCCGCTCACCCAGCAGGTCGGTAACCTTGCCCTTGCCCTCGTCGCCCCACTGAGCGCCGATGAGCACGATCGCTGGCATCTCTTCCGCCTCCAGAAGGCTCGGGTGCCAGGTGGCGACCGCTCGGCGAGCCCGGGGTGTCAGGTTAACAAGTAGTGACGGCGTGGCCGGCAGGGGTCGCGTCGAGAGGCAGGAGGCTCCTTCCGTGTACGACGTGGTGCTGCTCACCCTCGGTTCGGAGCGGGACGCTCCCGGGGGCTGTGGCAGCGGTGGGGCCTGCTGCGGCGGTGCGACCGATTCCGCAACCAACCCGACGAAGCAGACCGACAGCGAGCAGTGCGCCACCGAGCGGCCCCGGGTGCCGGTGCTGGCCTGCTCGGACGCGCTGATCGCCAGAGGTGCCCGGGTGGAGATGGTCACCGCCCGCTCTGACGCGGAGATCGACGCGGTGTTGGCCCGGCTCGACGGTCCGGCCCGCCCGGACGGTCTCACCTGGCCCGACCTGGACGGCAAGAACCGGCTGGTCGTCGCCACGGCGAGCGACGGGCAGTTGCGCGCCGTGCTGCGCCGACTGGTCCGGCGGTACGCGCCGGCGCCGAGCAGGCGACCGGCGGATCTGCCCGGCAACCGGACCCTGCCCGACCTGCCGCCGGTGGCCGTACTCCCGCTTGATCCGGCCCGTGGCGGCACCCACCAGGACCTGGCCGCGCAGCTCGGGCTGCCGCGCGACCCGGCGGCGGTGGCCGAGGCGGTGGTGGACGGCACGGCGCGCCGGCTCGATCTGCTGCGCAACGACGGTGGCTCGGTGACCCTGGACGGCGCGCTGCTCGGCGCCGCCGACGACGCCGGACGGCCGATGTACTGGCGGGCCCGGGTGGAGGTGGACGACACCGTCCTCGCCGACGGCGACGAACCACTGCTGGCCTGCGTGGTCGGCAACGCCGGCGGGTACGCGACGCTCGACGACGTGGTGCTGCTGACCGCGCCGGACCCGACCGACGGCCAGATCGAGGTCGCGGTGGCCGTGCCGGTGGTTGTCCGCTCGGCGCTGGGCCGCAAACGGGTCCGGCTGGAGGTGCGGCGAGCCCGTGGGCGGGCCGTTTCGGTGCTGCCGCGGGAGGGGAAGGTCCCCTATCTCGACGATGGTGTCGAGGCTGAGCTGACCCGAAAGCGTTCCTGGTGGATCGAGCCGGGCGCCTGGGCGGTCTGGTCAATCTGATCCTGGGGTCGCGCCGGGCGGCGGCGCGGCTGCGCCGACGGCCCCGCCTGGGTGGATGGGCCTATCCTCGCAGGAGGACTGGGAGGGGCCGTAATGGACGAGAATGCCGACCGGGCGCAGGTGCACGGCCAGCAGCCGGTGCCGGAGCGAGACATCGAACCACTCTGGCCACCGGATCCGGCCGACCGCGGCACGGGTAACGCGGTGCCGCCGTGGACGCCGGGTGCCCAACAGCCGGGTGCCCAACAGCCTGGTGCCCAACAGCCGGGCGCGCCGGGGCCGGTGACGCCGCCGGTGGACGTGCCGCCGTTCAGCCGGCCGCCGGTCCCCGGGCAGCCCGGGGCCCCGGCCCAGCCACCGCCTTCACCGTCCGACTACCCGTCGCTCGCCGGTGCCGTCCCGGCGCCGGGCGGTTGGGGCGCCGTCGGCCCGAACGCCGCCACGTCCGGTTGGGCGCCGCCGCAGCCGGGTTGGCCGCCGGCTGACTCGGCGGCACCGCCTGCCCCGGGCCTGCCGCCGCAGCCGGGCACGCCGGCGACACCCGGCACGCCTGCGCCGAGCGCTCCCGGAAGCAATAGCGGCCCGGCTGCCAGCCCCGGCGGAGCTAGCACCGCCACCGGGGCGGCCAGCAACGCGCCCGGGTCGGCGCAGGTGCCGGTCGCCCCGCCGATCCCCCCGGGGGGCGTCGACCTGAACCTGCCGTTCACCCTGGATCACTCCACCGCGGCCCCAACGCCCACCGACCGCCCGAACGGCACGACCCAAACCTCGGCGGACCCGACAGCGGCCGGACCCGCAGCGGCAGGGCCGACACCCCAGGTCGACGGGGGCGGCGGCGACGGATCCGCTGGCGGGGTCGGACGGCCCACCGAGTCACCCTGGGCCTATCCGCCGCAACGCCCCGCGCCCCACGACGCCACCGCGACGCCACCGCCTCCCCCGCCGCCCGTACCGCAGCCGCCGCACCCCGGTCCCGGTCCCGGTCCCGGTCCGGCGTACCCGGGCCCGCCGGTGATCCCCGGTCAGGCAGGTCCCGGGTACATCCCGCCGCCGCCGGACCTGACGCAGTTCGGCAACCCGCCCCAGCAGGGCGGGCCGGTGGCCCCACCGCCCGGGCCGTATCCGCCGTCTCCGGGTTGGTACCCACCGCCGTGGCAACAGGGCGCGCCAGGCGTCCAGCCCGGGCAGCCCTATCCGGAGGCCGGCGGCGTGACCCGGATGCCCGGCACCGGGTACCCCGATGCGGCCGCGTACCCGGACGCGAGCTGGGCGTCGGAGGACACCGCGGTACCGACCGCCGAGGACTTCAGCCGACGCCGACAGGTCCGGCCCGCCGACCCGATGGCGACAATGGGTGTCCGCGCGGTGGTCAACAAGATGGGGCTGCTCCGGCTCTCTCCCGGCCGGCACGAGCAGGAACTGAAGCGGGACATCGAGATGGTGCGCCGCAACTTCGGCGGGCTGCGGCAGGTGACCGTGGTCAACCCGAAGGGCGGCGCCGGTAAGACGGTGGCCATCCTGCTGCTCGCCATGACGTTCGGTCAGAAGCGCGGTGGCTACGTGCTGGCCTGGGACAACAACGAGACCCAGGGCACCCTGGGGATGCGGGCCCAGCAGGACTTCCACTCTCGCACCGTGCGGGACATGCTGCGGGATCTCGGGCAGTTTCAGGGCGCGCACGGGCGGGTCGGTGACCTGTCGCAGTACGTCCGCTCGCAGGGCGAGGGCATGTTCGACGTGTTGGCCTCGGACGAGTCGGCCACCGGCGGCGAGATGCTGACCGCGGCCGCGTTCGCCGAGATCCGCGAGGTGGTCAGCCGGTTCTACAAGTTGATCTTCGTGGACACCGGCAACAACGTGCGGGCGCAGAACTGGCAGGCGTCGATGGACGCCACCGACCAGTTGGTGGTCACCATGTCGGCCCGTAACGACTCGGCGGAGACGGCCGCGCGGATGCTCGACCACCTGGAGCAGAGCGGCCGGCAGCGGCTGGTCCGCCAGGCCGTGACCGTGGTGTCGATGCCACCGTCCCGCAAGGAGATCGACCTGCCGGCCATCCAGGAGCACTTCGCGGCCCGCACCCGGGCGGTGCTGCTGGCCCCGTACGAGCGGCTCATCGACACGGGTGAGCCGATCCGGTACGGCGGGCTCTCCGCGGCCACCCGGGACGCCTGGCTGAAGATCGCCGCCTCGGTCGCCGAAGGGTTGTGAACCGCCGACGGCCGGCCCGATGTCGGGCCGGCCGTCGGATCGGGGTCAGGTGCTCGCGAGCGCGTCCGCCGCCTCCGGGTCGCAGTCACGCAGGAACTGGGCACAGCGGGCCGCCTCGTCGGCCTCGCCGATCTCGTCCGCGGCTCGGGACAGCACGTAGAGGCAGCGGAGGAAGCCCCGGTTGGGCTCGTGTGACCACGGCACCGGGCCGTGCCCCTTCCACCCGCTGCGGCGCAGCTGGTCGAGGCCACGGTGGTAGCCGGTGCGCGCGTACGCGTACGCCGTCACCACCTGGTCCTGTGCGAACGACCGGGCGGCGAGCTCCGCCCAGGCCGCGCTGTAGGTGGGGAAGCCGGCCGCCACGGTGGCGAGCGCCTCCTCGGTGCCGGCCTCCTCGGCGGCAGCCAGGGCGGCGTCGGCCTCGTCGTTCGCGGGCAGGCGGGTGGCCGGTGGCTCTGGCAAAAGGTTCTGCATCGCCCCATTCAACCCGCTGGACAGGGCGACACGCGAGCGGGTCGGCCGACGCGTTCGGCTGAACGGCTGAGGAGTTGGTCACGCCTGCGGCCTATGCCGCTGCCATGTGTTTTCCACTACAACTAATGGTCCGGAGCCTCCCCAGGAACCGGTAACGCAGGAGCCCGGTGGCCTCGGTCACCGGGCTCCTGCCCGTTGCACCCCAGGCCCGAGGTTTGCCCGCACCCGGCGGACGGGCAGGATGGCCGGGTGCCGACCCCACCTCCCGCGGACGTCATCGAGCCGCACCTGCACGCCGACGAGATCCAGACCCGCGACGAGTTCGATCGGCAGTTGGCCACCGGCCGACTGACCGGGCTGACCGTGCAGGGCCTGCGCCTCGACCTGGCGCCGGTGCCCGATCTCACCGGCATCGAGGTCGCCGGCACGCTCTTCGTGGGCTGCCGGTTCGCCTCCCGGGACGTCGGGGCCGACCTGGTCCGGCGCGGCGCGAACGTGGTGCCGCCGTTCTCGGGGCTGCCGTACCCGAGCCAGCCGTCGCACCTCTACACCCCGGAGGAGTTGGCCGCCGGCTTCGCCGAGGGCGGGTTCACCGGGATGTACGACACCCGGGTGTACGACCACTACCGGGCGCACGGCGGCGCGCTGCCGGACGTCAAGGAGGCGCTGGGTCAGCGGCTGCACGACCACGGCGTGGACAATGCGCTGACCGACGCCACCCGGGCCTGGCTGACCCGACACGGGCCGCAGTCGGTGGTGGGCATCATGGGTGGGCACGCGGTGCGACGTGGCAGTCCGCCGTACCGGATGGCTGCCGTGCTGGGTTGGGAGCTGGCGCGGGCCGACCGGCTGGTGGTGACCGGTGGCGGTCCGGGGGTGATGGAGGCGGCGAATCTCGGCGCCTACCTGGCGGACCGGCCGGCGACCGAGTTGACCGAGGCGATCGACCTGCTGGCCGGCGCGCCCGACTTCACCGACCACCACCGGTACACGGCCACGGCCTTGGCGGTGCGGCAGCGCTTCGCGGGCGTGCCCCGGCAACGTGGTGACGACCTCGCCTGGGCGCGGGCCGGTGGCCTGGCCATCCCGACCTGGCTGTACGGGCACGAGCCGGCGAACCTGTTCGCCGGGCGGATCGCCAAGTACTTCTCCAACGCGATCCGGGAGGACACCATCCTGCGACTCGCCCGGGGTGGGATCGTCTTCGCGCCGGGCCGTGCCGGCACGGTGCAGGAGGTGTTCCAGGCGGCCACGAAGACCTACTACGGCACCGACGGCGCCAGCGGCGCGTACGTCTTCCTGGACCGCGGCTACTGGACCACCGAGCTGCCGGTGGAGGCGTTGTTACGTCCGCTGCTGGCCGCGTCGCCGTTCGGTGACCTGTCGTCGACGATCCACCTCACCGACGACGTACGCGAGGCCGTCCGCCTGCTCACCGCCTGAACGACGACGGCCGGCTCCCCGCGAGGGAAGCCGGCCGTTTGTGGTGCGTCGTTACTTGGTCATCGTGGTGCCGGTCGAGCGCAGGTCCTCGCACGCCTGGACGACACGGGCGGCCAGGCCGGCCTCGGCGGCCTTGCCCCACGCGCGCGGGTCGTACTGCTTCTTGTTGCCGACCTCGCCGTCGATCTTCAGCACGCCGTCGTAGTTGCGGAGCATGTGGTCCGCGACGGGGCGGGTGAAGGCGTACTGGGTGTCGGTGTCGATGTTCATCTTCACCACGCCGTAGTCGAGAGCCTCACGGATCTCGCTCAGCAGGGAGCCCGAGCCGCCGTGGAAGACCAGGCTGAGCGGCTTGTCCTTGCCGTACTTCGCGCCGACAGCCTCCTGGATCTGGTTGAGGATCTCCGGACGCAGCTTGACGTTGCCCGGCTTGTACACACCGTGCACGTTGCCGAAGGTCAGCGCCGCCATGTAGCGGCCCTTCTCGCCGAGGCCGAGCGCCTCGACCATGGCCAGGCCGTCATCGGTGGTCGTGTAGAGCTTGTCGTTGATGGCGTTCTCGACGCCGTCCTCCTCGCCACCGACGACGCCGACCTCGATCTCAAGGACGATCTTGCCCTTGGCGGCCTCGTCGAGGAGCTGGGCGGCGATCTGGAGGTTCTCCGCGACCGGCACGGCTGAGCCGTCCCACATGTGCGACTGGTACAGCGGCTCCTCGCCGCGCTTCACCCGTTCCTGCGAGATGGCCATCAGCGGACGGACGAACCCGTCCAGCTTGTCCTTCGGGCAGTGGTCGGTGTGCAGGGCGATGTTGACCGAGTACTTCTTGGCCACCTCGTGCGCGTACGCGGCGAACGCCACGGCGCCGGTGACCATGTCCTTGATCGAGGGGCCGGACAGGTACTCGGCACCACCGGTGGAGACCTGGATGATGCCGTCGCTCTCCGCGTCGGCGAAGCCCTTGAGCGCCGCGTTCAGCGTCTGCGAGGAGGTCACGTTGATCGCGGGGTACGCGTACCGGCCAGCCTTGGCGCGGTCCAGCATCTCCGCGTAGGCCTCGGGGGAAGCGATGGGCATGTGATGCGCTCCTTACTTACCACTCTCGGCCGTGCTGGCCGCTGTTGTTCACTTGTGCGCCGGACCGCGCTGTCCTCCGCCCGGCAGTATCCCGTAGGTGGGCTGTGCCGGAACAACCGACCCGGGTGCTAGCCGTTCATCGGCGGTCCAGGTTGTCCGGCACAATGACGCTGATCAGCCAGGTGACCACTGTCATCACGATGGCTCCCCAGAACGCCGCCCAGAAACCGTCCACCTCGAACGGCAGGTCGAGCCCGCGGGCGATCCGGTCGGTGAGCAGGAACAGCAGGGCGTTGACCACCAACGCGAACAGGCCCAGGGTCAACAGGTAGAACACGCAGCCGAGCACCCGGATGATCGGTTTGAGCACCGCGTTGACCACACCGAAGATCAGCGCCACCACGATCAGGGTGAGCACGGTGTTGCCACCCGAGCGGCCGTGCACGTCGACCCCGGGCACGATCAGCGTGGTTATCCACAGAGCGACCGCGGTGATCGCCAGTCGGATGAGAAAGCCCACCGCACCATCCTGGCACCGGGTCGCGTCGCCGAGGGCGGATTCCGCCTACTCCGCTTCCGGGCGCGGTGCCGGCCCACCCCGTACGGTGGGTGGGAACCGTGCCCCGAGACCCCCCGGGAGGGACGATGGGTCAGCCCGTTGAGGACTTCACCCCCGGCGACCACCTCGCCCCGGACGAGCGCAACCCCGAGGCGGAGCCGGCGGACGCCGTCGAGCAGGCCGCCTCGGCCGTCCCCCTCGACGGTGACGGGGCGCCGCAGCGCGGCCTGGAGGTCGACGACTGGGACGCGATGGAGCAGGCCCGGGTGGTCACCGGAGACGAGGACGACTACCGCTGAGCGTTCAGCGAGCGCCGTCCACCAGCTTCGGGTGGCGGCCCACCCAGTCGCCGAGCCGATCCTCGCGCAGTGCGGTCAGGAACTCCGGGGCGAGCTTCGGGTCCGCCTCCAGATGGTGGCTGGGTCCGGTCGACTCGTTCGCCGGCAGGCTGAGCCCGACCGGCTCCAACGAGCGCAGCGTCGGGACGAGCCGCATCAGGTCCAGCATGGTGGCCTCACCCGGTGACACGGCGAGGTCCGGTCCGACGGCGCTCAGCAGCTTGGACAGTCGTACCGGATTGGTCAGCAGGCCCTGGTCGGAGGCCGAACGCACAAGCGCGGTGGCGAAGATCCGGGCATTGCGGTCGCGGTCCTGGCTGCCCTCGGGCAGCCCGTAGCGCTGGCGGAGCAGGTCGACCGCGGCGGCGCCGTCGAGACGCTGGCACGCGGCCGGGAACACCCGCCGGGTGTGCGCCGACCGCACCTGCTCGGGTAGGCAGACCGGCACGCCGCCCACCTCGTTGGTCAGCGACCGCAGAGCGGAGTACGTCAACACCACGCCGGTGTCGATGCGGACGCCGGTCAGGTTCGCCACCGTCTGCCGGGTCAGCTCGTAGCCTTTGGCCAGGTCCGTCGACCCAAGGCCCGCGCCGAACGCGAACGCCGCGTTCAGTTTGTCGGTGCCGTGACCGGGGATCGGCGCCTTCAGGTCGCGGGGCAGAGAGATCAGGTACGGGCGGCTGCGGTCGGCCGGGAGGTGCAGCAGCAGTACCGAGTCGGCCAGCGGCGGGGCGGACCCGCGGCTGTCGATCCCGAGCAGCAGGACGGTCACCGCACCCGTCGCCAACGGCCGATCCGACGCCCCGATCAGGTCGGCGGTCGGCGGCGTCCCGGCGCGTTCCGGGGTGAACAGCGGCACCCCGACGCCAAGTACGCCGAGCACGGCCAGGGCCACGCCACCGGCCTGCCAGCGACGCCGACGCTGCCGGCGACGTGCCGCCAGCCGGTCGATCGCGGCCCGCAGTGGGCCGGTCGGCGGGGTCAGCGGCTCGTGCCTGCCGAAGGCGGCACGCAGGTCGTCCTCGATCATGTTCACGCCTCCACGTACTCGGCCCGGAGCGTTGCCAGGGCCCGGGAGATGGACGAACGTACGGTCCCGACGGCACAGCCGAGGATGTCGGCGATCTCCGCGTCGGGTAGGTCCTCGTAGTAGCGCAGCACCAGAGTGGCCCGTTGCCGGCGCGGCAGCCGCGACAGCCAGGACCAGATCTGGTCCCGGTCCACAGCGGTCTGCGTGTGGTCGATGGGCACCGGCACCGTCGCGTCGGCCTCCCCGCGCAGCAGCACCCGGCGGACCCAGGAGCCGCGCCGCCAGTCGACGTACTGGTTGGTGAGCATCCGGCGCACGTAGTGCTCGGGCGAATCCGCGCGGGCGACCCGACGCCAGTTCAGTTGGACCCGGACCATGGTCTCCTGGACCAGATCCTGAGCCTGGTGCGGATCACCGGTGAGCATCACCGCGTACCGCAGTAGCGGGGCCAGCCGCGTGTCCGCGAACTCCTCGTACGTCACTGCACCTCCCGGGGCTCCTACCGCAGATGACGGAAGCGGACGGGCAGAACATTGCAGCGAGCGTGGTCAGCCTTTTGGATGATCTTGTTGGCCAGGTGGCTCCCAAGGGCTGCGTCCAGCCTCAACGGCTCCTTAAAATCCGCAGGCTCCACCTGAACCCCCAACTGGAGGAACCCCCTCATGCTCACCCACTCCACCCGGCGCTGGCTCGCCGGACTGGGCGTAGCAGGCGCGTTCGTCGCAGCCTCCGCCACCCCGGCAGCCGCCGCCAAGGCTTCCTTCGACATCGTCACTCACGATCTGCTCGTCGCGCCCGGCCACCTGACCTACGGCTCCCTCTACGCCCAGTCGACCGGCAGCGAGTCCGAGCCGACGTTCGGTCGAACCTCGGTGGACGTCGACCTCTCCGCAGTCGCCGGCTTTGCCACGGTGGAGCCGGCGTGGGGCTGGACCTGCGATGTTTCGCCAACCAAGCTGCACTGCGAGTCCGACATCGAGGATGGCCAGTCGCCCTCGTTCGACTACATGGTCACGGCCAAGGACGACGCGAAACCAGGGCAGAAGGGCTCGCTGGCGATCAGCCTCACCGCCGGCGGCAAGACCGCCAAGGCGAAGGCCGACATCAGCATCGCCGAAGGCGTGGACCTGGTGAGCGACCCGACCGTCGAGGCCACCGGCGCTCCGGGCGGCAGCGCTGGCCTGCCGGGCATCGTGCGCAACGCCGGTGGGACCCGGGTCAATGGTGCAGTCCTCGTCGTCCAGGCCGAGTACCTCGCCGCCTACGGCGGGGACTTCTCGAACTGCAGGTCGGACGAGTGGGGCATGACCACCTTCTGCAGGTTCGACACGAAGATCGAGCCGGGTATGTCGTACAAGCTCTCCGGGAACCTTCCCATCAAGGTCGCACCGGAGGCGCGTACCGGCGCCAAGTTCCCGGTTCTGTTGGACTGGTGGACCATTGCCGACTGGGAGTTGGCGTTCAAGGACTGGCACCTGGACGACGTCGCGCCCGGTAAGGGCGGCAAGCTTCGCCTGGTCGAGCAGTCGACGGAGCGCGCGCGGGTGCCGCAGACCGACCTCGAGAGGTGGAACAGCACCACCCTCGGGACCGTTCAGGTGACCGGCGACAACCACGCGGATCTGGCCGCCAATGGCGCGTCCGCGAGCGGCAAGAAGGGTGACGTGGTCACCGTCGCGCCGAGCTTCACCAACCATGGACCGGCCGTCGTCGAGTATCTGGGCCAGGGCACGCCGGGTATCCAGCTTGCGGACCTGCCGGTCCGGATCTCCGTTCCGGCCGACACGACGGTGGTCGAGGCAGATTCCGAGTGCGTGCCGTTCGCGCCGGAGAAGGAGTGGGATCCGTGGAACGCGGGTTGGGGTGAGCCGGGCGCCAAGGAGTACGCCTGCGCGGTCCTCGAGACCCCGAACGACAAGGACTTCAAGGGCGCGTACTCGTTCGCGCTCCGAATCGACAAGGTCGTCCCGGACGCCACGGGTGCCATCACTACCGGGCTGGCCGGCGACCCGAACAAGAGCAATGACACCGCCAAGATCATCATTAATCCGACCAGCACCGACGGCGGCGGTAACGGCAACGGCGGCGGCGGTAACGGCAACGGCGGCGGCGACAACGGCACGGGTGGAAACGGCAACGGCGGCTCGGGCAACAACGGCACGGGCGGCGGCGGTAACGGCGGCACGGGCGGCGGCGACAGCGGTGACGGCGGTGGCCTGCCGGTCACCGGTCAGTCCACCGGCCTGATCGCCGGCCTCGGCGCGTTGTTGCTCGCCGCGGGCGTCGGTGGCTACCTGGTGGCCAAGCGCCGCCGGACCCGCTTCGTGGCCTGACCGACTCCGCACCACTGGCGCCCCGCCGACCACCCGGTCGGCGGGGCACCGTCGTAGGGACTCCGCGACGCGGGCGGGTGGTGCGGGACCGGTCCGGCGCGGCTGGGACCTTGGGCTTCGGTACCCTTTGTGGCCGTGGACACAGCTGAGAAGACCCGCGCTCTCATGGAGAGCGTCGCCCTGAACCCGCTCGATCCCAAGGATCTGTTGCAGACCTTCGGCCTGATCGGTGTGTGGGTGATCCTCTTCGCCGAAACTGGCCTGCTGGTGGGCTTCTTCTTCCCGGGCGACTCACTGCTGTTCCTCGCCGGCGTGGCCTCGTCGCCGGTGGCGGACGCGATCTTCGGCGACGGCACCCGCCTCTCCCTTGCCGGCCTGCTGATCGGCGGCCCGATCTGCGCGATCGTCGGCGCCCAGCTGGGGCACTGGCTCGGTGCCCGGTACGGCCGGCCGATGTTCGAGAAGCCGAACTCCCGGCTCTTCAAGAAGGAGTACGTCGAGAAGGCCGAGTACTACTTCCAGAAGTTCGGCCCGGCGAAGGCCGTGGTGCTGGCGCGCTTCATTCCGATCGTCCGGACGTTCCTCAATCCGGTCGCGGGCGCGCTCGGCATGCCGGCCCGGAAGTTCCTGCTCTGGAACATCGTCGGCGCGGTGCTCTGGGTGGACGGCATCCTGCTGATCGGCTACCTGCTGGCCGAGCAGATCTACCAGGCCATCGGCGACAAGATCGACCACTACATCCTGCCGGTGGTGGCCCTGATCATCGTGATCTCGGTGCTGCCGATCTTCTTCGAGTTCCTCCGCGACCGGCGTGCTCGCAAGCGCGGCGAGGCGGTCGCGGTGGTCGCGGCGGCCAGCGCCGCCGGTGCCGTGGAGGCAGCCCGCGAGGCGTTCGACCACGACCGGCACCAGCACGGCCGGCACCGCCCGGAGCACGGCCAGGACCACTGAGCCCACGTACGACGACGACGGCCGGCCCCTGGTGCGGGGGTCGGCCGTCGGCATGTCGGACCCGGCCTCCGGCGGTGCGGCCGGAGACGAGCACAGGTGTTACCCACCGATGGCGCCACCCCTGGCTCGCCACCGGACGCCGTCCCGGCGCGGGACGGCGTTCACTGCCTACGTCAGCGGGCCTTCTTGGTGGCCCGCTTACGCGGCGGGGTCAGCAGGTCGGCGATCGTCGCGATCGCACTCGGGACCAGGCTGTAGTACGCCCAGACACCGCGCTTCTCCCGCTGCAGCAAGCCCGCCTCGGTGAGGATACGCAGGTGATGACTGACCGTCGGCTGAGAGAGGCCGAGCGGCGCCGTCAGGTCACAGACGCACGCCTCGCCCTCGGGGGCCGACTGGATCAGGCTGAGCAGCCGCAACCGAGCAGGATCCGCAAGGGCCTTGAGGACCCCGGCGAGACGCTCGGCATCGGCACGTTCGATCGGCTCGCCGTTAAGCGGCGAGATCTGAGGCATAGTCATTTCGGCCAACGCAGTTCCCACGTATTCCATCCTTCCACCAGCAGCATCGATCCGCCTGCATATCAGCAGATCCGAATCGGCAAACTTTTACGCCACAAGGCCAAGGTCAGCCAACGTATAGGCCGCCCGGTAAGGCAATCCGGCGGCTCGCACCGCGTCGCCGGCGCCTCGATCAACAATAACCGCCACACCCACGACTTCCGCCCCGGCCTCGCGAAGCGCCTCGACAGCGGTCAACACACTTCCTCCCGTCGTGGACGTATCCTCCACCGCCAACACCCGGCGGCCGGCCACCTCCGGTCCCTCGATCCGCCGCTGCAGACCATGTGCCTTGCCCGCCTTGCGCACCACAAAGGCGTCCAGGGCACGGCCAGTCGGAGCAGCGGCATGCAGCATCGAGACCGCGACGGGATCCGCGCCCAGGGTGAGGCCGCCAACAGCGGCGTAATCCCAGTCGGCGGTGAGGTCGAGCAACACCCGGCCGACCAAAGGAGCGGCCTGGTGATGGAGCGTGACGCGCCGCAGATCCACGTACCAGTCTGCCTCACGCCCCGAGGAGAGCACGACCCGCCCGTGGACCACGGCCAGGTCGGTAATGAATTTACGCAGGTCGTCGTGGTCCCCCATGGCGATAGAGGTTACTGCGCAAGTCTGAACGGTGTGTGCGGGGTCCACCCTGACCAGCCCGGCGAGGCACCGATGGTTGGCGATGTTCGACTACGCTCAGCGACTGTCCTGACAGCGGCGCGCCAACGTCTCCGCGCCGGCCACCGGAGGCCGGCGGGCCTGTCGGGGCTCAGTGCTCGTCGCGACCGATCCGGCCGCGGGTGTCCCGGGCGACCGCCTGGAGCAGCCGACGCGGCGCGTGCCGCATGCCGGCGACGACCATCTTGTACTTCCATGCCGGGACACTGACCATCTTGCCTTTGCGCAGGTCACGCAGGGCTTCGTCGACCACATCCTCGGCCCGCAGCCACAGCCACTCGGGCGTCTTCGACATGTTGATGCCGGCCCGCTCGTGGAACTCCGTGCGGGTGTAGCCGGGGCAGAGGGCCATCACCCGGACCCCGAACGGCCGGGCGGACAGACCAACGGACTCGCTGAAGTTGGTGACCCACGCCTTGCTGGCCGAGTACGTCGAGCCCGGCATCGCCGTACCGAACCCAGCAACCGAAGAGACATTTATCACTGCCCCATTTCGGCGTTCGGTCATCGGTCGCAACGCCGCCAGGGTCAGCCGCATGACCGCGTGCACGTTGAGCCGCAACAGGCGCGCCTCGTCCTCCGCGGTGGACCGCAGGAACGGTTTGTTCAGGCTGATCCCAGCGTTGTTGACCAGAAGGTGCACGGGGCCGCCGTCGGCGAGCCGTTGCTCCACGATGGCGCACCCGTCGTCGGTGGACAGATCCGCCGGGATCGTCTCCACCTCGCGGCCGTGGGCGGAACCCAACTCGCCGGCCACCTCGGCCAACCGGGCCGCGTCGCGGGCGACGAGCACCAGGTGCCAACCGTCGGCGGCCAGCCGCCGGGCGAACGCCGCGCCGATGCCGGCGGTGGCCCCGGTGATCAGGGCCCGACGCTCGGCAGTCGTGGGGTCGAGCGGCACGGGGGTGATCCTCACCTGGGCGGGTACTGGGGCGCGGGCGGCGCCGATGGCGGTTGGTACGGGGCGGACGTGAACGCGGGTGGCGCGGTTGGTGGCGTCGGCGCGGTCGAGCGGCGGTGACCGAACCAGGCGTTCGCCGCCGGCAGGGCCAGCAGCACGGCTACTACAAGGTAACCGAGCACCTGCCCGACGGAAAGCCCGGCGTTGAGCGGGATCCACCAGGACGGGTAGGCGTCCCCGATCAGGCCCAGCAACTCGGCGAGAGCCTGGTCGTCGGCACCCAGTTGCAGTGGCGCGGCCCGCTCACCGATGAGCACCGCCACGCTGCAACAGCCGCCGAGCACACCGAGCCCACTGACCACCCAGGTGGCCACCCGGGCGCCGTTGCGCGCCGCCAGCAGCCCGAGGGCCAGGCCGGCGAGCACCGGCGCGGAGAGCGCCGCCACCACCGCCGACAGCACGGCGGACGCGCGCAGCAGGCTCACCACGTCGTCGATCTGCTCCGGGCTGGCCGAGGTGTCCCGGGCGGCGGAACGGAACGCGTCGACAGTCCCGCCCAACACCACCAGGGCGACCACGGTGTAGAAGAGCGCGGCCACCGCCATCACCCACAGCACGGTTGCGGCCGACAGGACGACGGCGGGCCGGCGGGCCGATGCCGATTCGGGGTACGACACGACGAATCCCTCCGGTAGGCGTCGGGTTGCAACCTACTCGGAGGGATCGTCGGCGTCGTGCTTACCGGGCCGTCAACTCGTGCTTGTCGGGCCGTCAGCTTGTGCTTACCGGGCCGTCAGCTCGTCGACGGTGGGGTTGACCCGGGCGGCGTGTCGTCCGGCCGGTTCGCCGGCGGCGGGTAGCTCGGCTCGCCACTTGACGGGTAGCCCGGCTCGCCGGACGACTGCGGGTAGCCGGGCTGACCCGGGGTCTGCGGGTAGCCGGGCTGACCCGGGGTCGGCGGGGCACCCGGGTAGCTGGTGCCCGGGGTCGGCGGCTCCCAGGCCGCGGTGGCCTTGCGGAAGAACGGGTGGGCCTTCGGAAGCGCCAGCAGGATCAGCGCCGCGAGTAGCGCCGCGAGCCCCACGATGTTCACCGCTGTGCTGGTCGGGCCGTACCAGGATGGGATGGCATCCGACATGCTGCGTTCGATCTGTGCGCCGCTCGGCGCATCGCCGCCGCCCCCCGACGCGTTCTGCGAAAATCCGGACGCACCGCTGACGAGCGAGCCACCGACACAACAGACCATGATGCCGCCGACCACCCACGTGGTGATCCGGGTTCCGTTGCGTCCACGGTTGTTGAACATCGCCAGCACAACCAGGACGAGCGCGAGCACCAGGAGCACTGCGACGGAGGCAATCGCGAAGGCGACGGCCACCGTTCCGATGGTGTCGACATCCTCCGTGCCCTGGTACGCATCCTGGAAGCCCTGCCGGATGCTGCCACTCACGCTGATGACCATGATCAGGCTGAGCAGCTGAGTGAGCGCGAACAGCAGCAGCAGATACGTCGAGATCGTCACGACACCCGGGCGCACCGGAGCCGGCTTGCTGAGAGGATTGGCCATGGCTCTCCTTATGTGATCAGGATGACACCGTATCGACACCGCCCTACGAGCGACAGTTCAGGGACAAAGACCCAGGCAGGGGTGCGGGAGCCATCGGCGGCGTCGGGCCACTGTGGGCGGAGCGGTGAACCGTCGGACTGTCGGCTGGTGCGTCTGCTCGTGACGGGCGCCCGCCACCGACCGAAGCCTTGGGCGAAAGACCACTCAACGTCGACGGTTGACTGCGCCATAAGGCGAGATCGCAAGCATTTGCGAAGCCTTTGAACTGCAAATACGTGAGTGGACGCGGTGAGCGGGGTTGCCAGCCACGCCAGAGCATGTTCCTATAGATGCGCGTCGACGGCCAGCAATTGGTAGTCAACGCGGCTTCGTGGGCCCACGGGGGGTTTGCAAGCTGTCTTGGACAGCCGGCCTGTCTTGGACAGGAAATGCCAGACGCTCAGAAGGAGCAAGTATGCAGAAGATTGTTCGCGCTGCGGTCCTGTCCGGCGCGCTCGCTGTCGGTTCACTCACCTTGGCCGCACCAGCACAGGCCGCTCCGGCCGTTTCACCAGCTGTCGTGTCCAGCGCCGCAGGGGATTTCGAGGCCCAGGGCTGGCCGGCGTGGGGCGTCTACAAGAATCTCGGCACCTGTATCAGCGAAGGCGTGCGCCTCCAGAACAACGGAACCCTCAGCAACTGGACGTGCGTTTCCAATTTCTTCAACGTCCAAAGTATGCCGTACACCCTCTTCGGGCTGTTAGCTTAATTTCTGAATAGCTGCGCCGCAGCCGGGTCGGTTCACCTTCAAATGGCCGACCCGGCTGCGGCGCGGCAATTCGACGACGGCCGGACGTCCGTCCAATTCGCCCCACCATTCAACTCGCTTGATTCCCGCCGCCTGTGTGAATTACCAGATCGGCGGGGTCGAGCAGATTACCGCGGGCCACTCGCCACCCCTCCTCGCCGTACGCCTCGAAGGAGAGCCGTGCCCCGCCACCGGCCTGGTAGTCGTGGTAGCGCATCGTCCCGGCCGGCGGCAGCCCGACCTCCTCGGTGGCGGTGTAGCGTGCCTGCCCCGTCTCGGCCCAGGTGTAGCGCCGCCGACCGAGGTCGATGGTCGGGGCACCCGGGGTCACGCTGGCGCCCGGCTCAGCCGTCCAGAGCACCAGCTCCAGTTCGGGGCCGTCCTCCACGGAGAGCCGGTAGCGGGTGCCGGAGTCGTCGTCGAGCAGGTGCTGCACCCAGCTCCAGTCCCCCTCGACGAGGCGGATGGTGCCGCTCACCGCGTACTCCCGATCGCGGATCCGCACTCGGTCGCCCAGGCGCAGGCGGAGGGGGTCGCCACGCAGGGACTCCGCCGTGGCGTCCGACGACCGCCCGCCCGGCCGGGTCGACCGGCGGGTTCGCACGGCGACGACGATGACGACCGCCGCGAGTACGGCAAGCGCCACCACCAGGTACGTCATTGACCTGCCCACCCGACCATCTCCCCAGGTACCTCGGCGCAGACGGTAACAATCCTCGGCTCCGGTGCGACCCGTACCGTGACCGACAGCTCAGCTACCGACGGCAGTCGCAGCGTCGCCTGTTGTGCACGATCGCACTGTGGACGGCCGGGCGGGCGGTGGTTCGTCCGTGTCCGCAGATGGATCAAGATGTGGCGAGCCGTTGGCTGGCGTAGTTGCCAAGGGTCTCGCGGTCCATCACACAGCCGACGAATGTGGTGAACTCGCTCGGGTCGTCCCGCAGCGAGGTCCAGGCCGCTCGGGCCGCCACCGGGTCGACCCGCTCCAGCAGCGTGGCCGCGTACGCCCGGCCGGCGGGTGTGCCGTCGGCCAGCACACGGTCGAGCTGCCGGCGAACCTCGTCGGGGTGGTCGTCGACGGCCGCGGAAACCCGCTCGTACGCCAACGTCACCGGCAGCACCTGGCCAGCGAGCCCCACGCCACCGAAGGCAAGCGTGTCAGCCGCGACCAACTCGTCGACGGCCGCACCAAGCTCCCGCTCCCACTTCTTCCCAATCCCAAACATGCCTCAATCCTTTCCCCGTCCACGCCCCCCCGACCCGGTTGATCATGAGGTTATTGCCACGACACGCCGACGCGGCGGGCAACAACCTCATGATCAACGTCGATGGGCGGGGGTTAGTCGCTGTCGCTCCGCTGCGCGAAGCGGCCCTAATCGGGAGGAAGTGGGTCTACTTCCGAGTTAGGCGGGGGTTACCGAGAGGGTGTTGGTCTGGGCGTTCAGCTCCACCTTCACCGTTTGGCCGTCGCGGATCTGGCCGGACAGGAGAGCCTTTGCCAGTTGGTCGCCGATCGCCGTCTGGACCAGCCTGCGCAACGGGCGGGCGCCGTAGATCGGGTCGTAGCCGTGCTCGGCCAGCCACTGACGGGCGGACTCGGTGATGTCCAGACCGAGCCTGCGGTCGGCCAGCCGCCGCCGCATCCGGTCCAGCTGGATGTCGACGATGGTCCGCAGGTCGTCCCCGCGCAGCGAGGCGAAGACCACGATGTCGTCCAGCCGGTTGAGGAACTCCGGCTTGAAGTGCGACCGGACCACGGCGAGGACACCCTCCCGGCGCTGCTCGTCGGCGAGCGTCAGGTCACCGATCACCGACGACCCGAGGTTGGACGTGAGGATGAGGATCGCGTTGCGGAAGTCCACCGTGCGGCCCTGACCGTCGGTGAGCCGGCCGTCGTCGAGCACCTGGAGCAGCACGTCGAAGACGTCCGGGTGGGCCTTCTCCACCTCGTCGAGCAGGATCACCGAGTACGGCCGACGACGCACCGCCTCGGTGAGCTGACCACCCTCGTTGTAGCCGACGTAGCCGGGCGGGGCACCCACCAGGCGGGCGACCGAGTGCTTCTCGCCGTACTCGCTCATGTCGATGCGGACCATCGCCCGCTCGTCGTCGAAGAGGAACTCGGCGAGCGCCTTGGCCAGCTCGGTCTTGCCGACGCCGGTGGGGCCGAGGAAGAGGAAGCTGCCGGTCGGGCGGTCCGGGTCGGCGATACCCGCCCGGGCACGGCGTACCGCGTCGGAGACCGCGCCGACCGCCTCGCCCTGGCCGACCACCCGGCCGCCCAGCGACTCCTCCATCCGCAGCAGCTTGGCCGTCTCGCCTTCGAGCAGACGGCCGGCGGGGATGCCGGTCCAGGAGGCGACCACCGCGGCGATGTCGTCCGCGCCGACCTCCTCCTTGAGCATCGCGCCGTCGGCCTGGAGCTGGGCCAGCTCCTCCTCGGCCTGCTTCAGCTCGACCTTGAGGGCGGGGATCCGGCCGTAGCGCAGCTCGGCGGCGCGTTCCAACTCACCGTCGCGCTCGGCCCGCTCGGCCTCGCCGCCGAGACGTTCCAGCTCCTCCTTCGCGGTGGAGAGTTTGGTGATGTGGCTCTTCTCGGTCTGCCAGCGCTCGGAGAGCACGGTGAGCTGCTCGCGCTTGTCGGCCAACTCCTTGCGCAGCCGCTCCAACCGCTCGGCGGAGGCGGCGTCCGGCTCCTTGGCCAGCGCCATCTCCTCGATCTCCAGCCGGCGGACCGCCCGCTCGATCTCGTCCACCTCGACCGGCCGGGAGTCGATCTCCATCCGGAGCCGGGACGCGGACTCGTCGACCAGGTCGATCGCCTTGTCCGGCAGGAACCGGTCGGTGATGTAGCGGTCCGACAGGGTGGCGGCGGCGACGAGCGCGGCGTCGGTGATCCGTACGCCGTGGTGCACCTCGTAGCGCTCCTTGAGCCCGCGCAGGATGCCGATGGTGTCCTCGATCGTCGGCTCGCCGACAAGCACCGGCTGGAAACGACGCTCCAGCGCCGGGTCCTTCTCGATGTGCTCGCGGTACTCGTCGAGCGTGGTCGCGCCCACCATCCGCAGCTCGCCACGGGCCAGCATCGGCTTGAGCATGTTGCCGGCGTCCATCGAGCCCTCGCCCTTGCCGGCGCCGACGACCGTGTGCAGCTCGTCGAGGAAGGTGATGACCTGCCCGTTGGAGTTCTTGATCTCCTCCAGGACGGACTTCAGCCGCTCCTCGAACTGGCCGCGGTACTGCGCGCCGGCGACCATCGCGCCGAGGTCCAGCGAGATCAGCTTCTTGTCGCGCAGCGACTCGGGCACGTCGCCGGTGACGATCCGCTGGGCGAGGCCCTCGACGATCGCGGTCTTGCCGACGCCGGGCTCGCCGATCAGCACCGGGTTGTTCTTCGTCCGCCGGGAGAGCACCTGGATGACGCGGCGGATCTCGGCGTCCCGGCCGATCACCGGGTCGATCTTGCCGTCCCGGGCGCTGGCGGTGAGGTCGACGCCGTACTTGGTCAGGGCCTGGTAGGTCTGCTCCGGGTCGGCGGTGGTGACCCGGCGGTCGCCACCGCGGACGGTCGGGAAGGCCGCGACCAGGGCCTCCTCGGTGGCACCGGCGGTCTTCAGCGCGCCGGAGACCGCGCCACCCACCCGGGCCAGGCCGGCGAGCAGGTGCTCGGTGGACGTGTACTCGTCGCCCAGCGGGCGGGCGATCTGCTCGGCGGCGCCGATGGCGTTGACGAACTCCCGAGCCAACGTGGGCTCGGCGATGCTCGAACCGCGGGCGGCCGGCAGGGCGTCGACCGCGCGCTGGGCGGCCCGGCGCAGCTCGGCGGGGTCGGCCCCGACGGCGCGCAACAGACCGGTGGCGGTCGAGCCATCGGTGTCCAGGAGTGACAGCAGTAGGTGCCAGGACTCCACGGTGGCGTGGCCACGCTGGTTGGCCAGCGCGACAGCGCCCGTGATGGTCTCGCGGCTCTTGGTGGTGAGTCTTTCGGTGTTCATGGGCTCCCCCGGATCGGCGTTGTCCACTGAGAAGGACACAACCAGAGTTGAGCGTATTCCACTCAACCTTAGCGCGTGGCGCCCATCACCCCCGAGGACGCCACCGCCAGTCGAACTCTCCGGCCGCCGGGGCCGGGCCGGGCAGCGGGTCCGTGTCCGGCGCCGACGACAGGCCGGCCAGCAGCACCGCGAGCTGGCGGCGGCGCAACTGCCCGGTCCGCTCCGCATCAGGTACGCGCACCGCCGCGCACGATTCCAACAGCAACCCCAGATCGTGTACGACCGCGTCGGGGCGCAGCCGCCCGCTGGCGCGGGCCCGTTCGAACAGGGCGGCGGCCAACTCCCCGGCGCGCATCGCGTCCCGACCCATCTCCTCGGTCGGGGTGAAGGTGCCGGCCAGGTGGACGGTGAGCGAGTGCACGTCGGCGTCGACCACCCGGGTCAGGAAGCCGGTGAACGCGGCCCACCCGTCCGGCTCGGCGAGGGCGGTCTCGGCCTCGGCGACGTACCTGCGCAACCCGTCGTGGCAGAGCTGACGCAGCAGGTCCTCCTTGCCCGCGTACCGCCGGTAGAGCGCGCTGATGCCCACGCCCGCGCGTTCGGCGACGGCGGCGATCGGAGCCTTCGGGTCGTCGAGGAAGACGGCGCGCGCGGCTTCGAGGATGACCTCGTCGTTGCGGGCGGCCTGGGCGCGGCGACCGCCCAGCGTCCTGCCGGAAGTCGTTGACATGCCCTCAGCCTAACAGTGGAACGGATCGTTCCGCTCTGCTACTGTGATTGCAGAACGAAACATTCCGTTCCGAAGGAGTTCCGGCATGAGCGACACCGCGATCCGCCCGTTCCGCGTCGAGATCCCGCAGTCCGACCTCGACGACCTGGCCGCCCGGCTCGGCCGCACGATCTGGCCCGCCGAGCTGGCCGGCGCGGGCGACGCCTACGGGATGAGCACCGATCGGGTACGCACCCTCGTCGACCGCTGGCGGGGCGAGTTCGACTGGCGGGCCGTCGAGGCCCGGCTGAACGCCCACCCCCAGTTCGTCACCGAGATCGACGGCGAGCAGATCCACTTCCTGCACGTCCGGTCGTCCCGGCCGGACGCCACAGCCCTGGTGCTCACCCACGGCTGGCCCGGCTCAGTCCTGGAATACCTGGACGTCATCGCCCCGCTCACCGAACCCAGCGACCCGGCCGCGCCGGCCTTCCACCTGGTCATCCCGTCGCTGCCCGGCTTCGGCTTCTCCGGCCCGACCCGCAGCGCCGGCTGGAACCGCTTCCGCACCGCCCGCGCCTGGGCCGAACTGATGAACCGCCTGGGGTACGACAGCTACGGCGCGGTCGGCAACGACGCCGGCTCGATGGTCGCGCCGGAGGTGGGCCGGATCGACCGGGAACACGTCCTCGGCGTCCACGTCACCCAACTCTTCTCGTTCCCCTCCGGCGACCCGGCCGAGTTCGCCGGCCTCTCCGAGGCGGACCAGGCCGCGCTCGGGCACCTCCAGTGGTTCTACGAGAACAAGTTCTCCTTCAACCAGGTGCACAGCCAGCAGCCGCAGACCCTGGCGTTCGCGCTGGTCGACTCCCCGGTTGGGCTGCTCGCCTGGAACGCCCAGCTCTTCGACGAGAGCCTGGACGCCGACTTCATCCTGGCCAACGTGGCCCTCTACTGGTTCACCGGCACGGCCGCCTCGGCGATCCGGCTCTACTGGGAGGACGCGCACGCCGGCGAGCCGCCGACCGAGCCGACCACCGCACCGACCGCGCTCGCCATGTTCCCCGGCGACTTCCAGTCCATTCGCCGCTTCGCCGAGCGGGACCACGCGAACATCGTCCGGTGGACGGCCTACCAGACGGACGTCGAGGGCCGGGGTGACGTGGGCGGTCACTACGCGGCCCACCAGGCCACCGACGTCCTGGTCGCCGACATCCGCGAGTTCTTCGCCAGCCTCCACTGACCCGAACTGGTCGGCGCCCGCTCCGCTCGACCGGGGCGGGCGTCGACCGGTTGATCCACTCGACTTTCAGGAAGACGCGGTATCCGGACCGCCAGGACACCGCGACATCCTGAAAACCGAGTCGATCACGATCGAGTACGACCCCTAAGGCCCGATTCGCCGGGTAACCGGGCGGTGATCACGTAGCCGGGTCGTCAGAACTTGTCGAGGATGATTTCTGTCCAGCGGCGCTCGGCCACCTGGCCGACGCCGAGCAGGATGTCACCGTCCCCGCCGGCGGCCACGATCGTGCCGTCGGTGAGCACCGACAGGCTTCGGTCGGGGCCGATCGGCCAGGGCAGCTCGGTGTAGCGACCGTCCCCGACCGTGCCCGTGCCCGTACCCGCCGAACTGGTCACCGCGAGCAGCCCGCCGCCGATCGGCGCGACGGATTGGATAACCGGCGGATGCCCTTCGGCGCGGATCGGATCCCACCCTCGGCGCAGTCGCCAGAGCGCCGGAAAGGACCTGCGGTCCGGCCGCTCCCCGACCAGCCATCCCGTCCCGTCCCGATCGACCACGGCCCGCAGGACGCCGACAAGCCCGTCGGGCGCCGGCACCGGCGTCTGCTGCCAGTTCCGCCCCCGGTCGAACGAGACCGCCGCGTACGGCTTCCCATCCTTCTCCCCGGCCGCGACCACCAGCAGGCCGTCGCCCGCGTCGACCGTGTTCATTCCGGGTACGCGCGGCTGGGTGGCCAGCGGGCGCAGCCGCTGACCGTCCCACTCGCCGACCTGACCACTGCCCTCGATCAACTGGAATCGACCCTGGGCGTCGCGCCACTGCGGCGGTGGCCCGTCCAGCGTGTGCGTGAACGAGGTGCCACCATCGGTCGACGTCCACCAGCCGTGCGGCTCACTCCACAACGTCAGCACCCCCGCAGCGGCGTAGAGCTGGTGGTTCTCCGCCGCCGGGTGGGGATGTCGCAACTCCCGCCAGGACCGTCCGCCGTCACCGGTGGCGAAGATCCGCGCCGGGCAGTCGTCGCCGGGCGGCGGCTCGCCGCAGTTGGCGAAGAGGGCATAGCCGTGCTCGGCGTCGACGAACTCGACGTACGGCGGGTCGTACCGCTGCGGTACCGCGACCCGGACGCGGCGGACCTCTGCGACGGCGGCCGATGGAGACGGCGTGGCGACGGCCGCTCGGGACGGCGGCGCGGTCGGCGGATTTCGGCGGATGTCGCCGATCGAACACCCAGCTAGCAGGGGTACGAGCAGCAGGACCACTGCCCGACCCGACATCCGTCCGATCATCGGCGTCTCCGAAGCGGTAGCCTTGCCCGGGTGCGAGTACGTGTGGAACAGATTGCCTTACCTGGCATCGGAGTGCGTCACGATCTGGTGACCGAATCCGGCCGTCGGCTCGGCGTGGTCTCCCATCGGAACGGCCGTCGTGACCTTGTGCTCTACGACCCTGACGATCCCGACTCGTGCCAGGCGGACATCCCGCTGACCGACGACGAGGCTGAGGCGCTGGCCGACATCCTCGGCGCGTCGCTGATGCTCGGCCAGCTCTCCGGGCTGCGTGAGCAGGCCGCCGGTCTGCTCACCGAGCAGATCGCCATCACGGCCGGCTCGCCGTACGTCAACCGCAAGCTCGGCGACACCAAGGCGCGTACCCGCACCAGCGCCTCCATCGTGGCGGTCCTGCGCGAAGGCGAAGTGATCGTCTCGCCACTCCCCTCCTTCCGCTTCGCGGCCGGCGACGTGGTGGTCGTTGTCGGGACCCGTAGAGGTCTCGACGGCGTGTCCGCCATCCTCGCCGACAGTGACCCGGACGGCTGAGGCGGATGCACGATTTCACCACGCTGCTCATCGAAGTCGGTGCGCTGCTGCTGCTGCTCGGGCTCCTCAGCCGGCTCAGCCGGCGTTTCGGCCTCTCTCCCATCCCCCTCTACCTGCTCGCCGGGCTCGCGTTCGGCCACGGCGGCCTGCTGCCGCTGGACGCCAGCGAGGAGTTCTTCGCCGTCGGCGCCGAGATCGGCGTGATCCTGCTGCTGGTGATGCTCGGCCTGGAATACTCGGCCAACGAGTTGGTCGGCAACCTGCGCTCGGCGGCACCGGCAGGGCTGATCGACGGCGTGCTCAACGCGCTACCCGGCGCGGGGTTCGCCCTGCTGCTCGGCTGGGACTGGGTCGCCGCCCTGGTCCTCGGCGGCATCACCTGGGTCTCCTCCTCCGGGGTGATCGCCAAGGTCCTCGCCGACCTGGGCCGGCTCGGTAACCGGGAAACCCCGGTGATCCTCTCGGTCCTGGTCATCGAGGACCTGGCGATGGCGCTCTACCTGCCGCTGGTCACCGCCGTACTGGCCGGCACCGGACTGCTCGGCGGGGGCATCGCGCTCGCCGTCGCGGTGGGCACCGTGCTGCTCGTGCTCGTGGTCGCCATCCGGTACGGCCACCTCATCTCGTCCGCCCTTTCGGCGAAGGACCCGGAGGCGTTGCTACTCGGCGTACTCGGTCTGACCCTGCTGATCGCCGGCCTCGCCGCGTCGCTCCAGGTGTCGGCGGCGGTCGGCGCGTTCCTGGTCGGCATCGCCCTCTCCGGCCCGGTGGCGCACCACGCCACCGAGTTGCTCTCCCCGCTGCGGGACCTGTTCGCCGCGGTGTTCTTCGTCTTCTTCGGCCTGGTCACCGACCCGCAGGACATTCCGCCGGTGCTTCTGCCGGCACTCGCCCTGGCCGTGGTCACCATGGCGACGAAGACGCTCACCGGCTACCTCGCCGCCCGCCGCGTCGGCATCGCGGAACCCGGTCGATGGCGGGCCGGCCTGGCACTCGTACCTCGCGGTGAGTTCTCCATCGTCATCGCCGGCCTCGCGGTGGCCGCCGGGAGCGTCGAGCCGCGGTTGGCGGCGCTGGCTGCGACGTACGTCCTGATCACAGTGGTGACCGGGCCGGTCCTGGCCCGGCTGCCGGACTTCCCGTGGTTCAAGCAGTGGCTGCGTACCCGCGCGGCGGCCCAGCGGCGGGAGGCGACCCCGGTCGTCGACTCACTGCACTGAGCTCCACCTGAACGCCGCGGCCGCGTGGGTCGCGCCTTCGCGGAGGTAGAAGCGATGGGCCTCGGTTCGTGCGAGGCCGGACTCCAGGAAGACGTAGTCGGCACCTTGTTCGTGCGCCCACGCCCTGGCCGCCGCCAGGAGGGTGGAGCCGACACCCCGGGAACGCCACTCGAGGTGCACGGCGAGATCCTCAATCGAAGCCCGACGGCCGAAGCGCACCGAAAGGATGTCCACGTAGATGCTGGCCACGCCGACCAGTTGATCCTCCTGCGATCGCGCTTCGAGGAGCGCGACGTTCTCGTGGGCGAGTACCTGCGCCGTGCGCTCGACGGCGCGGTCGCGGTCCCAATCCGCGGGGCGGCTACCGGGAGGGGTGAAAAGCCACTCCAGCCCCGTGACGAACTCGGCCTCGGCACCCCGCTGGAACCGTCGAACGTGGATTGTCATGCGAGCATCATCGGCAGCGCTGTCGATGCCGTGAACCCGACCATGCCAACGGTTGCGGAATTGCTCCTCGCGGGTACTACCGCAGCAGGCCACGGCGGGTTACCGTTTCGCCCCAGCAGCCACGGTCCGCAGGCAGCGTTGCCACACGCGGCCGAGAGCGGAAGGTTGGCCGGTGAGCGTGCAGGAGTCGACGTTCCACGGCTTCGCCAACCCCGTCGATCCGAGTCCGGCGGAGTTGCGAGCTTGGGCGTACAAGCCCGATTCGGTGCCGTTGGCTTCGATGCCACCCGACTGGGACCTGTTGGTCTCCGGTGACCGGCTGGTGCTGACACTCTTCGAGTTGGCGATGGATCAGACCTGCCCGGCCCGGCGTTTCGCCCTGCACTGCCTCTACATCTACGCGGCCGACGGTATCCGGACGAACTTCCGCGCCCACCCCAAGCGCCGCTTCCGCAAGCTCGTCGAGCAGGCCGAGCGGGACGGCGACGAGCTGATGAAGATCTGGGCGCACAACGGGCGGGTGCTGCTGGCCCGCCCGGAACTCTTCGTCTACCGGGAGTGGTGCGAGGGCGGCCTGGTCCGCGAGAACCGCCGCCTCGGCTGAGGTAGGTAGCGTCCCGGCCCGCACTCAACGACGGCAAAAGGGCCGGGACCCCCGCCCTGGCATCACCGCGTCCCGGCCCGCACTCTGACGGCGAACGGGCCGGGACCCCCGCCCTGGCATCATCGCGTCCCGGCCCGCACTCAGAGACGACGAATGGGCCGGGACCCCCGCCCCGGCATCACCGCGTCCCGGCCCGCACTCTGACGGCGAACGGGCCGGGACCCCCCGTGGGTCCCGGCCCGCACGTCGGTCACCGGTCAGTCCTGCTTGCGTTCAGTTTCGGCTCGGCTCCGGTCGCCGCCGTGGTCGCCCTGTTCGGCGAACCGGCCCTCGACGATCCGGTCCCGGTAGGTCCCCTCGGTCACCTTGTCGAACTTCTTGCGGACGGTCTCGGCCAGGTCTTCCAACCGATCTTCCGTCTGCTGGGCGACCTTCTTCGCCGGTTCCGCCATCGCTCCCCCTCGCCATGCCGGTAGGTCCGTATTAAGCCGATTGGACCCGTATCAACAGGCTAACCGAAGCGGCCCGGACCGCGCCGGGGAATCCGGTGCGGTCCGGGCCGAGAAGACAGCTCCGGATGCGCGGCAGGTCAACGATCGGGAGTACGACGGGGTCGCCACACCACAAGCGCGGTGGACGTGCGATTGGTCGGCACCAGATCCCGTCCCGGAAAGCGGGCGAGTGATTCCAGCTCGGCAACCCGTCGGTACGCGGCGTCCAGCTCCGCCTCCAGCCGGGCCACCCGCTGCTGCGCCTGCTCCAACAGCCGCTCCAGCCCGATGATCCGCTTGACGCCGGCCAGGTTGATCCCGTCGTCCTGACTGAGCCGCTGCACCTCGCGCAGCAGCACCACGTCCCGGACGCTGTACCGACGTCCGCCGCCAGCGGCCCGGCCGGGCTGCACCAGCCCCAGCCGGTCGTACTGACGCAGGGTCTGCGGGTGCATCCCCGCCATCCGAGCCGCAACCGAGATCATCAGCACCTTGGCCTCGTAGGCAGGGTCACCCGAACCGAGGAACTCGCCCGACATCCCGCTCACCTCCGCGTCCCTTCCACCGGACTAACTGACCCGCCGCACCCGAGCCTCGAGATGTTCCCGGGCAGCTGGCGGGCTCTGCTCGGCGAACGCCTCCAGCGCGGTGCGCGCCTCGTCGGACAACCGGGCCGGCACCACCACGTCCAACGTGACCAGCAGGTCGCCGGCCTGCCCGTCGCGGCGGACCACACCCTTGCCCCGGGCGCGCAGCACCCGCCCGCTGGGCGTCCCGGGCGGGACCCGCAGGGTCACCGCGCCGTCGAGCGTGGGCACCCGCAGGTCCGTGCCGAGCACGGCCTCCGCGAAGGTGATCGGCACGCTCAGCGTCAGGTCGTCACCGGTACGCCCGAACAGCTCGTCCGGCCGAACCTTGACATGCACGAACAGGTCACCGGCCGGGCCGCCGCGCTCACCTGGCTCACCGCGCCCGGTCAGCCGGATGCGCTGACCGTCGGCCACGCCGGCCGGGAAGCGCACGTTCATGGTGCGCGTCTTGGTGACCCCACCGCTGCCGTGGCACTCGGGGCACTTCTCCTCGACCACGGTGCCGACACCCTGACAGTTGCGACACGGTTCGGAGAAGCTGAACGACCCCTGGTTGCGGGTGGTCACGCCGGCACCGTGGCAGACCGGGCAGGTCCGCGGTTGGGTACCGGGCTTGGCCCCGTTGCCGTGGCAGGTCTCGCAGACGCCCGGCGCGCGCAGTGTCAGGGGCAGCGTCACCCCGCGCACCGCGTCGCCGAAGTCCAGTGCCACCTCGGTCTCCACGTCCCGGCCACGACCCGGGCCGCGCGGCGCCGCCTGCCCACCGCCCTGACCGCCACTGAAGATCGAGCTGAACAGGTCCTGGAAGCCGGCGCCGCCGAAGCGACGATCGCCGGCCCCGCCGCCGCCGAACATGTCGGAGACGTCGAACGGCATGCCGCCCGGCTGACCCCCGCCGCGGGCGTTGCGCCGGAACGCGCCCGAGCCGAACAGCGAGCGCATCTCGTCGTACTCGCGGCGACGGCCGGAGTCCGAGAGCACGTTGTACGCCTCGGACGCGGCCTTGAACCGTTCCTCCGCCTTGGCGTCGCCCGGGTTGTGGTCCGGGTGCGACTCCCGGGCCACCTTGCGGTACGCCTTCTTGATGTCATCCGCGGAGGAGGCCTTGTCCACGCCGAGCACGGCGTAGAAGTCCTTCTCGATCCAGTCCTTGGAACTCACCGGTCCACCCCCTCTCGACCGTCGCGGCCCGGCCGTCCCGCCCACCGCCGTGCGGTGGGCGAGACGGCCCGGTCACTGCTTGGCACTATTCCGGGTCCGCGACCGCGACCAGCGCGGGGCGCAGCAGCCGCTCACCGAGCTGGTAGCCGCGCCGCATGACCTGCACGCAGGTCGGCTCGGTGACCTCGGCCGAGGTCTGGTGCGCGACCGCCTCGTGACGGGTCGGGTCGAACGGGTCGCCCTGTTCGCCGAAGGCGTTCAGGCCGAACTTGCCCAGCGCGGTGGTGAGCTGTTCCGCCACCGTGCCGAACGGCCCGACCAGGTCGCCGTGTTCCCGAGCCCGGTCCAGGTCGTCGAGGATCGGCAGCAGTGCGGCCAGCACCGAACCGGTCGCCTGCTCCTGCACCAGGTTGCGGTCGCGGTCGACCCGCTTGCGGTAGTTGGCGTACTCCGCCGACACCCGCTGCACGTCCCGGGTCCGCTCGTCCAACTCGGCCCGGAGCGCCTCCAACTCGGCACCGAGCGACGTGCCCGTGCCGGCGCCGTCGACCGGCTGCGCCGGGGCGTCCACCACCGGCGGACCGGACGGCTCCGGGCCATCGGTGGAGTTGACCTCGACCTCGATCTCGTCGACCACGACCTCGGCGTCCTCGACCAGACCCTCGGCCGGCACACCGGTCTCCGCGTCGGCGGCGGTGCCCTCCGGCTCCGCCGTGTCGACGAGCTTGCGCTTGTTGCGGATGACGACCCGCTCCCCGTCGCCGGTGGTCGGCTCCGTGGGCGCGGAGCCACCCGGCGTCGACCCGGTGTCGCCCGGGTCGGCGGCTCGTGGCTTCTGCGTCATGCGGCTACCTCATCCCCTTCGCCGTGAACAGGTGTCGGAGGCCGACGGTCACTTCTTGCCGTCCTCGTCCACGATTTCCGCGTCGACCACGTCGTCGGCACCGCCGGACTGCGGGCCAGGCTGTGCGCCGGTCGCACCCGGGCCGGCCTCGCCACCCGGCTGCTGACCCTGCTCGGCCTGCTGCGAGTAGAGCAGCGAACCGGCCTCCTGGGAGACCTTCGCCAGCTTCTCGTGGGCGGACTTGATCTTCTCGATGTCCTGACCGCCGAGGGCGCCGCGGAGCTCACCGAGCGCCTCGTTGAGCTGCTCCCGGTTCTCACCGGGCAGCTTGTCGCCGCTCTCGGCGAGGAACTTCTCGGTCTGCCACTGGAGCGCCTCGGCCACGTTGCGAGCCTCGGCGTCGTCGCGGCGGCGCTTGTCCTCCTCCGCGTGCTCCTCGGCGTCCCGGCGCATCCGCTCGATGTCGTCCTTCGGCAGCGACGAGCCGCCGGTGATCGTCATCTTCTGTTCCTTGCCGGTACCCAGATCCTTGGCGTGCACATTGACGATGCCGTTGGCGTCGATGTCGAAGGCGACCTCGATCTGCGGCACGCCGCGTGGCGCCGGCGGGAGGCCGGTCAGCTCGAAGGTGCCGAGCTTCTTGTTGTAGGCCGCGATCTCCCGCTCACCCTGGAAGACCTGGATCAGCACCGACGGCTGGTTGTCGTCCGCCGTGGTGAAGACCTCGGAGCGCTTGGTGGGGATGGTGGTGTTGCGCTCGATCAGCTTGGTGAAGATGCCACCCTTGGTCTCGATGCCCAGGCTCAGCGGGGTCACGTCGAGCAGCAGGACGTCCTTGACCTCACCCTTGAGCACACCGGCCTGCAGGGCGGCGCCGACGGCGACGACCTCGTCCGGGTTGACGCCCTTGTTGGGGTCGCGACCGGTGAGCTGCTTGACCAGGTCGGTCACAGCGGGCATCCGGGTCGAACCGCCGACCAGGATGACGTGCTCGACGTCGGAGATCTTGATCCCGGCGTCCTTCACGGCCTGCTCGAACGGACCCTTGCAGCGGTCCAGCAGGTCCTGCGTCATCCGCTGGAACTCGGCGCGGCTGAGCGTCACGTCGAGGTGCAGCGGGCCGGCCGCGCCGGCGGTGATGTACGGCAGGTTGATGTTGGTGGTGGTGGCGGCAGACAGCTCGATCTTGGCCTTCTCGGCGGCCTCACGGAGGCGCTGGAGGGCCATCTTGTCCTGGCCGAGGTCGATGCCGTGCTCACCACGGAACGTCTTGACCAGGTGGTCGATGATCCGCTGGTCCCAGTCGTCGCCGCCGAGGTGGTTGTCACCGCTCGTCGACTTGACCTCGATGACGCCCTCGGCCAGCTCCAGCAGCGACACGTCGAAGGTGCCGCCGCCGAGGTCGAAGACCAGGACGGTCTGCTCCTTGGAGCCCTTGTCCAGCCCGTACGCCAGGGCGGCCGCGGTCGGCTCGTTGACGATCCGCAGCACGTTGAAGCCGGCGATCTCGCCAGCCTCCTTGGTGGCCTGGCGCTGGCTGTCGTTGAAGTAGGCCGGGACGGTGATCACCGCGTCGGTGATCTGCTCGCCCAGGTACGCCTCCGCGTCCCGCTTGAGCTTCATCAGCGTCCGGGCCGAGATCTCCTGGGGGGTGTACTTCTTGCCGTCGATGTCGACGGACCAGTTCGTGCCGACCTCGCGCTTGACCGAGCGGATCGTCCGGTCCGGGTTGGTCACTGCCTGGCGCTTGGCGACCTCACCGACGAGCACCTCACCGTTGCGGGCGAACGCGACGATCGACGGGGTCGTCCGCGAGCCCTCAGCGTTGGCGATGACGGTGGGCTCACCGCCCTCGAGAACGCTGACGCAGGAGTTCGTCGTGCCGAGGTCGATACCGACCGCACGTGCCATCTTCGCTTCCTCGCTTCATAAGGTTGTGCAGGTGACGGGCGTCGCCCGTGGGCTGCTGGCGAGCACCGCCCGCAGCGGGCCCCACCACAAGTTGAGTGAACTTGACTCAATAGTGCCACGCGTTGGCGAATCGTCAAGTCGAGTTGAGTCAACCCGACGCAACCCACCCGTTACTACCGTCCGGTTGTTTTCCCGTGCACCGGTCGGGCACGCTTTAGCGGTGACGACGCACGGCGATTCCGCCACCCGTTCCGGCGCGCCCGCCGTCGCAGCCCGCACCGGTCCGTCGGACGCCGCGGAGGAGCCGCCCGCCACCACCGGGGGCGACGGCCTCCCCGGTTCCCTGTCGGGCCTCCGGGAGGCGATCGGTGCGACCCGGTACCCTCTCGCACTGCCCTCCGCCGGCCCCGCCCGGCACACCGCTACCGCCCTCGCCGACCAGCTCGACGACTACCTGCTGCCCCGGCTCGCCCGGCTGGACGCCCCGCTTCTCGTGGTGGTCGGCGGTTCCACCGGTGCCGGCAAGTCGACACTTGTCAACAGCCTGGTCAAGGCCCGGGTCAGCGCCGCTGGCGTGCTCCGGCCGACCACCCGTTCCCCGGTGCTGGTCTGCAACCCGTCCGACGCGGCGTGGTTCCGGCAGGGTGACCTGCTGCCGGGCCTGACCCGCACCACCGAGCCGAGCGACGACCCCCGCGCCCTGCACCTCGTCACCGCCCCCGCCCTCCCCGCCGGGCTGGCCTTCCTCGACGCGCCCGACATCGACTCGGTGGTCGACGCCAACCGGGCGCTCGCCACCCAACTGCTGGCCGCCGCCGATCTCTGGCTCTTCGTCACCACCGCCGCCCGGTACGCCGACGCGGTGCCCTGGGAGCTGCTGCGCAGCGCACGGGCGCGCGGCGCGGTGATCGCCATGGTGCTGGACCGGGTGCCCGCCGAGGCCACCGAGGAGATCGCCGCGCACCTGACCGAGATGCTCGCCGAACAGGGCCTCGGCCGGGCGCCGCTGTTCGTGTTGCCGGAGACCTGGGTCGACGGGCAGGGGCTGCTGCCCGAGGGCGCGACCGCGGCGCTCGCCGACTGGTTCGCCCGGCTGGCCGGCGACGCGGACGCTCGGGCTGCGGTGGTCCGTCAGACGCTGGACGGGGCTCTGGCCGCGCTGCACCCCGCCGTCGAGGAACTGGCCGACGCCGCCGACGAGCAGGTCACCGCCGCCGACGGACTGGACGACCGGGTCCGTTCCGCGTACCGGGGTGCCGAGCGCACCGTCGAGCAGGGGCTTCAGGACGGCCGACTGCTCCGGGGCGAGGTGCTCGCCCGCTGGCAGGAGTTCGTCGGCACCGGAGAGTTCTTCCGCACGCTGGAGGCACGGATCGGCCGCCTCCGGGACCGGGTCGTCGCCGCTGTCACCGGTCGACCGGCACCCGCCGTCGAGTTGCGCAACGCCATCGAGTCGCAGCTGGTCACGCTGCTGCGCGGGGTGGCCTCGGAGGCCGCCGAATCGGCGTACACGGGCTGGAAGGCGCATCCGGCGGGCAGTGGGCTGCTCGAGCCGAAGCTCGCCCACCCGAGCGACGACCTGCCCGAGCGCGCCGAACGGATGGTCCGGGACTGGCAGCGCGGGGTGTTGGAGCTGGTCCGGGTCGAGGGCGGCGACAAGCGGTTCGTGGCCCGCACCGCCGCGTACGCGGTCAACGCCACCGGCCTGGCCGTGATGATCGCCGTCTTCGCCTCCACCGCGTTCATCCCGACCGGGCTGGAGCTGGCCACCGGGGCTGGCACCACGGTCGCCGCGCAGGCCGTACTCCAGGCGATCTTCGGCGACCAGGCGGTGCGTACCCTGGCCGCCAAGGCCCGCACCGACCTGCTGGCCCGGGTGCGGACGCTGCTCGACGCGGAGGCCGACCGGTTCCTCAGCCGCACCGCCGACGCCCGCCCCGCCGCGGACGCCGGCGACGGGCTGCGCCGGGCCGCCGGCCGGGTCGAGCTGGCCCGGCACCGCAGTGGCCTGTCCGCTGGCGGCGACACCCCGCCGGCCCGCGACGAGGAGGGCTTCCGGTGACCAACCTCACCGGCCGGGTACGCGAGGCGTTCCGCGGTGACCAGCGGGTGGACGCCGACGAGCTGATCGCCCGACTGGACGCGGTCCGGCGCTTCCTGACCGCGGTGGACGGCCTGCTGCCCGACGCCGAGCTGGTGCCCGCCCACACCCTGGTCGAGCGGGCCGGCACCCGGTTGACGCTGTCCCGGGACCACACGGTTGTCGCGCTGGCCGGTGCGACCGGCAGCGGCAAGTCGAGTCTCTTCAACGCGCTGGCGCAGCTCGAGCTCTCGCCGGTGGGGGTCCGCCGGCCGACCACCGGCGTCACCCACGCCTGCGTGTGGGGGCCGTTGGCGGGAGCCAACCAGTTGCTCGACTGGATCGGCGTGTTGCCGCGACACCGCTTCGTCCGGGAGAGCGCCCTGGACGCGGACGACGAGACGGCGCTGCACGGGCTGGTCCTGCTCGACCTGCCCGACTTCGACTCGGTGCAGCGTTCCCACCGCCTGGAGGTGGATCGGCTCCTCGGCCTGGTCGACCAGGTGGTCTGGGTGGTCGACCCACAGAAGTACGCCGATCGGGTCATCCACGACAGCTACCTGCGCGAGTTCCACCGGCACCGCGACGTCACGGTGGTCGTACTCAACCAGGCCGACCGGCTGTCCCCGGCCGAGGTGCCCCGCGTCCTGGACGACCTGCGTCGACTGCTCGACTCGGACGGGCTGACCGGGGTGCCGCTGCTGTCCACCACCGCCATCGACCCGGCCGGCATGGTGGGGCTGCGCGGCGCGCTGGAGCGGACCGTCGCCGAGCGGCAGGCCGCGCTGCGCCGACTCGCGGGTGACGTCGACACGGTCGTCGCCGGCCTGGACGAGGTGGTCGGCTCGGCCCGCCCCACGGGTGGACCGGGCAACTCGACTGTCGACGGGCTGAACCGGGCGTTGGCCGGAGCGGCCGGCGTACCCGCGGTCACCACCGCCGTGGAGCAGGCGTACCGGCATCGGGCCGGCGCGGCCACCGGCTGGCCCGTGGTCCGGGGTTGGCGGCGGCTGCGACCCGACCCGCTTCGTCGGCTGCACCTGCCCGGCCCGACCGGCGGCCGGGACGACCCGGCGGAGAGCCTGGTCGCGGCCACCTCGGTGCCGGAACCATCGGCCGCCCAGCGCTCGGCGCTGAGCCTCGCGATCCGCGCGGTGGCCGACCGGGCCGCCGCCGACCTGCCCGCCGCCTGGCCCGGAGCGGTGACCTCGGCCGCCCGGTCCCGCCTCGGCGACCTGCCGGACGCGCTGGACCGCACGATCGCCGGCACCGACCTCGGCCTGGACCGTCGACCGCTGTGGTGGCGGGCCGTCGGAGGTGTCCAGTGGCTGGTCACCCTCGCCGCTGTGGTCGGGCTCGGCTGGCTGGCGCTCGGGTACGCGCTGCGGGCGCTGGGCCTGCCGGCGCTGGACAACCCGACGGTCGGTCAGGTGCCGCTGCCCACCCTGCTGCTGCTCGGCGGCCTGCTGGCCGGGCTGCTGGTGGCGGCGGTGACCCGCCCGGTGGTGCGCTGGGCCGCGCGGCGTGCCCGAGCCCGAGCCGAGCAGCGGTTGACGGCGAAGGTCGCCCTGGTCGGCGAGGAGTACGTGCTGGCACCGGTGCGGACCGTGCTCGACTCGTACGCGCAGGCCCGCGACGCGCTGCGGGACGCCGCCGGCCGCTGACGCCTCGCACGGCTCGCTACCGCTCTCCATCGGCCCCAGGCGGCGTAGGGTCGGAGCATGGCCACGCCTGAGACCCCCTACGACGCGGTGCTGCACGCCGCACGCGACGTGACCAAGCTGGAGTCCGCCCTCGACGCCGAGATGCTCGGCAGCGCGCTGCTGGGCAGTGTCTACGCCATCGCGGAGACCGACCGCGACACCGCCGTACGGGAGTTCGTCACCGGGTTCCTCGCCGCCACCGCCCGTCGCCGGGTCGCGGCGGCGACCACCATCCGGCAGGTCTTCGCCGCGCTCGTCCCGGACGCCGGGGGCACCGATCGGGTCCGTCCGGGCAGCCAGGCACCCCCCTGGTCCGGGCAGCTCGGCCGGGTGCACCTCACCGGCACCTGGGCGTACGGCGACGTGTACGGCGACCAGACCTCCTACCTCGCCACCTTCGCCTACGACGACGCGTCGGGCGGCACCGAGCACGCGTTGGTGGCCCTGGTGGACCACAACATCGGGATCACCAAGGACATCTTCGTCGGCGGCCCGGCGGAACGGATCCTGGACCAGGTCCGGCAGATGTGCGCCGACGACGAGTTGACCTGGTTCCGTACCGAGAATCCGGCCCGGCTCCGGGGCGAGGTGGCCCGCCATCTCGCGGTGACCGACGACCTCAGTGAGCTGCCCGGCGAGGGTTCCCTCGCGACCGACCGGGCGCTCGTCGGTGCCCGGCTGGCGCTGCTGCCCACCGCGGCCGAGCCGACCGGCCCGGCGGCGGTCGAGCCGCTCTCCGCTGCTGAGCGCACCGACCTGGTCCGGCAGTTCCTCGCCGCGCCGGAGGCCGCCCGCTTCGGGTTGGACGCCGTCGACGGTGCGGAGTTGGCCTCACTGCACTTCTGCCTGAGCCTGGTGCTGGACCACTCGGCGAGCTTCCCGGACGGCGACCCGATGCGCTGGAGCCCGGCGGTGTCCGGGCTGTTCCTGCTTGACTGGGTGCACCGCCGTGCGGTGCTGGACATGGACGACGCGGCGATGCTGCCCCGGGTGCTGCGTGCCTGGGCGCGGTACGCGTCCCGCCAGCGCGGGCTGCCGGAGGCGGCGGCGACGCGTACCGACGAGGCGATCGAGGAGATGGTGCCGGAGTTCGCCCGCCTCTACTCGACGGGTGAGCGGCGCAGCCCGGCGACCGCGGCGGTGGCGCAGCTGATGGCCGACGGGGTGGACCCGGACGATCCGGCCGCTCTGGACGCCTGGATCGAGGCGAACCGGCACCGCCTCGCCGACGACGGCGCCTGACGGTCCACCCGGGGCGGGCGACATCCCGTCCGCCCCGGCTCTCGTCCGCCCCGGCTCTCGTCCGCCCCGGCGGCGGGCCTCGGTCGGCGCAGATCGCGGTCAGCGCAGCGCGCCGAAGACCACCGCGGCGATCAACGCGCCGAGCACGCCACCGGCGAGCACCTGCGACACCGTGTGGTCCCTGAGCCGCACCCTGGACCAGCCGACCAACACCAGCAGCGGCGCGGCGACGACCAGCCGTGTCCCGAAGGTCAGCATCAGGATGACGAGTGTGCCAGCGGCCACCGCCGAGTGGATCGACATCTTCCACCAGTGGCTCACCGACACGCTGACCACGAGACCGACGAGTCCGGCCACGGCCAGCGCCAGCACCGGGCGGGGCGCGCCGAGCACGACGAGCAGGGCGAGCCCTGCCGTCACCGAGGCGAGGCCGACCAGCAGCGGCGCGCGGCGCTGCTCCCGGCGGCCGACGTGGTGGTCGGTGAGGCGGCCACGGCGTACCCCGCCCACGACGTAGGCGAACGGAATGCCGATGACGAAGAGCGTGGCGAGCAGACCCCACACCAGGCCCTGACCCGGGCGGCGCGCGCTGTGCCAGCTCACGGTGACGATCAGCAGCGACACGAGCACGGCTGGCGCGCTCACCTCGGTGACCAGCCGGGCGACCCGCAGCCCCGGGCCGGGTCGGGTGGTGACCGGGCGGAGTCTCGCACCGCCGCCCACGCCACCCCCTCCGGTACGTGCCTGACGCCGGCCACCGCCGGCATCGGATGGGTCACGCCTGAGGGTCACCGTACCGTCGGGGCGTGAACCGTGGGGTGCGTTGGTCAGGCCACCGGGGAACGACCGACCGGGGGCGTCTGCGAAACGACCGGGGGCGTCGGGACCGCTGGGCCGGGCCGGCTGGTCGGTGAGGCAGGAGCGGCGGGTGACCCGGGGGTGGTGACCGGCGCTGACGGTGCCCTGGTCGGCACGGCGGTCGCGGTGGGGACGTCGGTCGGGCTCGGGTCCAGCGTCGGGCTCGGGTCCAGCGTGGGCGTCGGGTCCAGCGTGGGGGTGGGGGCGGGATCCGTCGGATCGGGATCGGTGGGGTCCGGGTCGATGGGGTCGGTCGGGTCGGGATCCGGCGGGTCGGTCGGGTCGGGGTCCGGGGGGTCGGTCGGCGTACCGGTCGTCGGCGCTGGCGGGCCGACCGGGGGTACGGCGGGCCAGGTGCCGCGGGGTGGCTTCGGGGCCAGCGGCGGGTAGGTCGCCGGTCGGCCGGGTCCCGGGCCGGTCACGGTCTCCGATCCGGGCCTCTCCGAGGTACGCCGGGGAGCGGCGGGCAGCCAGCCGCTGGTCGGGCCGACGCTGGGCGTGCCGGGTGGCGGCAGCGCCGGCTGGCTGGTCATCGGCATCGGGATCACCACCGGCCCAATCGACGGGGTCGGGATGAACGGGGTGCTGCTGTCGGGCAGCGCGGTGCTGCCGGGGGTGGCCGAGCCCGCGCTGATCGCGGCGAGAATGGGCATCGACGCGGTGCCGGCCAGCAGTGCGACGGTCAGCAGGTAACCCCGGGAGGGGCCGCCCGCGCCGGGGGCGCGGTGGACGCCGACCACCCGGCGGTAGCCGCCGGCGGACCGGTGTCGGCCGAGTGCTGGTGTGCCGGGACCGTCACCTGGCTCGTGCACCGCGCGCACCCCTTGTCGTCGGCCGTCAGTGGACATGGATGGACGCCGCGTCATCGCTTGGCCGCCACCGCCGCCAGGCTCGCCGCCGTCAGCCACAAAGCAGGCATATAACCCGATAAAGATGATCCTGCGGGATTCAGCCTGACCCAGTCACCCTCCGTCAGCCAACCTCCACCGCGTGTCGACACGCCGGGCTGACCGAACCGTGACGAATCGTCGCCGGAACGTCTCGGAACGGCAGGCCGGCAGGAGGACGACAAACACCGGCAAAGGGTGGGCGGTCGGAATACGGGGCGGGCGTACTGTGGGCGCGCTCACCTGCTCTGCGAATATGGAGCACGACGGCAACGCAGCCGTGACCTCCGCGCACCCACGCGGTAGGCGCGGCCCGGGGCCGGCGCTCCCGATCCGGGTTCGGCCAGAACCCGGCTCACGCCGTGCGGCAACCCCCACCGGGGCTAGGCGCGGCCGCCAGGAACCGGTCCGGCAAGAGCCGGACAGGCGCACGAGTTGCGTGGCCGGGTGACCCCCCGGTGCCGACGCAGACACGACAGGGAGAGACCGATGGCAAAGGGCGACCCCGGGGGCACCACCCGCGGCAGGCGGGCGGCACCCCGCTCCAAGAAGGGCACGGCCGGCGACCCCGAGCTGGTGCAGCTGCTCACCCCCGACGGCGAGCGGATCGACAGCGCCACCGGGCCGGACGGCACCGAGTACCGCGTCGACTTCACCGACGAGGAATACCGCGGGCTCTACCGCGACCTGGTGCTCGTCCGCAAGCTGGACGCCGAGGCGACCGCTCTCCAGCGCCAGGGCGAGCTGGGCCTCTGGGCCAGTCTGCTCGGCCAGGAGGCCGCGCAGGTCGGCTCCGGGCGCGCGCTGCGGGCGCAGGACATGGCCTTCCCGACCTACCGGGAGCACGGCGTCCTCTACTGCCGGGGCATCGACCCGATCATGCCGCTCGGCCTGTTCCGCGGTGTCGACCAGGGCGGCTGGGACCCGAACGAGTTCAAGTTCAACATGTACACGATCGTCATCGGCGCGCAGACCCTGCACGCGACCGGGTACGCCATGGGCATCACCATGGACGGCAAGGTCGGCACCGACGACGGCGAGGCCGCGATCGCCTACTTCGGCGACGGGGCCACCAGCCAGGGCGACGTGAACGAGGCGTTCGTCTGGGCCAGCGTGTTCAACGCCCCGCTGGTGTTCTTCTGCCAGAACAACCAGTACGCGATCTCCGAGCCGCTGGAGCGGCAGACCCGCGTCCCGCTCTACCAGCGGGCCGCCGGCTTCGGCTTCCCCGGCGTACGGGTGGACGGCAACGACGTGCTGGCCTCGTACGCGGTCACCCGCACGGCGCTGGACAACGCCCGGCACGGGCAGGGCCCGAGCCTGATCGAGGCGTACACCTACCGGATGGGCGCGCACACCACCTCTGACGACCCGACCCGCTACCGCATCGCCAGCGAGGTCGAGGCGTGGCAGGCCAAGGACCCGATCGCCCGGGTCAAGGCCTTCCTGGAGAAGCAGCAGATCGCCGACGCGGCCTTCTTCGCCGAGGTCGACGACCAGGCCCGCCGCGAGTCGGTGCACCTGCGTGAGCGGGTGCTCGACATGCCCAACCCCGAGCCGGTGACGATGTTCGACCACGTCTACCCGAACGGCTCTCCGCTGCTCGACGAGCAACGTGCGCAGTTCAGCCGCTACATGGAGTCGTTCGAGGGGAGCGCCCACTGATGGCCACGGAGACGCTCACCATCGGCAAGGCCCTCAACACCGGCCTGCGCCGCGCCCTGGAGAACGATTCCAAGGTCATCATCATGGGCGAGGACGTCGGCAAGCTCGGCGGCGTCTTCCGGATCACCGACGGGCTCCAGAAGGACTTCGGCGACCAGCGGGTGATCGACACCCCGCTGGCCGAGTCCGGCATCATCGGCACCGCTGTCGGTCTCGCCATCCGCGGCTACCGGCCGATCTGCGAGATCCAGTTCGACGGCTTCGTCTACCCCGCGTACGACCAGATCGTGTCGCAGGTGGCGAAGATGCACTACCGCTCCGGCGGCCGGCTCAGCATCCCGATGGTGATCCGGATCCCGTACGGCGGTGGCATCGGCGCCGTCGAGCACCACTCCGAGTCGCCCGAGGCGTACTTCGCGCACACGGCCGGCCTGAAGGTGGTGACCTGCTCCAACCCGCAGGACGCGTACGTGATGATCCAGCAGGCCATCGCCTCGGACGACCCGATCGTCTTCCTGGAGCCCAAGCGGCGCTACTGGGAGAAGGGGCCTGTCGACCTGGACGCGCCGCTGTCCGAGGCGTACCCCCTGCACTCGGCTCGCGTGGTGCGGCCCGGCACCGACGTGACCGTGCTGGCCTACGGGCCGATGGTGCGGACGTGCCTGGAGGCGGCGACCGCCGCCGCGGAGGACGGCCGGGAGTTGGAGGTCATCGACCTGCGTTCGCTCTCCCCGCTGGACCTGGCGGCGGCGTACGAGTCGGTGAAGCGCACCGGCCGCGCGGTCGTGGTGCACGAGGCGCCGTCGAACATCGGCCTCGGCGCCGAGTTGGCCGCCCGGATCACCGAGGAGTGCTTCTACTCCCTGGAGTCGCCCGTGCTGCGGGTGACCGGCTTCGACACCCCCTACCCGGCCTCCCGGGTGGAAGAGGAATACCTGCCCGACCTCGACCGGGTGCTCGACGCCGTCGACCGCACCTTCGGCTGGTGATCGACATGTCCCGGATCAAGACGTTCAACCTGCCCGACCTGGGCGAGGGGCTGACCGAGGGCGAGATCCTGGCCTGGCTGGTCAAGGTCGGCGACACGATCGAGCTGAACCAGCCGATCGTCGAGGTCGAGACGGCCAAGGCGGCGGTGGAGATCCCGGCGAAGTGGGCCGGGCAGGTGCAGGCGATCCACCACCCGGAGGGCACCACGGTCGAGGTCGGTACGCCGATCATCGCGATCGACACCGACCCGGGCGCCGGGCCGCTGGACGTGCCGTCGACCACGGCCACGCCCAGCGCGGACCTGCCCACCCCGTCGGCGGCTTCGCTGGCGGCGGTGGAGGTGGCACCGGCGGAGGGCATGATCGAGCCGGGCCTGATCGGCGGTGCCGCCCCGGGCGGGCGGACGGCGGTGCTGGTGGGCTACGGCCCGCGTACGACCGCCGCGAAGCGCCGCCCGCGCAAGGGCGGCGTCCCGGCGCAGGCCGCGGCGGCACCCGCTCCGGCGGCACCGGCTCCACAGCCGGTGGTCGCGCCCGTGGCGGCTCCGGCTCGTAACGGGCAGGCCGCGACGGCGACCGGTGGGCTGGTTCTGGCCAAGCCTCCGGTGCGCAAGCTCGCCAAGGACCTCGGGGTCGATCTCGGCACGGTGACCGGGTCGGGGCCGCTCGGCTCGATCACCCGGGAGGACGTGCAGCGGGCGGTGAGCGGCGCCGTCGTGGTGGCGGAACCGCTCGCGACGACGACGGCTCCCAGCTTCGGCGCCGACCGGGAGCAGCGCATCCCGGTCAAGGGGGTCCGCAAGTTGACCGCCGAGAACATGTCCCGCTCGGCGTTCACCGCCCCGCACGTGACGGAGTTCCTGACCGTCGACGTGACCCGGGCGATGAAGGCACTGGACCGGCTCCGGGGTCGGCGGGAGTGGCGCGACGTGCGCGTCTCGCCGCTGCTGCTGGTGGCGAAGGCGGTGCTGTTGGCGGTACGCCGACACCCGATGGTCAACTCGACGTGGGCCGGCGACGAGATCGTGGTGAAGGAGTACGTCAACCTCGGCATCGCGGCGGCCACCGAGCGCGGTCTGATCGTGCCGAACGTCAAGGACGCCGGCCGACTCTCGTTGCGGGAGTTGGCGGATGCGCTGACCGACCTGGTGCAGACGGCGAAGTCCGGGCGCACCTCGCCGGCGGCCATGTCCGGCGGCACCCTGACCATCACCAACGTCGGCGTGTTCGGGGTGGACACCGGCACGCCGATCCTGCCGCCGGGTGAGTCCGCGATCCTGGCCTTCGGCGCGGTGCGGGAGATGCCCTGGGTGCACAAGGGCAAGGTCAAGGTGCGTCAGGTCACCACGCTGGGGCTGAGCTTCGACCACCGGATCATCGATGGTGAGCTGGGTTCGAAGTTCCTCCGCGACGTCGGCGACTTCCTCGCGGATCCGGAGGCGGCGCTGCTCGCCTGGACCTGATCGTTCGAGACGCCAGCCACGGCCGGTGTGCCACGGGTTAACGCCCGGCACACCGGCCGTGTCCGTTGGGCGACGTAACCGTTGGTCGGACGGCCCGTTGACCTTCGATTGTTAGGCGGGTGTCTCAGCTCACCTAATAATCGTTGGAAGTTCCCCGGCTTCTGCTGTTGAATAGACACATCAGGGGCTGACAACCGAATAGCTAGGGGGACCCACCAATGAGCATGATCGAGCGAATCCGCAACCACCGCGACGCCACCCGCCGCGCCCGTGCCATCGAGCACGCGCTGCGCTCGGCGAACACGCCGGCAGTTCGCGAGGAACTCCTCGTCATCGCCCAGCGTCACATGAGCTGACGCTCCACGACATTTCGCACCTCCTCCAGATCGATGGCCCACCCGGCCCACCGGGTGGGCCATCGGCGTTCCCGGCCACCCGCCACCGGGATTCCGCCCTGCCGCAGCGCCCGGTACGGTGGGCTTCGGTCGCCGCCCGCCGACCCGGCAGAGGCCGAGCAAACCGAAGCTGCTCGACACCGACCGGCCACGGGGAGTGACGACCGGGCTCCTTGGACGTGCCGTGCCCGCACCCGATACCGTGCGGGGAGCCGGCACAGCGGTACGCCGGTGACGCCGGCAGCCATGCCGAGGAGACCGATCGGCACCGGCGAGCCGACATGTGATGGAGGAGGCGCACCCATGACGTCCGAGGGCCCGCACCGCACCGGCCAGGAGCCGGACGAGGTGTCACCGGGCGCCGGCGGACCGGCGCCGTACGGCGACCGCCCGGCGCAGCCGGACAACGGCCACAACGCCGCCGGCCCCGACCTGGGCTGGGCACCCCCGCCACCGGCGCGGCCCGACGCGTCGACGCCGGCATGGGCGACCCAGTCCGAGCAACCGCCGGCCCCCGCCTGGGGTGCCGCCGCTGCCCCACAGCCCACCGACCCGCCGCAGCCCGCCTGGGGTGCCGCCCCCGCGGCGCAGCCCAACGACCCGCCGCAGCCGGCGTGGGCGTCCGGCGGTGGCGCGAGCGAGCCGCCGCAACAGCAGCCGATCACCTGGCCCGGCAGCGAGGGCGCAGCGGCCCCGGCGCAGCCGGCCTGGGCCGCACCGCAACAGCAGGGCTGGACGCCGGCTGAGCAGAGCACGCCCGCACCCACCTGGACCGCGAACGCCGCCGAGCAGCCCGACTGGGTGCAGGCCCAGCCGCCCGCGCGGGGCGCCGCGCAGGTGCCGCCCGCCACCACCGCCTGGCCCGCCCAGGAAGATCCGGCCACGTCCGGTGGCTGGGCTGGCGCGGCGCAGGCCAACCCGCCCACCGCTGAGTGGCGCGGAGCCGAAGCCCAGCAGGCCGAGCCGCAGCAGGCCGCCTCCTGGTCCGGCGGCGCCCAGCAGGACGAGGCATCCGGCAATGGCGGCTGGCCCGCCACCGCAGCGGGACACGACGACCAGCCCGCGTGGACGCCGGCCGAGCAGTCGCCGCCGGCCTGGGGTCAGTCCGCCGAACCAGCCGAGCCCGCCCCCGGGTGGGGTCAGGCCGTCCAGCCCACCGCGGCCCGTGGCGCAGCCCAGGTGCCGGCACCGGCGACGAACTGGCCTGGGCAGGACGACCCGGCCCGCTCCGGTGGTTGGGCCGCGCAGCAGCAGCAGGCACAGCCCGCCGGGTGGGGTGACGGCGACGCGCGACAGGACCAGCCCGCGCAGCCGGCCGCCTGGGGCGATGCCGAGAGCCGCCCGCAGCAGCCCGACTGGGTGCTCTCACCACAGGAGCAGCCCGCCGAGCGGCCGGCACCGGTCGGGTGGACGCCCCCGGAGCAGAGCGCACTGCCCTCCCGTGCCAGCGCGCCCGGCAAGGACGGCCCGCCGGAGGTCGAGCCCTGGGCACCCGGCGAGGTGTGGGGTCGCGCCGAAGCGGAAGCCTCCGCGCAGGCCCGTGGCGGCTGGGAGGCGGACCGGGGCGACGAGGTTCCGGCCTACCAACCCGGCCCCGCGCCGGGCATCTCACCTGCGAACGCTGTGCCGCTGCCTCCGCAGGAGCAGCGCGTGCCGGGCGCCAGCCTGGCGGCTGCCCCGCCGGCCGACTACGCGCCCCAGGCCGCCCAGTTCCCCCCGATCCCCGAGCAGCCCGCGTACGCCGAGCGGGAGGCCCCGGACGCCGCCGCACAGTACGAGGCGGACCAGGCCGGTTGGGGCCGCGCCGAGGACGTCCCCGCGAGTGGCGCGGTGGTACCCGCACCGCGTACCTCTCCGGAGTCCGGAGCGGGCCGCGCGGTGGTGCCGGTGTCCGACGCCGAGTCGGCAGCTGGCGCGGCGGCCCGGGCCACGGCAAGCGCTTCGGTGCCGCTGGCCAGCCGGGTGATGCCCCCGACCGACCAGGCCATCCGTCCGACCGGCACGGCCACACCCCAACCCCGCGTGTACGGGCGGCCGGCCCGACCGGAGCCGGAGAGCGAGCCGGAGCCGGAGGCGTTCCAGGCCGACCCTGGTGCCGAGCGCCAGGCCGCCCCGGAGTGGCAGACCGACTCCCCGCACCAGGCCGCACCGGAGTGGGCGAACGACCCGCCCCGCCCGGCCACACCCGAGTGGGCGAACGACCCGCCCCGCCCGGCCACACCCGAGTGGGCGAACGACCCGCCCCGCCCGGCCACACCCGAGTGGGCGAACGACCCGCAGCGGCAGGTCGGCCCCGGCTGGGGCGGTGAATCCGCCGCCGAGCCGCGCTTCGACGACCGGCAGCCCGCCCCGAACGCGTTCGGCGAGGCCCAGGCACCGCCGCCGGCATTCCCGCCCGGCGTGCCGTCCTTCGTCGACGCGCCCGGCAACAACCGGCCGGTGAACGGCACGCGGCCGCACGGCGGTGCCGAGCGGCCGGCCGACCAGTTCGGCGGCCCCGGTTCGCCAGCCGCCGGCACCGCCGCGGTCGGTGGCGCCTCGACCTACGGCGCGCAGAACTTCGGCGGACCGGGCTCCGGCGGGCAGGGCTTCGGCGGGCCGGCCATCGACTCGGGACCGGGCAACAGCTTCCCGCCGGCCTTCCCGCCACCGCAGCAGCCCGTGCCGTCCTGGGGCCAGGAGCCCGGCAAGTCGGATCAGGGCCGGTTCGACGCGTTCAAGCCGGACGCCGAGGAGCCCAAGGCGGAGCTGCCGACGCCGAAGGTACGCAACGGTCGGGTGCTGGCCGCCGTACTGATCGCCGCGGTGCTCATCCTGGCGGTTCCGCTCGGCCTGCTGCTGCTCCTCGGGAAGGTCGGCAAGGACGAGCCGCCGGCCTTCGACCCGGCGGTCGGCGCCTGCGTGAAGCAGTCCGGCCAGGGTGGCGCCTCGGCGGCGACCTGCGGCGAGGCCGGCTCCTTCACCGTCGTCTCCAAGGTGGACGCGAAGGAGAAGTGCACCGACACGACGCAGCCGCACGTGGTGCTGCCGGGTAGCGGTGCCAACCGGGTGCTCTGCCTCAAGCCGGCCGCGAAGTAACTCCACCGGCGGCGGGGTCACGGGCAACCGTGGCCCCGCCGTCGTCGTACCCGGCGCAGCTCCGAACACGAACGGCGCGGCACCCCGTAGGACGTAAAGCGCCCGCCCCGGCATCCGGGACGGGCGCGCTCGTGCGTCTGTGGTCGGTTACGGCCGCTCGGCGACCTGGCTGACGAACGCGACCCACGCGACCGGCGAGAAGGTCAGCGCCGGACCCGACGGATCCTTCGAGTCGCGCACCGCGACGACGCCTGGAAGGTTGTCGGCAACCTCGACGCAGTCGCCGCCGTTGGCGCTGCTGCGGGTGCTCTTGCGCCACCGCGCGTCGCTCAGGTCCATGTTTCCGCCACTTCCCTTATGAGTGTGATCGACTGCCCATGAGATAGTGCCGCACCGCGAACGTTCTCCCATGCTGCCATGAGGAGGACCAGATCCGCCGGCTCGGACGCCACCTGGCCGTGAAGTTGGGTGTCGAGATAGCCGGCCGTTCGGTTATCGGCGCTGCTAGCGATGACGAACGGTCCCGACAGTCCAGCGTACGCCCCTGCGTAAGAGGGCACCACGTGCACGCGGACGTGAGGCAGGCGCTCCGTTTCGGCGAGCGACTCCAACTGCTCTCGCATCACCTCGGGTCCACCTACCGAGCGCCGTAACACCCCCTCGTCTACGACTGCCGTCAGCCATGGCGGGCCGTTCCCCGCGAGCACCGAGTGACGGGCCATCCGAGAGGCCACCAGCCGCTCCACGTCGTCCGGGGTGTGCTGTCCAGCGGAGTTGAACAGTGCCCGCGCGTATCCCTCCGTCTGGAGCAGGCCGGGCAGGACGAGCGGTTGGTAGGAGCGCAACGAATGTGCCTCACGTTCAAGCGCTTCCCAGGGCCGGAACCATACGAGGTCACGGTATCGGCGTTTTGTGTCCGGCCATATGTCTGACACTGCACATCCGAGTGCCCCGGCGGCAGCGGTCCGATGTGCCTGGTGCGGGATACGCCCCTCGCGCAGCCAGCGGTCGGTGGTCTTGGGGTCCACGCCAATGCGTTCAGCCAGGGATTCTGTTGTGAGACCAGACTTCTGTAACGCCATTCGCAGCGCGCCATTCACCACGACACCTCCCGGCACAGTAGACATCTGGACACCATAGTGACACGCGGTGATGTTGTCGTCTCAATAATGGCACGTTGGGCATAGATGGCGCGGCCGGTGGAGAGCGAACTCGGCGGTCGCGCTCGTAAGCGGGGCCGCTCCCGGCGGGCGAGCACTCACGGGAGCGGCCCCTTCCAACGGCAGTAGGAGGAGACTGTGCCGGACGACCCGAGGCCTCAGCCGAATCCCAGGCCGGCAAAGCTGCCGATGGACTGGCCGCCAGGCACCATCGTCGCGGTCGGGCCGTTGCCGGTCACGCCGGTTGAACGGCGCAACGGCGTCCCAGCCAGTCGGTGGGTGTCGAGATGATGGGGGAAATGAAGGCCGGCGACTTGGTCCGACTGACCAACGCGGCGAGCGTGCAGTTTTTCCGCCCGATCACTGTGCGGGTGATTCGCGAGTTCCCCGAGCGATACACCTACGAAGGGTGGGTCTGGATCGAGGGCTACGAGCTGAATGCCGCCGGGGACGCGGTGGCTCGGCGGGAGCTGTTCGTGATGCGCGGTGGGGTGCGGGTCCTAGCGCAGGCCGCACGCACCGCCAGCGAGCCCCGCCGCCCGATCCGACGCGCCCCAGTGAGGGTCGGCTGATGGTGAGACTTGAGGACCACCTCCCGATCAGGCCCTCCTGGCGCTGTCCTGCCTGCGGCATCCTCTGGCCCTGCTCGGCCGCTAAGCTGCGCCTCCTCGCCGAGTACCGCAACGATCGGCCGGGGCTGTTGGTACACCTGGCGAAGGTCCAGGCGGAGGCGGCTGCCGACCTGGCCACACTCAACCCGGGCACCGCGCTTCCGGAACTGACGCCTCGCTTCGTCGGGTGGGCCGAAGCCCGTTAGCTCCGCCGACCGCCCGAGGTTCGCAGGCGACGGCTCCCCCAGCAGGTTGGGACGCCTCCGGGTCTGTCGTCGGGGTCACGGCGGTTGGGACTGAGGCGTGGCAGGCTGACAGGCATGGGAACGACAGCGCGTGTACGTGCGCCCGAGCTGCGGGGCCGCCAGTGGCTCAACACGGGCGGACGGAACCTGACCTTGCAGGACCTTCGCGGCAAGATCGTGGTCGCGGACTTTTGGACGTTCTGCTGTATCAACTGCCTCCACGTGCTGGATGAGCTGCGCCCGCTGGAGGAGAAGTACGGCGACGTGCTCGTCGTGATCGGTGTGCACTCGCCGAAGTTCGAGCACGAGAAGGACGCCGACGCGCTCGTCGCGGCCGTCGAGCGGTACGGGGTGCACCACCCCGTACTCGACGATCCGGACATGGACATGTGGCAGCAGTACGCGGCCCGCGCCTGGCCGACCCTGTCGGTGATCGACCCCGAGGGTTACGTGGTGGCCACGATGGCGGGCGAGGGTCACGCCGAGGGGTTGGCCCGGTTGATCGACGAGCTGGTCGCCACCCACGAGGCCAAGGGCACCCTGCACCGGGGTGACGGTCCGTACGTCCCGCCGCCGGCCCCGGAGACGGCGCTGCGCTTCCCGGGTAAGGCTGCGCTGCTGCCGAACGGCAACCTGCTGGTCTCGGACTCGGCCCGGCACTCCCTGGTCGAGGTGGCCCCGGACGGCGAGACGCCGGTGCGCCGGATCGGCTCGGGCGAGCGGGGCCGCGCCGACGGGCCGGGTGCCGCCGCGACGTTCTCCGAGCCGCAGGGGGTGTGCCTGCTGCCCACCCATGTCGCCGAGGTCGCCGGCTACGACCTGGTGGTGGCCGACACGGTCAACCATCTGCTGCGGGGCGTACGGCTGGAGTCCGGCGAGGTGGTCACCGTGGCCGGCAGCGGCCGGCAGTGGCGCGCCGAGGTCGACGACCACGCCCACGACGCGCTCGCGGTGGATCTCTCCTCCCCGTGGGATCTGGCCTGGTACGACGACAAGCTGATCATCGCGATGGCCGGCATCCACCAGCTCTGGTGGTTCGACCCGATCAAGCGGACCGCGGGCATGTACGCCGGCACCACCGTCGAGGCGCTGCGGGACGGCCCGTTGGCCGAGGCGTGGATGGCGCAGCCGTCGGGGCTGTCCGTCTCCACCGACGGCGCGCGGCTCTGGATCGCCGACAGCGAGACCAGCTCCCTCCGGTACGTGGAAAACGGCGTGCTGGGCACCGCCGTCGGGCAGGGCCTGTTCGACTTCGGGCACGTGGACGGTCCGGCGGAGTCGGCGCTGCTGCAACACCCGCTGGGTGTGTGCGCGTTGCCGGACGGCTCGGTGCTGATCGCGGACACGTACAACGGGGCGGTTCGTCGCTTCGACCCGGCCACCAACCAGGTCTCCACCGTCGCGGACGGGTTGGCGGAGCCGAGCGACCTGGTGCTCAGCCCGGCCGGTGAGGTGCTGGTGGTGGAGTCCGCCGCGCACCGGCTGACCCGGCTCGCCCCGGGTGCCCTGTCGGCGGCGGGCGCCAGCACGGTCGACGGTCCCCGGCACCGTACCGAGCGCAAGCCGACCGACGTCGCGGCCGGTGAGGTCACCCTCGACATCGTCTTCACCCCGGCGCCGGGGCAGAAGCTGGACGAGACGTTCGGGCCGTCGACCCGGTTGGTGGTCTCCGCGTCACCGCCGGAGCTGCTGGTGGATGGTGCCGGCACGGGCACCGAGCTGACCCGTCGGCTGGTGCTCAACGGCGAGGTCACCGCCGGGGTGCTCCAGGTGACCGCCCAGGCGGCGACCTGCGACGCGGACGTCGAACACGCGGCGTGTCACCTGACCCGGCAGGACTGGGGCGTACCGGTGCGGGTCGTCGACGGCGCCGTGACCCGCCTGCCGCTGGTGCTGCGCGGCCTGGACGCCTGACGTGATCGGAGGGGTCCACCCGGACCCCTCCGATCTCATGCGAAGGGTGCCAGGGTGATGTCGGCGTCGATCAGGCTGGCGCGGACCAGTTCGGCGGCGGAGACCGCTCCCGGGGTGTCGCCGTGCACGCAGATCGAGTCGACCGAGCAGGGAATGACGGTGCCGTCCACCGCCACCACGATCCGTTCGGTGGCCATCCGCGCCGCGCGCTCGGCCACCTGCTCCGGGTCGGTGATCACCGCGCCGGGTGTGCCGCGCGGCACCAACGCCCCGTTGGGCAGGTAGGCACGGTCGGCGAAGGCCTCCGCGACGACCGGCAGGCCCGCGCCGGCGGCGAGTTGGGCGAGCGTCGAGCCGGGTAGGCAGAGCACCGGCAGCTCAGGGTCGTAACCGGTGACCGCCGCGACCACCGCTGCCGCCTGGGACTCGTCGTTGCTGGCCGCGTGGTAGAGCGCGCCGTGCGGTTTGAGGTAGCGGACCCGGGTGCCGAACAGCCGGCAGAACGCGTCAAGCGCCCCCAACTGGTAGGTCACCTCGTCGCGCAGCTCGGCGAAGTCGTACGCGATGTGCCGTCGACCGAAGCCGGCCAGGTCCCGGTAGCCGACCTGCGCGCCCACCGCGACCCCGCGTCGCGCGGCGCCCTCGCAGACCCGCCGCATGGTGGACGGGTCGCCACCGTGGAAGCCGCAGGCGACGTTCGCGGAGGTGACGAGGCTCAGCAGCGCCTCGTCGTCGCCGAGCCGCCAGATGCCGAATCCCTCGCCCAGGTCAGCGTTGAGGTCCATGGAATCTGACGGTAGTACCTGGCCGGGCCTGCGCGAGCGGGGTCACGTCGGTGACCACCCCGATGACGGGGTATCCACCGGTGGTCGGATGGTCGGCGAGGAAGATCAGCGGCTGTCCGTTCGCGGGCACCTGCACCGCGCCGAGCACGATGCCCTCGCTCGGCAGTTCGCCGGCCACCGCGCGGGGCAGGGCGACGCCGGCGAGCCGCGCGCCGACCCGGTTGCTCACCGGGCTGACGGTGTACGAGGTGCTGAACAGCCGGTCGAACGCGGTAGGCGTGAACCAGTCCTCCCGCGGACCGGGGCCCAGCGTCAGGTGCAGCTCCGACTCGGGCGCGGAGCAGACGGTCAGGTCCACCGGCGCGGGTGGGCCGTGTGGCTCGCCGAGCGGCAACCGGTCGCCGTCGCGCAGCGGGGCCGGGCCGAGCCCGGACAGGGTGTCGGTGGCCCGACTGCCGAGCACCGGCGACACGTCGATGCCACCCGCCACCGCCAACCAACTCCGTACGCCCCGACGGGCCGGGCCGATCCGCAGCACCGTCCCGGCCGGCACGGTGAGCGGTCGTCCGGTATCGCCTGGCCGATCGCCCGCCTGGACCGTCACCTCGGCCCCGGTGACCGCCACCGTGGTGGCCCGGGTCAGCCGCAGCGTGCAGCCGGACAGGGTGACCTCCAGGCCGGCGGCGTGCTCCGGGTTGCCGACCAGCCGGTTGGCCAGCCGCAGAGCAGCCGGGTCGAGGGCACCGGAGCGGGGTACGCCCAGGTGCGCCCAACCGGGCCGGCCCAGATCCTGCACGGTGGTGAGCGCGCCGGCGCGAAGAACCTCGACGGCGGCCGGACCTGTCATGCCGCCACCATCCGCACCCGGGTGCCCGGTCCGAGTCGGGCCGGCGGTTCGGCGCACACGTCGAAGAGGACCAGCTCGGTCCGGCCGACCAGCAGCCAACCTCCGGGGGACGCGCTGGGGTAGATGCCTGCGTACGGGCCGGCCAGGGCGACCGACCCGGGCGGCACGCGGGGGCGAGGAGTGGCCAGCCGGGGCAACGTCAGCTCGGCGGGCAGCCCGGTCAGGTAGGGGAACCCGGGGGCGAAGCCGCAGAACGCGACCTGGAACCGGGTGCCGGTCAGCCGGCGCAGCACGGCGGGCACGTCCACGCCCCAGTGCTCGGCCACCACCGGCAGGTCCGGCCCGTCGAAGGTGACCGGTACGACCACGGCGGCGGCCTCGTCGGCTCCGTCTTCGGCGTGGTCATGGGCGTCGGTCTGGTTGGGGCGTGTGGTCGCGGCGGCGACGCCGGACGCCCATCGGGTCAGCTGCTCGGCCGTGGTGGTCGGGTCGGGCAGGCCGTCGAGCAGCACGGTCCGGGCCGCCGGCACGATCTCCACGGCGATCAGGTCGCCCCGCTCCCGACGCCGCCACAGTTCGGCCCGCCACGCTTCGACAAACGCGGCCTCCGGGAGGTCGGCCGTGGCTTCGGGGGTGTCGGCGGGGGCGGTGCAGTCGAGTAGCAGGGCGTGCGCCCCGACCTGTCGGATCCGCATCCGCTCATCTTCGCCGATGTCGTGCCGGTACGGAGTTCACGAGGACGGTGCCGGGCGTCACCAACACCACTACTTGCAAGTAACCTACGGTGCCGTAACCTGACTACGTGAGTACCTCCGCCCCGCTTCGCCTGAAGCCGGTCGACATCGGTAAGCCCCGGATGCGCGGCTGGCTCCACACGTACGCCTTCTTCGTGGCCCTGATCTGCGGCGTCGTGCTGTGCTCGATCGCCGCGACCCGGCCGGGGTGGGCACCCCTGGTCAGCTGCCTGATCTACAGCGTCACGGTGTGCGGTCTCTTCGGCACCAGCGCGCTCTACCACCGTCGGGTGTGGTCGGAGCGCGGCTACCAGGTGATGCGCCGGATGGACCATTCGATGATCTTCGTGTTCATCGCCGGCACGTACACACCCCTCTGCACGATGCTGCTCACGCCCCGGCCGGCCACGGTGATGCTGGCCCTGGTCTGGGGCGGTGCGCTGGCCGGCGTGGCAGTCAAGGTGGTGTGGCCGCACGCGCCACGCTGGGTGTCCGCGCCGCTCTACCTGGCGCTGGGCTGGGTGGCCGTGGCCATGCTGCCGGACATCCTGCACGGCGGCGGCGTCGCGGCACTGGTGCTGCTGATCGTCGGTGGAGCGATCTACAGCATCGGCGCGGTCTTCTACGCCTTGCGCAGGCCCAACCCGTGGCCGACCGTCTTCGGTCACCACGAGTTCTTCCACGCCTGCACGCTGCTGGCGGCACTCTGCCACCACATCGCGATCTACTTCGCACTGTTCGCCTGACCTCAAACGGCCAAGCGACTCAAGATCCGCGCAACTTCGGGGACACTGCTGCCTCGACGCGCCGCCAGGCAGCAGTTTCCCCGAAAGTGCGCAGATCCTGGCAGGGGTGGCGGCGGTTCCTCGCACGAGTTGGGTCGAGACGCGAGCCGGGGTCCCGCGACGCTGCGGGACCCCGGAGTTCGCGAGCGAGGATCAGACCGGCCGGCCCGGCCGACGCACCTCGCGGTACTCCTGCACGACCTGGTCGTTCTGGACCGGCACGACCCGGTCAGCCACCACGCGCTCCTCGCGGACCGGCGCGGCGACCACGGTGCGACGGCGGCTGTTCCAGAAGTAGAGAGTGGTGATCAGGCCGGCGACACCGGCCAACATCAGCACCCAGCCGACCACGGACAGGTCCAGCCAGCCCAGGTCGGCTTCCACGGCGAATGCGAGGATCGCGCCCAGCGCGATCAAGAAGATGCTGCCACCAATGCCCATGTCTCGCTCCTCGGCTCTAACCTGGCGTACGACGCGCCGCGGCCGTCGGTAGGGGTGCGGCATCCATCGACTTACCCAGGCACGGAGATCGCCAATCGGGCAAGCTGGGGGCATGACGGACGCCGACTCCGAGACGCGGACACTTGTGTTGCTGCGGCACGCGAAGGCCGAGCAGGGGAGCGACGCGGCAGATGATGCCCAGCGTCCGCTCAGTGCCCGCGGGACCGCGGATGCGGCAGCGGCTGGCGCCTGGTTGGCGCACCACGGGTTGCTGCCCGACGTGGTGATCTGCTCGACGGCGAGACGTACCCGGCAGACCTGGCACGGCGTGGCGATGGGGATGACCGGCACACCGCCGGAGGGCGGCCCGACCGGTCCCCGGCCGACGGTACGTTACGAGCCCGGCGCGTACGACGCCCATCCGGAGGAGTTGTTGGCGCTGGTCCGTACGGTCGACGCCGCGGCCGGCACGGCACTGTTGATTGCCCACAACCCGGGCATCTCGCTGCTCGCGGCCCTTCTCGACCCGGAGGGTGCGTCCGACGAGGGGTTGCGGACCGCCGAGCTGTCGGTGCACCGTGGGCGGTTCACCTGGACGCAGTTGGGGCGGGCGGGAGCGCCGATCACGGCACGGCACATCGCACGCGGCTGAGCCACCCGTCGATCAGCGACGGGTGGCTCAGGGGCACGTCCCGGCGTCAGGACGGCGGCGCGGTTGGTGGCGGTGGGTCTGGCGGTGGCGGCATCATCGCCGTCGGATGGGAGAGCCGGTTCTCCTCCACGATGAGGGTCCGGGCCCGCTTGCGTCGGTCCTGCCAGAACCAGACAGTGGTCAGCAGTACGGCCAGCCCGGCCAGGATGAACACCCAGCCGACCGCCCGTACGTCGATCCACCAGACGTTGGCCCTCAGTGCGAAGGTCAGGATCGCGCCGATCGCGATGAGAAAAATGCCGCTTCCTACACCCATGTGCGCTGCACTCCCCCGTGCGGTGGCTCTGGGCGTTCCCTTTCGAGGTCACGCGACGGTTACCCGCCACGCCACCGGCATACCCGACCGGGCTCGCCCAATACGCGCGCGAGAAGGCCGACGCCCGCCCCGCCAAGCTTTGCTCTGCTTCAACCCACGCAACAGTTCCGGGCCGTGACTGTTGCGGCCGTTGAAGCAGAGCAAAGGGGCGGAAGGAGGTGTCGCGGTCGGGAAGCCGGCAGCCCCGGGGGGTCACCCACCCACAGACGCGGCGACGGCCGGCGGGGCAACGCCCCACCGGCCGCCGATGTTCGTGTTCGGTCCCGGGTGGTGCAATCCGGACCGTCAGCCGTGCCGTGGCACGGTCAGAAGGCCTCCTCCGGTAGGTCCATGATGTCGAGGTCGGTGCTCTCGATGATCCGTCGGTCGGCGCCGATGCGGGGCAGCACCTCGCGGGCGAAGAAACGGGCGGCGGCCACCTTACCGGTGTAGAACGCCTTGTCGCTGGCGGTGACCTCGCCGGCCAGCGCCTTCAGCGCCACGTCGGCCTGCCGCTGGAGCAGCCAGCCGACCACCAGGTCGCCGATCGCCAGCAGGAAGCGCCGGCTGCTCAGCCCGACCTTGTAGAGCGAGCGGGTGTCGCCACCCTGCGCCTCGCCCAGCCAGCCGGTCAGCACACCGAGGATGGTCTGCACCTCGGCCAGCGCCTTGCCGAGCGCCTGCCGCTCCTCCTTGAGCTGGCCGTTGCCCGCCTCGGAGGAGATGAATTCCTGGATCTCGCCGGCGACCGCCATCAGCGCCTTGCCGTTGTCCCGGACGATCTTGCGGAAGATGAGGTCCAGGCTCTGGATGGCGGTGGTGCCCTCGTACAGGGTGTCGATCTTGGCGTCGCGGACGTACTGCTCCAGCGGGTAGTCCTGGAGGAACCCGGAGCCACCGAAGGTCTGCAGGGCCTCGTGCCCGAGCATCTCGTACGCCCGCTCCGAACCGACGCCCTTGACCAGCGGCAACAGCAGGTCGTTGACCCGCTTGGCCAGCTTGGTGGCCTTCTCGTCGCCGGCGGCCTCGGCGATGGCGACCTTGTCCTGCCAGGTGGCGGTGTAGAGGACAAGGGCCCGAAGACCCTCGGCGTACGACTTCTGCAGCAGCAGCGAGCGGCGGACGTCCGGGTGGTGGGTGATGGTGACCCGCGGGGCGGTCTTGTCCGCCTGCTGGATCAGGTCGGCGCCCTGCACCCGGCTCTTCGCGTACTCCAGGGCGTTGAGGTAGCCGGTGGAGAGGGTCGCGATGGCCTTGGTGCCGACCAACATCCGGGCGTACTCGATGATCATGAACATCTGCCGGATGCCGTCGTGCTTGTCGCCCAGCAGCCAGCCCTTGGCCGGTACGCCGTGCTCGCCGAAGGTCAGCTCGCAGGTGTTGGAGACCTTCAGGCCCATCTTGTGCTCGACGTTCGTGGTGTAGACGCCGTTGCGCTCACCCAGCTCGCCGGTGGTCTCGTCGAAGTGGAACTTCGGCACCACGAAGAGCGACAGACCCTTGGTGCCGGGGCCACCGACGCCCTCCACGCCGACCGGGCGGGCCAGCACGTAGTGCACGATGTTGTCGCTCAGGTCGTGCTCGCCCGAGGTGATGAAGCGCTTCACGCCCTCGATGTGCCAGGAGCCGTCGGGCTGCTGGGTCGCGCGGGCGCGGCCGGCGCCCACGTCCGAGCCGGCGTCCGGCTCGGTGAGGACCATCGTCGAGCCCCACTGCTTGTCGATGAAGAGCTTGGCCCACCTCTTCTGCCGCTCGGTGCCCTCGACGTGCAGCACGTGCGCGAAGGACGGGCCGGAGGCGTACATCCAGATCGGAGCGTTCGAGCCGAGCACCAGCTCGGCCATCGCCCACCAGAGGGCGCGCGGCGCGTTCGTGCCACCCAGAGCCGGCGGGAGGTCGAGCCGCCAGAACTCGGAGTCCATGAACGCCTGGTAGGACTTCTTGAACGACGCCGGCAGCGGCGCGGTGTGCGTGGCCGGGTCGAACACCGGCGGGTTGCGGTCACTGTCGGTGTAGCTGGCGGCCAGATCCTCACGCGCGAGGCGGTCGAGCTCGGCGAGGAAGCTGCGGGCGGTGTCGGTGTCGAGATCCGAGTACGGCTCCTGGCCGAACGACCGGTCGGCACCGAAGACCTCGAACAGGTTGAACTCAAGGTCCCGCAGGTTGCTCTTGTAGTGGGTCATGCTCACTGGCCCCGCTTCCGGACAGGTGTTACCGATCAGTAACCCTGACTGTATTACTCGCGGGTAGGCAGCGACAAGCGGATCACCCAAGTGACGGCGATTACACACAACTCCGTAACACAACCCGGTCAGCTCTCGGTGGCACCGACCTCCCAACTCGGTACGGCCGCCGCCGCGCCGGCACGGGCACCGACGTACTCCATCAGGACCAGGGCGATGTCGTCGTCGAGGTGGCCGTGCACCCACTCGACCAGGGCGGTCTCCAGGGAGGCCAGCCCGTCGGCGACCGTGCCGTGACCGAGCAGCCGCCAGGCGCGGTCGGCGGTGGGGAAGAACTCACCATCCCGCCGTGCCTCGCCGAGGCCGTCGGTGAACAGCAGCAGCCGGTCTCCCGGCTCCAGGCGCTCGACCCGGGGGCGGACCACCGGCATGAACCCGAGCGGGGGTGCCGGCGCCGGCGGTTCCAGCGGGATCACCGCACCTCGGCGCAGCAGCAGCGGTGCCGGATGCCCGCAGTTGACGATGGTGAGCGTGCCGCCGCGCTCCTCGACGAGTGCCGCGGTCACGAAGTCCTCGTCGCCGACGTTGCGGGCCACCGCGCGGTCCAGGTCGGCGACGACGGCACGCAGATCGGCGCGCTCGTACGCCACATGCCGGTAGGAGCCGAGAACGATGCTCGCCAGTCGAACGGCGTCCAGGCCCTTGCCGCGCACGTCACCGATGATCATGCGGACGCCGTAGGGCGTGTCGATCGCCTCGTACAGGTCACCACCGATCTCGGCAGTCGCGGTGGAGGAGATGTAGCGTCCCGCGACCGAGAGCGTCCCGACCTGTGGCCCGAGCGGACGCAGCACCGCCTGCTGGGCCACCGAGGCGAGCTTGGTCAGCTCGACGATCTGCTCCGCCTGCCGCTGTCGGACCGACGCCACCGCCACCGCCAGTCCGGTGACGACCGCGACCGCGACCACGCTGACCGGAGTGATTATTGACATCTTCGGCTCGGTCAGGGCGAAGCCGGCCCCGGTCAGGGTCGCCACGACACCCACACCCAGCACCACCGGCCACGACGCCACGGCGGCGGCCAGCAACGGTACGGCACACAACAGCGCGACGTAGTGGGCGAAACGGCCGTCCGCCGCCTCCACCGCCGACACGATCGCGAGCAGGACAAGGGCCGCGCCGAGGCCGGCGCGGGATCCGGGGCTCAGCGGGCGACGGCCCGACTGGAGGAGTCGCGTGGGTACGACTGACAGTTTGCCTGATCCACGTGAACCGGTGAATGAACCTGACCCGTCGTCCGAGAAGGTTCTGTCCGGCCGGCCCCGTTGACCGGCCGAATCGGCGCGACCCGACCCGGTCAGCCGAGGACCTCGTAGCGGACGGTGAGCGCGCCCACGTCGACCGAGGCGATGCTGGCGAACGCCGCCCGGGAGAGGTCGAGGCAGCGGCCGTCGATGAACGGGCCACGGTCGTTGATCCGCACCACGACCGACTTGCCGTTGGCCGGGTTGGTCACCCGGACCTTGGTGTTGAACGGCAGCGTCTTGTGCGCGGCGGTCAGCGCACTCGGGTTGAACGACTCACCGTTGGCCGTCAACTGCCCGTCGGAGTAGAACGACGCGCCACACGAGCCGCTCTCCAACACCTTCGGCGCCGGGGTGGTCTTCTTCGCGGTCGGCTTGGGCTTCGGCGGCGCGGTACGGGCCTTGCCCCGGGAGGCCGCCTGCTGCGACCGGATGGCCGACGGGCTGGCGGACACGCTCGGCGAGGGGCTGGCGGTCGGGGAGACGGCCGGGGAACTGGGGGTGAGGCTGCTCGCCGCCGTGGTCGGGGTGAGGTCGAGGGTCGTCTGCCCCGACTGAGCGGAGCCGGAGGTCAGCTGAACGGCACCGACCGTGCCCCCGACCGCGAGGGCGACGCCGACCGCCGCGGTGGCCACGATGCCCGCCGGGGAGGAGAAGATGCGGGTACGGGAGTGCTTGACTGCCACCGGCCCGGTCCTTTCGTCGTCTGAACAAACCGGGTCGGACCGTAACGAGAGAAGCACTTCCGACGTCAACGTGATCATGGTGGTATGCCCGTATTTGCACAGGTACGTGTAGCCGATCATCCGACCCCGGGTGGGCCGGCCGGCCCGGGTGCCGACGTGCCGGCCCCGGGTGTCGCAGGATGAGCGGATGCCCGCTGACCTGACCGCACGCCTGGCCACCCTGTTCCAGTGGATCGACCCCGGGCCGGGCACCAGCCACCTGGTCAGCGACATCTCCGGCTGGTGGCGGGACCCGACGATGCTGGCGGAGCTGGGACCGGCCCTGGTCGCGCCGTACCGGTCCGCCCGGCCGACGGTGGTGCTCGCCCCGGCGGTCACCGGGTTGCTGCTCGGGCCACTGGCCGCGACCGCCCTCGGGGTCGGCTTCGTGGCCGCCCACAAGCCCGCCGACGGACGGTTGCCGGCCGGGCCGCTCACCTGGGCGCAGAGCCCGCCGGACTACCGGGGCCGGCGGGTCGACCTGGCCGTACGGGACCGACACCTCGGCCCCGGCGACCGGGTCCTGGTGGTGGACGACTGGGTGCGTACCGGCGCTCAACTCCACGCCCTGTACGACATCTGCGCCGCGCGCGGCGCCGAGGTGCTGGGCACCGCCGTGGTGGCGGTCGACTGCCCGCCGGAGGTCGCGGCCGAGCTGCGCGTCACCGGCCTGATCAACGCGGCCGACCTGCACGCTTGACCTGAACACAGGTTCAAGTTCGACGATCGATCGATGAGTGACGGCATTCTCGACGAGGCGTACGAACGACTGCACGGCACCGGCCCCGAATACGAGGGCTGGCTCTCCAACCACGGGCCGATGGCCGTCGAGGCGCTGGCCTGGCACGGGCACCAGCGACAGGTCCACCGTTGGCTCGACGACTACCTCGGCCGACTCGACGAGCTGCCCCGGGGGCTGCACCCGATCGACGACTGGCGAGCGGCGCTGGGCGATCCGAAGCGGGCCGGTGACTGGCTGGCGTACTTCGACCGGCAACTGCGCGAACACCCGTGGCGCGACGTGCTCGGCACCTGGTGGCCCCGCCTGTTGCCGGGCATCGCCGCTGGTGCCACCCACGGGGTGATCCGGGTCGGCCACGCCGTACGCGCGCTCGAAACGGACGACGCGAACCCACGTCGGCGCACCGAACTGGCCCAGGCCCTCGGCTACTGGGCCGCCCGCTGGCAGCCGATCCCCGGCACCGACCGTGCTCTCGACGGCACACCGACCGGCCGGGAGCAGATGGACGTGGACGCCGCGCTGGCCGGGCTGCCCCGGATCGACGACCAGACCGGCGGCGTCCGGGATCGGCTGGGCCAACTGCCGGGTGTACCCCAATGGGAGCCGGCGCTCGCGGCGCTGCGCCCGGCGCGGAGCCCGGACGAGGCGAAGCGTGGGCTCACCACGTTGGTGCACCGCGCCGGGCTGGACTACCTGCGCTTCGGGCATGCCGCGCCGGTCATGCTGGTGCACGCGGTCACCGCGCCGACCGCGGTGCTGCGTACCCTGCCGGCCCTGGACCGGGCACTGTGGGCGCCGAGCCTCGCCGCGGCCTGGGCCGCGACGGCGGCCATGACCTCGGTGTACGCCCCCGCCGACGGCATCGCGCCACCGACCGTGACCGCCGTGACCCCGGCGGAGGTCTTCGCCCGAGCGGTTCGGCACGGCGACGCGCACGTGGTGAAGCTGGCCGACGCGGTGCTCGACGCGCACGCGGCCAGTGGCGACGAACGGCTCCTCACCGCCGCCGGCTACGCCGGTCAACTGATCTGAGCAGGACCCCGGCGGAATGCGGCGGCGGTGCGGGGCGCACTGGCCTAGCCTCGGCAGGATGTGGCCTCGGATCGGTGGACTGCGCACCCTCGCCCTCGGCACTCCCGGTGAGCTGCGGGCGACCCTCAACACCCTGGTACTCGCCGGTGTGAAGACCGCGACGGCCGGGCGGCTCGCCTACTACGCGGAAGAAGGCGAGGAGTTGGAGCACGTCGGCGAACGACTGGCGCTTGTCGACGACGACGACGCGCTGGCCGGCGTGGTGGAGATCACCGGGGTGGAGGTGGTCCGCTTCGCGGACGTGTCCTGGGACTTCGCCCACTCCGAGGGCGAGGGTGACCGGTCGATCGAGGAGTGGCGGGCCGGGCACTCGGCCTACTGGGCGCGGCTCGGCACCCCGGTCGACGACGACACCCCGATCGTCTGCGTCCGCCTGCGGCTGGTCTCCGGCGGGGAGGGCGGCGTGGCCAGCGGCGACCTCGGCACCTGAGCCGGTCGCGTCGGCAGTGCGGGCACGGCCTGGGCGGCCGCCGCTGGCGCGATCCCTACTGGTGGCGGGTGTTCAGCCGCGCAGCTGCGGGAGCAGTCGGGTCGCCACGTCCGCCAGGACGGCCTCGTCGCCCGCGTACCAACTGCTGGCCCGCGGCCAGTGCGCCACTACGTCGGTGAAGCCGAGGTCGGCGGCCCGGCCGACCTGATCGGCGAAGAACTGCGCGCTGCTGAGCGAGAAGACCGGTGCGGCGTCCAGTGAGAGATAACGGTCCAGGGTTGCCGGGTCGCGGCCGGCTTCGTCCAACGTCCGGTCCATCCGCGCGGACAGGGCCGCCACGCTGTCCCACCAGCCGTCCAGATCGTTGTCGTCACCGGTGCCGGTGGTCACCCAGCCCTGGCCGAAGCGGGCCACCAGCCGCATCGACCGTGGCCCGTTGGCGGCCACCACGAACGGCACCCGGGGCTGCTGCACGCAGCCGGGGTTGTTGCGGGCGTCCACGGCGGCGAACCAGTCACCGCGCCAGGTGGTGCCGTCCTCGCGGAGGATCAGATCCAGCAGCTCGGTGAACTCGGCGAACCGTTCGACCCGCTGGCGCGGCGGCAGCGTCTCGCCGCCCAGCACCGCCGAGTCGAAACCGATGCCGCCCGCGCCCAAACCGAGGACCAACCGACCAGCGGAGACGTCATCCACGGTGGTGATCTGCCGGACGAACGCGGCCGGGTGCCGGAAGTTCGGTGACGCGACGAGGGTGCCCAGCCGGATGCGGGAGGTCACCGTGGCGGCGGCGGTCAGCGTGGCCATCGAGTCGAACCACGGGCCGTCGACGAGGTCCCGCCAGCCCAGGTGGTCGTACGTCCAGGCGTGGTCGAAACCCCACTCGTCAACCTGCCGCCAGCGATGCCGCGACTCCGCCCACCGCTGGTCCGGCAGAATCACGATGCCAATCCTCATGATCACCAGCCTAGTCGTGCCCGCCGGAGCTGCTCTGACATCGCGCTCGGCATCCGTCGACCGCGCAGGGCACCGCGCGGCACTGGTTCCCGCTACCGTTCCGGCGTGGACCTACCGGCACAGCGGGTCGAGACCGTACGAGCATTCGGCACGGTGTCGCTGGTGGCCGGATTCATGATCTCGCTCATCACCATGGCGTCCGACTACAGCGGGCTTGATCCGCACATCCTCGCCACCTTCCTCATCCTGACCGGCCTCGGTCTGCGGATCGAGGCGGCGATCCTCAACCGGAGGTCGTAGCCGTCCCCGGCCGGGGCGGCAGGTGACGCGTGTCACACTGCGGCTCGGTAGGGGGCCCACGTTCGGCTCCGACCCCTCGGCGAGCGACACCCGAAACGAGGTGTCAGCCGAGGAGAGGACCAGGCACGATGACGAAGGTGACCGCACAGCTGTCCGTGTCGATGGACGGCTTCTACGCCGGCCCACAGTTCGACGGGAACGGCAACTGGATGGACTCGGCGGAGAGCGCCGGGTTCTTCCGGGTGACCCGCTGGGCGACCGAGGTGGCGGCGTGGCGCGAACGACAGGGCTTCGCCGGCGGGGAGCGGGACGCCAACTCCGAGGTCGTCGCCGAGTCGTTCGGGGCCGCCGGGGCGTACGTGATGGGGCGCCGGATGGCCGACGGCGGTGAGGTGCCCTGGGGCGAGGAGCCGCCGTTTCGCGCGCCGGTCTTCGTCGTCACGCACCGCCCCCGTCCGACGCTCCTGCGCGGCGGAGGCACCAGCTTCACCTACGTCACCGATGGCGTGACCAGCGCCGTCGAGCAGGCGCGCGCCGTTGCCGGCGGCAAGAACGTGGCCGTGGCCGGAGGCGGCGGCCTGGTGCGGCAGGTGCTCAGGGCCGGCCTGCTCGACGAGTTGGAGCTGCACGTCGTACCCGTCGTTCTCGGCACCGGACTCCGGCTGTTCGACGCGGACCTCGACCTCGGCGAGAAGGAGGCGATCGAGCTGACGCCGACCCGGGTCATCCACACACCGCAGGTCACCCACATCCGGTACGAGGTGAACGGTCGGGCGCCCCTCGTGCTCGACGATCGGGGCAGCGGCGGTGGCCCGACGGCGACCACCAACTGAAACCGACACGTCAGCCGAGAGGAGATGACCATGCCGCAACTGCTGCGGGTCCAGTGCTTCAACGTGTCGCGGGACGGGTTCGGCACCGGGGAGGGACAGAGCCTGGAACGGCCCTTCGGCCACGCGGACCCCACCCCGCTGTTCTCCTGGCGGGCCGCCACCGCCAGCTTCGTGTATCGCACCGAGCCGGGCGGCACCCGCGGCCTGGACGACTACCTGACGCGCGACGCCGAGTGCAACATCGGCGCGGAGATCATGGGTCGCAACAAGTTCGGCCCCCAGCGTGGTCCCTGGGAGAACCATGACTGGCAGGGCTGGTGGGGGGACAACCCGCCGTTCCACACGCCGGTCTTCGTGCTCACCCATCACGAGCGCCCGTCGTTCAGCCTGTCCGACACCACGTTCCACTTCCTCGACGCCAGCCCGGCCGAGGCCCTGGCCCAGGCGAAAAAGGCAGCCGACGGTCGGGACGTACGCCTCGGTGGTGGGGTCGACACCATCCGCCAGTTCATCGAGGCCGACCTGGTCGACACGATGCACATCGTCGTCGCGCCCGTTGATCTCGACCGAGGCGAACGGTTGTGGGACAGCCCGGACGACCTTCTCGACCGCTTCCACCGCGAGTCGGTGCCCAGTCCCAGCGGAGTCACCCACCTGCTGTTCTGGCGACGCTGACCCTAGGCCAAGCGGGACAGCACCAGCATGCGGTTGCCGTCGGGGTCGGTGACCCGGGCGGACCGCTCACCCCACGGTTGGTCGACCGGCTCCTCGACGACCGTCGCACCGGCCGAGCGCAGAGCGGTCACGGCGGCGTCGCAGTCATCGGCGTAGACGCACAACTCCCAGCGGTGCGCATCGGCCGGCCCGCCAGCCTCCGGGTTGGCGGCCAGGCCGAGCTCGCTGCTGCCCAGGCGGAGGGCGACGAACTCCGGAACGCCGTCGGCGGGAAACCGGTAGGTCAGCTCGAAGCCGACCACGTCCCGGTAGAACCGGATCAGTCGTGGCAGGTCAGGTGTCGTCACGATCGGAAAGGCTTCGGTGAACACGGACCACCTCCACGCCGGACCCTAGCCGCGCCACGGCTCCGGTGGAACAACCACTGTCGATACCGGTGGGCCGTCGTTGTTCGCTGACCCTCTTGCGCAGAATGGTTTGCGATGCAAACCTATTGGTATCGCAGCAGCGCTAGGGGCCTGGAGGTCACCGTGTCGGAACAATCGAGCACCGCGCCGAACAGCAGAGCCAACCCCGGGGAGCTCCTCGCGTCGATGGCCGCGCTCCGCCGCCGCACCCGGGTCACCCGGCACGCCTACTGGTTGCCGCTCCTGCTGTTCGGTCTCCTGATCGCGGCGGCGGCACCCCTGTACGTGGAGTCGGCCGACCCCCTCGCCATGCGCGGTACGCAGGACAACCCCGCGCTGACCGGCCTCGGTGGGGACTTCCTCGAACACTCGGCGGGCCTCGGGTGGTACTGGTTGGTGGCACTCGTCGGCGGCTACCTGCTGACCCTCGGGTGGTACCGATGGCACGGCGCGCGGGTGGGCGTACTGACCCCCACCCGGACGTACGTCCTGGCCGGCATCGTCGGCACACTGGTCGGGCTCGTGCTGCCGATCGTGCTGCGATTCCTGTTGCTCAACTCGGCGACGTCCGTGTCGAGCGCGACCAGCTGGGTGACCACACCACTGTTGGGCGTCTCCAATCGCGGCATGGTTCCGCATCTGGTCATCGCGGTGGGACTGCTGGTCCTGGCCCGACTGGAACGCAGCCGCGTACTGACGGCCGTGACCGTGTGCTACGTCGTCGCGGTCGTCCTGGTGAACGTCTACTTCCAGACCGCGGACTTCCAGCCGGGTGACCTCAACCGCCACAGCGTCCTGCTGGCGGCCCTGCTGCCGGCGCCGATCCTGCTCGTCGGTGGCATCATCGCTCTTTTCACCACGGGTAAGAGGTCCACATGAGCACCGGCACCGGCGGGCACCCGACGAACGGGCTCAGCGACACCGTTCACCAGCGCAACCGGCTCGGCATCCTCACCATCGCCGCCGAGGCCGAGCAGGTGGAGGTCGCCTACCTGCGCGAGGCGCTCGAACTCACCGCCGGCAACCTCTCCCGACACCTCGCCGTGCTGGAGGAGGCCGACCTGATCCACATCGACCGGGGCTACCACGGGCGCAGGCCCAAGACCTGGATCAGGATCACCGAGCAGGGGCAGGCCGCGTTGACTGCCGAGATCGACGCGCTGCGGGAGCTGCTCCGCCGCCACCAGGAGTTGGGTGGCCCTCCGCAGCCAACCGGGTAGGAGCCTGTCGTACGGGTGTCATAGGTTGCCGGTCATGAATGCGTCGATCCCCGCACCGGATCCGATCACCCGGCGCGTCGAGCGCCGGGAGACACCCGTCCTGTTCATCTCGACCGCCGACGAACAGGACGCGATCACCGAGGCGTGGGACCGCCTGGAGACGATCGTCGGGTCACTCCACGGGCGGAAGTTCTTCGGGGTCTTCGGCCCGCCCGACGGGTCATACCGGGTCTGTGTGCAGGTCCAGGACGACGACGATGCCACCGTGAGCGGGCTCGAGTCCGGGTCGATCCCCGGCGGTCCCTACCTGTCGACGACCGTGCGGGGCGAGCCCCCGGAGATCTACTCGCACATCCCCACCCGGTACGCGGAGCTGAAGCAGGTCGCCGACCACGATTCGACGCGTCCCAGCATCGAGTTCTACCGCCGGCGCGACGAGATCGACCTGCTGATCCCGGTGAACGCCCGCTAGCGACGCGGGCGGTTCACCGGGCTCACCTATCGCCCCCAGGGCTCGGCGGGTCGGCAGTCCGCTCCCGGCTCGCCGTAGACGAGGGTGCCGGCGGAGTCCACGTAACAGTGATCGAACTCGTCGGACGGGCGAAACAGCAGTCGGCGGTCGATCTCCGCTCCGGCGGTGTCATAGCTGACCAACTCGGCGTCCCTGGTGACTTCCGCGTGATCGGTGAGCAGGCCGAACACCCCGTTCACCAGCCGCGCCGTGGTCGTCTGCCCGTCGCCGTGTGCCAGCACCAGCCGTTGCACCCGAGCGCTGACCCGGCCGGTCACTGCCACGTCGCCCCCGTCGGCTTCGGAGGACACGAGCAGGAGCCGTTGGATCGAGCCAGGCAACCAGGCCCGTTGCGGCCAGACGCGTGCACCGGTGGCACCCCCACTGATCTCCTGACCTGGTTGCATCGAGACATTGCAGGTGAAATAGCCGGTGTCCGTAATGAACAGCGCCACGCCGTGGTGGTCCTGCTCGGCGGCCACGGCCAAATCGTTTATCGACAGTGGAATCCGCTCCATCTGCCCGTTCCACTCCAGGCACCGCTCCACCGCCCGGTGCAGCGTCGGGGACAGCTCACCCGAACCCATCGCCAGATGCCGCACCTCGTCCCCCCTCGGCACCGTCGCCACCCCGGCCACCACTGCGGCAGCCGTCGCCACGGTGGCGATCCCGAGTCGTACCGCCCTGCGGCGTCGAGGCCGGCGGATCGACGTCACCAGGTCCGCTCGCATCCGTGCCGCCCTGCCCGGCGGCAGATCGCGCTCGGCGGGCGGGTCGAGAATGTCGTTCATCGTTCCTCCTTGTTGCCGTCGGTGACCATCCGTGCCAGCCGAGCCCGTGCGCGACTCACGCGCGAACGGAGCGCGCCCTCGCTGATGCCGAGGACCGTCGCCGCCTCGCCGTACGGCACGCCGGACCACAGACACAGGGCCACCGCCTCCCGTTCCGCGCGAGGTAACCGGCGGACCACCGCCAAGACCTCGGTCATCTGCCGTTCGTCATCGAGCCGCGCGACGATGTCGCTGGCCGGGTCCGCGGCCGCCTCCCGCTCCGGCGGCAACCTCCGCAGGGCTGCCAACCACCGGCGGGCCGAGCGCCACTCGGTGCGGGTCGTGTTGGTGGCGACCACCAGCAGCCACGGCAACGCCGACCCGTCCACCAGGACCGCCGCTTCGCCGCGTCGACGCCACGCGACCAGGAAGGTCGCCTGCGTGACGTCCTCAGCGAGCGTCCACGAGCCGGTGAGCCGAAACACGTGGTTGTAGACCGCCCGGACGTACCTGTCGAAGAGTTGGCCGAAGGCGACCTCGTCACCGGCCGCGATGGTCGACCACAGATCCTGGTCGGACGGTTGTATCTGGCTCGTCACACCTGACTATGGCCGGTCGGGACGGATCCGTTGCATCCCCGCTCGAAGTCGGGGGCGGGACGAGGTGGGACACCGTGTCAGTGGCCGTGTCACGGTCGCGTCAGGGCGGTGACAGGCCGGCCGCCGATGGTAGCCACATGACGAGTTCAGCGATTGCGGTCTCCGGGCTGCGGAAGGCCTACAAGGACAAGGTCGTGCTCGACGGCATCGATCTGGATGTCCCCGCGGGCACGATCTTCTCCCTGCTCGGCCCGAACGGGGCGGGCAAGACGACGACAGTGAACGTGCTGACCACACTGGTGAAGGCCGACGGCGGGACCGTACGCGTCGCCGGACACGATGCCGCCACCCAGGCCAAGGCGGTACGCGCGGCGATCGGGGTCACCGGCCAGTTCGCGGCCGTGGACGAGCTGCTGACCGGACGCGAGAACCTGCAGCTGATGGTGGACCTGAGTCAGGTGCCCGCCAAGGACGGCAGGAGGGTCGTCACGGAACTGCTGGAACGGTTCGATCTGACGGAGTCCGCACAGAAGCCGGTGTCGACCTATTCCGGCGGGATGCGCCGCAAGCTGGACCTGGCGATGACGCTCGTCGGCGAGCCGCGGATCATCTTCCTCGACGAGCCGACGACGGGCCTGGATCCGCGCAGCCGCCGCACGATGTGGTCGATCATCCGGGACCTGGTGGCCGACGGTGTGACGATCTTCCTCACGACCCAGTACCTCGAGGAAGCCGACCAGCTCGCCGACCGGATCGCCGTCCTCGACCAGGGGCGCGTTGTCGCCCAGGGCACGCCCGACGAGCTCAAGCGCCAGATCCCCGGCACCCACGTCCGACTCCGCTTCACCACCGTCGCCGAACTCGACACCGCCGCCCGGGTGCTCGGCGACTCCACCCGGGACGACGAGGCGCTGGCCCTGCGGGTCCCCAGTGACGGCGGAACCGCCTCGCTGCGGGCACTGCTGGACCGGCTCGACGAGTACGCGATCAGCGCCGAAGGGTTCTCCGTACAGACGCCGGACCTCGATGACGTCTTCCTCGCCCTGACGGGCACCCGCACCCCGGAGGTTTCCGCGAAATGAGCACCAAGTCCCACTCGATCGTCATGCTTCGTCGCAACTTCACGCACCTCACCCGGAACCCGACCTCGGTGTTCAACGCGGTCCTGATGCCGATCGTGATCATGTTGATGTTCGTCTACATGTTCGGCGACGCCTTCAACGTCGGCGTCGACTACATCGACTACGCCACTCCGGGACTGATGCTGTTGGCAGTCTGCTACGGGCTGGGGGCCACCGCGACGGCGGTGAACTCCGACATGACGAAGGGCATCATCAACCGGTTCAAAGTCATGCACGTCTCCCGGGGCGCGGTGCTGACCGGTCACGTCGTCGCCAGCGTACTGACCAACCTGGTCGCCATCGCGGCCCTGGTCGGGGTGGCGTTCCTGCTCGGATTCAGTCCGTCGGCGAGCCTCCTCGGCTGGCTCGGCGTGCTCGGCGTCATCGTGCTGCTCGGCTTCGCCGCAGGCTGGCTCACGGTTGCCCTGGGGCTCTCGGCGAAGTCTCCAGAAACGGCGGGGCTGGCTTCCGTACCGTTGGTCATGCTTCCGTTCTTCAGCAGCGCGATCGTCCCGGCGGACAAGATGGGGCCCGGGCTGCGGGAGTTCGCGGAATACCAGCCCTTCACGCCGATCATCGAAACTCTCCGCGGATTCCTCAACGGAACGCCGTCCAGCGGTGACGTGATCCCCGCCCTCGCCTGGTGCGTCGGGATCGCTCTCGTCGGATACCTGTGGGCACGTTCCACGTTCACGAAGCGAGCGTGACCGCGACCAACCGATTCCACTCCGTCCGACTGCCTTCTCGCGCCGCCTCTGCGAATCCCACTTCGCCGAGGCGGCGCCGTACTTCCCGCTCGATCCGGGCCACATCCGGCTGGGAATGATCCTGCCGTCCTCGCACTCCGGTGCTCGCGGCGAGCAGCCGCGCGGCCAGCTCATGCTGGTCACGGCGCAGCGCCAGGTCCGCGACACCGACGAGTACCCGCGCGATCGAGGGTGCGTGCCCCGTCGCGGCTGCCGCCTCGCAGGCCAAGGAATGGTGTCTGCGCGCCGCATCGAGATCGTCCGCGACATAGCCGAGCAGGTCGTGTGTCAGCACGCGAATGTGCGCCTGCGTCGCCTCGTCGCGCAACAGGCTCGTCGCGACACCGACCTGGTGGGCCACCTCTTCGGCCTGGCCACGCCAGCGAGCGAGTTCCGCCTGGGACAGGGCCAGCATGGCCAACGCACCGGGCCACGTGACCCGCGCCGCGCACCGCCGCGCCTCGGCCATGGCTGCCGCGCTGGACCTCTCATCGCCGAGCAACCAGTACAGCTGAGCCTGCCGGGACCGCATCCGGATGATGTCCTCGACGGTGCCGACCTCGGTGACGACCGCGGTCGCCTCCTCGTAGAGCTCGCACGCACGGGCGAACTCACCACGTACGGCAATCAGCTCCGCCAACTCGGTCAGGGCGAACGAGATCCCGAACCGTTCGCCGAGTGCCCGGAACTCGGCAAGCGCCGCCACGAGGTGCGCTTCCACCTCCGGACCGTCCTGGCCGAAGATCATCCGCATCTTGCCCAGTTGCAACCGGGCCAGCGCGCGTACCCAGGGATCCTCGTCGTCCAGCAGCGGTTCCCACGCCTGCAGGATCGCGTCCGGGGCTCGCAGCATGCGTTCCAGCGGGACGACGAGCGCCATCCCCGGGTGGCTGGCGTGACTGCGTTGGCTGAACTCGTACGCCTTGTGGATCCACTCCGCCGCCTGGTGTTCGTCACCCGGTCCCGAGTTGATGAAGAGCACGACGAGCGCGTACACCGTGGCCCGGATCTCGTCGCTGACCTCGCCAGGCGTCTCGGTGGCCGCCGTGACCAACTCCATGCCTTCGGTCCGGTGTCCACCCAGCCACCAGTACCAGCCGGCACCCGCGGCCAGCCGCATGGCCGCGTGCGCTTCGCCCGCGGCGAGCGCACCGCGCATGGCGGATCCGATGTTGTCATGTTCGACCTCGAGAGTGGCGAGCCAGGTCACCTGGTCCGCGCGGCGAAGCTGCGGCTCCGCGGTCGCGGTCAGTTCGATGAAGTACGTCAGGTGCGCGTGACGTGCCAGGTCCGATTCGCCCGCCTCGGCGAGGCGGTGCGCGGCGTACTCCCTGATCGTGCCGAGCATCCGGTAGCGCGGGGCCTCATCGCCCTCGGCGACCACCAGCGACTTCTCGGCCAGCGCGGTGACCAACTCGAGCACATCCTCCGGCTCGACCTCGTCGCCGGCGCAGACCCGTTCGGCCGCTTCCAGGCTCGCCCCGCCCGAGAACACCGAGAGCCGGCGCAGGACCGCCCGCTCCGCGTCGGTCAGCAGCTCCCAACTCCAGTCGACCACCGCGCGCAGCGTCCGGTGCCGGGGCAACGCGGTACGGCTGCCGCCGGTCAGCAGGCGGAAACGGTCGTCGAGCCGCCTGGCGAGCTGGTCGATGGACATGGTGCGCAACCTGGCGGCGGCCAGTTCGATGGCCAGCGGCATCCCGTCCAGCGCCCGACAGATCCGCGCCATCGTGGACAGCGTGAGATTGTCGACCGCCAGGTCCCTCCGCACCGCGCCCGCTCGGTCCCGCAGCAACCGGACCGCGGGAGAGGTCTCGATCTCACTCGGGTCGGCGTCGACGTCCGGCAGGGCCAGCGGCGCGACCGGCCAGAGCGCCTCGCCGGTGATGCCGAGCGGTTCCCTGCTCGTCGCAATGATCCGCAGCCGCCGACACTCCCCTAGCAGCCGGTCCGCGAGTACCGCCGCCGACTCGATCACGTGCTCGCAGTTGTCCAGGATCAGCAGCGCCTCCCGCTCGCGGATCGCGGCGACGAGCCGGTCGATCAACTCCATGCTCGGTGGCTCGCCGAGCAGGGCGTCCCGGAGTCCGAGCCCGGCGAGCGTCGCCTGCACCACGTCACCGTCCGCGCCGATGGCGGCGAACTCCACAAGCCAGGCGCCGTCCGGCAGGTCGTCGAGCATTCTGCGTGCGGTCTCCGTGGCCAGCCGGGTCTTTCCGGAGCCACCCGGCCCGATCAGGGTGGTGAGCCGGTGCTCGGCGACGAGCGCGCCGACCTCGGCGATGGCCTCGTCCTTGCCGATGAAGCTGCTCAACTCGGCACGGAGGTTGGTCTTCCGGTGCTCCTCGCGCCGTTGCACCTCACCTCGCAGGAGCGCGACGTGCAACGCCGAGAGTTCCGGCGAGGGGTCGACACCCAGCGCGTCGGCCAGCGCCGCACTCGTGCGCTGATACACGAGCAGCGCCTCGTTGTCTCGGCCGCTCGCGGCGAGCGCCCGCATCAACGCGAGGACCAGCCGCTCCCGTACCGGATGCGCGGCCACCAGGTCGGTCAACTCCGCGACCAGCTCCGGACCGTGGCCGAGGCCGACCTCCACGTCGAAGCGATCCTCCAGGGCGGTCAGCCGCAGCCGGTCGAACCGGGTGACCGCCGCGTCCAGCGCCGCGCTGTCGGCCAGGCCGACGTCCTGCATCGCCGCACCGCGCCACAGATCGAGGGCCTCGCGCAGCCGCCGTCCCCGCTGCGCGCCCTCGTCGTCGCGAGCTTGGCCGACGAGCCGTTCGAACCGTACGGCGTCCACGTCATCGGGTTCGACGATCAACCGGTAGCCGTCGGCCTGCCCCTCGATCGACCCCTCCGGCAGCGCCTTCCGCAGCCGGGAAACCAAACGGTGCAGGGCGTTTGCCGCATCGGAGGGCGGATGCTCACCCCAGATCCAGTCGACGAGGCTCCCCTTCGGGACCACGCGACCCGGATTGAGCGCGAGGGCGGTCAGCAGCCCGCGCAGCCGCGCGCCCGGCACGTCGATGACGGTGCCGACGTCCGCGCGAACCTCGAATGGACCAAGCATCCTGACCTGCACCCGGCAGATCCTGCCACGAACGTGAGAAGCATCCGTGTCGCCGATGCCCGCTCCTGGGACCTGCCCGAAATGAGATGCGTACGAACTGGCGTACCTGTTGGATCTCGGCATGACGCATGAGATTGTTCGGCCTCGGAAGGCCCGGCCCGGGGACAAGATCGCGGTTCTCTCGCCGTCCTTCGCCGCGGCCGGCGCCTATCCCGAGATCCACGAGCAGGCCATGCGACGGCTCGCCGACCTGACCGGCCTCGTACCTGTCGAATACCCCACCACCCGGCAGGTCGGTGCGACCGCGGTAGCGCGGGCGGCGGACATCAACGCCGCCTTCGCGGCCCCTGAGGTACGCGGCATCCTCGCCGTCATCGGGGGCGACGACCAGATCACCGTCACTCCGCACCTGGACGCGGACCTCGCCCGAGCCGACCCGAAGCCCTTCCTCGGCACCAGCGACAACACCAACCTGCACCACTGGCTCTGGGGCCTCGGCATCGCCAGCTTCTACGGCGGGTCCTCCCAGGTGCACCTCGGCCCCGGGCCGGCCGTCGACGACATCCACACCCGCTCGCTGCGAGCGGCGTTACTCACCGGCGAGCGGTTGGAGATCACCGACCCGGGCGAGTCCGAGGATGTCGGGATCGACTGGGCCGATCCGCGAGCGTTGACGTCCTTCGGAGAACGCGAACCGACGGAGCCGTGGAGCTGGCACGGTCCGCGCCGTACGGTCACCGGCCCCACCTGGGGTGGGTGCCTGGAAGTCATCCAGTGGATCCTGACGGCGGGACGGTTCCCGTTCACTCCGGAGGCTCTGCGGGGCGGGGTGCTCGTCATCGAGACGTCGGAGGAACTCCTCCCCGCGCGCGAGGTCGGCTGGATCGTCCGATCCCTGGGTGAACGCGGCCTCCTCAGCGCCGTCGACGCGGTGCTGGTCGCCCGTCCGCCGGTCTCCGACCACACCCGGCGGCCCGCTACCGCGGATCGGGCTCGGCTACGTGAGCAGCAGCGCGACACGGTCGTCGACGTCGTGACCCGCTACAACCCGGAGGCAGTCGTCTGCGTCGGCATCCCCTTCGGCCACACCCGACCGCAGTGGATCCTGCCCCACGGCGGCCCGGTCACCGTCGATGGCGTGGAACGCCTGGTGTTCGCCGACTATCGATAGAGCCTGCTTACTCGACACGCCTCTGGCTACCGGTGCCCGCCCCTGCGTCGAGCGCGCCACGGGCACCTGTCCGCACCCGGATGACGAACGCCAGGATAAGCAGCAGCAGCGCGCCGCCGGCACCGATGAGGATCGCGTACGGCGCGACGACGTCGAGCACGCTGACCCAGGTCGGCATCCTGCTGTCGTGGACGATGCCCAGGCGGTGTGGGTCGCTGCCGTCGTTCGGCGGGGCCAGCACCCCGCCAGCGCCGTAGGCGGCGAGTAGGCCACAGAACGGCGCGATGATCCCCGGCCACCTCGATCCGGCGACGCCGACCCGCCGCGCCGCGATCCACAGAATCGGCACCAGCACCGCGGTCAGGACCAACCGCAGATAGGCGAAGGCTTCTTCCATGAGGGAGGCAATCGACCCGCTCATGCTGCTGCCATAGTTGAACAGCTCGGTGAAGTGGAGCAGATCCCAGACGGTCACGGCGGCACGAAGCAGCAGACCGACGGTGAGCACCGCGATGGGGAGCGGCATCCAGACGAGGTGCTGTCGATGTCGGGGTGGCGCGGTGACGGTCACGGCGACCAATCTATAAGGCAGTTGTGCGTGAATGGTGATGCCGCTGCGCGGAAGCCGAGTGCTTCGTCCGTGACCTAAAGAGTTCTCCCACACCGGCACAGCCACCGCAGCTCGGCCAACGGCTCAGGTCACACGCAGCATCGCCTCATTCAACATTCGGAAAAAGAACCCTGGCTGAATATGGCATTCATCCACAGTCACTCCGCGTCTACGCCTTCTTCGCAGCGGGTTGCATCACCTACCGTGGTTGAAGGTCTGCGGCTCGAGACCTCGTTTGGGCGCAGACCCCATGCGAAACGGCACCCGTCTAGTACTCCAGCAGGAGATCCGTTTCAGGGCTCAGTGAGGGCTTGTCGTGCGTAGTGGCTGATCTTGGCTTCGGCTTGGTGCTGGCGTCGGAAGATGG
>NZ_JBEZGL010000007.1:0-22078 GCF_040649915.1 Micromonospora sp. NPDC048839
GCCAAAGGAATCCCAACCAGCCAGCAAAAACTGACCAGTCCGGGGTATAAATCATAATTGGCACTGGCTTTACAAGCACCCTGTTGAGTTCTCAAAGAACAACCACACACCGACCAGAAGCCCCACCTCAGTGGAACCCCGTTTCGGGGCAACCGCTCAAACCTACTTGGTCGAACTTTCATTGTCAACCTCATGTTCGAGGCGATCAATGTGGCTCGTCCGGACCCACGATGACGCACGCCGAACCCGGCGGTCGTTGCTGTCGTGGGAAGCCGCAGACCGGCCGATCGCCGCTTCGCGGCCATCCGCCCGGCTCCTGCCGGCTTCAGAACCTTACCCGGTCGGCTTCGCGTTCGCAACCCCGTTTCCGGGATGTTCCGCACCGCCCGATCCTCAGTCTCGCTCGGCGTCTCCGCCACGAGCCTGGCGCCCGTTCTCGGCCGGTTTGTCCGGCCTCCCCCGTGCAGAGAGAAAGTTACGCGGACGGCCGGGAGAAGGCAAATCAGGGTTCATCACTGGTTCGGATCGGCTGGTTCGCAACGGGCCCGGCACAGCCGGAGACGCGGGTCGTCCTGCCGTGCCAGAGTGTCAGACATGGATGAGTCCGGGCTCGGCACCACTGTGCTCGCCGAGGAGTCGCTGCTCGGCGTTCTCCTGCCGTTCTGGCAGGTGGTGATCGGTGCGGTCGTGCTGGTCGTACTGGTGCTCTCCGTGGGTCGCCTGGCCCGCCGGGGCAAGTCCCGGATGACCACCGCGCTGCTGATAACCGCCGCGGCCATCGCGGGGTTCGCGGTCATCGGCGTCCTGCTGGAGGGCTGAAGCTCAGAGCCCTGGAGGGCTGAGGGTCAGAGCCGGCGGTTGGCCAGGCTGGGCAGCTCGGCCCGGATCGCGGCGAGCCGATCGAGGTCCAGGTCCACCACTGACACACCCGGGCCGTCCGGAACCTGGCTGAGGACCGTCCCCCACGGATCGACCACCATGCTGCGCCCGAAGCAGGTGCGGCCCGGGTCGTGGTCGCCGGTCTGGCCGGCCGCCGCCACGAAGCACTGGTTCTCGATGGCCCGTGCTCGCAACAGAACCTCCCAGTGGTCCCGGCCGGTGTGCATCATGAATGCCGCCGGGACCACCAGCAGCTGTGCCCCACCATCGGTGGCGAGCAGCCGGTACAACTCCGGAAAACGCAGGTCGTAGCAGATCGACAGGCCGACCCGCAGACCCTCGACATCCACCACCACCGGCTGAACCCCCGGTGCGACAGTCGCCGACTCCCGGTAGGAGACCCGGCCGGGGATCTCCACGTCGTACAGATGGATCTTGCGATAGCTCGCGGCCAAATTGCCGGAGCGGTCGAAGACCAGCGACGTGTTCCAGGTGTGTTCCGGATCCGGGCCGGCCTCGTGGAAGGAGCCGGCCACCAGCCAGATGCCGAGCCGCTGGGCGACCTCGGCCAAGAAGCTGCCGACCTCGCCGTCCACCGGCTCCGGCTCGGGCATCCCGGTCGCCGGGCCCAGATAGTCGACGTACTCCGGAAGGACGGCAAGGTCCGCGCCGCCGGCGGCCGCGCGGCTCAGCAGGGCCTCCGCGTTGGCCAGGTTGGCCTTACGGTCGTCCCGGGCGTTGAGTTGGCAGACCGCGACGCGCATGAGCACAGGGTACGGCGGGGAGGGCGGCGCGGACAGCGTCACAGGCTGGCCAGCACCAACGCACCGACCGCGAAGCCGAGCCCGGTGATCTGGACGACGCGCAGCCGTTCCCGGTCGACGGCCAACGCCAGCAGCACGGTGCTGGCCGGGTAGAGCGCGGCGAGCGCCGCGACGATGCTCAGGTGACCACGGGCGGCGGCGGCCAGGAACAGCGCGTTGGCGCCACTGTCGAGCAGACCCGCGACCGCCGCCCAGCCCAACTCCCGCCGCCCGAGGCGCAGCGGCGTCCGGGTGCCGAGGGCCAGCGCGAGGCCAAGCGCGATCGAGCTTGCCCGAACCGCCGCCACCGGCCACATCCCCGCGCTCTCGTCGGCCTGGCCCAGGAGGGTGAAGAAGACACCGAACAGCGCCCCGGCGGCGAGGGCAAGCCCGACCAGCCGGCCCGGGACCGCCCGCCTGCCGCCGCTCTCCCCCAGGCTGACCAGGGCGATGGCCACCACCGCGAGGCCGGCGCCGGTGAGCGCCAGGGCACCCGGGAAGGACGCCGTGAAGAGACCGGCGACGATCGGCACCACTGCCGCGGTGATCGCGGTGATCGGTGCCACCACCGCCATCATCCCGCCCGCGAGAGCCCGGTAGAGCAATATGATCCCGCCCCCGCCGGCCACCCCGGCGAGCAGCCCCCAGCCGAGGTCACCGAGGTGCGGGGTTCCGGGTACGGCAAGTGCCAACACGACCAGCAGCGGGACGCTCAGCAGTTGGGAGATCACGGTCACGGCGATCGGGGCGGCGTGCCGGGACGCCTTACCGCCGGAGAAGTCGGCCGTGCCGAACGCGAGGGCGGACAATGCGGCCAGGACAATGGGTATCATCCATCTGTCGTACCACAATAGTGACCGTGGGGGATAGTTTAATGACCGAGTCGAGTCCGGATCGGGTGGGCGCGGTGACCGCCGCGGTAGCCCGACAGGTACGCGACCTACGGGCCGCCCGAGGGTGGTCCTTCGACGAGTTGGCCGGCCGGTCCGGGGTGAGCAAGGGCATGCTCGTGCAGATCGAAGGCGCGCGTACCAACCCGAGCGTCGGCACGCTGTGCCGGGTCGCCGATGCGTTCGGCGTCAACATCGCCCAGCTACTCGAACCGGCCGAGGAACGGGCCGTGAAGATCAGTTCGGCCGGCGCCGCGCCCGTGCTCTGGCAGGGCGAGCTCGGCGGCACGGCCCGCCTGCTGAGCGGGTTGGGCGAGCCGGATCTCGTCGAACTCTGGGACTGGCGGCTCATCCCCGGGGAGGACCACCGTTCCCTCGACCACCCGCGAGGCACCCGCGAGGTGCTGCACATCCTGGACGGCACTGTGATCGTCCGGGTCGACGGGCAGGACCATCCCGTCCACGCCGGTGAGACCATCGAGATTCACGCCGATCGGGAGCACGGCTACCGAAACGACAGCGATGTCCCGGCCCGACTGATGATGGTGACCGTCACCCCTTCGGGCGAATGGGACCGCCGGACGCGATCACGCCGGCCGCGTCAGGAGTAGGGCCTGTTTCATAAGGGCGGTCGAGCCGAGGCGGAGCCCGGGCGGCGATCCGGCAAGGCGCGATGTCGTTCGGATACCGGTGTTGTATCCGGGCGAGAGCGCAACGCCGCCGGTCGTCGTCCGGGCCCGCCGGAGGCCGGCCAGTTCTTACGAAACAGGCCTTAGTGCCTGTGTCAAAGTCCTCGGTCGAGCCGAGGGCTTTGACACAGGCACTTGGCGGCCGGCGTGACCGCGGTGGGATCAGGCCGACTTCTCCTCGCGGTCCCGCCGGGCCCGACGCCCGGTGAACTCGCGCGGAACGATTGTCGGGTTGACGTTCTCCAGGACCACCTCACGGGTGATCAACACTCGGGCGGCATCGGGGTTGCTCGGCACCTCGTACATCGCGGAGAGCAGCACCTCCTCGATGATCGCCCGCAGGCCACGGGCACCGGTGCCCCGCAGCATCGCCTGGTCGGCGATCGCCTCCAGCGCCGGGTCGTCGAACTCCAGCTCGACCCCGTCCAGCTCGAACAGGCGCTGGTACTGCCGGACCAGGGCGTTACGCGGCTCGGTGAGGATCCGCACCAGGGCGCTGCGGTCCAGACTGCGCACGTTGGTGATCACCGGCAGCCGGCCCACGAACTCGGGGATCAACCCGAACTTGAGCATGTCTTCCGGCATGACCTGGCTGAAGATGTCGTCGGTCGAGCGCTCGGAAACCGAACGGAGCCGGGCACCGAAGCCGGTGCCGCCCTGCCCGGTGCGAGACTCGATGATCTGATCCAGACCAGCGAAGGCGCCACCGCAGATGAACAGCACATTCGTGGTGTCGATCTGGATGAACTCCTGATGCGGATGCTTACGCCCACCCTGCGGCGGCACGTTCGCCACCGTGCCCTCGAGCATCTTGAGCAGGGCCTGCTGCACACCCTCGCCGGAGACGTCCCGCGTGATCGACGGATTCTCCGACTTGCGGGCGATCTTGTCGACCTCGTCGATGTAGATGATGCCGGTCTCGGCACGCTTGATGTCGTAGTCGGCGGCCTGGATCAGCTTGAGGAGGATGTTCTCCACGTCCTCGCCGACGTAGCCCGCCTCGGTCAGCGCGGTGGCGTCGGCGATGGCGAACGGGACGTTCAGCATGCGGGCGAGGGTCTGCGCCAGGTGGGTCTTGCCGCACCCGGTGGGGCCGAGCAGCAGGATGTTGGACTTCGCCAGCTCGACGGCATCGCTGCCGGAGCCCGGTGCGTTGGCCGCCTCAGCCTGGATCCGCTTGTAGTGGTTGTAGACCGCGACCGCGAGCGCCTTCTTGGCCTGATCCTGCCCCACGACGTAGTTGTCGAGGAACTGGCAGATCTCCATCGGCTTGGGAAGCTCTTCCCACTTCACCTCGCCGGACTCGGCCAACTCCTCTTCGATGATCTCGTTGCAGAGATCGATGCACTCGTCGCAGATGTAGACCCCTGGGCCCGCGATGAGTTTCTTGACCTGCTTCTGCGACTTACCGCAGAAGGAGCATTTCAGTAGGTCGCCGCCGTCACCGATCCGTGCCACCTACGTTCTCCCTGCACTCGTCGGCCGGAGACCCGGCCCTGACCTGCGGACGCTGCGCGCCGCCCGGTTTGGTTCACCCCACCGGCCCAACCGGCGAAGCGGTACGGACCCGACGTTACCCGCTGGCGGGGCATTCTCCGACCCCCAAAAGGGGTGTGTCAGAGGTCGGCCGGGAACTGCACGCCCCGGCCAACCTCTGACCCGGTACTGCTCAGCTGGCGGAGTGGGTCGCCAGTAGACCCTTCTTGCGGCTGGTCAGGATCGTGTCGACCAGCCCGTACTCCTTGGACTCCTCGGCCGTCATGATCTTGTCACGGTCGATGTCCTTGCGAACCTGCTCGATCGGGCGGTTGCAGTGGCGGGACAGCATGTCCTCCAACTGCGTCCGCATCCGCAGGATCTCCCGGGCCTGGATCTCGATGTCCGAGCCCTGCCCGTAGCCGCCCTCGGTGGCCGGCTGGTGGATGATGATCCGCGAGTTCGGAAGAGCCATCCGCTTACCCGCGGTGCCCGCCGACAGCAACACCGCTGCCGCGCTGGCGGCCTGCCCGAGGCAGACCGTCTGGATGTCCGGACGGACGTACTGCATGGTGTCGTAGATCGCCGTCATCGCGGTGAACGAGCCACCCGGCGAGTTGATGTACATGATGATGTCGCGGTCCGGATCGGTGCCCTCGAGCGTCAGCAGCTGGGCCATCACGTCGTTGGCCGACGCGTCGTCCACCTGGACGCCGAGGAAGATGATCCGGTCCTCGAAGAGCTTGTTGTACGGGTTCGACTCCTTGACCCCGTACGACGTGCGCTCGACGAACGACGGCAGCACGTAACGGTTGTGCACGGCCGCGAACTGGGGCGGCAAGCTCAGATCGGTCATCGTCAGCTCCTCAGCTCAGGGTCCCGGCGCCATCCGGAACCTGTGCGGCCCCGATGATCACCTTGTCGATGAAGCCGTAGTCCATGGCCTCCTGGGCGGTGAACCAACGGTCCCGGTCCGAGTCCGCCTCGATCTGCGACTGACTCTGGCCGGTGTGGTGCGCGACCCGCTCCTGGAACATCCGCTTCGTGTAGAGCATCTGCTCCGCCTGGATGGCGATGTCGGACGCCGTGCCGCCCAGACCACCGGACGGCTGGTGCATCATGATCCGGGCGTGGGGCAGGGCGTACCGCTTGCCCTTGGTGCCCGCGCAGAGCAGCAGCTGGCCCATCGAGGCCGCCATGCCCATCGCCACGGTCGACACATCGTTGTCGATGAACTGCATGGTGTCGTAGATCGCCATGCCGGAGTAGACCGAGCCACCCGGCGAGTTGATCCACAGGTTGATGTCGCGGTCCGGGTCCTCCGCGGCGAGCAGCAGCAGCTGCGCGCAGATGCGGTTGGCGACCTGGTCGGTCACCTCACTGCCCAGGAAGATGATGCGTTCCTTGAGCAACCGGTTGTAGACCGAGTCGTCGAGGTTGCCAATGGAGTCGCCACCGCGCGCGTCAATCGCCCGGAGCGACTTCTTGGGGATGTGCATGTCGGTCATGGCAGCCCTTCGCTCTCCGTACCGTCTTTCCCGACACTAACCGCTGTGCGGGGCGGCAGAGTCCCGGTCGGGGCACTGTTCGCTCTCAGCGCAGCTGTGTCGAGGGCACCCGCGGCGCGGGCTTCCGGGCGTACCCGGCAACGCTGACTTCCGGGCGTACCCAGAAAATGGATTCGGCCGCCGTCCACCGCACAGCGGCGGACGGCGGCCGCACCCGACGATCAGTGGTCGTGGTTGTGCTCCGCCTCGTTGGCGGCACGGAGGGCGTCGAGGGTGACCTCGTTGCCGGCCGAGTCCTTGATCGTGATCCGCTCCATGACGGCGGCGAGCGCCTTGCCCCGCCGCACGTCGCCGAAGACCGCGGCGGCCGCGCCGGAGCGCACCAGCTGGTCGTAGTACTGCTGCGGGGCCATGCCGGCGCGCTGCGCCCGGTGCACGATCTCGTGCCCGAACTCGTCGTCGGAGACCTGCACGTCCTCGGCGTCGGCAAGCGTGTCCAGCAGGAGCTGGACCTTGACGCCCTCGGTCGCCGCCTCGGTCAGCTCGGCGTCGATCTGCTCCTCGGTCTTGTCCTCGGCCGCGAGGTATTCCTCCATCGAGGCGCCGATCCGCTCCAGCTGGTCGACCATCGCCTGCTTGCGGCTCTCGACCTCCTCGCGGACGACACCCTCCGGGGCCGGAATCTCGGCGGCCTCGACCAGCTGCGCGAGCGCCTTGTCCCGGGCCGCGTAGATCTGCTCGACCTGCTTGCCCTGGTTGACCCGGGCACGCAGGTCGCCGCGCAGCTCCTCGATCGTGTCGAACTCGCTCGCCATCTGGGCGAACTCGTCGTTCAGCTCGGGCAGCTCCTTCTCCTTGACCGTGCGCACGGTCACCGCCACCTCGGCGTCCCGACCGGCGAAGTCACCGCCGACGAGCTGGGTGGTGAAGGTGGTGTCGTCGCCGGCGGCGAGGCCGACGACGGCCTCGTCCAGACCGGGCAGGAGCTGCTTGCTGCCCACCTCGTGGGAGATGTTGCTCGCCTGGCCGCCCGGCACGTCCTCGCCGTCGACGGTGGCGTTCAGGTCGATCTGGACGTAGTCGCCCTCGGCGGCGGCCCGCTCGACGGTCTTGAGGGTCGCGAAACGCTCCCGCAGGTTCTTCACCTGCTCGTCGATCTCGCTCTCGTCGATCTGCAGCTCGTCGACGGTCACCTCGATGGAGGACGCGTCCGGGATGGTGATCTCCGGACGGACGTCGACCTCGGCGGTGAAGTTGAGCGAGTCACCGTCGTTGAACTCGGTGATCTCGACCTCGGGGCGCCCCAGCGTCTTGAGGTCGTGCTCGCGCACCGCGGCGAGGATGTTCTCCGGGATGGCCTCCTGCACCGCCTCGTTGAGGACGGTGCCGCGGCCGACCCGCTGGTCGATCACCGCGGTCGGCACCTTGCCCCGGCGGAAGCCCGGGACCTGGACCTGCGAACCGATCTCCCGGTACGCCTTCTTGAGGCTCGGCTCGAGCTCGACGAACGGCACCTCGATGGCGAGCCGCACGCGCGTCGGGCTCAGAGTCTCGACGGTGCTCTTCACAGGCGTACTCCTTGACGGATCTCAGTTGAGTCTGGGCGTGATTCAGCCCATCGAGTGTAGGCGAGCCGGCCTGACGCTCCGGCATCGCCCGGGAACCGCGGTGGCGGCACCCGGGGCGGCCCGGCCGCGGACGACAGTCGGGGTGGCGGGATTTGAACCCACGGCCCCTCGCTCCCAAAGCGAGTGCGCTACCAAGCTGCGCCACACCCCGTGGCGACGTGCAGTCTATGCCGTCGGCGCGACTCAGGCGGTGCCGGGGCACCCACCACCCGGACAGATAGTCCCAAACCGCCCGTATCACCCACGCAGCAGGCCGCCGGGCCGCCTCGGGGGACCTCGGCGGTCTCGGCGGTCTCGGCGGTCTCCGCGGTCTCGGCGGTCTCGGCGGTCTCGGCGGTGGAGATCCACACGACGTCATGAATGTCGCGGTATCCGGGGGCCGGAGAGACCACGAAATCCCTGATGTCGAGTGGATCTTCGGGCTCCGGCGGAACGGCGCGGGCACAGCCGGCGCCGCCGGGCGGTGGCGTGGCTGCGCGGCCGGCGAAGACATTGGGTAAGCTGTCTGCGCGCCTCGTTTCGGCGGGGTGCACGCGGGCGTAGCTCAATGGTAGAGCTTCAGTCTTCCAAACTGACTACGCGAGTTCGATTCTCGTCGCCCGCTCGGCATTGGTGGCCCAGGTCAGGGATGGTTTCCGACCTGGGCCACATTCATGCCCATCGTCTGCTCCCGCCAACTCGGGGCAACCCGACGCGGCAGCAGCGGCCGGGCGGCCGGCTCACCTCGACGTGTCACGACACGCGCGGCAGCGCGAGCCAGTCCTGCCAGCTGATGTCGCGGCCCAGGTAACGGGGCTGCCGGAAGGGCCACTCGGCGGCGATCCACTGCGGCACCAGCGTGTCGAGCGCCCGCTCCGCCGCGCTGCCGACCAGGTCGTCCACCACCCACCAGGAAATCTCGCCGTCGGCGCCGGCGCGCTCGGGCGGGTCGATGTAGACACAACCGAGGAGCGCCGTCTCTTCCTCGTCGAACAGCGCGTAGTTGAACGACTGGTGCGCGGCGATCTCCTTCTCGTGCCGCAGCAGGTCGATGCGGTCCTCTTCATAGGTCATCGTCTCCGAGGGCCAGGCCCAGGCCGGGCCGAAGATCTCCCACAGGCGCTCCCGGGAGCCCATCACGGCGGGGTAGTCGAGCGCGGTGTCCGCCTCGCTGATCGGCCGCAGGTGCAGCGAGCTGTCGGGCACGGGCACGTGCACGGGGTGGACGAAGTCATCGGGCAGCCAGCTCATGGGCCGAGGCTATCGCCGGTGGGTGCGGGGTGGTCCAGGGGTTTACCCGCGGGGGCGGACCACAAGAGATCAGCAGGCGCTGGGGATCCTGGTGCCGTGGGGGCGAACGGCCAGGCACCGGTAGCGCAGGTTGAGCTTGACGCGAACCGACTCGACCGGACCACGATCACGGACGACTTGTCGACCCGGTCCATCGAATCGCGTCGAGCCCAGGCATCCCCGAACCGCGGGCCGGGCGACGGCGCAGGTGGTAGGCGTAGGTCAGGGCGAGCACTATCGGACCCCAGAGCCCGATCGGGCTGATGCACACCATGGCCAGCGCCTGCCACCAGCCGTTCTCGTACGCCACGCCGTCGGACACACCGACCCAGGTGAGCGCCATCCAGACCGAGACCGTGGTCAGGAGCAGCCCTCCGACCACGGCAGGGACAACCGTCGCCATGGACGGCACACGTCTGCCACCGATGACCGGGATCCAGCTCGGGACGACCTCGCCCCAGCCGCGCACCAGACCGATGCTGAGCAGCGCCAGCAATTCGGTGAGCACACTGAGCCCGAAGACATACGGGACAGCTATCCACAACGGAGACACAGGTGCGTCGTCGAGCTGACCCATGTCGAAGTGGAAGGCAAACGGCAACCTCCACAGGCATGAGGGAAGCAGCAGCCAGGGGAGCGCGTAGGCGGCACGGAGCGCCCAGCGTGGGACGGGTTGATCGGTGTCGCTGCTGGCCGGGGCCGCATGCAATAGCGTGATCGCCATATGCCAAATTCTTCACGGGCGTCGACGACAGTTGATCCCCGGTGAGGACCAACCTCCTCCCCCGCGCGAGCTAGGGTGCGGCGCCGGCCGAGCGGCAGGAGGGCCGACCAGGACGCGGCACGCGGCCGCCCCCGCCCGGGCCGGAACCCGGGGCGGGGGAACGGGTCAGCGCAGGTGGAACCGTTCGTCGACCGCGAGGGCCGCCAACTGCGGCACGGCGAACGGCAACGTGGTCAGCCCCGGCCGGCTCTCGTCGAGCTTCGCGCCCTGCGCCACGTAGACCACCACGCCGTCCGGGTGCCGGTACGCCGACCACTGGTCGAGCCGGTCGTCGTTGCCCGGTCGGACCACCACGCCCACCTGCGCCGCCCCGACCGTTTCGAGCTGGCATTCGCCCTGCATGCCCCAGAAGTCGCGGGCCAGGGCGCACGGTTCGGTCGCCAACTGGGTCCCGGCGTCGTGCACCTCGACGATCACGCGCCCGGTGCGGTCGCCCTGGGCCACGGCGACCGAGGACAGGTAACTCCACCTGTCGACACCGTCCACCTTCTCCTCGAACTGCGCCTGGTGGGTCCGCAACGTCCGCTGGTCGGCGGGCTGGTTCGCCGGATCCTCCGGCGCGGTGTAGCCGGTGGGCACCACGGCGACGACCTCGTTGAGCAGGTGAACCCCCCGGTCGTGCTGGGATCCGGCCCGCGCGGTCCGGTCCTCCTGCGGTTTACCGTCCGGCCCGGTCGGCCACGGCTCCTTGGTGTCCCCCGTCGCGTCCAGAGACACCAGTGGCCCCTGGCCCGCCGGTTGGTAGACGAGGTCGTCCGGAGTGGTGACGACCGCGAAGCCGGTGACGGCCAGCACGACGGCCGCCGATCCGAGCGACGTCCACAACGCGCGGCGGCGGAACTGTGCCCGACGTGCGGCGGCGAGCGCGGCACCCGTACTCAGTGGTGGTGGCGGGGTGGTGTTCGCCATCTCGCCGCGCAACGCGTCGCGCAACTCTTGTCCGTTCATCGCTCCCCCATCTCGATCCCGCTGTAGGTGGGTGCCAGGAGGCCGCGCAGCGTGTCGAGCCCGCGTGCCGCCTGGCTCTTCACCGTCCCTGCGGAGCAGTCCAACAGCCCCGCGACGTCCTCGATCGACTGGTCCTCCCAGTAGCGGAGAACCAGCACCGCCCGTTGGCGCGGTGCGACGCGAGCCAGGGCCTCAAGCAGCACCAGCCGACTCTCCGGCGAGTCGGCGGCGATCACCTGTTCGGCGTCTTCGCCCCCCACCCGTTCGCGCCGCCACCAGCCGCGACGCCGCTCGTCGAGGAACGTCCGGACCAGGATCTGCCGAACGTAGCTGTCGAGCACCTCGTGCCGTGAGATCCGGTGCCAGACCCGGTAGAGCTTGACGAACGTGGTCTGCACCAGGTCTTCCGCCCGGTGCCAGTCGCCGCACAGCAGGTACGCCGTGGCGCGCATGGCAGCGGACCGTGCCGCGAAGTACTCGGCGAACGCCTCGTCGCGATCGCTCATTCAGGCCTCCGATCCCCGTTTCGAGATAGACACGCGGGGTCTGCCCCGGAGGGTTGCCTCGCAACTCGTGTGTGTCTCGGAGGGATCAACGCCGAACGGGCGCCCGAGGCGACAAACCCCGACGACGGGCGTCACTCGCCAGCACCCGATCGCGCGGGTGGCGCTGTCGGCTCAGGCGAAGTCGCGGCGCTTCAACTTGGCCCGCCGGCCGTCCGGGTGGTGCCAGACGAGCCCCTCGTACCGGGGGTGCGCCAGCAGCCAGTCACGCAGACCGTCCAGGTCACGCGGCACGTCGAACTGCTCGGCGTCGGCGTGGGGCACGAGTTCGTGGCCCCGTACCCCCTCGGGGTTGCCGTTGATCTTCGGGCCGATCAGTTCGTAGGTGCCGGGAGGCCGCCGTTGCGGCCCGGTGGCGGCCAGGGCCTCGGCGTGGTACCTGGCGTACGGCGACTGCTCGACCGGCTCCCAGCCCATGGTCCTGCCCGTCACGTCGTCGGTCATCACCGGGCGGTAGCCCGACGGCTGCGGCCGGCCCGGCCGCACCTCGCGCCGCGCCCACCACACGCCGTCCTCGTCGAGCAGCACGCAGGTGCCGTCGTACTTTCGCGTCGACGTCCCCTCCCCGTCGAGGACCCACTGGCAGGCGGGGTTGACCTCGGGCAGGACGTGCTTGCGGTCGTCGGGGTTCCGGAGAAAAAGGGTGGGAATCTTCTTCACCCGAGCATGGTCCCATCGGCCCGAAACGATTTATCGCAGGAACTGGGGTCCGGGACGCGAGACGGACCGGTGCCGCACGGATGAACCGTGGCCAGCGGGGTATGCGGCGGCCCTGTCTGGTGGAGGAGACGACCAGCCTCGCGGCGTGCCGCGAGGCCGACGCCCGGGCGGGCGGCGCTCGCCGGCCGCCTGGGCGTTTCCCCGATCCTCAGTTCGAGGAGATCCAGTTCCAGGCCGAGACGACCCACTCGGTCTGCTGGAGCCACGCCACGCCAAGGCCGACGAGGAACACCGCCGTCGCCAGGTGGGCACCGCGAGCGCTGCGCCGCACCCGTCCGAGCTGCCGCTCCCACACCACCCGGCCGACCAGCCGGGACAGGGCGAACAGGCCGACCGCCACCAGCAGGCTGAGCACCAGCACCAGCACCGGACCAGTCAGGTCACCCTGGCCGGAGAGCGCCCAGATCCCCCAGCAGACGAACGCGAACAACCCGGCCGCCGCACTCCACTCACCGCCGCGGCGCAGTTGCGCCATCCGCCAGCTCAGCGGCCGACGCGGGGCCGGCTCACCGGGCCAGCCGGTGCCGGTCGGCTCCTGCTCGACCACTCCGAACGACTCGGTCCGCGGGGTGCGCGGCTGACCCACCGGGGCCACGCCCCGGCGGAACGCGTCACGCTGCGGCGGCACCCCGACGCCGGCCTGCGGTGGCACCTCCACGGTCCGCTCCGCCCACGGCTGCGTCTGGTCTGCCATCTCGTCCTCCCCCTGACCGACGGCACCACCGCCGCCTGAATCCGAGGGTAACCAGCCGACAAACAGGTCGCCGACCCCGCCCGGGACGCGCAGCGGCACGACAGTGCCGAATCGCACGCCGGGCAGGGTACGGTCGGCTGATGGGTGACCCCGACCGACGACGGCGACGGCTACGCCACCACCCCGACCCGGAGCCGGCCGGTCGGAGCACCGACAGCCCGACGGCCAGCACCGCAGGGGTGCACGACGGCGACAACCCGCCCCCGCGCCGCCGCAACCACGGTGGCGACGAGCGCGACGGCGAGCGGGGCCTACGCGGGTTGGTCGGTTCCGGTTCGTCCCAGGTGGGGCTCAGCGCCGCGCTCCGGGCCCGGGACGCCGCCCGACCCACCGACGACGACCTGGCCGAGGCGGAGGCCCGGGTGGTGGTCGTCCGACGCAACTGGGTGCCCCGCGAGGAGTTGCCCCGCTCCCCGCGCTGACTGCCGCCCCGGGCCGGGACGCCGTTGGCGAAGCCGGAAGCGCCGGCCGGTCAGGGCAGGTCGGGCAGCTGCCGGGTCTTCTCGTAGTCGGCCACCTGGATGATCCGGCGGGCATGCCGCTCGTTGCCGGAGAACGGCGTGTTGAGGAACGCCTCGACGATGCCCGTGGCGTCGTCGAGCGTGTGCTGGCGGGCGCCGATCGCGACCACGTTCGCGTCGTTGTGCTGGCGGGCCAGTTGGGCGGTCTCCACGCTCCACGCCAGCGCGGCGCGGACCCCGGCGACCTTGTTCGCGGCGATCTGCTCACCGTTGCCGGACCCACCGATGACCACACCGAGGCCCGTCTCGTCGGCCACCACCTGGTCGCCGGTGTGCAGGCAGAACGTCGGGTAGTCGTCGTCCGGGTCGTAGCTGTGCGGGCCGACGTCGACCACGTCGTACCCCTGTTTGGCCAGGTGGTTGGCCAGGTGCACCTTCAACTCGAAACCGGCGTGATCGGATCCCAGGTAGACGCGCATACCGCGCAGTCTGTCAGGCCCGGCTCTCCGACGACGCGCGGGCGGCGTCGGAGAGCCGGGTTCGTCACACGGTCGGGTGCGGGACCGCTCAGCGCGGCAGCTCAGCGACGACCAGACCGCCGCGCGCCTTCGGGGTGAACCAGGTGCTCTTGCGGGGCATCTTCTCCCGGGCCAGGTTCACCGCGACGAAGTCCGCCACGGTCACCGGTGCGATCAGGATCGCCAGCTCGGCCCGGCCGGCATCGACCTCACCGGTGAGCCAGCTCGCCGGGTAGTCACCGCCGACGTAGGTGATCCGCTTGTCGCCCGGGTCCAGACCGAGCGCGTCGCGCAGCAGCAGCCGCTCGACCAGGGCGTGGTCCAGGTTCTCCAGGTCGCCGGCCGCCGTGGCGGGCAGGCGCACCGCGTACCCCTGGTCGCCGAGGCGGAGGTGCACGGTGCCGCCGGCCGCCGGGACCTCGACCGGGCCGTCGATCGGCGCGACCTGGGCGCCCGCCGCCCGCAGCCGGTCGAGCAGCTCGGCCGGTGTGGTGGTCAGCTCGCTGACCAGCCGGTTGTAGGGCTGGATGCCCACCGACGCGGGCGTGGTGACCACGGCCAGGAAGCGCGGCAGCCCACCGGTCTGTGCGGCCAGGCTGCGGTGGTTACCGTCGGCGACGACCAGCTCCCCGCCACCGGCGAGAGCGGTGAGCGTGGCCTGTTCCGGGCCGGGGCCGAGCAGCCAGATGGCATGGGTGCGGCCCGCCTGGTCGGTGTCCGTCGCGGCGGGCGCGCCGGCCGTCTCGGTCGCCGCCGCGAGCGCGGCGTGCAGCTCGTCGCCACGCCCGGTCTGCAACAGGAGTACGGGTGAGAGCAGGTGACCAAGCGCCTCGGCCAGCGCCACCCGCTCGCGCACCTTGGCGATGAAGACGTCCTCGTTGCGGATGACCAGACCGGGCTCGTCGGCCCGGGTGGAGATCTGGTCGGTGTCCACCATCGCGAACAGCCCGTACGCCGACTCCTCGCCGGGCGCGCTGATCCGGTAGAGCACGACCACCTGCTCGGCGGGCGTGTAGCTGCCGTCGGCCTTCGCCTCGGCGAGGCGGGCCACCGCGTCCGGCAGCGCGTCGAGGAACGACGTGCCCAGGCTCTGCGGGGCGCGATGCGGCATCTCGATGCCGAGAGCACTGTGCGGGTTCGCCTCGATGATCGCGGTGATCTCCGCGTCGTCGGCGAACTCGTCGTAGTTTTGCGCGCCGGTGCCACCAGTGGTGACCCACGCCCGGGAGATCGGATGCACGACGGTCATGCCCACTGACGCTACCGGCGGCGGTGTCGCCACCGACGGGGACCCGCGCGGGGGTCCACCAGATGAAAGCGCCGAGCCGGTCAGCTGGCGCGGTCGGAGGCGCCCCGACGGTGCCTGCCGGCCGCCGGTCCGGCGTTGCCCCGTCGACCGATCGCGGCCGGCCCGGTGTTCACGGCCCGGCGGGGCGACGCGGGCGGCCCCGGCACCGGACGATCGGGAGGCGGGGACGGCACGGGACGCGGGCTCAACGGCGGCGTCGGCACCGGACGCGGAGCGGCGGGTGCCGGCGGAGGCGGCGCGGGTTCGGCCGGTGCGGCAGCCGACGGCAGGACCGGAGCCGACACCATGGTGGCAGCCACCGCCGCAACCGGCGGTAGGGGCGCCGCCGGCGGTAGCGGCTCGAGCGCCGGTGCCACCGGTGGCGCGGAACCGGCAAGCGGTGCCGCGGGCTCGACCGGGGTCAGCCGTGAGGTCACCGGAACCCGGGCCACGCCGACCACGATGGGCGGGGCGAGCAGATCCACCATGTGGGCGGGAAGGTCGGGACGGACCGCCGGCCAGCGGGAGTCGTCGACCGACCAGTAGGCCGCGCCGGGAGTCTCGATCACCCCCGGCCGGGTCAGTTGATCGTCACCGGACGCACGGTGCTTGGCCATCGGGAATGCCTCCACGAACTGCGGGGTGCGGCCCTGCGGGTCGCTGCGGCGGACATGCAGGCCAACGACGCGGGCAGTCTCCCGGTGACGGGGCGGGCACCGCCGACCCACGACACGCCGAGCGAACGTGCGCGGTGCCGTGCCGTCGGGACGACCGCCCTGCCGACGCCGGGCGTTGACAGGGCGGCCCTCCGCAGCTCAGTCGAAGATCGGGCTCTGCTCGCGGGTGCGCTTGAGCTCGTAGAAGCCCGGGGTGCCGGCGACCAGCAGGACGCCGTCCCAGAGTCGCCCGGCGGCCTCCCCCTTCGGGGCCGGGGTGATCACCGGGCCGAAGAACGCGACCGGCGTGCCGTCCGGGCCGGGCGCGTGGACGACCGGAGTGCCGACGTCCTGCCCGACCGGGCGCATGCCGGCCTCGTGGCTGGCCCGCAGCGCCTCGTCGTAGTCGGTGCTCTCGGCGGCCGCCGCCAGCGCCGGGTCCAGGCCGGCCTCGGTCAGCGCGGCGACGTAGAGCTCGTGACGCCGCTCCTCCTTGCCGAGATGGATCCGGGTGCCGAGCGCGGTGTAGAGCGGGCGCAGGGCGTCGTTGCCGTACCGCTGCTCGGCGGCGATGCAGACCCGCACCGGGCCCCAGGCGGTCCGCAGAAACTCCTTGTAGTCCTCGGACAGCCCGTCCCGGCCGTCGTTCAACACGGCCAGGCTCATCACGTGGAAGCGGATGTCCACGGGACGGATCTGCTCGACCTCGAGCAGCCAGCGGGACGTGATCCAGGCCCACGGGCAGGCCGGGTCGAACCACATGTCGGCGGTGACACGTTCGGTCACGGTGAGATCCCTTCGCGACGGGGCGCCGGCGGCGGTCGGCGTCTCAGGAGAATCTTCACCCCGAGGCGCGTCGACCGGCACTCGAATGAGAGCGTGACCTCGGCCACCGGGGGCTGGCCCTGCATGGAAGACTCGAATCGGGCCGGCCGTCACGAGCGGTAGGCGAACGGGCGCCGCCGGGCGTACGGCGAGATGTGGGATGGAGAAAAACAGTGCCGGGAGTGCGCAACCTGACGCAGGTCGAGGCGACCGAGCGGGCCCGCCTGCTCAACGTGACGGGGTACGACATCAGTCTGGACCTGTCGAGCGCCGTGCTGGCGGCCGACGGCCGCACGTTCCGGTCGACGACCGAGGTCCGGTTCCGTTGCAGCGAGCCCGGCGCGAGCACGTTCATCGAGCTGGCGGCCGAGTCGGTGCGATCCGCGACGTTGAACGGCACGCCCGTCGACCTCTCCGACTGGTCGGCCGAGAAGGGTCTGGTCCTGTCCGCCCTGGACAGCGACAACACCCTGGTCGTCGAGGCCGACTTCGGTTACTCCAACAGCGGGCAGGGACTGCACCGCACGGTCGACCCGGTGGACGGCGAGACGTACCTCTACAGCCAGTTCGAGACCGCCGACGCGCAGCGGGTGTTCGCCTGCTTCGACCAGCCCGACCTGAAGAGCGTCTACACCTGGCACGCCACCGTGCCGGCGCACTGGCGGGCGGTGTCCAACATGCCGGTGCAGCGCGAGGAGCCGGCGGGTGAGGGGCTCAAGACGCTGCACTTCGCCGAGTCGCCCCGGATGAGCGCCTACATCACGGCCCTGTGCGCCGGGCCGTACCACGAGGTGCGCGACAGTCACGACGGCATCGACCTGGGGGCGTTCTGCCGGGCGTCGATGGCGCAGTACCTGGACACCGACGACCTGTTCCTGATCACCAAGCAGGGCTTCGACTTCTTCCACGAGAAGTTCGGCGTGCGCTACCCGCTGCCGAAGTACGACCAGCTCTGGGTGCCCGACTTCAACGCCGGCGCGATGGAGAACTTCGGCTGCGTGACGCACGCCGAGTCGCACTACCTGTTCCGCTCGCAGGTCACCGACTTCGAGTACGAGCAGCGGGCCAACACGATCCTGCACGAGCTGGCCCACATGTGGTTCGGCGACCTGGTCACCATGCGCTGGTGGAACGACCTGTGGCTCAATGAGTCGTTCGCCGAGTGGGCCAGCCACTGGTGCAACACCAACGCCACCCGGTTCACCGAGGCGTGGACGACGTTCCTGTCCATCCGCAAGAACTGGGGCTACCGGCAGGACCAGCTCTCCTCCACGCACCCGGTCTACACCGAGATGCCGGACATGGAGGCCGTCGAGGTCAACTTCGACGGCATCACCTACGCCAAGGGCGCGAGTGTGCTCAAGCAACTCGTCGCGTACGTGGGTGAGGAGCCGTTCGTCGCCGGGCTGCGGGCCTACTTCGCCAAGCACGCCTGGGGCAACGCCACCTTCGACGACCTGCTCACCGAGTTGGAGGCCGCGTCCGGCCGGGAGCTGCGCAAGTTCGCCGCGCAGTGGTTGGAGACCGCGCAGGTCAACACGCTGCGCCCGGAGGTGACAATCGGCGCGGACGGCACCTACGAGCAGGTGGCGGTCCGGCAGGAGGCACCGACCGCGTACCCGACGCTGCGCACGCACCGGATCGGCGTGGGCCTGTACGACCTGACCGACGGGCGGCTGGTGCGCCGCGAGCGGTACGAGGTGGACGTGACCGGCGAGCGGACGGACCTCGCCGAGCTGCGCGGCGTCCGGGCCGCCGACGTGCTGCTGCTCAACGACGACGACCTGAGCTACACCAAGCTGCGCCTCGACGACCGGTCGATGGCGACCGTGGTGCAGCACATCGGTGGCTTCGAGTCGTCGCTGGCGCGTGCGCTCTGCTGGACCGCGGCCTGGGACATGATCCGCGACGCGGAGCTGTCCGCCCGCGACTACGTGGCGCTCGCGCTGAGCGGGCTGCCCGCGGAGACCGACATCAACCTGGTCACCGCGACCCTGCGGCAGGCGACCACCGCGCTCACCCTCTACGCCGACCCGGCCTGGGCGCCGACCGGCTGGGCCGACCTGGCCCGTACCGCCCGGGACGCGCTCGCCGCCGCCGAGCCCGGCAGCGGGTTCCAGCTGGCCTGGGCCCGTGCGTTCACCTCGGCGGCCCGCTCCGACGAGGACCTGGCCACACTGCGCGGCTGGCTGGACGGCACCGGCGCGCCGGCCGGGTTGACCGTGGACACCGAGCTGCGCTGGTCGGTCCTCGCCGCGCTGGTCGCCAACGGTGCCGCCGGCGCCGCCGAGATCGAGGCGGAGCTGGCCGGTGACCGCACCGCCAGTGGCGAACGGGAGGCGGCGTACGCGCACGCGCTGGTGCCGACGGAGGAGAACAAGGCCGCCGTGTGGGCGCTGCTGACCGGCCCCGACGCGCTGCCCAACTGGCGGCACCGGGCGCTGTTGCAGGGCCTCGCCCACCCGGCGCAGGTGGAGCTGATCACCCCGTACCGGGAGAAGTACTTCGCGGCGATCGGCCAGGTGTGGGCCACCCGGGACAGCGAGCCGGCGCAGGAGTTCGCGCAGCTGGCGTACCCGGTCTACCTGGTGGAGGACGACACGGTGGCGGCCACCGACGCGTGGCTGGCCGGCGACGGGCATCCCGGCCCGCTGCGCCGGCTGGTCGCCGAGGGCCGCGACGGCGTGGTGCGGGCGCTCAAGGCCCGCGCGAAGGACGCGCCACAGAGCTGATCAGCAGGGAGTACGCGGCCCGGTGCCGGCGTGGGACGCGAGTCCTCGCCAGCACCGGGCCATCAGTTGCGAAGATCGTGCTCGAACATGGAAATAGGGGCCTCAGCCGCAGCCGAGGCCCCTATTTCCTGGATCGAGCACGATCAAGCTAGCCGGCGTGCGCTTCGTACGTGGGCTCAGCCCTTGCCGGCGTGGCTGGCGAGCTGGTCGAGGCCGTTGATGATGCCGCCGGCCAGGTCCCCGCCGCTGAACGCACCCGCCATGGAGAGCGCGGCCAGTTTGGCGTACGTGTCGGGGATGCGCTTGCGCGCGTAGCGCCCGGTGACGATCTCCAGCTGACGCTGGTTTGGCGACACCGCGATCAGCACCGACTTGTCGGGGTCGGCGAGCTGGCGGTGCAGGCGCTGGGCGTGCTCCCGGATCGGCTCGTCGAGACCGCCGACGAAGACCGAGAAGACCAGCCCGGTGCCCTTGTCGGCCAGGCGCAGCGCCTCGTCGATGCGCAGCAGCTGGCGGGTCGAGAAGGGCCCGTCCAGCACCTCGGGCGGATTTTCCGTCCCGGTCTGCTTCTCACCAACGGTCACTTGCGCCTCCGGTTCCACCGGCCGGCGCGTCGACGCTGGCCTGCTCAAGCTTGTGGCTGGTCAGCGCGGGCGCCTGCGCCCCCGCCGTCAGCGCGGTGCCGGCCGAGTCGGCCAGCTGCTCCGGGCGGCCCAGGAACCAGACCGGAGTGAAGTCGAAGGGCCGGCCCGGCCGGTAGCGCTTGGCGCCACCGCCACCGCCGGTGGCACCCCCACGGCTACCGGCGTACGACAGGCCGGCGATGACCAGCACCGCGGCCAACGGGATGCCGACGAAGACCAGCAACGTCTCGGTAACAGACAATCCCAACGCCCCCAGGCGGAAGAAGGACGACCTCGAACAACCGGGTCGGATGAACGATCATGATGTCGACCACCCGACTCCGTCACCATTCACGTTAGCGGAGTCGACGGCCCGCCAGATCGCGGGGTGCCGATCCCATCCGTCACTGGAGTTCTCCAGTTGCGCAGCCGTCGCGATGAGCCGCGCGTCGTCGCCGTACCGGCCGGTCAACAGCACCCCGACGGGCAGGCCGTCGGTGGTGGCACCCACCGGCAGGGAGACGGAGGGATCGCCGGTGACGTTGAAGATGGCACAGTACGGCGAGAAGCGGCGTTGCCTGTCGAAATCGGCCGCCGGGTCACCGTCGGCGGTGAACCAGCCGACGGGTGCCTGCGGGGCCGCGAGGGTGGGACAGAGCAGCAGGTCGCACCCGGCGGTGCGACGGGCACCCAGCCGGACCTGGGCCTGCAACTCCCCCAGGGTGGCGGCCAGGGTGCCGGCGGAGATCTCGGCGCCACGGGCCCGCAGCAACCGGGTCAGCGGCAGCAGCTCCGCCTCCCGCTGGGGCGGCACCGGAGTGAGCGCCAGGACGTACCAGAGGATCTCGAACAGCGGCCACGCCGCCGGCCCGAGCGGCGGTGCCACCTCGACCACCTCGTGGCCGGCCGCGGTGAGCAGCGCGGCGGCCCGGTCCACGGCGGCCACGCAGTCGGGGTGCACCGGCTCGTCGGCGAGCATCGGCGTGGTGAACCGGCCGATGCGCAGCGGGCCGGGATCGGCGCGGCGCGCGACGGCCAGGAAGCCGCCCGGCGGCGCGGTTGGCGGCAGGTAGGGCTCGCCGGGGACCGGCACGGCCATGACGTCGAGCAGCGCGGCGACGTCGGTGACGGTCCGCCCGAGCGGGCCGCTGGTGGGCAGGCCGAACGCGCCGGAGCCGATCGGCCCGCCGGAGACGAGGCCACGGCTCGGCTTGTAGCCGACGAGGCCGCAGAGCGCCGCCGGGATGCGCAGCGAGCCGCCGCCGTCGGACCCCTGGGCGACCGGGACCAGCCCGGCCGCGACCGCCGCCGCCGCGCCACCGCTGGACCCACCGGCGGTGTACGCCAGTTGCCACGGATTGCGGGCGGGTGGCGCGACGCGGCCCTCCGAGTAGAGCGAGCAGCCCAACTCGGAGGTGGTGGTCTTGCCGAGGCTGACCAGGCCGGCGGCCTTGATGAACCGGACCACGTCGGCGTCGACCGGCGGGACGAAGTCGATGAACGCGGCCGAACCGAAGGTGGTTCGGATCCCGGCGGTGAGGGTCAGGTCCTTGATCGCGGTCGGCACACCGTGCAGCGGGCCGCGCGCCTCGGTCGGCACGGCGTCGGCGGCGCGTGCGGCCTGCCGGGCGAGCTCCTCGGTGACGGTGACGAACGCGCCCACGGTGTCGCCGAGCGCCGCCACCCGGCTCAGGGCATGCTCAACCAGGTCGACGCTGGACAGCTCGCCGCGGTTGATCGCGGCGGCCTGCTCCAGCGCGGTCAGGTCGTGCGGCTCGGCCATGCCGTCATCCTGCCGGCAGTCAGCCCTCCGCGCAGCCGACACGCACGGCCCGAACTGCACTGCGCGCCGCGCAGCGGGCGGCCGTGGGTGGGCGGCCGGTGGGCGGGCTGCCGGTGGGCTGGCGCCGCGCTCGCGCGGCACCGGGACGTCCGGGGGCCGTACTCGTAGTCGCGCCCTTTGCTCTGCTTCAACGCACGCAACAGTGGACGTCCGATTATCGGACGCCGTTGTTGCGCGGAGTGAAGCAGAGCAAAGGGCGCGAGGTAGAGGTGGCCTACCCG
>NZ_JBEZGL010000007.1:22177-22307 GCF_040649915.1 Micromonospora sp. NPDC048839
GCCGCGCCAGGGCCGGCGAACCCCCGAAGGGCGCGAGGTAGAGGTGGCCTACCCGCCGCGCCAGGGCCGGCGAACCCCCGAAGGGCGCGAGGTAGAGGTGGCCTACCCGCCGCGCCAGGGCCGGCGAACC
>NZ_JBEZGL010000007.1:22401-334343 GCF_040649915.1 Micromonospora sp. NPDC048839
CGAACCCCCGAAGGGCGCGAGGTAGAGGTGGCCTACCCGCCGCGCCAGGGCCGCCGAACCCCCGAAGGGCGCGAGGTAGAAGTGGCCTACCCGCCGCGCCAGGGCCGCCGAACCCCCGAAGGGCGCGAGGTAGAAGTGGCCTACCCGCCGCGCGAGGGCCGGCGAACCCCGAAGAGACCGCCGCGGTGCGAGCGGGGACGCCGACCTACCCGTGCAGGAAGCACAGGGCGTTGGCGGACAGGAGTTTGGCGCGCTGATCGTCGGTGAGGAAGTCGGCCGCGTGGACCACCGCGCCGGCCGGGCGTTCGCCCAACGGGTACGGGTAGTCGCTGCCGACCAGCACCCGGTCCTCACCCATCGTGTCGACAAGCAGCCGCAGGGCGGGCGGCGCGAAGACCACCGAGTCGACGCTGAACCGGTCGACGTAGCTGCTGGGCGGGGCGGCGGACGCGCCACGGACGAGGTCGCCCCGGCGGTGCCAGGCGTTGTCGGCACGGCCGAGCCAGAACGGGAAGCTGCCACCACCGTGCGCGAAGCAGATCCGCAACGTCTCGGGCACCCGGTCGAAGACACCGCCCAGGATCATGGCCAGCACCGACAGGTGCGTCTCGGCGGGCATCCCGGTGAGCCACCGGGCCATCCAGCGGTCCAGGCGCGGACCGCCCGGCATGTCCCACGGGTGGACGAAGACGGGCGCGCCCACCTCGGCGCAGTGTTGCAGGAAGGTGACCACCCCGGCGTCGTCCAGGTCCCGGTCGCCGACGTGGTTGCCGATCTCCACGCCCACGTGCCCGGCGGCCAGGCTGCGATCCAGCTCGACGCACGCGGCGTCCGGGTCCTGGAGGGGCACCTGGCAGAACGGCACCAGTCGGTCGCCACCAGCCGCGGTGATCTCCAGGGTCAGGTCGTTGAAGATCCGGGCGACCTTCACCGCCTGGTCGGCCGGGCGGTCGTAGCTGAAGAAGACAGGCGTCGGCGAGACCACCTGCACGTCCACGCCGTCGTCGTCCATGTCGGCCAGCCGGCGCGCCGCGTCCCAGCACTCGGCGCCGACCGGACGGAACTCCGTCTCCCCCACCATGATCATGGCGGCGCGTTCGGAGTCGACCCGCAACCAGGGCCAACCGGACCCGCCGCACGCCGCGCCGAGGTCCGGCCAACCCTTCGGTACGACATGCGTGTGCACGTCGACCACACCTGCCGGCATCAGCCCTTGCCCGGGTGCAGGGTGCCGCAGTTGCCGCAGGTACGTGCCTGCTCGTCGGCGTAGAACGCCTGGAACACGGGCGGCAGGTCGGCCGCGATGTCGCGGACCTGCAACTCCACCTCGTGCACCTTGCTGCCGCACTCCGGGCAGTACCACTGGAACGTCTCCAGCGTGCCCTCCTCGCGGACCCGCTCGACGACCATGCCGATCGAGCCGGCCTCCGGCCGCTGCGGCGAGTGCGGGATGTTGCGCGGCAGCATCCACATCTGACCCTCGCGCACGTGCACCGTACGCGGCCCCTCCGGGGTGACCAGGTTGATGTGCATGTTGCCCTTGACCTGGTAGAAGAACTCCTCGTACGGGTCCACGTGGAAGTCGGTTCGCTGGTTGGGCCCGCCCACCACCATCACGATGAAGTCGTCCCCGCCGGGGAACATCTCCCTGTTGCCCACCGGGGGCTTCAGCAGGTGCTGGTTGTCCGCGATCCAGCCCGGAAAGCTGAACGGCTCGGCGATCTCACTCACGACTGACCTCCCGAGGGATGAAGGGCCACGGCCTGAATCTCGATGAGCAGGTGCGGGTGGGGCAACTGGTGCACGGCCACCGTGGTGCGGGTCGGCCCGGACGCGTCGAAGAACTCCGCCCACACCTCGTTGTAGCCAGCGAAGTCGTTCATGTTGACCAGGTACGACGTCACCTGGACGAGGTCGGTGAGGTCCGCGCCGACCGAGCGCAGCAGGTCCCGCACGTTCTCGATGACGGCCTGGGTCTGCACCCGGATGTCGAGGTTGGTGGTGCCGAACTCGTCCACCGACACACCGGCGAAGCTGTTGTCCGGCCGTCGCGACGACGTACCGGAGACGAAGACGAAACCGCCCGCGACCTTGACGTGCGGGAAGGCCCCTCGCGGGACGGCCTTGCCGGCGACCACCCGGGCGGTCACGACGAGGCCCGCAGCGACGCGGTGCCGAGCTTCTCCACGACGGCGCGGACGTGGGCGCCGGGACGCAGCGGCACGGCAGCGGTCGCGGCACCGGCCAGGAACACCCACCCGGACTCCAGCCGCACACCGTGCCGGCCGGCCAGCCGGATGCCCTCGTCGAGCGCCCGGCGCGGATCACCGAGGATCGCCGCCGTCGAGCCGACCTGCGCCACCCGCCCGTCGACCTCCAGCAGTACGCCCAGGTTGTCCAGCCCCGCCGGCACCGGCGACCACGGCCCGATCACGAACGCGGCGGCCGAGGTGTTGTCGGCGATCACGTCCGGGAGGGAGAAGCGGAAGTCCGCGTACCGGGAGTCGATCAGCTCGATGGCCGGGGCGACCGCGCGGACGGCAGTGGCGAAGTCGCCGACCGGCTCGCCCGGCTCGGGCAGCCGGTCCAGCAGGAACGCCACCTCCGGCTCGACCCGGGGATGGATGTAAGCGGCCGGGTCCACGGTGCCGCCGTCGGGCACCCGCATCACGTTGGTGAGCCGCCCCCAGATCACCTCGTCCACACCGACCTGGGCCATCTTCGCCCTGCTGGTCAGCCCCATCTTCAGCCCGACCAACCGCTCACCGGCGTCCAGCCGACGTTGGAGCAGCGCGGCCTGCACGCCGTACGCGGCATCCACGTCGAGGCCGGTCTCGGCGGCGAGTTGCGGGATCGCGGTGGCCGTGGCCGCTGCCACGCCCAGCTTCTCGGCGATCCCGGCGGTGTCCGGTCCGATCATGCTGCGCCACCTTCCTTGCCGGCCAGGTCGAGTGCGACGTCCACGATCATGTCCTCCTGGCCGCCGACCATCCGACGCCGACCCAGCTCGACCAGGATCGAGCGGACGTCCACGCCGTACCTGGTGGAGGCCCGCTCGGCGTGCCGCAGGAAGCTGGAGTAGACCCCCGCGTACCCCAGGGAGAGCGTCTCCCGGTCCACCTGGACCGGCCGGTCCTGGAGCGGGCGCACGATGTCGTCGGCGGCGTCCATCAGCGCGAACACGTCGCAGCCGTGCTTCCAGCCGTGCAGTTCGGCGACCGCCACGAACACCTCCAGCGGCGCGTTGCCGGCGCCCGCGCCCATGCCCGCCAGGGAGGCGTCGACGCGGACGGTCCGGCCGTGGGGTGCGTCCGGGCCGACCGGCGCAGACCCCGTGACCCGACCGTGTTCGACGGCGAGCACGCTGTTGGCCACCCCGAGCGACAGGTTGTGGTGCGCGTGGATGCCGATCTGCGTCTCCGGTGCCAGGACCTGCCGGTACGCGTCGACCCGTTGCGCCACGTCGGACATCAGCAGCCGACCGCCGGAGTCGGTGACGTAGACGCAGTGCGCCCCGTACGACTCCATGAGCTTGGCCTGCCCGGCCAGCCCGGCCGCATCGTTCATGTGCGACATCATCAGGAACCCGGCGACGTCCATGCCGTTCTCCCGCGCCCAGGCGATGTGCTGGGCGGAGATGTCCGCCTCGGTGCAGTGGGTGGCGATCCGGACACTTGTCACCCCGAGCGCCTTCGCGACCTTCAGGTCGGCGATCGTGCCGATGCCCGGCAGCAGCAGTGTGGTCAGCTTCGCCGTGGTCAGCACCTCGGCGGCCGCGGAGATCCACTCGGCGTCGCTGGCCGCGCCGTGGCCGTAGTTGACGCTGGAACCGGCGAGCCCGTCACCGTGTGCCACCTCGATGGCGGCCACCCCGGCGGTGTCCAGCGCGGCGGCGATGGTGCGTACCTGATCGACGGTGTACTGGTGGGCGATGGCGTGCATGCCGTCGCGCAGCGTCACGTCCTGGATGTACAGGTCGGTCATGGCGCGGCCACCTCCGACGAACGCAGGGCGACCAACCGCTCCGCGGTGCGCAGCGCGGCGGAGGTCATGATGTCCAGGTTCCCGGCGTACGCGGGCAGGTAGTGCCCGGCCCCGGAGACCTCCAGGAAGACCGACACCTGCAACGCGGTGAGCTGCCGCCCGAGCGTCGGCACGTACGCCCGCACCCGGTCGAACTGCACGTCCTGCTTGAGCCGGTAGCCGGGGACGTACTCCTGCACGGCCGCCACCATGTCCGCCACCGAGGCGGCGATGGCGTCGGTGTCGGCGTCGGCGTCCGGGCAGAGGCAGTAGACGGTGTCCCGCATGAGCAGCGGCGGGTCCGCCGGGTTCAGCACGATGATCGCCTTGCCCCGCTCGGCCCCGCCGACCACCTCGATGGCCCGGGCCGTGGTCTCGGTGAACTCGTCGATGTTGGCCCGGGTGCCCGGCCCGGCCGACCGCGATGCGATCGAGGCGACGATCTCTCCGTACGCCACCGGAGTGACCCGGCGTACCGCGGCGACGATCGGCACTGTCGCCTGCCCCCCGCAGGTCACCATGTTGACGTTGCGCTCGTGCAGGTGCTCGTCGAGGTTGACCGGCGGCACCACGTACGGGCCGAGCGCGGCCGGGGTCAGGTCCACCACCGTGCGGCCGTGGGCGCGCAGCACCTCGTCGTGGTGCCGGTGCGCGCCCGCCGAGGTGGCGTCGAAGACCAGCTCGACGTCGGCGAACTCGGGCATCGCCACGAGCCCGTCCACACCGTCGGCGGTGGTGGCCACACCGAGCCGGCGGGCGCGCGCCAGCCCGTCGGAGGCCGGGTCGATGCCGGCCATCGCCACCATGCGCAGGCTCTCACTCAGCCGGAGAACTTTGATCATCAGGTCGGTGCCGATGTTTCCGGAACCGAGCACCGCCACGCCGACGCTCACGCTGACTCCCCTCGGGTGAAGGCCGTGCGCACCGAGCCGAGACCGGAGATCCGCGCCTCGTACGCGGCACCCGGCGTGACCGGCACCATCGGGCCGAGCGCCCCGGAGAGCACCACGTCCCCGGCGCGCAGCGGGTCACCGGCGTGGGCGAGCGTGTTGGCCAGCCAGAGCAGGGCGTGCAGCGGGTTGCCCAGGCAGGCCGCGCCCGCGCCGACCGAGACCGGTTCGCCGGCGTGTTCCAGCACTATCCCGCACAGCCGCAGGTCGACGTCGGCGAGGCGGCGGGGCGTGGTGCCGAGCACGAAGAGCCCGCTGGAGGCGTTGTCCGCGACGGTGTCCACGATGGAGATGTCCCAGCCGGCGATCCGCGAGTCGACGATCTCGATGGCCGGCAGCACGTGGTCGACCGCGCGGATCAGGTCGACGGTGGTGAGCCGCGGGTCCGGGAGATCCTTGTCGAGCACGAAGGCGATCTCCGCCTCGACCCGGGGCTGCAGCAGCCGGTCGATCGGCACCTCGACGCCGTCGCCGACCGCCATCGCGTCGGTCAGCAGGCCGAAGTCGGGCTGGAACACCCCGAAGGTCTCCTGCACCGCCCGGGAGGTCAGCCCGATCTTGGCGCCGACCCGGCGTTCGCCACGGCCCTGCCAGGCCCGCGCCTGGAGCTGCTGCACCCGGTACGCGGACTCGACGTCACCCTCGGGCAGCAGCCGCCCGCGCAGCGGTGGGCAGGGCTTGCCCGTGCTGCGCGCGTCGGCCAGCTCCCGGTTGGCGGCCTCGATGTCGGCTTCCATGCCCGCTCCCTCGCCTTGGCTCACGACAGGTCCACGCAGACGTTCGTCAGTTCGGAGTAGAAGTTCAACGAGTGCACGCCACCCTCCCGGCCGATGCCGGACGCCTTCACCCCGCCGAACGGGGTCCGCAGATCCCGCAGAAACCAGGTGTTGACCCAGACGATGCCGGCGTCCAGCCGGGCGCCGGCCCGGTGCGCGACGCCCACGTCCCGGGTCCACACGGTCGCCGCCAGGCCGTACTCGGTGCCGTTGGCGAGGGCGTACGCCTCGTCCTCGGTGTCGAACGGCGCGACGTGCACCACCGGCCCGAAGATCTCCTCCCGGTTGGTACGCGCCTGCGGGCCGAGCCCGGTGAGCACCGTCGGCTGCACGTACGACCCGCCGTCGCGGGCGTCACCGAAGGTGGGCGTGCCGCCACCGGTGAGCACCTCGGCGCCCTCGGAACGGGCCAGCTCGTAGGCGCCGAGCACCTTCGCCCGGTGCTGGTGGGAGATCAGCGGCATGGTGGCGGTGGCCTCGTCGGTCGGCCAGCCGTACGCCAGCTCGCCGGCCCGCTTCGCCAGCCGGGCGGTGAACTCCTCGAAGACCGGGCGCTGCACGTAGATGCGTTCGGTGCAGAGGCACACCTGCCCGCCGTTGGTGAAGCTGGACCGCACCGAGCCGGCCACCGCGGCGTCCAGGTCGGCGTCGGCGAAGACCAGGCCGGCGTTCTTGCCGCCCAACTCGAAGCTGACCGCCTTCACGCCGTCGGCGGCGGCCCGCATGATCGCGCCGCCGGTGGCCGACTCGCCGGTGAAGGTGATCGCGTCGACGCCCGGATGGCGGGTGAGGAACTCGCCGGCCGAGTCCGGCCCGAAGCCGTGCACCAGGTTGAACACCCCGGCCGGTACGCCCGCGGCGGCCATCACCTCGGCGAGCACCGTCGCCGAGGCGGGCGTCTCCTCGCTGGGCTTGACCACCACGGCGTTGCCGCAGGCCAGCGCCGGGGCGACCTTCCAGGTGAGCAGCAGCAGCGGCAGGTTCCACGGCACGATGACCGCGACCACGCCGACCGGCTTGCGCAGCGCGTAGTTGAGCGCCCGGCCACCGGTCGGGGTGACCGTGGTGAACGACTCGGTGGGCGCGGTCGCCACGATCTCCGCGAACGCCCGGAAGTTCGCCGCGCCGCGCGGAATGTCCAGCGTGCGGGCCTGGGCGATGGACTTGCCGGTGTCGGCGACCTCGGCGGTGACCAGATCGTCGAAGCGGCGCTCCAACTCGTCGGCGACCCGGCGCAGCACCTCGGCGCGTTCCCGTTCGCCCATCCGACCCCACGGCCCGCGCAGCGCCGCGCGGGCGGCGGCCACCGCGTCGTCCACCGTGGACCGCGACGCCTCGTCCACCGCGAAGACCGGCTCCCCGGTCACCGGGCTGGCCTTGGCGAACGTCGACCCGCCGTCGACGAACTCGCCGCCGACGAAGTTGCGCAACCGCTGCGGCCCGGCCGGCGGGTGGCCGGCCATCAGCCGTGCATCCCAGTTGGCGGTCATCCGCGCCTCCCTCGACCGAGTGCCGCGCCGAGCAGCAGCAACGCGGCCCCGCCGACGACCGCGCCGAGCACCCGATGCTGCCGGCGCACCCGGCGGCGCACCTCCGCGTACGGGGTGGTGGAGAAGGACACCAGCTCGTACTGGGAAACGTACCGGCCGGGTAGGGCCCGTTCCAGAGCGTGCTCGATCCTGCGGCGGAGCTGGAAGACCGGGGAGGCCACCCTGTCCCGCATCTCCACGAAGTTGGTGAGCGCCATCGTGGCGATGGCCTCGGCGTTCTCCTGGCGGCGTCGCTGGAACAGCGGCAGCGCCGCCAACCAGTCGTCGGCGCACTCGTCCAGGCAGCGGTCCAACTCGACCACGTCCTCGAACGCGCAGTTGGCGCCCTGACCGTAGAACGGCACGATGGCGTGCGCCGCGTCGCCGAGCAGCCCGACCTTGCCGAAGACCTGCCACGGGGCGCAGCGGACCGTGCCGAGCACGCCCACCGGGTTGTGCTGGTAGTCGTCGACCAGGTTGGGCGCCAACGGGATGACGTCCGGGTAGTGCCGGGCGAAGTGCTCCTCGATCGCCGCCGGACTGTCCAGCGCCGCGAAGCTCCCGTCGCCCTCGTTGGGCCAGAACAGCGTGCAGGTGAAGGAGCGGTCCGGGTTGGGCAGCGCGATCATCATCGAGGTGCCGCGCGGCCAGATGTGCAGCGCGTCCGGATCGAGCGCGAAGTCCCCGCCCAGCGGCGGGATCGTCAGCTCCTTGTAGCCGTAGTCGAGGAAGTCCACGCTCTCGTCCAGCAGCCCGTGGCTGAGCAGTTGCCCGCGTACCGCGGAGCCGGCGCCGTCGGCGCCCAGCACGACCGACGCCTTCGCCGCGACCGTGCCCTGCGGGGTGTCGAAGCTCAGGGTTCCGTCGATCGGGTCGAGCCCGACCAGCCGGTGGTCGAAGACGACCCGCACCCCGGGCAGCGCGGCGGCCTCGTCCAGCAGGGCGTTGTTCAGCGCACCCCGGCTGATCGAGTTGATCGCCCGGTCGCCGGCCGCGCTGTACGACTGGAACTGCTGCTCGCCCTCGACCGGGTGGATCATCCGGCCGCGCATCGGCAGCGCGTCGGTCAGGACCTGCTCGGCCAGCCCGATCCGGCGCAGCGCGTCCAGCCCGCGCTCGGAGAGCGCCAGGTTGATCGAGCGACCGCGCTCGGCGGTGCCCGCCCGCGGGTCGGAGCGGCGCTCGTAGAGGGCCACCGGGTAGCCACGCCGGGCCAGGAAGCAGGCGGCCAGGCAGCCGGCCAGCCCGGCACCGATGACCGCGATCTCGTCACGTCGTGCGGTCATGGGTTGACCTCCCCCACGGTCGCCGCCAGCGCGGCGGCGGCCCGCCAACAGTCGTGGTACGTCGAGTAGAGCGGCACCGGGGCGAACCGGACGACGTCCGGCTCCCGGGCGTCGGCGATGACGCCGTGCTCGTACCGCAGGCGTTTGGTCAGCTCGGCGGCGCTGCCGGCGCCGATCCGGACCGAGAGTTGGCTGCCCCGCCGGGCCGGGTCGCGCGGGGTGATCACGCGCAGCGGCCGGTCGGTGACGACCTCGTCCAGCAGTGTCTCCAGCCAGCCGGTGAGGCGAAGGCTTCGGGCGCGCAGCTCGCTCATCCCGACCGTGTCGAACAGCTCCAGCGAGGTACGCACCGGACCCATCGCGAAGATCGGCGGGTTGGAGATCTGCCAGGCCTCCACAGTGGCCGGCGGCCGGGACACCGCTGTCATCTCGAACCGGGTGGCCGCCGCGGTGCTCCACCAACCCTCGAAGCGGGGCAGGCTCTCGTCGCCGAGGTGCCGCTCGTGCACGAAGACTCCGGCCAGGGCACCCGGGCCGGAGTTCAGGTACTTGTAGGAGCACCAGGCCGCGAAGTCGACGTCCCAGTCGTGCAGGGCCAGCGGCACGTTGCCGACCGCGTGGGCCAGGTCCCAGCCGACCACCGCGCCGGCCGCCCGGCCGGCGGCCGTGATCGCCGGGATGTCCAACAACTCGCCGGTCAGGTAGTTGACGCCGCCGAGCAGCACCAGCGCCACCCGGTCGCCCTCGGCGGCCAGGTAGGCGGTGACGTCCTCGGTACGCAGCGCGTCCTCACCGTCGCGCGGGCGCAGCCGGACCACCGTGTCGTCCGGGTCCAGGCCGTGGAAACGCGCCTGGCTGCGCACCGCGTAGCTGTCCGAGGGGAACGCGGCGTCCTCGATGACGATGCGGGTGCGGACGCCGGCCGGGCGGTAGAAACTCACCATCAGCAGGTGCAGGTTGACCGTGAGCGAGTTCATCACCACGGTCTCCGCGGGCCGGCCGCCGACCAGTCGGGCGGCCGGTGCGGTCAACAACTCGTGGTACGGCAGCCAGGCGCGCTCGGCCTCCAGGTGCCCCTCCACGCCGAGCCGACCCCAGGCGTCCAGGTCGGCGAGGAGTTCGTCGCGGGTGGCCCGGGGTTGCAGACCGAGCGAGTTGCCGGCCAGGTACGCCGACTCGGGGTGGTTGCCGCCGTCGGCCGGTGGCACGTGGAACAGGTGCCGGTGGCCCGGGTCGGCCTCGTCGAGGCGGTGTGCCCCTTCTTCTGAGATGTGCATGTCTCGCTCTCCGGTCACATCGCGGTACGGGCCGACCACAGCTCCGGGAAGACCACCCGGGACATGCTGCGCTGCAACCACGCCAGACCGGCGGAGCCGCCGCTGCCGACCTTGGCGCCCATCGTCCGCTGCACCGCCTTGACGTGGTTCCAGCGCCAGTCGCCGAACTCCTCGGCGACGCCGCTGAGCGCCTCGCCGAGCAGGCGCAGATGGTTGTCCGGGCCGGTGTCGGCGTAGATCCGTACCCAGGCCGCCTCGACCGACGACTGCGGATCGTGCTCCACCGCCACATCGCGGTCGAGCAGGTCGGCGGGGAGGTCGAAGCCACGCCGGGCGAGCAGCGCGACCACGTCGTCCCAGAGGCTCGGGGTGGCCAGCGCGGCGCTCAGCGCGGCGTGCACCTCGGTCTGCCGACGGAAGGGCCTGATCAGCGCCGGGTCGCGCAGTCCGAGCAGGAATTCCAGGTGGCGGTACATCGCCGACTGGAAGCCGGAACCCTCGCCGAGCAGGTTGCGGAACCTGTTGAAGTCGGCAGGCGTCATCCAGCGCAGCCCCTGCCAGGCGGCGTTGAGCCCCTCCAGGTGCAGGGTGGCGCGGCGCAGCGGGGCCAGCGCGTCCCAGACCCGGTCGGCGCGCAGCAGACGCTGGGTCTCCCGTAGCTCGTGGCAGGTCAGCCCGAAGTACAGCTCCATGATCTGGCTGACCATCAGGAAGGACATCTCGCCGGGGTCGTCGCTGAGGGGCTGCTGCAACTGGTGCAGGGCGCTGGCCCGCACGTACGCGTCGTAGGGCACCAGGTCGGCGAACTCCAGGGTCGGCTCGCCGCCGTTACGCGCGGCACGGGCGGCCCGCTGTCGCGGGGTCACCGGCCGCACCGAGGCCTGGCGGTTCGGCGCCCGCCGCTCCGTCTGATCCACCAGTCGTCTCCCTCCCCCGGACCTGTCGACGTCATGATCTCGCGGTCGGATCGGCCTGCGGAATGCCGGATCAACGGCTCTCGCCGCGTTGTCTTGACGAACCGAAGGCAAGTAGGCGAATTCGGTTCACGAAAGTAAGGTCTGAGCGTGGACGACATGGACTGGGCGCTGCTGCGCGAGTTGCAGGCCGACGCGCGGCTCTCCTTCAGCGAGCTGTCCCGGCGGGTGCACCTGTCCCCACCGGCCGTCGCGGAGCGGGTTCGCCGGCTGGAGGAGGCGGGGGTCGTCACCGGCTACCACGCCCATGTCGACCTGACCCGGGCCGGCCGCACCGTGGTCGCGCTGATCCGGATGTCCTGCTACGGCGCGCGCTGCATCCTGCACGACCCGGCGGTGGCCGGCTGGCCGGAGATCCTGGAGATCCACCGGATCACCGGTGACGCGTGCAGCATGCTCAAGGTGGCCGCCGGCTCGATCGGCGACTTCGAGGCGGTCATCGACCGGCTCGCCCCGTACGGCCAGCCGTCGAGCACGATGGTGCTTTCCTCCCCGCTCGACTGGCGACCGATCACCGCCCTCCCCTCCCCCCGCCGCGGCTGACCCGGGTTTGGCCCCGAGCCAGCGGGAAAGCAGCGCCGTGCCCAGGGGACGCCCTTCCCTCCGTCCGGAGTGCCGCCTTCGGCGCGAGGCGGAATGAGGGGCGGAGGTTCCGGCGGTCGTCGCCGGTTGGGGGGGAAATCATGCAGGGAATTCGCACGATCAACCGCGCGCTCTCGTCCGCACTGACACTGGTAGCGCTGGTCGGTGCGTTCGTCCTGATGTCGGTCGCACCGGCGCGCGCCGGCGAGAACGTCTTCGTCGAGGTGATGCCGAACAGCGCCCAGGCCGGCAGCCGGGTCAACATCAAGGCGGGCTGCGACAACGCAAACAACAACCGCCAGTCCAGCGTGCACTCCGACGCGTTCGGGCACGTGACGCTCAAACCGGACAAGGGCTTCCTGACCGCGCAGGCCACCATCATCCGCGACAAGCCGGCCGGTGACTACCCGGTCGACCTGCGCTGCGAGAACGGCCAGACGGCCTCGACCACGCTCACCGTGCTGAACATGGCCTCCCCCAGCAAGGGGCCGGCGACCGGGGGCGGCGGGACGGCCGGCGGCCGCGGCACCGGCTCGTTGCTGGTGCTCGGCGGCGTGGCGCTGGTCGCCACCGCGGTCGCGCTCGGCATGGCGGGCGGCCGACGTCGGGCCGGAGCCGGCTCCTGAGCCGGGTGACCCATGACCCGCAGATCCGCGCGTGCGCGGCCGGACCGCCACGCCCGATTCCAGGCCGGGCCGCTGCTGCGCGCCTCCGGCCGGCTGGTGGCCCGCGCCTCCGGCCGGCTGGGTCGGGTCGCCGGGCAGGCCGGATCGGCCAGTCTCGCCACCCCGGATCCGGCCGCCGACCCGCTGCCGGCACACCGCCCGGCCGGGCCGCGGTCGTTCCGGCCCCGTTTCGGTACGGGACCGGGGCTGCCGGTGCTGGCCATCGCCGCGGTGATGGTGCTGATCGTCGCGATGCTCGGCGTCGAACAGGTGACCGGGATGAGCCTGCTACCGGACCGGCTCAGCGCTGGATTCCGGCCGCCGCCGAAGAAGTTCCCGGTGCTGACGGCCAGCCGTCCGACCAGCCTCGCCATCGAGAAGATCGACCTGCGGGCGCCCGTGCACGACGTGGGCATCGCTTCGGACGGCACCATCGCGGTGCCGGACGCGGCCCGCGCCCAGGAGGCCGGCTGGTACGACCAGGGGCCGACCCCCGGCCAGTACGGTCCGGCGGTGATCGTCGGGCACGTCGACACCACGAGCGGGCCGGCGGTCTTCCACCAACTTCGTGAACTGCGCGACGGCGACCAGATCGAGGTCACCCGCACCGACCGCAGGGTGGCGGTCTTCGAGGTGAACTCGGTGGAGAAGTTCGACAAGGGCCAACTGCCGGTGGACGAGGTGTACGGCGACTTCAGCCACCCGAGCCTCCGGCTGATCACCTGCGGTGGCCAGTGGGTCGGCGGCGAGACCGGCTACTCGGACAACGTGGTGGTCTTCGCCTCGTTGGTGAAGGCGCGTTGAGGACGGGCGGATCGGAATAACCGGTCAGTTCTGGCCTGGGCTTGCCACGGGCAACCCGGCGGCCTTGGCGCAGTCGAGCAGCCGCCGGTCGTAGCTGACGAATGCGATGAGCGCGGTTCCGGACTCGTTTGTCAGGACCTGGGCCGTGGCAAGGTGGATGGCGTCGAGACTGCGTAGCGTCGGCTCCGCGAAGGCGGCGGCGGTGGCGGTGGCGCGGACAGTGCCATCGATCTCCAGCCGGAAGAGCCGTCCGACAGCCGCTGGCACTCCGATCAACGCTTGCGGCGCTGCCCGGCGCAACGCCCTGGGCACCTCAACCTCGACGAGAGCGGAGGAGACCAGCGGGACGTCGCCCTGCGCGTTGAGCCAGGTGACGAGGTCGCCGCTGCACGCCTCCTGCCGAACCAACTTCACGACGGCGGCGGAGTCGAGATAGATCACCAGCGCTCCTCGTCTCGCATCTCGGCGAGGGCGGCAGCCACGTCCACGTCCTCGGCACCGAGCTTTGGCGGAAGCGGGACAGCGCCACTCCCGGTTGGCGCGACGGCCCGCCCCGCGGATACCAGCTTGGCCAGCACAGATCTGTCGTCACTGACCGGGACCAGTCGGGCGATCGGATGCCCGCGATCGGTGATCTCCACCGTCTCGCCGCCACTCACCCGAGCCAGCACCTGACTCGTGTTCTGGTTCAGCTCCCGGACCCCGATCCGCTCCACGGACCCAGTGTAGAACCAAATGTTCTACACCTGCGCGAACCTGCCGGTCACGTATCGGAAAGTGGCGGCCAGTGGTTCGGCGGCGGCTACCTCAACCCGACCCCAGGTACCTGTCGGTACCACTACGGCGACAGGTAGCCGGACCGGTGTCCAGGTAGTCGGCCAGCCGGGCGGCGCCGGTGAGCATGGCCCGGCCGCGCTCGGTGAGCCGTTGCCGCCACCGACCCAGCGACGCGGCGAGCGGTTCGGCGCCGCCCGCGCCGCGCACCTGACGCAGCACGCCGGCGATGTGGTCGAGCCGGTAGCCGCCACGGCGCAACAGGTGGGCCAACTCGGCGTCGCGGACGTCGTCCGGGAGGTAGACCCGGTAGTGGGTCGCCGGATCGCGCACCGGCCGCAGCACCCCGGCCCGCTCCCACTTGCGCAGCGTGGCTGGCTGTAGACCGAGCCGGTGGGCCAGCACGCTGATCGGCACGGATTTATGGCCCTGCGGTTGCGGTCTCGTTCCGGTGAGAGCCGCCACCGCCGACTCGACCGCGTCCAGGGTCTCCCGGTCGCGTTGGAGCAGGGCATGCCCCTCGTCGACGGTGCGCAACGCCTCGTCGACCTCACCCCGGTTGACGGCCCGCATGATCTCGCCGCTGGCCGCGTAGCCGTGGCCCGCGATCAGCGCGAGGTAGGCACTCAACGCCAACGCGTGCGTCTCGGTGAACCGGCGGTAGCCGTTCGGCGTGCGCTGGGCCGGCGGCAGGACGCCGTCTCGTTCGTAGTTGCGCACGGCCTGCGCGGAGAGACCGTGGGCGCGCGCGAGGTCCACCGGACGTACCCCGGGGTTTGAGGGTTTTGTGGGTGTCACCCGTGCTCCATCGCTCCTGAGTCTCAACCGCTGGTTCAACGATACGGTTTATGGAATGCCACCTCTTCTCGACCTGCTCGCGGTGTCCCCGGACCTGCTCGCGCTCGGTGAGCCGACGCACGGCGAGTCCGCCTTCCTCCAACTCCGCAATGACGCCTTCCTGTCGCTGGCAAAGCACGGCTACCTGTCGATCGCGGTGGAGAGCGACCGGGCGGCCGGGCTGATCGCCGACGAGTTCGTGCAGGGCGCTGCCGTGCCGCTCGATCGGGCGCTCTCCGAAGGTTTCAGCCACGGATTCGGCACCGCCCCGGCCAACCGCGACCTCCTGCTGCGGATGCGCGAGTGGAACGCGGGACGACCGGCCGCCGAACGCCTGACGTTCCACGGCTTCGACGCCCCCTTGGAACTCGCGAACGCCCCGAGCCCGCGACGCCACCTCACCCTGGTCTGCGACTTCCTGGGCCTCGACCGATCCGCCGAGATCGACGACCTGGTCGGCGACGAGGCACGGTGGAGTGACACGGCCGCGATCTGGGAGCCGGGCCGGTCGGTGGGGCGCTCGACCGACGCCCGAGCACTGCGGGTGCTCGCCAACGACCTCCTGACCGAGTTGTACCTGCGGGCGCCCGGGACGGCCGCGGGCTGGCCGGCGGCGTTCGTGCACGCGACGTCCGCGGTCGCGCTGCTGCGCTACCACGCCGCGGCCGCCGCCCCACTTGCGCCGGAGGAACGCTTCGCCCGCCTGGCCGCGGTCCGGGACGCGCTGATGGCCGAGAACCTGCTCGCGATCCGATCCGCCGAGGCACACCGCGGGCCCACGCTCGTCTTCGCGCACAACACGCACCTCCAGCGCCAGCCGGGCACGATGACGCTTGCCGGCACCGAGGTGTCGTGGGCCGGCGCCGGCGCGATCGTCGCGTCGCTGCTGGGTGACCGCTACGCGGTGATCGTCGGCAGTCTGGGCGCGAGCCCGGCGCTCGGCATCGAGGCACCGGCCGCGTCGACCTACGAGGGCAGACTCCAGCAGGAGACCGACATTCCCCGGTACGTGCCGGCGTCCGACATCGGGCCGGCCGAGCAGCGTTCGCACGACTACCGGTACTTCCCGCTGGACCGGACCACCATCGAACACGCCGACGTGGTCCTGCACATACCGACCGGCGTCGACGCGGCCGTGCTCGCCGATCGGATCGTCGCGCTGCCCGGCGTCGAACAGGTCGTGGCGAGCGAGGACAGCGGATCACCCGAGGCGGCGTGGGGTGACCGGTTCTTCTTCGTCGGCCCGGACCGCCGGCAGCCGTTCGCCACGATCGTCGAGCACGACGTGCCCGGCTTCGACGAGGCCGCACAGCTCGACCGTCCCGGTGTCTTCCGCCTCAACCTGGACCTGGGCCGGAGCGAATTCGAGCGACGCTTCGGCTTCCCGCCCAAGGCGTTCGAGGACCACCGGGACGAGTACGACTTCGCCCGACTGGACACCCTCACACCGCACCCGGGCTACGCGCTGCACGGGTTCGCCAGCATCGTCATGCCCGGCCCGCACCTGCTGCCCGAGATCGACAGGCTGTTGGCGGTGGCACACGGTCGCGCGGTTGACCGCCACGAGCGGGCCGCGCGCCGGGCGGCGGACCCGCAACCCGGAGCCTGACCGCGCCGTTCGGGTCAGGCGGCGGCTTCCGGCTCCCGCAGGTCCAGCCAGTCGGCCCAGCGGGGGTCGGGGGCGCGGTGCCCGAGCACCCGCCAGGCGGTGCCCTTCGGTGCGGCGGGCAGCGCGTGCAACCGCCACCCCATCTCCGCCGGCGTCTTGTCGCCCTTGGTGTGGTTGCACCGGGCACACGCGGCGACCACGTTCTCCCAGGCGTGCCGGCCACCCCGGCTGCGGGGGAAAACGTGGTCGATGGTCTCGGCCGGACCCCGACAGTAGGCGCACCGCCACCCGTCCCGGGCGAAGATCGCCCGCCGGGACAACCCGACGTGCGTCCGGTACGGCACGCGGACGAAGCGGGTCAGCCGGACCACGGACGGCACCGGGAGCGCGTCGCGGGCGCTGTGCAGGATGCCATCGCCGTCGGCGACGCAGACCGCCTTGGCGGAGAGAACGAGGATCGCGGCACGGCGCACCGACACGACACACAGCGGCTCGTAGGTGGCGTTGAGGACCAACGCGCCGGAGCCCACCGTGGGTCGTATGTCAGGCATCGCGATCACCCTCCCGGTTCAGCGGCTGCTGCGTACCGCCGTCGACCGAGGTCGGGCATGACCACCCACACGGTCGACGCCGGGCCGATCACCGACGTCCGTTGCGCCAATAGTCCCTGATCGGACCCCGGATTGCACGCACTAATCCCTCATGGGGTATGAGGAACATCCGCAACCGGGCGGATCGCCATGCTGGCCTGGGCGAACTCCGCCGTTGCCTGACACTGGTGACAGCCCTTGACGGCCTCAGTTGTGCCGGATCCGTGCCCGATGATCTTCGAACCATCGATCATGACGGCCGGGGCTTCTTCGTATGTCGAGCCACCCGGCGGGCTATCACCGATCGCGCCGTGGCCGCAGGCCTGAGGCGCGAGCGCCATCGGCCCAGCCCAGGTTCGGCGGCGCGAGCGGTCCGCGAAGCGGGCCGCCTTGATCTCGTACGGAAGGTTCTCACACGAACTCTGATGGTAGAAATGTCCTGCTTCGACTGATGCCCGACACTCGTCCGCCGACTGATCTGCGACACCTCCGCGCGCTGATCGCGGCTAAATGAGGGCGGTCGTTATTGAGGTGTCATACCTGTCGGCAGTATGTACGGTGTCGATTAGGTGAGCCGTCAACGTCGGTAATCTACCGAGGGGGCAAGTGCCAATGATTGGCAGCGGCGGAGTCCGGCCGCGGGTCCTCGTCACCGGGGCGACCGGGGTCGTCGGTCGGGCTGCCATTGATTGCCTTCTCGACGCTGGTATCCGAACACGGGCGCTCATACCGCCGACGGAAGCGGCTGGAGTGCCCGACGTGGTCGATGTGGCGTTCGGCGATCTCACCACCCCCGAGTCGCTTGATGCGGCTCTGGTCGAAATCGACGCGATGCTGCTTACGCCTACCGGCGCACCAAATCGCGAAGTTCTCGAGCGAATCAGCACCGCCGGACTCCGGCGGATCATCGTGCTGTCCTCGGCCTCCGCACCGTGGGAACGGGCCCAGCCCCGCGCTGGTCGCCACTTCCTCGCCTGGGAGCAGGCGGTGGAGGCAACAGGCCTGGGCTGGACGCACATTCGGCCGGCGGGGCTCATGGCCGCCTCGTGGCAGTGGGCCGAGGAGATTCGTAGTGACAGCGTGGTGCGGGAGGGTTTCCCCACCGCCCGGTATCCGTACGTGCACGAGCGGGACGTGGCCGCGGTCGCGGTCGCTGCCCTCCTCGACCAACGCCACGACGGCGCCCGGTACCTGACCACCGGCCCGGCCGCGATCAGCGCGGCCGACCGGGTTCGTGACCTGGCGGAGGCGATCGGCCGACCGCTGCGGCTCGAACAACTCAGTGAGGATCAGGCCATCGCACGGTGGAGGGCCTTGGGTTACGACAAGGACTCCATAGAGATTCAACTCATCGTGTCGCGCGATCTGGTTGACAAGCCTCCTCGCCCCAAACGCACTGTGGAGAAGGTGCTCGGCCGACCCGCCTTGCCGTTTTCGCAATGGGCCACCGACCACGCCGAGGACTTTCAGTAGCGACCTCAGCCCAGCGGGATTCCATGCTCGTCCGGCGATTCACGGCGTACGACACCCACGGTCAGAAGCTGGTGTTGCATGCCTCCCGGCCAGGGCTCGCTGCTGCCGTCCAGGATCGCTGGGTTATCCCGGACCAGCGCCACCGGAAGGTGGGACACGCAGTAGGACACGAGGTGTCCCGTCTTCTGCTCTGCGATCGACATGTTGAGGTTCGTCTCGGCTTCGCCGATGACGGCACGCTCGGATTCAGGCCGGATGGCCAGATCCGTCTCACTGAGTTCATGCATCCAGCCCTTAGCCGCCGGTCGGGGGCATCGTCGTGCCCGGAGGCGGAGACACCCCCCGGGGTACAACGAAGCGATCGTCACTGCTCGCCAGCGTCCGGTCGGACGGTCCCCGGCCGGTGGGTCGGACGCGGGCCCTCGGGCTCCTTGCGGTACGAAGACAGGGTGAGTGCCGCAAGCGTGATGCCCCTCGCCCTGTCCACCGCCGGGTCGGTGAACTGCCAGGGCAGTTCCTCCTGCCAATTCCTGTACGAGCTGACCAGGTCGGCCTGGTTCGCCGAGGGCAGTTACTGGATCCTGCTCAAGCCGCTGCGGGTGCTGCTGATCCTGGCGCTGGCGATGGTGGCCCGCTGGGCGGTGCACCGCACGATCAACCGGTTGGTCCGTACGACGACCGACGGCGCGGTGCCGACGATGCTGCGACCGCTGCGCGAGCGGGTGCCCAGCGCGGCGGTCGACCCGACCGAGTTCGTACCAGAGCGGCGACGGCAGCGGGCCGAGGCGATCGGCTCGGTGTTGCGCAGCCTGACCACCGCGTTCGTCTTCGGCATCGCGCTGCTGATGATCCTGCGCGAGTTCAGCTTCGACCTGGCCCCGCTGCTGGCCAGCGCGGGGATCGCCGGCGTAGCGCTGGGCTTCGGCGCGCAGAGCCTGGTCAAGGACCTGATCGCCGGCCTGTTCATGCTGATCGAGGATCAGTACGGCGTGGGCGACAACGTCGACCTGGGCGAGGCGATGGGCGTGGTCGAGGCGGTCGGGCTCCGGGTGACCACCGTGCGCGACGGTCGCGGAGTGCTCTGGTACATCCGCAACGGCGAGATCATCCGGGTGGGCAACAAGAGCCAGGGCTGGGCGCTCGTGGTGGTGGACCTGCCGATCGGGTTCAACAGCACCGAGGAGGCCACCGCCGTCCTGCGGACCGCGGCCGCCTCGGTGGCGGTGGACCCGGAGCTGTCACCGGAGATCGTCGAGGCGCCGGAGGTGTTGGGTGTCGAGCAGGTGACGGTGGACGGTGCGGTCATCCGGACGGTGGTGAAGACGACAGCGGACGGGCAGTTCGCGGTGGGCCGGGAGTTGCGGCGGCGGCTGGCGGAGGCGCTGGAGAACTCGGGGATCACCGCGCAGATCGCGGCGGCCCGCATCTTTCCCGGGCTTCCCCCCCGCCCACTGCCCGACGGTGAAACTGGCCAGGGTGGTGCCACCTGACCCACCCGCCACTGTCCTCGAATTCAGGGGTCGCGAGCCGCCCGGCCCCTCAGGTATCGTCCGTTCGTTCAGTCGGGGAAGCGACGAACGACCCGTTCGACCTAGATAGTTGTCAGACGATCGGGCAGAATCCGGAGCACGCGTTCCCGCCAAAACGTGATCACAACCTCGCTGATCCGTGATCTGACGAGCGACTCCGGCCGGGCTGCCACGAGCGGCCGACCCGGAGGCCGATGGAGGCGACGGTGCCCGACGAGCGACCTTCTGCGGAAGGCCCAGCAACTTTTCGCGAGGTGTTCGCCCAGCACGAGTTCCGCGCCGTGTTCATGGCAAGCGCTCTCTCCTGGGTCGGCGATTACGTGGCGAAGGCCGCCGTCACCCTGCTCGTCTATGAGAAGACCGAGTCGGTAGGGCTCTCCGCGGCTGCCTTCGCGGTCAGTTTCCTGCCCTGGCTGCTCGGTGGTCCGGTGCTCGCCGCACTCGCGGAGCGATACCCGTACCGGCGGGTGATGGTGGCGTGTGACCTCATCCGGATGGCGTTGATGCTGCTCATCGCCATCCCGCAGTTGCCGTACCAGGCGGTGCTGGTGCTCATCTTCGCCGCCACGCTGGCCAACCCACCGAGCCAGGCGGCGAAGTCCGCGCTGATGCCGCAGATGCTCGCCGGGGACCGGCTGGTGGTGGGGCTGTCGCTGAACGCCAGCGTGGGCCAGGCGGCGCAGATCGTCGGGTACGTGCTCGGCTCCGCCGTCGCCTCCTACAACCCCCAGGTCGCGCTGCTGTTCAACGCGGCCACGTTCGGCGCCTCGGCGCTGCTGGTCCGCCTCGGCGTGCGAGACCGGCCGGCGGTGCCGAACCCGGCGCAGCGCAGCCACCTGCTGCAAGAGACCCGTCAGGGCTTCACCATCGTGTTCGGCACACCGGTGCTGCGGGCGATCGCGGTGCTGGTGTTCAGCGCGATGCTCTTCTCGATCCTCCCCGAGGGGCTGGCCGTCGGCTGGGCCAACGAGGAGGGCGGCGGCGACCTGAACGCGAGCACGGCCCAAGCGGTGATCATGGTGGCCAGCCCGGTCGGTTTCATCCTCGGCGGGTTGCTGGTGAGCCGCCTCTTCGGGCCGGCACGTCGGCTGAAGCTGATGCGGCCGCTCGCGGTGCTCGCCCCACTGGCGCTGGTGCCGACGTTGTTCGATCCGCCCGCGCTGACGGTGGCTCTGCTCGCCGCTCTCTGCGGGTTCGCGGTCGCCGGCATGCTGCCGATGGCCAACGGGCTCTTCGTCCAGGCACTGCCCAACGGCTTCCGGGCCCGCGCCTTCGGAGTGATGGCGACCGGCGTCCAGGTCATCCAGGGCTTCGCGGTGCTGGTCACCGGTCTGATCGCGGACCGCTTCGACAACATCCCCCTTGTGGTGGGGCTGTGGAGCGCGGCCGGCGTGGTGCTGATGGCGGTGGCCGCGCTGCGCTGGCCGAATCGGCAGGCGTTCAGCGACGCGATCACGGCAGCCACGGCGGCCAACGCCGAGCCGCCCGACCATCCGGACGATCCCGCCACCGGCGGCACGGCGGGCGGCTCTGCCGAGCCGCGTACCGGTGACGGCCACCGCCGGCACGCGGTCACCTGACCCGGCCCGCCCGTTCGGACCCGGAGCGGGCCGGGCGCGGGGCATCGGCCCGGCGTGATCCGACGCACGGTCCGCGGGTCCGTCTGGCACTCGGTGCACCTGGCAGGATGGAACGGTGAACCCCGCAGGTGAATCCGAGCGTCCCGGTGCTTCGACGACCCTCTTCGAAGCGGTCGGCGGCGAGCCCACCTTCCGCAAGCTGGTCGACGAGTTCTATGCCGGCATCGCCAACGATCCGCTGCTGCGGCCCATGTACCCGGAGGGGGACCTGGGGCCGGCCGCGGATCGGATGACCCTGTTCCTGATGCAGTACTGGGGTGGACCGAACACGTACTCCGCCCAGCGTGGCCACCCGCGACTGCGGATGCGGCACGCGCCGTTCCGGATCGGCGCGGCCGAGCGGGACGCCTGGCTACGGAACATGCGCCGCGCCGTGGACCGGCTCGACCTCGAACCGGAGATCGCCACCACGCTCTGGGACTACCTGGAGCGGGCCGCGTACTTCATGGTCAACGCCGAGGAGGACCCGGCCGTCGGCGGCTGACCGCCGGGCCGAGGCAGTGTGTCAGAGCAGCGCGCCCTCGTCGTGGAGCCAGTCCACGAAGCTGGTGGCGACCGCCGCGCCGCAGTCGAGCATCTCGACCAGCAGCGCGTCGTGGGTCCCAGCGCCGAGCGGCACCTGCAGCTCGGCGTAGATCGGCAGCTGCCCGCGCTCCGTCGGGTCGCCGATGTACGCCTTGCAGAACCGACGGGTGTGGTTCCACTCGTTGACCACCCGATAGGCCCGGTCGGCCCAGTCCGGCGGGACCGTGGCGTGCGGGCGTGCCCGCATGACCAGGATCTCGTCCTCTGGCCCTTCCAGGGTCACCAGCACGGCGTGCCGCTCCCACATGGCCAGCAGGTTGCCGTCGCCGTCGGCCAGGTAGCGCACGTCGAGCAGGTCGAGTGCGTCGCAGACGCGGCGCAGACTCACCGGCTCGACGGTGGCCAGCATCTCGGTCAGCACTGGCCGCTCGCTGGCCGGGCAGTCGTCTCCCGGCTGGCGAGGATTGGGCGGTCCGACCCGGACCGCGCTCTCCACTGTGATCCCGCTTCGGGTTTCCGGATCGCCGCCGTCGGCGGGACCGGGGCGCCATGACCACCACGGCATCGCTCGCGCACCTCACTCCCCAGCGGATCCAGTCGCCTACGGTGCGTTGGATCCGAGCATGGACGGTACCCGGACAGCCGAGTTGAAGCACCCCCCCAACGACCGCCCCGGCCCAGAAGAATGAGCAGGGGTCATCCGTTCGGAGGAGTACCGAGGGGTTTCACCGCAAGATCCGTGGCTGTCTGCAACCATGCCGCTCCGTATGGTCCCGCCAGGCCAACCCAGCGTCCCGCCACCCGGACCTGGACGGCCGCCTCGTCGTGGCCGGTGACCGGGCCGCCGGCGGCACCGAGGAAGCCCATCCGGACCACCCCCTGCACCAGCCGCTGCGACACCTCGACCGGCGCGGCGGGCGGTCCGTCCGGCGTGACCAGCACCGCCACGTGGTCGAGCAGCGCGTCCCGCAGCGCCCGCTGACCCACCGCGCGGCCGGCCACGCCCTGCTCGCTCGCCGTTCGCAGGGTGCCCGCCGCGGCGTCCGCGATCCGCCGCAGCTCGGCAACGGGCAGCGCCTCAACCGTCCGGCTGCGCGCCGGGGGCAGCGGCCACCGCCACTGCGCGTCCCGGCGGACCGGCCGGGACGTACCACCGCGTTCCAGCTCGGCGAGCAGCTCCGCGGCAGCCACCGTGACGTCCTCGACGCTGCCGTCGGCCGGCTCGGCAGCCACCGTCCGGACCACCAGAACCTGCCACGGCAGACGGGCCCAGAGGGCGATCCGACCGGGCACACCGGCCGGCCGCAACCGGACCGGCGCGGCCCGATCCAGCCGGACCAGCCGGGCCAGGAAGGCACCCGCGTCGGCCACCCCGGCCACACCGTGCGTCGGGGTGGCCGCCGCCCGGCCCGTGCCCGACCCGGTCACACCAGGCCGCCCTGCGGTGCGTAGGTGAGCAGGAAGTCCCGCTCCTCGGTGGTGATCCGGCGGGGCACCTGGCGGGTCAGGTCGAACGGCACCAGCACCGAGCGCGCCCGGCTGGCCAGCACCTCACCGTCGTACAGCTCGTAGGCGACGGTGAAGCGGGAGGCCCGGATCTCCTCCACCCACAGCTCGATGCGGACGGTGGGCGCCGCCTCCGCGGTGGCCCGACCCAACGCGTAGTCGACCGGGCGAAGGTAGTCGACCTCGTGCCGACGGATCACCACCCCGTCGGCGAACGAGCCCACCCCCCAGGCCCGGCCGCCAGCGAACATCAACGCCACCCGCGCCTCCTCGTACAGGGTGAGGAAGCGCGAGTTGTTGATGTGGCCGTACGCGTCCAGGTCGGACCAGCGCAGCGTGCAGTGGTAGACGAACCGGTCAGACACCTTCTCGGCCGATCAGTCGCGGGTCAGCTTGCGGTAGGTCACCCGGTGGGGCCGGGCAGCCTCCGCGCCGAGGCGGTCGATCTTGTTCTTCTCGTACGCCTCGAAGTTGCCCTCGAACCAGAACCACCGCGACGGGTCCTGGTCGTCGCCCTCCCAGGCCAGGATGTGCGTGGCGACCCGGTCCAGGAACATCCGGTCGTGCGAGATGACCACGGCGCAGCCGGGGAACTCCAACAGCGCGTTCTCCAGGCTGGACAGCGTCTCCACGTCCAGGTCGTTCGTCGGCTCGTCGAGCAGGATGACGTTGCCGCCGATCTTCAGGGTCAGCGCCAGGTTGAGCCGGTTGCGCTCACCGCCGGAGAGCACCTTCGTCGGCTTCTGCTGGTCCGGCCCCTTGAAGCCGAACGCGGCGATGTACGCCCGCGACGGCATCTCGACCTTGCCCACCATCAGGTAGTCCAGCCCGTCGGAGACGACCTCCCAGACGGTCTTGTCGCCGTTGAGGCCCTCGCGGTTCTGGTCGACGTACGACAGCGAGACCGTCTCGCCGACCCGGACCTGACCGCCGGTCGGCTCCTCCAGCCCGACGATGGTCTTGAACAGCGTGGTCTTGCCGACGCCGTTGGGGCCGATGATGCCGACGATGCCGTTGCGCGGCAGCGAGAACGACAGGTTGTCGATCAGCAGCCGGTCGCCGAAGCCCTTGCTGAGGTTGACCGCCTCGATCACCGTGCTGCCCAGACGCGGGCCCGGCGGGATCTGGATCTCCTCGAAGTCGAGCTTGCGGGTCTTCTCCGCCTCGTTGGCCATCTCGTCGTACCGGTCCAGGCGGGCCTTGGACTTGGTCTGCCGGGCCTTGGCGTTGGAGCGGACCCACTCCAGCTCCTCGGTGAGGCGCTTCTTCATCTTGGCGTCGCGGCGACCCTCGACGGCCAGTCGAGCGGCCTTCTTCTCCAGGTAGGTGGAGTAGTTGCCCTCGTAGCCGATGGCCCGGCCGCGGTCCAGTTCCAGGATCCAGCCGGCCACGTTGTCGAGGAAGTACCGGTCGTGGGTGATCGCCATGACGGTGCCGGCGTACTTGGCCAGGTGCTGCTCCAGCCAGGAGACGCTCTCCGCGTCCAGGTGGTTGGTGGGCTCGTCGAGCAGCAGCAGGTCGGGCGCCTCCAGCAGCAGCTTGCAGAGCGCGACCCGGCGGCGCTCACCGCCGGAGAGCTGGGTCACGTCGGCGTCCGGCGGCGGGCAGCGCAGGGCGTCCATGGCCAGTTCGAGCTTGGAGTCGACGTCCCAGGCGTCGAGGTGGTCCAGCTCCTCCTGGAGCTTGCCCATCTCCTCCATCAGCTCGTCGGAGTAGTCGGTCGCCATCTGCTCGGCGATCTTGTTGAATCGCTCCAGCTTGGCCTTGGTCTCGGCAACCGCCTCCTCGACGTTGCCGAGCACGGTCTTGGCGTCGTTGAGTGGAGGCTCCTGGGCGAGCATGCCGACGGTGCAGCCGGGCATGAGCCGGGCCTCGCCGTTGCTCGGCTTGTCCAGTCCTGCCATGATCTTGAGGAGGCTGGACTTACCGGCGCCGTTCGGACCGAGGACACCGATCTTGGCTCCCGGCAGGAAGCTCAACGTCACGTTGTCGAGCACGACCTTGTCGCCGTGCGCCTTGCGGGCCTTTTCCAGGACGTAGATGTACTGGGCCACGGTGCGGGCTACCTCCGTCGGTTGCTGTCGCTGATCGGCGGCGCGGCGCGGGCCGAGAGATCCGCCCGCCGCCGCCGGCCGGGAGCCGGCCACGCGCACGCCATCGTCAATCCTGACAGGTACGCCGCGCTTCGCCCACATCACCCCGCCCCAGGAGTACGCGGGCGCGCCGCGTTGCCCAGCTTGGTATAACCCGTTAGCGTTCCTGGTATGACCAAGAAGATCGCCATCAGCGTGCCGGATGACGTGGCAGAGCGACTGGCCGAGGAATCGAACGTCTCCGCCTTCATCACCGACTCCGTTCGTCAGCGGATGGCCGGCGAGCGCACACGGCGGACGCTTCGACAGGTGGGTTTCCAGCTCACGGACGAAGGCCTCGCCGAGGCGGGCAGGAAGCTCGACGAGGCACACGCGAAGATCACGCCGGCACTGCGGGCCAAGGCAGCGGCTCTGCTGGGTGAGGCGTCTCGCGGACGGATGACCATTCGTGAGTGACGCCGGCCTCGTCCTCGACACCGCATGCCTCCTCGCCTACTCGGAAGGCATTGAAGCGGTCGGGGAGCAGATCGCGAAAGTCGCGGACAAGGGGAGGGCCGTGATCGTCCCGGCGCTCTGCCTGGCAGCCGCGTATCGCCAGGTGACCAGCGACGGCTGGCCACTGCTCGACATCGTCGGCGACCTGGAGCAGGTCATGGTGACGCCCGTGGAGCACGACATGTGCGCCGTTCTCGGCGGCTGGTCGCGAAGCCTGGGCGGCATGGACCTGGCCCAGGCCGCGATGGAGGCGGCTCGGGCGATCACGCCGATCATGACGGATCGGCGGGAGCTGCTCGGTGAGGTGCTGCCGAAGGAATGGCCGATCATCGACCTCTGATCGACGGGCTGTCGACAAGATCACCCTGGGGATTTCGACGCGTACGAGGCGGGTAGGAGACTCCGGCACGGGGCACAAGACGCCGCAGCTACGCTCAGTACGCTCATCGCGGTGGACCCGTCAGTACCCGGAGGTGGCCGATCGTGACCGTCCGTAGCTCCTTTGTCGTAGTGGCGAACCGTCTGCCGGTCGACGAGGTGAGCACACCCGAGGGCCGACAGTGGCGACGCAGCCCTGGCGGGCTGGTCACCGCGCTGCACCCCGTGCTCGCCGAACACCAGGGCACCTGGGTCGGCTGGGCCGGTGGCACCGGCGCCGCCCCCGAACCGTTCGACCTGGAGGGGATCCGGCTGCACCCGGTCCCGCTCAGCGCCGAGGAGCTGGAGCGCTACTACGAGGGCCAGTCCAACGCGACGATCTGGCCGCTCTACCACGACGCGGTCGAGACACCTGCCTACAAGCGCCGCTGGCGGGAGGCGTACCGCCTGGTCAACGCCCGGTTCGCGGAGGCCGCCGCGGATGTGGCGGCCGAGGGCGCGACGGTCTGGGTGCAGGACTACCAGCTTCAGTTGGTCCCGGCGATGCTCCGTGAGCTGCGCCCGGACCTGCGGATCGGGTTCTTCCTGCACATCCCGTTCCCGCCGATCGAGCTGTTCATGCAGATGCCGTTCCGCACCGAGATCCTGCGCGGCCTGCTCGGTGCCGACCTGGTCGGCTTCCAGCAGCGGTTGGCCGCGCAGAACTTCGTCCGGCTGGCCCGGCACCTGCTCGGGCTGCGCTACGAGGGGCAGATGATCCAGGTCGACGGTCGGCAGGTGAAGGCGGGTGCCTTCCCCATCTCGATCGACACCCAGGAGATGGAGCGGATGGCCGCCGACCCGGCGATCCAGGCTCGGGCCAAGCAGATCCGCGCCGAGTTGGGCGATCCGAAGACGATAATCCTGGGCGTGGACCGGCTGGATTACACCAAGGGCATCGAGTTGCGACTCAAGGCCTTCCGCGAGCTACTTGCTGACGGAAAGTTGACAGTTCCCGACGCGGTTATGGTGCAGGTGGCCACGCCCAGCCGCGAGCGTGTCGAGCACTACCAGGCACTTCGGGTCAAGGTCGAACGCGAGGTTGGCCGGATTAATGGTGAATTCGGCCGGGTCGGCGTGCCGGCCGTGCATTACCTGCATCAGTCGTACAGTCGCAGTGAACTCGCCGCGATGTACGTTGCCGCCGACGTGATGATGGTGACACCGCTACGCGACGGCATGAACCTGGTGGCCAAGGAGTACGTGGCGTCGCGCGCCGACCAGGGTGGCGCGCTCGTGCTCAGTGAGTTCGCCGGCGCCGCAACGGAGCTGCGTCAGGCATTCCTGTGTAACCCGCACGACCCGGACGCAGTCAAGGACGCCCTGCTCCGGGCAGTGCACGTGGAGAAAACCGAGGCACGCCGCCGGATGCGGACAATGCAACGTCACCTGCGTACCCATGACGTGGGCCACTGGGCCAAGTCTTTCCTCTCCGAGCTCGGAGTTCCCGAGGCGGAGGCCGAGTGAACACGACCGTCAACGATGGAGCGGCCACGGCCACCGGGGTGATGGACCCCGAGCTGCGCTCCGCCATCGGCCGGATCGCCCGGGTCCCCCAACTCCTGGTCGCCTGCGACTACGACGGCACACTGGCGCCGATCGTGGAGGACCCCAGCACCGCCGTACCACTGCCCGAATCGGTGGCCGCGGTCCGCGCGCTCGCCGCGCTACCGCAGACGACCGTGGCGGTCGTCTCCGGCCGGGCGCTGCGCGACCTGGCCGCGCTGTCCCGGCTGCCCAGCGAGGTCCACCTCGTCGGCAGCCACGGCTCCGAGTTCGACATCGGCTTCGTCGAGCGGCTCTCCCCCGAGCTGGTCGCGGTGCGCCAGCAGGTACGCAACGCGCTGCGCGACATCGCCTCCGCGCACCCGGGCATCCGGCTGGAACGCAAGCCGGCAAGCGTCGCCGTGCACACCCGAGGGGTCGACCCGGAGGTCGCCGCCGCCGCCATCGAGGCGGTCCGCAACGGCCCGGCGACCTTCGACGGCGTCACCGTGACCCAGGGCAAGGAGGTCATCGAGCTCTCCGTCGTGGCCACCCACAAGGGCACCGCACTCGACCAGCTGCGGACCCAGCTCGCCTCCAGCGCGGTGCTGTTCATCGGCGACGACATCACCGACGAGAACGCGTTCGGCCACCTGCACGGTCCCGACCTCGGCATCAAGATCGGCTCCGGGGACACCAAGGCCAGCTACCGGGTCGCCGACCCGCTGGAGGCCGCCCGCGCGCTGGCGCTGCTGCTGGAGACCCGGCGGCACTGGCTGTTCGGCGAGCGGGCCGTGCCGATCGAGCGGCACTCCATGCTGGCCAACGGTCGTACCGTCGCTCTGCTCACCCCGGAAGCCAAGGTCAGCTGGCTCTGCCACCCCAAGCCGGACTCGGCGGCGATCTTCGCCGACCTGGTCGGTGGCAGCCCGGCCGGTCACTTCAGCGTCGCCCCGGAACGCGGTGGCATCCCGCTGGGTCAGCGCTACCGCTCCGGCACGATGACCGTGGAGACCCGCTGGTCCGGGCTCACCGTCACCGACTGGCTGGACAAGCCGGCCCGGGAGACCACTCCGGACGACAGTCCGGCGGTCATCACCGGCGACTCGACCCTGATCCGGGTGCTCACCGGCAGTGGCAAGGCCCGGGTGGAGTTCGCGCCGAGGCCGGAGTTCGGGCAGGTCGCCGTGCAGTTGCAGCCGCTCGGCGACGGCCTGCTGGTGCTCGGCTCCAACGAACCTGTCGCGCTCTACGCCCCCGGCGTGGAGTGGGAGGTCGGCAACGACGGCGGGTACGAGACCGCCAAGGCGATCGTCGACCTCTCCGCCGCCGGTGGGCAGGTCGTGCTGGAGTTGCGCTTCGGCACGCACAGCCTGGAGCACCACCGGGTGCCGATCCACGAGCGGCAGGCCGCGGCCGAGCAGCCGTGGAAGGACTGGGTGGCCTCACTTCGGCTGCCGTCCACCGCCCGTGACCTGGTCGCGCGCAGCGCCCTCACCCTGCGCGGGCTCTGCCACGAGGCCACCGGCTCGATCCTGGCCGCGGCGACCACCTCGCTCCCCGAGGAGCTGGGCGGCGTCCGCAACTGGGACTACCGCTACTGCTGGCTGCGCGACGCCGCGCTGACCGCCCGCGCACTTGTCGACCTGGGCTCCGTCGAGGAGGCCGAGGCGCTGCTGCGCTGGGTGGACGGCTGCATCGAGCGCACCGGCGGCCACCCGGAGCGACTGCACCCGCTCTACACCATCGACGGGTTCGAGCTGGGTGCCGAAGCGGTCATCGACACGCTGCCCGGATACGCCGGCTCCCGACCGGTCCGGGTCGGCAACCTCGCCAACCACCAGCTCCAGCTCGACGTCTTCGGCCCGATCGCCGACCTGATCGCGGCCGTCGCCGACGCTCGCGGCTCGGTCCGCGAGGACGAGTGGCGGGTCCTGGAGAACATGGTCGAGGCGGTCCGTCGCCGCTGGCACGAGCCCGACCACGGCATCTGGGAGGCGCGGCTGCCACCACGGCACCACGTCTTCTCCAAGGTGATGTGCTGGATGACCGTCGACCGCGCGCTGCACGTGATGCGCGAGCACGGCGGCAAGGACCGGCCGGAGTGGAAGGACCTGCGCGACCGGATCGGCGCCAACGTCCTCGAGCAGGGTTGGCACTCCGACGTCGAGGCGTACAGCGTCGCGTACGGGGACGAGGACATGGACGCCTCGTCACTCTGGATCGGGCTCTCCGGCCTGCTCCCGGGTGACGACCCGCGCTTCCTGTCCACCGTCCTGCGCATCGAGGCGGACCTGCGCAGCGGCCCGGTCGTCTACCGCTACCACTGGGACGACGGCCTGCCCGGCCGGGAGGGCGGCTTCCACATCTGCACGGCTTGGCTGATCGAGGCGTACCTGCGCACCGGCCGCCACACCGACGCCGAGGAGCTGTTCGCACAGATGGTGCTCACCGCCGGTCCGACCGGGCTGCTCCCCGAGCAGTACGACCCGCTCGCCGAGCGCGGACTGGGCAACCACCCGCAGGCGTACAGCCACCTCGGACTGATCCGCTGTGCCCTGCTGCTGGACAACATGCTCAAGCAGTAGTCGATCGCTCGGACGACGACGGGGCCGGAGCGAACCTGCTCCGGCCCCGTCGGTCACTGCGGGTACGGCAGGGCCGGTTGCCACCCGTACAGGCGGGCGCCGAGGTCGGTGGGCACCGTCCAGTGCGCGTACGGCAGCACCGCACTGCTGCCCGTGTGGGTCAGGCACAGCAGTGGGGCGTCGCCGGTGTGGTCGAGCGCGAGCTTCGGTTTACGGGCCGCGCCGACGCCACCGAGGCCGAACAGGACAACCGGATCCCGCACCGGCAGCCCCAGTGCCTGCCTGCCGTCACGCCACCCTCGGAACGCCGCGTCCAGCCGCCAGGGCGCCAGGTCGGCGAGACCGCGGTGAAGGTTCGCCACCCAGGTCGGCGTGAGTTCGGCGTCGGAGAGCCGGTACGGCACCCCGGTCAGCAACGAGTCGAGCTCCGGATCCGTCTCCACCCCGGCCGTGGTCAGCGCCTCGGGCAACGCGCCACGGCGGACGGCCGCGACCGCGGGGGCGGCCTGCTCGACCCGATCGACCTGCCAGCGAAGCCCTGCCGGGGTGGTCGCCTGTCGGCGGTCCCACAGCCAGCGGGCGCTGTCCCAGCGGTGCCGCTGGTTGGCCGGGATCAGCTCGTCCACGCCGACGACCAGCTCCTCGCCCTCGACCCGTGCGGTGAGCCACCGGCCCCGCAGGTGCGGCCGCTGCTCGCCGTAACCGGCCAGTGCGACCACCGCGGACCGCAGGTAGGCACCTGTGTTCCCGCGCGGGAAGTGCCAGCACAACGCGGACCTGTCGAGGGCGTCGAGGTCGGCGGCGGCCTCGTCCGACACCACACCGATCCGGACCTGCGGCGATGCCGCACTGGCCTGGCGGTTGTCGAACTGTCGGCGGTCCCGGCGCTGCCGCGTCTCGGCCGGCTCGACCGACGGGCTGACCGAGTACGCCGCCTTCCTCCCGGCCCACCGCAGCACCTCCGCCCCGGCTGCCTGCGGGTCGCCGAAGAGCCGGAAGGCCAGCAGCTCGTGCTCGTCGGTTCCGTCGTCCTCGGTCACCTGCAGCTCGTACACCAGGTCTCCGGGTGAGTCCAGGTCGTAGCCGGTGTGCGGGTCCCGGCCGAACTCGTTGCCGACGAGCGAGTCGCCCGGCTGTTGGCGGTAGCCACGGACCACAGTGACCAGGACGGCCCAGGAGCCGTCCGCGGCCGCGCACCGCAGCGTCCGCACCGGAGCAGCGCGCCATTGGGAGGGGAGGTCCTCGAAGGTGGTGGTCAGGCCCGGGTTTGCGCACCGCAGCGCGACGGGTGTGAGCAGGTCCGTGCGCCACGTCTCGTGCGGATCCTTCACGGTGAGCATGAGCGACATTGTGTCCACCGCCACCGACAACGCCGCCCCCGCGTCGGATCAACCGACAGTGACGGCGGCCAGAGCCGCGCCGACCGCCAGATCGACCACACCGCAGAACACCTTTGCTCTGCTTCAGTCCACGCACCAGAGATGGCTTCGAAGTGTTGCGCGGGTTGAAGCAGAGCAAAGGGCGCAGAGGGACCACATGGTCCTCTGCCGTGGCACCTCACCCAGGCCATACCGGCCCAACCCAACAGCGTGCCCCTCCTCAGGCGTCGAGGGCGCCCACCACATCTCCCAGCACGACGACGGCCGGCGGCCGCACATCGGCGGCGAGCGCGTCGGCTGCCACCTCGCCCAGCGTGGATCGCAGCACCCGCTGGGCACCCGTCGTGCCTTCCTGCACCACGGCGGCCGGCGTCTGCGACGGCCGACCGTGGGCGATCAGGGTCTCGCTGATGGCCGCGAGGTTCTTCAGCCCCATCAGGATCACCAGGGTGCCGCGCAGGCCGGCCAGGGCGTCCCAGCGCACCAGCGAGGCTGGTGAGTCGGGTGCCACGTGCCCGGAGACCACTGTGAACTCGTGCGCCACCCCCCGATGGGTCACCGGGATCCCGGCTGCGGAGGGGGCGGCGATCGAGCTGGTCACCCCGGGCACCACGGTCACCGGCACCCCGGCCTTCGCGCACGCCAGCAGCTCCTCGCCACCCCGGCCGAAGACGTACGGGTCGCCGCCCTTGAGCCGCACCACGAACGCACCCGCCAGCGCGCGGTCGACCAGGATCTGGTTGATCTCCTCCTGTGCCCGGGACGGTCCGTAGGGGATCTTCGAGGCGTCCACCAGCTCGACGTCCGGACGCAGCTCGTCGAGGAGCAGGCCGGGCACGAGCCGGTCGGCGACCACCACGTCGGCCTCGGTGAGCAGCCGCCAACCCTTCACGGTGATCAGCTCCGGGTCCCCCGGCCCCGCCCCGACCAGCGCCACCCGCCCGACCGGCCGCCCGCCGGCCGCCCCGGTCGCACCGCTCGCACCGCTCGCCCCGCTCGCCCCGCTCGCCCCGCTCGCACCGTCGGGCCGGCTCTGCGTCGGAGCGATTCCGTCCGGTGCCAGGCGGACGGCGAGGAGGTCGCGGATCGCGTCGCGGACGGTCATCGCCCGTCGGGGGTCACCACCGCCGAGCACCGCCACGGTGACCGGGCCGTGCCGGGTCACCGCCGGGGTCCAGGCGGTGGCGGCGGTCCGGTCGTCGGCCCGGACGCAGAAGATCCGGCGCTCGGCGGCGACGGCGCTCACCGAAGCGGCCGCCATCGGGTCGTCGATCGCCACCTGGACCAGCCACGCGCCGTCCAGGTCCTCGGGCAGGAACCGGCGCGGCACCCAGTGCAGCCGCCCCGCGTCGACACGGGCGCGCAGCGCCGGGGTCAGCTCCGGGGACACCAGCAGGACGTCCGCGCCGGCGTCCAGCAGCGCGGGCACCCGCCGGGTGGCGACCGCGCCGCCACCCACCACGACCACCCGCCGCCCGTCGAGCCGCAAACCAAGGGGGTACGGATTGGAGGTCACGCCACACCTCGGAGGCGGAGGATTCGCTCGCTGCGCGTTGTCACTTCTCGGCCACCCCGGCGGAGTCGAAGGTGGCCACCTCGTGCAGCACCCGGACCGCGCCGGTGACCACGGGCAACGCCAGCAGCGCGCCGGTGCCCTCGCCGAGGCGCAACCCCAGGTCGATCAGCGGGTCGAGGCCGAGGTGCCGCAGCGCCGCAGTCGCACCCGGCTCCGCCGAGCGGTGCCCGGCGACCATGGCGCAGACCGCGTCCGGGGCGAACGCGGCGGCGGCCAGTGCGGCCGAGACCGCGATCACGCCGTCCAGCAGCACCGGCGTACGGCGAGCGGCGGCACCCAGGATCAGCCCGGCCAGCGCCGCGTGCTCCAGGCCACCGACGGCCGCCAGCACACCCAGCGGGTCGGCCGGGTCGGGCGCGTGCCGGGTCAGCGCGGCGCGCACCACGGCAACCTTGTGCGCGTAGGTCGGGTCGTCGATGCCGGTGCCCCGACCGGTGGCGTCGAGCGGGTCGGCACCGGTGAACGCGGCGATCAGCGTGGCGGCCGGAGTGGTGTTGCCGATGCCCATGTCGCCGGTGAGCAGGATGTCGGCTCCGGCGTCGATCAGCTCGTCGGCGATCCGGATGCCGGTCCGCACCGCCGCCAGCGCCTCGTCCCGGGTGAGTGCGGCGGTCACCGTGAAATCGCGGGTGCCCCGGCGGACCGACGCGACAACCAGCCGAGGCACCGCCGGGTCGAGCACGGAAGCGTCGGCGGGCGGTCCGGCGGGCAGCGGAGTGGCCACCCCGACGTCGACCACGGTGACCGACGCGCCGGCCTGCCGGGCGAACGCGTTGACCACCGCCCCGCCGGCCAGGAAGTTGCCGATCATCTGGCCGGTGACCTCCTGCGGCCAGGGGCTCACCCCCTGGGCGTGTACCCCGTGGTCGCCCGCGAAGATCGCTACCGCGGCCCGTTCCGGCAGCGGTGGCGGGCAGGCCCCGGCCAGGCCGGCGAGGCGTACCGACAGCTCTTCCAAGGCGCCCAGCGAGCCCGCCGGCTTGGTCAGCCGGCCGTGCAGCTCGCGGGCGGCGGCCATGGCCGCGTCGTCCGCCGGGCGGATCGCCGCGATCGTGGTCTCCAGCATCATGCCTCCATGGTCTCGCGCAGCACGTCGACGAACGCGTCGCTGGTGATTCGGTCACGTACCGCCACCCGCAGCCAGTCTGGGCCGAGGCCGGGGAAGGTGTCGCCCCGGCGCACCGCCCAGCCGCGCTCGCGCAGCGCGGCCCGGATCGCCGTCGCGCCCGGCAGGTGCAGCAGGACGAAGGCGCTGGCCGGGCGGCCGACGACACGTACACCGGGCAGGTCGGCGAGGCGGGCGACCAGGTGGTCGCGGTCGGCGGCGAGGTCGGCGGCGATCGCGCGCTCAGCCTGGACCGCGACGTCGGTGGCGCAGGCCGCGGCGGCGGCCAGTGCGGGGGTGGAGACGGCCCAGAGCGGCTGGACGGCGGCCAGCCGGGCCAGCAGCTCCGGTGCCCCGAGCAGGTAGCCGATCCGGAGGCCGGCCAGGCCCCACGTCTTGGTGAGGCTGCGCACGACGAGCAGGCCGGGCAGGTCCCGCCGCTCGGCCAGCGACTCCGGTTCGCCGGGGTCCCCGGGGGCGGTGGTGGTGTCGGCGAACGCCTCGTCGACCACCAGCACCCGGCCGGGGCGGGCCAGCGCGGCCACCATCCGCGCGGGGTGCAGCACCGACGTCGGGTTCGTCGGGTTGCCGATCATCACCAGGTCGGCGTCGGCGGGCACCCGGGACGGGTCGAGCCGGAAGTCGTCGGCGGCGTCCAGCAGCACCCGCTCGACCGGGTGCCCGGCGGCCCGCAGCGCCGCCTCCGGCTCGGTGAACTGGGGGTGCACCACCACCGGCCGGCGCACCCCGCGCAACGCCTGGGCGATCAGCACGAAGCCCTCGGCGGCGCCGGCGGTGAGCAGTACCTCGTTCGGGTGACGGCGGTGTCGGGCCGCGACGGCCGCCCGGGCCGGCAGCGGGTCCGGGTAGTGGGCCAACTCGGTCAGGGTCGCGGCGATCGGCCCGGCCAACCAGGCGGGAGCCGGTGCCTGCCGGACGTTGACGGCGAGGTCGATCAGCCCGTCGCCGACCTCCGCGTCGCCGTGGTGCGCGAGGTCCGGCTCGACCCCGGCGGTGGCGGCCAACCCACTCGGCTGATCAGACATGCCCGCGATCCTGCCGGGAACGTGGCCGGTGGGACAGTAAGCCGCGTCACCACTCGCCGGTTTAAGAGTTCTTCTCAGGTACGAATCGGAAATGTCATAACTTGGCAATGTGAGTAACCGACCCCTTGCTGCCGCTGGTCGACTCGTTCCTCTTCTCCGCGCCGGACTGATCGCCGGAATCGTGATCGCCGCCGCCGCGTACCCACTCGTCGCCCTCACCGGGCTCGGCGCGAAGGCCACCGCGCACGCGGTGGAGCAGAAGACCAGAGTGCTGACCACCGCCCTGCCCGCCGAGACCTCCTACGTCTACGCCCCGGACGGCAAGACCGTGCTGACCATGTTCTACGAGGAGTACCGGCAGTACACCAAGCTGTCGGACATGTCGCCGAACATCCAGCAGGCGATCATCGCCGCCGAGGACTCGCGCTTCTACCAGCACCACGGTGTCGACCCGAAGGGCGTGGCCCGCGCCTTCGTGTCCAACGCCCGCTCCGGTGGCTCCCAGGGTGCGTCGACCCTGACCATGCAGTACGTCCGGATGGCCCTGCGGGACAGCGCGACCACGCCCAAGGAGGTCCAGGAAGCCACCCAGCAGACCAGCCTGCGCAAGGTCAAGGAGATGCGGATGGCGATGGACCTGGAGAAGGAGCTGAGCAAGGAACAGATCATGGAGCGCTACCTCAACTCGGCGTACTTCGGGCACCGGGCGTACGGCATCTACGCGGCCAGCGAGATCTTCTTCTCCAAGACCCCGAAGGACCTCACCCCGGTCGAGGCCGCCACCCTCGCCGGGCTGGTCAAGTCCCCGTCGGAGTACGACCCGGCCGACTCCGACCAGAAGGAGGCCACCGGGCGGCGGGACTACGTGCTGGACCGGATGAGCCAGCTCGGTTACCTCTCCCCCGACTCGGCCGCCGCCGCGAAGGCCGAGCCGATCCGGCTGAAGCTGACCACCCCGCCGCACGACTGCGCGGCGGTGGCGGAGAAGTACAACAGTTGGGGCTTCGCCTGCGACTACCTGAAGAACTGGTGGAGCGCGCAGCCCGCCTTCGGCGCGAACCCGCTGGAACGAATGGACAAGTTGCGCCGGGGCGGCTACCGGATCGTGCTCAGCCTCGACCCGAAGATCCAGGCGGCGGCGGAGAAGAACGTCGGCAGCAAGGAGGCCACCGGCAGCCCGTTCGCCAACGGGATCGTGGTCTCCGAGCCAGGCACCGGCCGGGTGAAGGCGATGGCGGTGAACCGGACGTACTCGCTGGATCTCAGCGAGAACCCGCAGAGTTCCAACCCCGAGGCCGGGCCGAAGGTGAAGGCCAACTACCCGAACACGGTGGCGCCGCTGCTCGGTGGCGGTGACCTGGCGGGCTACCAGGCCGGGTCGACGTTCAAGATGTTCCCGATGCTCGCCGCGCTGGACTCGGGGATGACGCTCTCCACCTCGTTCAACGCCCCGCACCGCTACCGGTCGCCCGTCTACGACGGGTGGGCGCCCTCCAACGCCAGCGGCGCCATGAGCGGCCAGCAGACCATGTGGTCCGGCTTCGGCAAATCGGTGAACACGTACTTCGTGTGGCTGGAGGAGAAGGTCGGCGCGGACCGGGCGGTCCGGTTGGCCGAGCAGCTCGGGCTGCGGTGGCGCACCGACGTCGACCGGGACCACGCGTCCCCGGAGAAGGCGAAGAAGTGGGGCGCGTTCACCCTGGGCGTCTCCGACGCCACCCCGCTGGAGATGGCGAACGCCTACGCCGCCATCGCCGCCGACGGCCGCTACTGCGAGGCGATCCCGGTTCAGTCGATCATGAACCGGGACGGCACACCGGCCACGTACGCCACCCCGGGTGGCATCCACCGCGAGGTGGCCAAGCCACGCTGCCGGCAGGTGGTGAGCGCGGACGCCGCCCGAGCGGCCACCGACGCCGCCCGCTGCCCGACCGGAGACACCCCGGCGCGCGGTAGCTGCGGCGGCTGGTCCACCGCCGACAGCGTGCGGGGCACGGTCGGACGCCCGGTGGCCGGCAAGACCGGTACGACCGACAGCACCCGGTCCGCCTGGTTCGTCGGCTACACCCCGGAGCTGGCCGCGGCGAGCTTCATCTCCGACCCGGACAACCCGTTCAACGCAGTGGGTGACGGGCAGTCCCAGATCCCGATCAAGGCGGTCTCGGAAACCCTCCGCGACGGGCTGAAGGGCACACCGACCCGCCAGTTCACCCCACCGTCGGACGCGATCGTCGGCTGAGCCGTCGGGTGGCGCACCGCCACCCGGGCAATCAGGCCGGCACCCCGCCGGACTCCGCGGGCACCACCTCGACCGTCGGGTCGGTCGCCGCGGCGGCGACCAACCGGGCGGCCGTGGCCGGATGACCGGCCCAGTGCAGGGTGAGCTGCGAGGCGTGCACGTTGCGCCAGACGAAGCCCTCCGGCGTGCCGCCCTCCCAGCTCCACGCCGGGCGCTGACCAGCACGAGGGGTGAGCACCGCGCGGTGCGCCTTGTGGCCGACAAGCACCGTGCCGTGGGCGGCGACCACGCTGTCGGTCTGGGCGGTCGCCTCCCGGTAGCCGGCCACCAGGCCGTCCCGACTGACACCCACCGCGTCGAGGACCCCGCACATCGGCAGCCCGTCCAGCTCGCGGGCCAGCCAGAGCAGCCCGGCGCCCTCGGCGATCACCGGACGGCCGGTCCGCGCCAACTCGGCCACCGCGATACAGAGCCGCCGGTTGGCCGACAACTGCTCGGCGTACGCCTCGGGCAACGCGCCTCCGACGACAAGCGCGCGGGTGCCGACCGGCAGCGCCTCGTCGCGCAGCGGGTCGACGACGACGACCTCGGCGCCGGCGGCCCGCAGCAGTTCGGTGGTCTCCGGGTGGCTGAAGCTGCCGCCCGGCCCACCGGCCACCGCCACCAGCGGCCGGTTCGCCGGGGGTGGGAACGCGCCGAGTGCCTCCTCGGGAGACCAGGCCGGTGCCGGCAGCGGCGGGGCCGAGCGGGCCAGCCCGAGAAGCCGTTCCAGATCCACCGTGGCGGCGACGGCCTCGCCCAGCCGGCTGACCGCACGGACGGCGTCGGCCGACCCGTCGACCACCGGCGCCACGCCGTGCCGCCGCGACGGCAGCACCGCCGGCAGGTCCTGGCGACGCAGCGCGCCGTAGACCGGCACCCCCACGTCGTCCAACGCCTCGCGCAACATCCCCTCGTGCCGCGACGACGCCACCCGGTTGAGGATCACCCCACCAAGCCACAACTGCTCGTCGTACGAGCGAAAACCGTGCACCAGGGCCGCCACCGACTGACCCATCGCGGCCACATCGACAACGAGCACCACCGGGCTGCGCAGCGCGGCTGCCGCGGCGGCGGTGGACTCCTGCTCGGGACGGCCACCGACCGAGTCGTACAGCCCCATGCTGCCCTGCACCACGGCGAGCCCGGCACCGGCCGCGCCGTGCGCCACCAGCGGGGCGAGCCGGTCGGTGCCGACCAGCCGGGGATCGATCACCCGACCCGGCCGACCGGCGGCCAGACCGAGGTACGCGGCGTCGACATGGTCCGGCCCGAGCTTGAACCCGGCGACGTCGACCCCACGCTCAGCCAGGGCGGCGAGCAGCCCGATCGCCAGCGCGTTCTTACCGTGCCCGGAGGACGGCGCGCTGAGCACCAGGCGCGGCACGACGGTCATCATCGACTCCTCGCGAGCGGCGGCGGGTACGCGACGGGGACGACCGCGGCCGATCCGTCGGCGTGACGATACCCGCCCCGTTGGCGAGGCGAGCACCGCCAACCGGGGCCGGCGGCGCGGTCCCGGCCCGGTCCAGGTCAGTGGCGCCGGTCATACGGGTAGCCTCGTGCTGTGTACCGGTTCCTGCTGAGCCCACGCTGGCTGGGCGCTCTCGCGCTGACCCTGGTCGCCGCCGCCGTGATGGTGTTCCTCGGCAACTGGCAGCTGGACCGCTACCGGGGGCGTACCGAGGTCAACGAGCGGATCGACGCGGGCCAACGGATGACCCCGACGCCGCTCACCGACGCCCTGCGCGCCCCCACCGGCGGCGCGGGGACGGTCGGCCCCGCGCCGGCCGAGGACAAGGTCTGGAGCCGCGTCACCGTCACCGGCCGGTACGACCCGACGAACACCGTGCTGGTCCGCGGCCGGACGGTGGACAGCCGGGTCGGCTTCGAGGTGCTCACCCCGCTGGTGCTCACGGACGGCACGGCGCTGCTCGTGGATCGGGGCTGGATCCCGCCGGCGCCGGGCGGGGCGACCGCCCAGCCGCCGGTGCCCGCCGTGCCGACCGGCGACGTGACGGTGGTCGGTCGGGTGCACGAGACCGAGAGCGGCGCTGGCGCGGTGGCGCGGCGCGACGGGCGACTGGAGATCCGCCGGATCGGTGTGTCGCGACTCGCCGGCGAGCTGCCCTACCCCGTCTACGGCGCGTACCTGCTGCTCGACGAGCAGACCCCGGCGGCCGATCCGGTGTTCAAGGCGGTGCCCGTCGGGCACGCCAACAACTGGCAGAACTTCGGCTACGTCGTGCAGTGGTGGCTCTTCGCGGTGATGTCCCTGTTCGGCTACGGCTGGGTGGCTCGCCGAGAGGCCCGCCGCGCCGCCGGGATCGGTGTCACCGCGGCCCCGTTGGACCGCGCCGCCGAGCCGACGCCGAGCGCGACCGCCTGACCGAGGCCCGGCGTCGGCGTCGGCGTCCGCGTCGGCGTCCCAAACAGACACTCGGGGGCATGCGGGACGACAGGGCAGCCGGTAGCCTGCGCCACGTGACGATCCCGTGTTGGAGGTCTCGGTGAGTTCGGATCCCACGGCCGCGCAGCCTGAGCCGGTGACCCAGCCGCAACCGCCGATCGATCCGTGGACCGCCGCGTCGTCGACCGAGCAGCTGCCGACCACCCCGCCGACGAAACCCTTCCCGAGCGTGCCGCCGCAGGCCACACCGCCTCCGGCACCGCCGTTTTCGGCACCGCCAGCACCGCCGTACCCGGCGCAGCCGACATCGTTCTCGTCGCCACCCGCGACGCCGTTCTCCGGCCCGCCCGCGCAGCACTCGACGCCGCCCGGCGGGGCGTGGCCGGCGGCCGGGCCGTACCCTCCGTCGCCGGTGTCGGCGCACCCGGCACCGCTCGCGTTCGGCGGGCCGGAGGTGGTCGCGGTGCAGATCGCCGAGATCGCGGTCTGCCCGCCGGTCATCCGCACGCCCACCGGAGTGCTGCCGTTGGCCGGTGCCACCTGGCACGTGGCCGACTACTGGCAGCGCGAGGAGAAGGTGGCGACCTGGGCGTTGGTCTGCGCGATCGTCGGGTTCTTCTGCCTGTTCGTCTTGAGTCTGCTGTTCCTGCTGGTCAGGGAGACCCGGCACCACGGCACGGTGCAGGTGACGGTCACCAACGGCGCGCAGCAGTACGTGGCCCGGATCCCGGTCGCCGATCAGGCTCAGGTGGCGCACATCAACAACCAGGTGAACTACGCGAGGTCGTTGTCCGGAGGGTGACCCGGGCCGGTCAGCCGACGGGACGGCCGGTGTGGATGGCGCGGACCGCGTCGACGGTGTCCGCCTCGGCGGCGGATTTGTCGTCGCGGTATCGCACCACCCGGGCGAACCGCAGCGCCATCCCCCCGGGATAGCGCGAGCTGGTCTGCACCCCGTCGAAGGCGATCTCCACCACCTGCTCGGGGCGGACCCGCACCACCCAGTCGCCGCGCTCCACCGCGAGGTCGAGGAAGCGCTCGGTCTGCCAGCGCAGCAACTCGTCGGTGAGCCCCTTGAACGTCTTGCCGAGCATCACGAAGCCACCCGTCTGCGGGTCGCGCGCACCCAGATGCAGGTTGGACAGCCAACCCTTGCGCCGCCCGCTGCCCCACTCGACGGCGAGCACCACCAGGTCGAGGGTGTGCCGGGGCTTGACCTTGACCCAGGCGGCACCGCGCCGGCCGGCGTCGTAGGGGGCATCCGGCGCCTTGACCACCACGCCCTCCTGCCCGGCGTCGAGCGCGGCGGCGAACGCGGCGGCGGCCTGCTCCGGACCGTCGACCTCCATCCGCCCGACCAGCAGCGACGAATCCACCGCACCGGCGAGGGCGGCCCACCGCTCGCGGCCGGGCAGGTCGATCAGATCCTGACCGTCGAGGTGCAACAGGTCGAAGAAGTACGGAGTGAGCACCGTCGCGCCCGTGCTGGCGGCCGCCGCGAGCACCGCCGGGGCGACAGGTGTGCGCCCGGTGGTGCTCGGGGTGGTGCGGCGGGCGGCCCGGCTCGACGTCTGCTGGAACGGCAGTGGTCGCCCGGTCTCGTCGAGGCCGATCGCCTCGCCGTCGAGCACCAACTCCCGCCCCGGCAGGGACCGGACCGCGGCGACCACCTCGGGCACCCGGGCGGTGATCTCGTCGAGGCTGCGGGTGAAGACGGCGATGTCCGCGCCGGAGCGGTGCACCTGGATGCGGATGCCGTCGAGCTTCACGTCGACCACCGCCGGCGTGCCCGTCGCGGCGAGCGCCTCGTCGACCGAGGGGGCGCTCTGCGCGAGCATCGGCGCCAACGGTCGGCCGACCCGCAGGCCGAAGCCGGCCAGCTCGGCCGCTCCTCCGGCCAGCGCGGCCACCGCCACGGCGCGCAGGTCACCGGCGAGCAGCAGCGCCCGGCGGACCGCCACCACCGGCACGTCGGCGGCCCGCGCCACCGCGTCGGCGAGAAGACCGGCCTGGGCGCCCTGCCGCAGCTCGCCACTGAACAGACCGGTGAGCAGACGCTGCTCGTCGGCCGTCGCCGCTGCGTAGAGGGCACCGAGCAGCGCCCGACGCCGAGTCTGCGAACCGGTGCCGTGCACCGCGGCGATCTGCTCGATGGCCGCGTCGACGGCGGCCACGGTCAGCGTCGGCTCGGCGGCCGGTGGCGGCAGGTCACGAAGGCTCGCATAGCCCACCCCGGTCTGCCGTTGGCGCAGCTCACCCGCGAGGTAGCCGGCACCGGGCTCGACCTCGGCCGGATCGAGCCGGCGCAACGCGTCAGCGAGCAGCTCCACCTTGGCCCGTCGGCCGCTGGTGGCGCCGACGGCCGCGGACGTCGCTGCCAGATCGAGGAACCGCACGCCACCCATCCTGCCAGTCACCTCCGACACCGCCCGGGCATTGCCGTGCCCGGGCGGTGTCGGCGGGGTGCCGCCCACGTGCGCGGACGACGGATCGGGGCCTGCGCCAGGCCGGTCAGGCCTCAGGAAACAGGCGGCTAGGCGGAGACGGGCTCCTCGATGCGCAACCCCCGCGCACGGACCTCGCCAGCGACCCGGGAGAGCACCGAGTCGAGGGCGACCAGAGCGGCGGAAAGCTCACCGAGCTGTTCGTTGAGCGTGGCCTCGGACCACGCGGAGACGTCGACATCTCCCAGTGCGCTGACGGCGGCCCCCAACCGGGCCATCACCTCGTTCGTACTCATGTACGAAAGGCTATAACAGCCGACCATCCGACACGCCGTAAAATCCCAGATCAGACCGGAAGTTGCCGTTCCGACACCTACCTCCCCGCTGCGGCCACCTTGCCCAGCAGCAGCGCCTCGGCGAGGCAGACCCGGGCGAACTCCCCCAGGTGCAGACTCTCGTTCGGGCCGTGCGCGCGGGCGTGCGGATCCTCCACACCGGTCACCAGGATCGCCGCGTTCGGGAACATCTCCTGGAACGTGGCGATGAACGGGATCGACCCGCCGATGCCGATGTCCACCGGGTCGGTGCCGTCCCAGGCGGCCCGGAACGCCGCGCGGGCGGCGTCGAACATCGGCCCGGACGCGTCGATCACGCACGGGTTGCCGTCGTGCTCCAGGCTGACGGTCACCTGGGCGCCCCACGGGGCGTGCTTCTCCAGGTGGGCGCGCACCGCCGCGTACGCCCGCTTCGGGTCGTCCCCCGGCGCGAGGCGGACGTTGAGCTTCGCCTTGGCGGCCGGCACCAGGGCGTTCGGCGCCTCGCCGGTGGCCGGCGCGTCGAGGCCGAGCACCGCCACGGCGGACTTGGTCCAGAGCCGGTCGGTGAGCTGTCCCGTGCCGATGAACTGCACGCCCTCGGCCAGGCCAGCCTCGGCGCGGAACCGGTCCTCCGGGTAGTCGACGGTGGCCCCGTCCCGGCCGACCAGCCCGTCCACCGCCACGTCACCGGCGTCGTCGTGCAGGGTCGCCAGCAGCCGGACCAGCGCGGTGAGCGCGTCCGGGACGGCGCCGCCGAACATGCCGCTGTGCACCGCGTGGTCCAGCGTGCGCACCTCGACGAAACAGTTGATGACGCCGCGCAGCGAGGTGGTCAACGCCGGTACGCCCACGTCCCAGTTGCTGGAGTCGGCGATCACGATGACATCCGAGGTGATCTCTTCGCGGTGCTCGGCGAGCAGCCGCTCCAGCGAGTCGGAGCCGTACTCCTCCTCGCCCTCGATGAAGAGCACCACGCCGACCGGCAGCGCGTCCCCGTACGCCCGCAGTGCCGCCACGTGCGCCATGACGCCGGCCTTGTCGTCGGCCGCGCCCCGGGCGTAGAGCCGGCCGTCCCGCTCCACCGGCTCGAACGGGTCGGACTCCCACAGCGACCGGTCGCCGACCGGCTGCACGTCGTGGTGGGCGTAGAGCAGAACGGTCGGCGCGCCGGGCGGGGCAGCTCGACGGCCGATCACCGCCGGCTGGCCACCGGAACGCACGATGTCGACATCCAGGCCGCAGCCGCGCAGCAACTCGGCGACCGCCTCGGCGGAGCGTTCCACGTGCGAGTGGTCGAAGCCCTCGAAGGCGATGCCGGGGATGCGGACGAGGCGTTCCAGGTCGGCGCGTACGCCGGGCATCTCCCGCTCGACGGCGGCCCGCACCTCGGACTCGGACATGATCGGTGAGGTCATGACCGAGATCGTATGCCGGCCTTACCGGGGCGTGCTGGCGGAGCCCGTACCGTCACCGCCGTCCGCCGGGCCGGCGCCCGGGGCGGCCCGACCGGCGCGCTGCGCGCGGCCCGCCGCCTCGGTGGCGGCATCCACCCACGAGCGGGCCCGACCGGCGGTGCCGCCGACCCACTCGCCGACGTCGCTCGCGCCGTCGCCGAACCGCCGCAGCAGCCCGACCAGCGGGTCGGTGGAGCGGCTGAACTCCTCCCGGTACGAGTCGGCAGCCGCCTTGATCTCCTCGGAGACGCTCGTCGAGCTGTCCTCGTCGCGGCGCGGATAGTCCCCGCCCAGCACCCGCCCGTACGCCCCGGAATCGATCCACTGGCGCAGTTGCGCCGCCCGTGCCACCGGTGCGGGATGGGTGCTCCACGCCGTCATCCGGATCTTGTGCAGGCTGTCGCGCAGGTCCCCGCCCCCGGCGTACTCGGCGGCCTGCTCCAGGAACGCGGTCGTGTCGATCTGGGACAGGTCACCGCCGCCGGCGAGCTTCATCAGCAGCCGCAGCGCGGCGGCCGGGTCCTGCCCGGCGAGTAGGCCAGCCCGGTCGGCGGACAGTTCCGCCTTGCGCCACCACTCCAGCATCGCGGCGATGATCGCCCGCAGCGCGATCGCGCCCACCGGCAACCAGCTCAGGTTGGCCGCCCACCGGGTGAGGATCATGAGCATGGTCTTGTAGACCGCGTGTCCGCTGCCCACGTGCCCCACCTCGTGGCCGAGCAGGCAGCGCAGCTCGTCCTCGTCGAGCTGCTGCACACACGCGGAGTTCAGCACGATGAACGGCCGCTCCAAGCCGACCGCTTCGGCGCCCAACCAGGGCGACTGGGTCACGTACAGCTCGGGCAGCTCGGCCACGTCGAGCGCCGCCGCGGCCTCGGTGTAGCGCTGCCACACCGCCGGGTACTGCCGGTGGTCGACCCGGATGCCGGAGGCCAGCACGGACAGCCGGAACCCGCGCTCGTTCCACATGCCGAAGAACGACCGCACCACGTCGTCGAAACCGCGCAGCTCCCGCAACGCGACAAGGGCACCCCGGTCGGCCGGATGCTCCCAGGCCCGCGAGCTGATCCCGGTGAGCGTGACCCGGCGCCGCGCGGGCAGGTCCGTTGTCGACATGATGAGTCCCCCGTTCGCCGCGCGCCCTGAGCGCTCTCGCGTGGTGCTTCTGGCGTCGTCGTTCTCGCGTCGTGCTGCTCGCGTCGTCCTTGTCGCATCGTGCCGGAGCCGGTGCCGCTAGTCCACTGCCCGCTCAACGGATGCGCGCGTAGTAGCGGTCCGCGTCGTACGGCAACATCGGCGCGCCATCGACGAGCAGGTCGGCGCGGGTGGCCGTGCCGTCGGCGGCGAAGTGCGCCCGCTCCCCGGCGTGCCAGCGACGCAGCTCCGGCAGGATCGCCGACCCGTCCCGAGCGACCGCGCGGGCCAGCCGCACCGACGCGGGCGCGGTGACGAACACCGCCAGGGTCACCTCCGGCCGGACCACCGCGCGAGCTGCGGTGACACCCTCCACCACCAGCACCGGCGCTACCGGCACCGGCACCGGCCGGGCCAGGAAGCGCTGCCGCACCCAGCTGTAGCGCCGGTAGGCACCCGGTTTCCCCTCGCGCAGCGGGGCGAGTACCTCCTCGTCGAGCCGGGGCCAGAAGGTGACCTGGTCGTCCCAACCGTCGAGCAGGTCGTCGGTGTGCACGACGGGCGGGCGGACGCCACCGAGCCGCACCGCCAGGGCATCCGCGAGGTGCGCGGCAAACCGGCTCTTACCCGCGCCGCTCGGCCCGTCGACCGCGACGAGCCGGGTCCGCCCCAACCGCGCCGGGCCCGCGAGCACCCGACGAGCCAGTTCGGCGTACGCCTCGACAACCACCACGCCCGGCCGGTCCCCGGCCTTGCCGGCATCCCCCAGTTCGTCGGCGTCCCCGGCCCTGCCCGCAGCCTCCAACTCGTCGGCGTGGCCGGCCTTATCGGCGGCCTCCAAGTCGTCGGCATCCCCCAGCTCGTCGGCGTCCCCGGCCCTGCCGGCGGCCCCCAAGTCGTCGGCAGGCCCGGCCTTGCCGGTCGGGGGTCCTGCCGCGTTCAGGGCTTCGCGGCCCGGCACCGGCCGGCCGGTGTCGGGACTCAGCACAGCCTCGCCTGGTGCATGACCGAAGTATGCCGCCGCAACCACGGATGATCGACTCCAGATCACTCATGTCGCGGTATCCCCGACAGCAGGACACCGCGATTTCCCTGACGTCGAGTGGATCACGCGGCAACAGCGGTCGACGTGGGCCATTCCGACACGTCCGGCTGACCACCCTGACCGAGCGCCGTCACGTCCGGGGGAATTGGGGCGGCGACGGGTGACGGGCGACCCGTTCGCCGCCCGGGGCGCTACCAAATCGGCATGATCGGGTGGTGCTCCGAGACGTGATGAGCCCCGGCATTGACGCCCTACTCGAACAGGCCCGCGCCGGGCTGCACCGACTGACTCCGCAGCAGACCGTCGAGGCGGTCCGCGGCGGCGCGCTGCTGGTCGACACCCGCACCGACCTGCAACGCCGCGAACAGGGCGACCTGCCGGGTGCGGTCGTCGTCGACCGGACCGTGCTGGAATGGCGACTCGATCCGGCCAGCGCCTGGCGGATCCCCGAAGCCACCGGATACGACCGGGAGATCGTCCTGGTGTGCCGGCAGGGCTACAGCTCCAGCCTCGCCGCAGCCAGCCTGCAGACCCTCGGTCTACGCCGGGCGACCGACATGATCGGCGGTGTGGACGCCTGGCTCGCCGCCGGTCTCCCCACGACCGACCGGCCAGCCGACATCCGCCCCTGAATCCCACCGTCCCGCCGGCTCGCTGCCGACGCCCAGATCAAGATCGCGCTCGATCCCGGAACCAGGCCCCTCCCATCGCTCGCGAGGCCACTACAACCAGGATCGTGCACGATCATGCGGAGGCGGTGACCCGCGAGGGCACCCCACTCGCGGGGGCGCCGCGAACGCCCCGGGCGCGGCCCGGTCCCCGATACTCCGCATTGGACGGGGTCAGGACGGTGGCGGGCCGGGTGGAATGAAGGGCAGGCCCGCGGGTGGGCCGGCTTCGATGAGACGCCAGAGGGCAGCGGTGTCCAGGTGCTCCTCGACCAGGTCACCGAGCAGGTCGAGTGAACGCTCCCGGGCGGCGGCGAAGCTGGTCGCCGGCGCGATCCGGAATCCGCTGCGCCCGGCCAGACGAGCCGCCTCGGTGAGGAACCACCTGCGGAACCCGTCGGACTCGAACGCCCCGTGCCAGTGCGTGCCGTGCACCGCGCCGAGCACGGCTCCCTCGCCGACACCGTCGTCGCCGGTCAGCAACGGTGCCAGGCTGGGGTCGGTGTGCGAGACGTACCCGTGGTGGATCTCGTAACCGCGCACCGCGAGGTCGCCGTGGGCGGTGCCCACCGACTGTCGGACGGTCTTGCGGGGATCGAAGGTGATCTCGATGGGCAGCAGGCCAAGCCCCGGTACGCTGCCCCGCCGGCTCTCCACCGTGTCGTGGATGGCGCTGCCGAGCATCTGAAAACCGCCGCAGAGGCCGAGCAGTGGCTTACCGGCCGCCACGTGGGTGACCACCGCGTCGGCGAGGCCCGTCTCGCGCAGCCAGGCCAGGTCGGCGACCGTGGACTTGGAGCCGGGCAGGACGACCAGGTCGGCGGCGGCCAACTCGGCCGGCTCGATGGTGAGACGTACGCGAACGCCCGGCTCGGTGGCCAGGGCCTCCACGTCGGTGGCGTTGCTGATCCGGGGCAGGCGAACGACCGCCACGTCCAACCACTCGGTGCCGTGCGGGGCCGCGGGGCGGCCGAGCACCCGGCCGTAGGCGAGGGAGTCTTCCGCGTCCAGCCACAGGTCCAGTGCCCAGGGCAGCACCCCGTACGTGGGCCGACCCGTGACGTGACGCAGCATGTCCAGCCCTGGCTGGAGCAGCCCGCGGTCACCCCGGAACTTGTTGATCACGAAGCCGGCGATCAGTGCCTGGTCCGCCGGGTCCAGGAGGGCCACGGTGCCGAACATCGAGGCGAAGACGCCGCCACGGTCGATGTCGCCCACCACGATGGTGGGCAGGTTGGCGTGCCGGGCCAGCCCCATGTTGACGTAGTCACCGGCCCGCAGATTGATCTCCGCGGGGCTGCCGGCACCCTCGCAGATCACCACGTCGTACGCGTCGCGCAGCTCAGCGAGTGCCGCGTACGCGGTCTCGGCGAGCCGGGGACGCAGGTGCCGGAACGTGCCCGCGGTGATCGTGTCGACCGCCTCGCCGAGCAGGACCACCTGACTGGCCAGATCGCTGCCCGGCTTGAGCAGGACCGGGTTGAACCGCAGGTCGGGGGCGAGGCCACAGGCGGCGGCCTGCATGGCCTGTGCCCGTCCGATCTCGCCGCCGCGCCCGTCCGGCCCGACGACCACCGCCGAGTTGTTCGACATGTTCTGTGCCTTGTACGGCGCCACCTTCACGCCCTGCCGATGCAGCCACCGACAGATACCGGCGGTGAGCACGCTCTTGCCGGCGTCGGAGGTCGTGCCGGCGACCAGCAGCCCGCCGCTCACCGCCCCCTCCCCGCTCCGACGGCTCGCAGCCCGCGCCCGCCAGCGCCAACCAACCTGCGTCCGCCGCCTGCGCCAACCTGCCTGAGCCCACCGCCTGCGGCGACGGGACCGAGCCCACCGACCAGGGCGCCCAACCCGCGCCCTCCGGTCACCGCAGACAACCCGCGCCGACTCACTGCGCCGACCAGACGGCCGAAGGTCACCGGGTACACGGCGGCCAGCCCGACCGCGGCCAGCCCGACCGAGCCGGAGATCCGGGCGGCCCGCTTGAGGTGGCGCGCCTCCGGGCGGGGGCCGTCGCCGAGGAACGGCCGCACCTCGGAGCGCCCGAAGTAGACGTTGCGGCCACCGAGGCGGACGCCGAGCGCGCCGGCCATCGCCGCCTCGCACTGGCCGGCGTTGGGGCTCGGGTGGTCGTTGCGGTCACGCCGCCATACCCGCCAGGCCCGTTGCCGATCCCCGTGGGCGACCGGCGCGACCGCGATGGTGAGCAGCCCGGTCAGCCTCGACGGCACCAGGTTGAGGACATCGTCCAACCGCGCGGCCGGTGTGCCGAATCGGGCGTAGCGCGCCGACCGGTGCCCGACCATCGCGTCGAGGGTGTTCGCCGCCCGGTAGCCCAGCAGGCCGGGCAGGCCGGCGACCGCACCCCAGACCAGAGGGGCGACAACCGCGTCGGAGGTGTTCTCGGCGACCGACTCGACGGTGGCGCGGGCCAACTCCGACTCGCCCAACGTCGACGGGTCCCGCCCACAGAGGTGGCCGAGGCGTCGCCGGGCGGCGGGCAGGTCACCGCCGCGCAGCGTCCGACCCATGGTGGTGGCTTCGTGGCGAAGCGTGCGACCACCCAGCACGGTCCACGTGCCGGCGGCCACCAGCGCCGCCCGGGCCACCGGCCGGTGGCGGGTAGCCGCGGCGGCGACCGCCCCGAGCAGCACCGGCCCGCCCACGGCCAGCGCGGTGAACGCGGCGCCCGCCGTCCGATCCGGGCGGTAGAGGCGGCGCTCCAACGCACCCGCGGCCTGCCCGAAGCCCGCCACCGGGTGCCACCGGCGCGGATCACCGAGCAGCCTGTCCAGCGCGTACCCGGCCAGCAACCCCACCGCGTTCGCCACCGGCGCGGTCCGTCGCACGTGCACCACCTCCCAGGCCGGCCAGCCTAGACGAGCGTCCCGGAAGCCGGCCCGACCCACGGGACTCCCAGGCGGCCAGCGCCTGCTGGCGGACCGCAGCCGACGATCCTCCGCTGACCCCGCCGCCGCCGTCACGCGGGGTGACGACGCTGGTCGCGCCGCCACCCCGCCCCCGTCGTGCCAGGCCAGTCCTCGGACCGGTCGGTCAGGCCGGCTGCGGGATCCTTCCCCGACCACGCCGCCCCCGCCCGGCCGGCACCGGCTCCGGCTGCCCCTCGTCCGGCACCGGCCCCAACTCGTCGTCCGGGTCGTGGTCGCCGCCGTTGTCATTCGCCTCGGGCGGGAGCCCCAGGTCGCCGTCCAGACCGGCGTCGCCCTGCCCGATCGGCCCGCCGGTCGGGGTAACACCGCCGGAGGAGGAGAGCTGGCCGGACGAGGAGAAATCGTCGGTCGGGGAGACCTCGCCGATCGGAGGACCATCGGCGTCCATCGGGTCGTCGATGTAGGGACTGGTTCGCAGCGCGGCGTAGTCGGGCAGCTCGAAGTCGTCATCCAGCGGGCGGTCGTCGGGGAGCACGGGCTCGTGCCCGACCGGCACCGGCTCGGTGGGCTCGCCGTGCACCCGGCTCTCGGCTTCGGCGTCCTCCACGGTGCTCGTGGTCATGCTCGGTCGGTTGCGCAGGAACCGGGCTCGGCCCCGGGACAGGTCGTGGCCGACGGCAACTGCCTCCAACTCGTAGACGGCGCGGTGGTTGCCGGCGTCGTCGGTCCAGTCGCGGGTGTAGAGCCGCCCGCAGACCACCACCGGATCGCCGACCATCACGGAGGCCGCCACGCCTTCGGCGAGCTTGCGCCAGCAGTTGACGCGTACGCGCAGCGAATTGCCGTCGACCCACCGGCCGCTGTCCCGGTCGAGTCGGCGTGCGGTGGAGGCGACCTTGAAGTTGGCCACCAGCGTGTTGCTCTGGCTGGTGCGTCGCCATTCGGGAGCAGTCAGAACATTTCCGACAATTGTTACGTAGGTGTCGAACATCGTCCCTCCAGAGGGATCGGGGCCTGCGAACGCGAGTCGACTCGACACCGAGCCTGGGCGCTGCGGGCGAGCCCCACCAGCGCCCAACCCGAACCTGTGGACAACGAGCCCACCTGTGGACAACGCCCTGATCACGCCCTGATGTGGTACGGCCGACCCGGTCACCCGGGCGTCGACGGTTTCCGAGACCAACCACTTTGGGTAAGCACTTGATCAACGCACCACCGACAGCTCCACGTCGACGAGAGGTCAGCTTCATGATGATCACCAGAATCGGCTCCGCGATCGCTTCCGAGGCGCGGCGATGAGCGCCGCGGCGAACCCGGCCACCGTCGCTGAGTGCCTGCGGGTGGGCACCGGGTTCTCGCAGGGCGACCGCAACTGGATCGCCGAGCAGTTCGCCACGCTCGACGCCCGGCTGGCCAGCTTCCACGCCGACGCCACCGAGCTGGAGGTGTCGGTGAAGGACCGGGAAGCGCGTGGTCAGAAGGTCACCCTGGAGTGCTGGATCGCTGGCCGGCAGAAGATCGTCACCACCTCCGCCGAGGAGGACCTGCACGCCGCGCTCAACGACGTCCGCGACGACCTGCGCCGCCGGCTCAACGACGCCAAGACCCGCCAGGAGCCCCGGCACAACAAGCACCTGCGCGACATCCCGCAGCCCCAGGACGAGTTGGACCCCACCGACGAGCAGGACCCCGAGCGCGCCGACGCAGAGACTGCCTGACCTCACCCCGCCCGCGCTCCCGCGATCTTGCACTTTCGTGTCCCCGGTAAGTACAAGATCGCGGGAGCGCGGGCCGGGCGGGGCACCCGGGGGCGAGGGCTACCGTTCGGTAGGTTGGCGGCGTAGCGTCGCGTTCGTGGAACCGGACGTGTTGGGGCCGCCGTACGAGCGGCAGACGATCGACCTGGGCACCGACGACGAAGGACCTGTCGTCGCGACCCTGGTCCGGCGGCGGGCCGAGCGCCCCAGCGGGCGGGCCGTCCTCTACGTGCACGGGTTCGTCGACTACTTCTTCCAGACCCACCTGGCCGACTTCTTCGCCGAACGCGGCTGGGACTTCTACGCGCTCGACCTGCGCAAATACGGGCGCAGCCTGCTCCCGGGCCAGACCCCGAACTTCTGCCGCGACATCAGCGACTACTTCCCCGAGCTGGACGCCGCCGCCGAGATCATCCGTTCCGACGACGGGCACGACACCCTGCTGGCGATGGGCCACTCCACCGGTGGCCTGATCCTCTCGCTCTGGGCGGACGCCCGCCGCGACACCGGCACCATCGACGGCCTGGTGCTCAACAGCCCCTTCTTCGACCTGAACGCCCCCTGGGCGTTCCGCCGACCCATCGCGGCCGCCGTCTCCCGCCTGGGCCGCAGCGCGCCGCACCGCATCCTGCCGCTCGGGCTGGGCACCGTGTACGGCGAGAGCCTGCACTCCGACCACCGCGGCGAGTGGACCTACGACCTGGCGTGGAAGCCGCTGGCCGGCTTTCCGGTCCGCGCCGGCTGGCTGAACGCGATCCGCACCGGCCAGCGCCGGCTGCGCGCCGGTCTGGACATCCCGGTGCCGGTGCTGCTGGCCTGCTCGACCCGCTCCTTCCGGGGCACCCGGTGGCACGACAACGCGACCCTGGCCGACGCCGTTCTGGACGTCGAGCACATGGTCCGGTATGCGCCCCGCCTCGGCCGCCACGTCACACTGGCCCGCTTCGACGGCGGGCTGCACGACCTGACGCTCTCCGGTCCGGCCGTCCGCAAGAAGGTCTTCGACGAGGTCGGCCGCTGGGCCGAGGCGTTCCTCGCCGCCGGCCCCACGGCTCCCGAAGCGGCAGTCGCGGCGACAGCCGGCTGACCAGCCCGGAGGACAACACGGCTCGCAGCTCAGCCGTGGTCGGTCGAGCTGGGCGCAGCTCAGACGTCGCCGGGCGTCGCCGGGAGGACCGCACGGATCCGGTCGAAGGTCGCCACCGGATGCTCGCCGACGCCAGGCAACACCAGACCCAGGCAGTACGGCGACAACTCCCCCGTGGCGTCGGGCTGGACGACGAAGACCGGGGCGCCCACGTAACCCTCCGGTAGTTCGGTGGTGATCCGCACGGCGTCCCCGTCGCGGACCACCCGCTCGATCGCGACCTCCAGCGGGCGCGACCCGTCCTCGCGTACACCGTGGGCCAGCACGAAAGCGGAACCGGCGTCGGCGGTGAGGCGGGCGACCACCTCGGGCCCGGCGGCGATCCCCGCGGGCACCGGCTGGACGCGCCACCGCCAGCCGCCGTCCCCGGCGTACCGGTGCAGACCCGCGGTCGGCAGCACCGCGACGCCGTCGCCCGGGAAGCGGGACCAGCCGGGCACGATCGCGACCGCGGGAACGGCGGCCGGGGCGACCCCGGCCGGCTCGGTGACGCTCGCCCGCAGCCCCAGCTCGCCACCCGGCCCGCCGACCAGGTCGGCCGCCGTCAACAGCGACTCCCCCACCGGGTCGTCGCCATCCTGGAAGAAGAACGCGGTGCCGACATCCTCGCCCGACCGGTACGGCAGGATGGCCCGGCCGACGATCTGGCACAGCTCGTAGGCGACGTCGCTCTCGACGTCGGGATCCAGCAGCACCAGCCAACGGTACGGTCCGGGGCCAGGTCGGTCCGCGGGAACCCGGATGCCTGACACGCGATCGACGTGAGACCCTGCTCGGCAACGTGGACGCGGGCACCCTTTTCGCCGCCGGGCAGTAGGGCGGCGGTACCCTCTGGGCGCGACATCCACGCCACACGCGCCCGTAGCTCAGCGGATAGAGCAGGGGACTTCTAATCCCAAGGCCGCAGGTTCGAATCCTGCCGGGCGCACCCTAGTTTAGCTGCCGTAACGCCCCGCCAGATGATCTTCGGCGGGGCGTTACGCGCTGCATGGGGACAGTATGGGGACAGGCGACCGCTCTACCTGCGACCGGGCGACTCTTTCGGCAAGGCCGCGGCGAGCCGATCCACCGTCTGCCGAACGCCCTCGACGTGGCTGCTCGTGCGCCGCTCGATCCGGTCCACGGCGCTGGCGTCGCCGAGCAGCCGGATGGCCGTCGCGCCGAGCAGCAGCGCTACCGCCGTCATGAACACGAACCGCGCCGAGATCGGCGGATGCTCGGACCCGAAGGCGTAGAACGCCAGGCGGGCGAGCAGGACCAGGGCGAGCGTCGCGATGATGCGACCGGTGATCAACATCTTGCGGTGATGGTGCATGGGGGTCAGCTCCTCGTTACCGATGTGCTGTGTGGGGAGGGCGGAGGTCGGGGACACCTCCAGCCGGCCGTGAGGGGCCAGCAACCAGGACCCGCCCGGACGGTGGCGGGTGGTCCAGATCACGCGGGACGTGGATCCAGGTGGGTCAACCGACCCGGCGGGATCGCGGACCGGGCGCGCAGCGCAGCCAACCGGTCCACGGCCGGCCAGATCAGCACGCCAGGGGTATCACTAAGCAGTTGGTCGGTGCTGGAGGTACCGGGGCCGTGCGTGGCGGCCATGCCCGTCACGTCGGCGTCAGGGCCGAGGGGTGGGCCGGGGCAGGGTCGGGTCACCTGGCCGGCTGCTCTGGCATCGTCGCGGCGATCGTCGCCGGCGGTCAGGGCGATGACGGCCCGCCGGACTTCGTCCAGGCTGCGCCCGTGCCCGCGCCCACCCTCGCTACACCCGCCGACCTTCACCGACGCCTCTGCGGTCGGCTCGGGTGGACGGTTGCCGTCATCGAAGGCATGGCCGAGGACCGGGCCGATGATGGGGACCGGCAGCCCGGCGGGGTCCGACACGTGCGCGGCCAGCTCGGGCGTCACCGCGGACGTGGGCGCTGGCGCGGCGTCGGTGCTCGCTGCTGGCTGGGTGACCGGGCTGACGATCGGGAGGGTGACGACCACTGGCGCCGGCATGGTGGGTGCCGGAGTCGTCGCCGGTGCCGCGGCTGGGACGAGAGCGGGCACCTGGACGACGACCGGCGGGGTGGTCACGGTGATCGGTGGGACGACGGGCAGGTCGATCGGCACCTCAATGGACGGCACCTCGACGGCCGGCAGCTCGATCGGCAGCTCGACGGGCGGTAGCTCGATGACCGGCGCGTCGGGTGGCGGATTGTCGGAGGGTGCCGGGGCGGTCTCGTCGGCCGGGGTTGGGTCTTCGGCCGGTTCGTCGCCGGTGTCGTCCGGCTGGTCGACGGGTTCGTCGGGCGCGGCCGGCTCGTCGGCCGGCGGGGGTAGTACCTCGTCGACGACGTCGCGGACGGTGCCGAGCAGATCCTCGGACAGGTCGGCGACTGCGGCGGGCCGGTCGTCGGCGCGGGCGGTGTCGGGGTTAAGGGCGAACGCGCACCAGGCAGCTCCGGCGAGGCCGCAGACGAGGGCGGCACGGGCGACGACTGGTGCTACGCGCAAGGTGCCTCCCCCCGGTGGCGGTCGCAAATCCCGTGTGCGGGACTCTGCGGCAAGGGAGCCATCGTGACGCAGATGGGCTGGCAGCGCACTACCAGTGAGATCGATTCGCATCAACGCGCACCGCGCTATGTACGCATATGGATGCATTGGCAGGACGTGCGATGCGTCATCTGCAAAATGCACCCTGTCACCCAGGTAGGACAGATCCGTCACCCGGGCATGATTCGATCCGGGATCATTCCCAAGATCGACGATCAAGATCAGCGGATCATCAGTTCCACGCTGCTCGCCGAATGCACCGCGGTGACACGTCCGCCCATCGAGATGACTTGGACGTGCTCACCGACCCGCAGCCCTAACGAGGCACGCTCAGCTGCAGTCGCAGGCCGGCTGATCACGGTCGACCCACGGGCCACCGACACCTGCCGACGCTGCTCGGGCGCCCGCACCCGGGTACCGAGGCTCGGCTCCGTCACCACCAGCCCCTCAGCGCGCAACACGGCTAGGGTCCGGCGGACCGTCTCACGGCTCACCCCGTAGGTCTGCTCCAGGGTCCTGCTCGACGGCAGCAACTGGCCCGGACCGATCGCACCCGACGTGATCGACGCACGCAACGCGTCAGCGACCTGCTGGTAGACAGCACGCTCCGACTGGGGATCGATCACCCTGCGCACGTTACGGAGCAGTTGTCCCCACAGGATCCGGGGATCCGGGGGTCCGGGGATCCCCGGCACGTGACGGAGGGTCCGGTGACGCGTACCGGACCCCCCGCCGCACCCGACCCGCGTCGAGGGGCAGCCCCAAGGGTATCGGGACGCACCGACGCCGGTCACTACGCCGCAGCGTGCACGATGAGTACGCTCGATGCCGTGCCCAACGGCATCATTCGATTCGGCAAGGAGGCAGCCAGGGTGACCCCCAACCCGCTGGCCAGGACTCGCAGGCTCGGCGCCGCGTTGCTCGCGCTACGCACCGAGCGCGGCTACAGCCACGCTGAGCTGAGTCGCAAGAGCGGCGTCAGCGCATCCGTCATCAGCCGAACCGAGAACCCGCTCGGCGACCCGGGCCGCAAGCCCGGCTTGCTCTCCGTGCGGCGGCTACTCGACGCCCTGGACGTCAGCCGTGGAAGCCGAGAGTGGACGATCATCGAGGGCTACGCCGAGGACGCGGCCAACAGTCGATGGTGGGACGCAGCGACGTACACGCGAATGGGCGACGGGCAGCGCACCTACGCGCTCGTCGAGGCCGGCGCGAGCACCATCCGGGAGTACGCCGGACTGCTGCTGCCGGGCCTTGTGCAGACCGCCGCGTACGCCCGGCATCGTGTGCTGGCCGTTACCGGCGACACCCCGGTCACCGACCCGGACCCCATCGTGCGAGGACGCCTTGAGCGGCAACGCCAGGCGGTGGGAGCCGGCCTGGCCCGGTACCAGCTGGTGCTCGAAGAGCAGGCGATCCGCCGGCGGCCGGTGCCAGGGGACGTGATGCTGGAGCAGCTGCGTCACCTCCTGGCCCTGATGGACGGCGACGCCGTGAGCGTGCGGGTGGTACCGGTCGACGCGCAGCTCACCGCCGGCTTCGCGCCGCGGGCGCCGTACGCCCACATGACCTACCCCGACATGGACGATCCGCCGATCGTGGTGGTCGACAACGTCACCAAGGCGTTGCTGATCACCGACTCGGCGGACGTGTCGGGGTACGCGCAGCTGCACCAGCGGCTGCGTGAGGCCGCACTGTCTGACGCGGACAGCGCGGCGTACATCCGCGAGTCGGCGGCCGAGCTGGCCGCCGCGACCCGAGAGGGATAACCAATGTCCGACCCGCAGCTCAACACTGATCCCCGCTTCGTTACCTGGATGAAGTCGCCGGAGTCCGGGGGCAACGAGGGGTGCCTGTACGTCTCCGTCGCGAACGACGGCTCGGGCGATGTCGCCCTGTCCGAGAGGAGCGACGCCAGCGTCGACGCCCCGATCCAGGTTGTCCCGAGGAAGTCGTGGGACGCGTTCCTGGCGGGCGCGCGCAAGGGCGCGTTCGACCACATCTGACCTAGTTCACCGCGAGGGCCGGCACCGGGTTGGTGTCGGCCCTCTTCTATATGGCTGCACGTGTCGGCCTTGTGACCTTGGGCGAACGATGCCAGGCTGACGGATGCCGGATCGAATGATTCGGCACCGGATGCGGCGGCACGGACCCTCAGCACACACCCCGGCTGCGGTCGCGTCCATCAGCAGGGCGTGGCGTGAGCGACGGTCCCCCCGTCCGCGAGCACCGCGTCCAGGGCAGGGGGCGGCCGTGCCGGACGGGGCCGGCCGCCTCCAGTCCCCGAGGCGAGAGGGCACCGCGATGAGGAATCCGTTCCGCCGCCGGCGTCGCCGGCAACCCCCACAGCTCGACCAGACCGGCCCGGCCACCTGCTACACCGGACGCGTCGGCGCGCACCCCGCTGAGCGGCCGTCGTGGGCCGGCCCGACACTCATCACCACCGTGAGCCCCCTGATGACTCCCGGGCAGCAGCGCCGGGGCGGCGGCGGTGACCGGTGATAGAGGAACCCACCACCGTCCGGGCAGCCCGCGCGAACATCGCCCAGCGGTCGGTCAAGGCCCTGCCTGAGCGCCTGCAGGGCGAGCACCTGCCCAGCCAGCCGACGTGGGACTGCGCAAGCTGTGAGGGGCAGATCCCGTGGCCGTGCGACCCGGCGCGTGCTCGGTTGGCGGAGGCCTACGGCGAGAATCGGATCAGCCTGTCGATGTACCTGGCGTCGCTCCTGGACGCCGCGCTGGTCGAGATGCCGGACACCTCGCCGGCCGAGCTGCACGAGCGGTTCGTGTCCTGGACTCGGTGAGGGACGACCGGTGATGAACGGGCCGATCGACACGTCACCCGGTCGACCCCTTCCGACCGGCGACTCTCGATGCCTCGGGTGTATGCCCCGAATCATCGCCGGATCCCAGCACACGTGTGGTGGCAACCGCATCCCGACGGAAGAGTTGGGCTGGCGCTGTGTCTGCCCCGAGCCGGAATGCCGCCAGCGGCAGGAGGGGATTTGGCCAGCGGGGCCGCCACCGACAGCCCGCGGCAAAGGGCGAGCCCGCCCCTGATCGACGAACCGCCCCCGACCAGATGGTCGGGGGCGGTTCCCTGTCGTGGGGTCTACTGGCCGGCTTGGCGGCGGCGTTGGATGAAGTTCCACACCCGGCGGCCAACGCGCAGCTGCTTCCCGGTGCCGCCGCACCGACGGCACGGCCGCCAGTGCTTCCCCGCGGGGGACATGTTCTTGCCGGGCGTGCCGTCGCAGCGGGAGCACTTCCCCCACGGCCAGATGGCGCACTCGAGGTAGTAGGCCAGGGCCAGCCCGAGCAGCGTGGCGGCGACGATAGCGGACGACTTGAGGGTCACAGGGGCCTCCAGGGCCTGATTTCGGCGGTCAGGGGTGGTGCCCGGCTATCGGCTATCCCGGCTATCTCCGCAGGTCAGAACCGATAGCCGGGCGGCTATCGACCGATAGCCCCGATAGTCGGATCGGCGGCGTCGATTGCCGCAGTGACCGCCTCGATGCGAACCCCGGGACGGGTGTGGCCCTTGCCCTCGATCTTGCGGTGGAGCTTCACCACCTCGACGCTGGCAGCTCGCAGCGCGGCGCCCAGGGCGACAGCGTCCAACTCCCCGTACACATCAGGGCGCAGACCCTGAAGTAGCTGGAGCAGGTCCGCCAACCAGACCCCGGTCTGCCCGGCGGGCCACACCGCGCGGGCGTCCTCAGCGAGGTTGTACGACCGGACCCGCTCGGCCTGCGGTCCGACGAGCCCAGCCCGCATCTCGATCGCGCGTGCACAGATCCGCTTCGCGTCTTCGTTGTTCAGGTACGCCGCCCGCACCGGGGCGACCATGCCAGTCAGGTACGCCCAGCCCGCGTCGCGTCCGGGCCGGAACGAGGTGGGGCGGGCACCCCGCGAGTAGGCGCCGGTGCCGAGGATCAGGTCCGTCTCGATGTGCGACGTCACCGCCAGGGCGACCCGGTTGACGATGTTCGAGCTGATCGCCTTCGGGACCGACTCCTTGTCGATGCGCTGCGTGGACAAGATGAGGTGGATGCCCAGAGACCGGCCTCGCTTGACGATGCTGGTCAGCATCGCGGCGGCAGCCTTACCCAGCTCAGGATGGGTGATGAGCTCTTGGATCTCGTCGAAGATGCCCAGCAACGGGCGCAGCCGAGGGTCGGCCTCGGCGATGCGCCGGTTCAATTTGTTGTCGACGCCGTAGCCACGGGCCACCCAGCCCTTGATGAGGGGGCCCCGGGTTTCGCACTCCTGGAGCAGAAACTCCAGGATCGCCATGGTCCGGTGTAGGGATCGCTCGTCGGCGCCGGACACGTACATGCCCTCAGGGCACAGCGGCTCGAACGCGTCCAGGTCGCCGGAGCCCTTCAATTCGCTGACCAGCGGAACGACCAGCGGGTCCAGCACCGCGCCGAGTGCGACGGTGCGGGCCGCGAGGGTCTTTCCGGATCCGGGCACACCGCCAAACAGGCTGTTCCGCTCGGCGAGGACCCACGACACCGGCCGCAGCCGCGGGTCAAAACCATAGGGCAGCTCGCCGAAGAAGTCGGTAATGCCGTCCTCCAGCAGCGGCCACGCTGGCTGCTTCATCGCGCTGACCGGCTTGTCTGCCACCCAGATGGACAGCACACCGGGGTGCTCGCCGTCGACGGGGTCCGGCCACACCTGGTCGACGGGCAGTCGGAACCCTGCGGCAAGGTATTCCCGCTTGTCGACCACGTCGGTAGCGATGACTCCGGACGGCAGGGATACGAGCGCGGTGTGCCCGGGGCCGTCTCGGTAGATCTCTCGGTTGAAGCTGACCTGCCCACCGTCCTTGATGCCGGCACCGCTGGCTACCAGGGCCGCGCGGGTGAGTTCGGCTGTGAGCCTGATGAACCGGCCACCCGTGGTGACCCGGTCGATGATGGGTTTGTCGGCTGGCCGTCCCAGCCACCCGGCCAGCAAGAACAAGGCGGCCACGAGGGACCACTTCCCGCCCGGGGCGACGTTGGCGAACACGGCACCGGACACGGCGACGGCGAACCCGAGGGTGAGGACGAGGGGCCACCGCCAGGTCGCCTGCTTCATGCGACGGGCGTCGAGCTGGAGCCAGGCGCCGTAGTCGTCGCGGTTCGCGGCTTGCTGCCGCAGGTTCCAGTTGCCCTCCTCGGCGCTGGCCCATTTGCCCGGCAGGTAGAAGGCCCGCACCAGGCCACGAGGGGCCCACTTCGCCATGCGGGCCAGGTAGACCGGCATGTGCCAGACGTGATAGGCGGCGTAGTAGCCAGCGAGCCGGCCGGTGTCGACGACCAGGGAGCGTCGGCCGGCGGCAGATCGCAGGCTGGCGGGCACGATCGGCCGGAGGTGCCGGTCCTCGGTGATGTCGGCGAACGTGGTCGGGTGCGGTGGCGGATCGACCGGGCCGCCTTCGCGGGTGGCCTCGATCGCGACCGTCTCGGCGTCGTCCCGGTGCGTCAGGTCCGTCATGCTGGTGTGGCTCTCCTTCGAGGGTGGCGGTGCCCGGCCGGGCTGTGGAGGCGTTGGCCGGGCACCGCGCTTGTGTCGGGTCAGACCGCGATGATCAGGGCGGCCACGAACAGCCACCCGACGTGCCAGGACTGGTCAAGGGCGTACGCCCCGGTGCCCAGCGACGGGTTGTCGTCGCGGTCGGCGCGCGGTGCGTCGAGCATCCAGAACGCTCCCGAGCCGGTGGCCAGGGCCAGCCGAAACAGCGGGGTCCGCCGGTCAGCGATGTAGTGGGTGGCCAGGTTGACGGCCATGCCGAGCACCATCGGGGCCAGCGCCGGCCGCCACCCGGTGACCGCGGCGAGCAGGGCCAGGGCGACGAGCTGCGTCACGCCGTACGTGGCCACGTGCTTGACGCAGTTCCACCGACCCACCCAGCCGGCACGGCCCTTGCAGTCCGCCTGGTGCTGAGTCTGGATCCAGTGGTCGGCCACCTGGTGAGCGGCGTAGAGGGCGACGAACACCGCCGCGAAGGTGCCGCTCATCGCTTGACGTCCTCTCGCACCAGGTGAGCCAGTGCAGCGCCCATGCCGAGCACCGCCACCGGCAGGCACGAAACAAGGGTGGTGATCCACCACGGGGCCGAGGTGACCCCGTAGGCGACGAGCAGGTGATAGGCGACCTGGCCGAGCGCGCCCACCGCGAGGGAAGCCAGCGCCGACCACTTGGCGAACGTGCGCGCCCGGTCCGGCACCCGGCCCGACAGCCACACGTACAGCGCGTACGCCGCGTACGCCTCCACGCCGATCGGCAGGGTGATCGCGCTGTCGATGGTGGCCCACGAACCTGGCTCGACGATGCCGGGCAGCAGGTCCACCATGCCGAACCCAGTGAGCTTCCCGAGGCCAACCCACCCCGACCAGACGGCTACGAAGGCGCCCAACGCCATCAGCACGACGGGCCACACGACTGCCTTGCGGGCCGGCTCGTCCGGGGTGGTCGTGCCCGGGTGACTGACCGGCGCGACCTGCTCGACCGGCTCGGCAACCACCGGCGTAACAACGGGGGTCGGATCCGGTGCGACCATCGGCGCGGACTCGGGCACGACCGGGTCCGTCCACGACGCTCCGGCGGGCGGGAGGAGCGCACCCCGGGAGATCATCGCCGCACGCAGCGTCTCCACCCGCTCCGACTCAACCGGTGCCGGGTTCGGGCCGATCGGCTCGGCGTAGTCCCACGGGTCGACGGCCCGCTCGTCGGTCCGCTCGTCCGGCGGGGTGTAGTCGAACTGCTCGCGCATCCGGCGCCGCATGTCCTCTTCGGTCAGCAGGTTCCGCAGCTCGCCGGCCTTCGGCGCACCGATCCGGAACCGGCGCATCAGCTCGTTGCGGGCCGGCACCTCGCCCAGTTCCTTGAGGATCTTCCGAGCCTCCGGCAGTAGGGCCTCGACGGGCTGCGGGTACTTCGTGCCGTTGACGGCAGGTGCGGTCATCGTCGTCGTCCCTTCGGTCAGTGGTGGCGGCAGCCAGGGCCGTGCATCGTCACGCACACGACCCGGGATCGGGCGGACCCGGACAGGGTCGCGACGAGAGCAAGCACGGCCAGGACGGCGAGGATGGCGGGCAGGGCGTCAATGAGCGCGTCGACCAGGCGGATGAGCGCGTAGACGCCCATCCCGCCGGCGGTCACCGCGGTGGCCACGCCGGCGACGACGGGCCAGCGTCGACGACGACGGGCCAGCGTGGCCACGGTCGGTCGAGGCCGGTCGAGGATCCGGACGACGACGGTCACGCCCTCGGGCGCCCACTCCGGCTTGCTCGAGTAGACGAGGCGGGCGTTGTTGCGCAGGTGCGCGATGACGCCGGCGACGTGGGCGGGGGTGCCGGTGACGCGCCGGTCGAGGTACCTCCGGTGTACCACGGCTGGACTACGATCTTGCATGGGTCGGGCTTCCTCCCGATCAAGGCCCTCGGTCAGCGGCGGAATCGCGGACCGGGGGCCGACTTCGTCTCTCTGGCAGCTTGCGAGTTTGTGTCTCTAGTGAGACGCTAACCCCCTCACCGACCGTGTGTCAACTGAGACAGGGGAGCTGCTACCGTGACCGACGTGGTCCGCCCAAAGAAGGTCCTCACCGAGGAGCAACATGCCCTCCTCGCCCAGGCCGTCGCCGACGCCAAGGTGGCCGACGCCGCGGTCGAGAAGGCGTGGGCGTCGATCAAGAAAGCCAGGGATGCGGGAGTCGGCGACACGCTGCTCTGCGATCCCAGCCAAACCGGCTGGAGTCGGGCCACCCTGAACCGTCGATACGGCCCCCGCACCGACTAGCCCAACCAGCACGAAAAGGCCCCATCAACCCCGTGCGGGATCGATGGGGCCTTTTCCGCGTCTCACTTGACACACCATCCTTGGAGACATTAGTGTCTCAGGTGAGACAAGAACTGGCGAGCAGGGGAGATGGAAATGACCTACACGGTGAGCATCGAAATCGAGTCGGCCAAGGGCACCACCCGCCGGACCGTCCGCAACACCACCTCCGAGCACGTCGCGCACCTGCGGATCTGGGCCCGGAACAACACCCCGGCCGGCGCGAGCGCCACCGTCACCGTCAACTGACCGAGCCGGGGGCCGGGCAACCGGCCCCCGCCCCCTGAGACGAACAGAGCCCCCCTCAGCCGGAAGGCCAAGGGGGCGGCGCTCTTCGGTCGGTTTCGCGGTCACCTACCCGACGATCTTGATGGCCTGTCGCCGCTGGTCGATACGGTGCCCGACATGATCCGTACCCGCCTGAGCGTCGCCGCCGTTGCGCTCGCTGTCGCCCTGACCGGTTGCGGTGGCAACAGTGACCCTGAGCCGGCCGCCGCCGCCGTAACGAGCGCGCCCCCGTCACCCACGGCCGCGTCGCCCTCAGCCTCGCCATCGGTCAGCCCCAGCCCGACCGTGGACCCGAACGCACCCCTGACCCTGGGCAAGAGCAGGGAGTCCCCGGACGGAGCCGTCGTCTCCACCGTGTACGCCTACAAGCAGCCCGTCGCGAAGACAGCACCCCGCCCCGATGAGCAGAAGGGCTTCGAGTGGGGCGCCGTCGACGTGAAGGTGTGCGTGAAGAAGGACTACACCGCCAACAAGATCGCGGTGTCCCACTCGCCGTGGGTGCTGGTGTACGCCGACGACACGCAGATCGAGCCGTCGAACACCGGCTACGGCCAGTTCCCGCAACCGGAGTACCCATGGGGTGAGAAGGTGCTGGCGCCCGGCCGGTGTGTGCGCGGTTGGATCACCTACCCGGTGCCGGCGAAGTCGCGGCCGGTGGCGGTGGAGTACGCGGCGGAGAGCGAGCCGGTGCCGCCTCGGTGGGTGGTGAAGTAGTTCGGCAAGCACGAATGCGCCCCACCTGGCCAGCCAGGTGGGGCGCATCTGCGTCTGGTCGGCGCTGCCCGGGACGTCACCGGGAGCACCGCGCCGACGATCCTACCGACGGGCCGCCGGGTCGGACGCGGGGATCACCTGCGGGCGGATGCCGAACAGGGCGAACCCGGCTAGCACCGCACCGGCGAGCGCGCCCGTTACACCGTCGGGCACGTCCATGCCGTACTCGGCGACCAACGCCACGCCTGCCGCGATCACCGCCGTGAACAGGGCCGGAGCGACTGGCCGGGTGGTGATGGCGATGATGCTCGCGGCGACGAACGCGGTGATGGCCGCCGCGGCGCCGGCGTCGAGGCCGGGCACGTTGAGGCTGGCCAGCACGGTGAGCAGCGCACCGACTGCACCGATGACGAGAGCGGGCTCACGACCGAAGATCTTCACTGGGTCTCCTAAGGTTGAGGTGTGCAGGAGTACGTGCGGACGCCAGCCGGTGAGCTGGCGGAAGTCCCCCGGCCGTGCCCGGCTGGGCACGCCGAGACGAATCCCGGGTGGGGTGCCTGCAAGGTGCACGGCTGTTGGGAGATGGGCAGGCAGTGGCGCTGCAGACGTCCCGACTGTGGGCTGACCACGCAGCATGACCACCGACACCGGACGGTCTAGTCGACGACGCATGCCGCAATCTCCTGTACGCCATCGGCCGTGACCACGGTGAGCGTCTGAGCGGTCGTCCCCTCCGGGCACTGAGCACCAGCCGGCCCCGCTTCACCCTGCGGTCCGGCCGGACCAACCGGCCCGGTCGGGCCCGTCTCGCCGCGAGGGCCTGCCTCGCCGGCGGGACCCTGCGGTCCAACCGGCCCAACCGGGCCCGCCGGGCCATCGGCTCCGGGCTTCCCGTCCGCCCCGGGCCTGCCGTCGGCTCCCGGCCCGCCCTGGCCGCCAGGAGCACCAGGTGCGCCGGAAGGCCCCGGCACGCCCGCCACACCGAACCCGTCGGCGCCGTCCCGCCCGGGCGGACCTGGAGGCCCTGACGGACCCGCCGGGCCAGACACGACCTGCGGGTCGCGGATGATGTCCTCGGGTGCCGGCGCGACCGGCTCTTGACCGGCGTCCTGCGCTTGGCGCCGCTGCTGCTCCAGCGCCGTGGCCAAGGCGTCGTTCTGGGCACGGATCAGACCGATGTGGTACGTCGACCAGGCGATCGACACCGCCAACGTGATCGCGCCGGCGACGACCGCCCAGTCGCGCCAGCCGCCCCACCGTGCCAGCCGGATCATGTCGGCCCCATCAGGTTGAGCACGACCGTCGCGACCAGGGCGACCGTCGGGATGATGACGGCGGAGATCAGCCAGCGGGACTGTGCCCGCCGCTGCTCGTCGCCCTGGTCGACGCGCCGCTCCAGTACCCCGATGCGGGTCTGGTCGGCGAGCCGTTCGGCCTGGTACACCTCGCGCAGCACGTAGGCGTCCATGCGGCGCGAGATGTCGGACAGGTCGTCGTGCACGTCTCGCCGGAACGCGTCGAGGCGGCGTGCCAGCTCGGCGTTGGTGATGTCGTCACCGGACACCGGCGGACCTCCCCCGTGTTGTGGTGAGTCAGGAGGCCAGTCGACGGGTCAGCTCGTCGACGAGCGCCTTGGCCTGATCGGCGGGGAGCGCCTTGACCACCTCGTCGGCGATGGCCGCCGGGGTGAGCGCCGCCATCGCTGCGGTCGCCGCGTCGGATGCACCCTCACGGGCAGCCGCGGCGATGGCCGCCAGCTCGCCCGCGTCGACGCCCACCTCGTCGGCGACCTTGCCCATCCACGCGGCGAAGTACGCCCCGGAGCGGTCAGGGCCGTTGACGATCGGCCACGCCATGTGCCGGAGCACCTGGTGCAGGGCCGTCGGGGTGCCGCCGACCTTCATCCCCAGGTCCGGATTCAGCAGCTGGTCGGCCATTTTGGCCGCCTTCTCCAGCCAGTTGCGCTCTTCGGGGGTCAACTCGGCCACCTCTCCCATCTGCTCGATCCCCGCCCAGGGAGACGAGTCGTTGTCGTACGCCGGATCGCCCGAGAAGTGGGCGTGGTGGTCGTGCGGGTTGCTGCCCGTGTAGGGCCGCTGCGCCCAGTCCGAGGACGCCGACCAGATCCGCCGGTTGTAGATCACGTAGATCAGGCGGCGGCGCAGCGCCGGGGTACGCACGACCTTCTGCACGACGGCTTCCATGTCGTCGCCCGGGATGTGGTCGATACGCAGGTCCCGGTCGACGTCGCCCGCGCGGACCTCCGGGATGCTGTCGGCGTCTTGCCGTTCGGCCTTCACCCCCGGGGTGTCGTCGGGGTTGTGGCCCGACGTTCCGGTGGAGTGGGCCAGGTCGCCGACCGTGCCGTCGGTGGTCCGGTCCCGCTTCGGGGCGATCTTGTTGATGGAGGCGAACAGCGCCTTGATGTTGGGCGCGACCACCCAGGCCATCAGAGCACCATCCGCTGGCACGGCGTCCAGTCGCGTGTCAGCGCACCAGGACGCCGCCCCGTCAGCCCACACGGCAGCGGTGCCTGCGGGACGCCCAGCCGAGGGGCGATCGTGTTGTAGGCCAGCCGACCCATCACGTCGTAGCCGCCGGGGGTCGGGTGCACCCCGCACGCATCCAGGTAACCCTCAGGGATGACCTGGTAGTCAGCGACGGCGGGGATCCGGTGCCCGGACTCCGGCAACGGCGCGAACGCCCTGTGGACGCGATCGTTGACGATCGCCTCGTAGCCGGGCTGCCACGCGGGCGACGACCCCTGCCACGACGGGCACCCGCTGCCCCGGACACCGGTGGAGTACTGGACCCACGCGGGGTAGACCAGCACGTCCGGGTCGGCGGACAGGGCCGTGGTGAGCAGCGCCCGGTACATGCCCTCCCACGCGGCGACCTGCTCCGGCGTCTTGTCGTCGAGCCGGTCGTTGGTACCACACGCCAGCAACACCACGTCGGGGCGGTGGGTGGCCATCAGCCCGGCCAAGCGGTCCGTCCAGTAGGTACACGGCGACCCGTTCAGTGCCGCGTTGACGAGGGTGTGCGGCACGCACGCGGCAGTCAGCAGCCTGCCCAGCTCCGCTCGATATCCGGCGGTCGGCGTCTGGTCGATGATGATGCCGTCAGTGATGCTGTCACCGACCGTCATGATCACCGTAGGGGGCGGCGCCGGGCTCGGACACTCCACTGTGGCCGCGGCGCCCGCCGGGGCCGACGACGGGATGCCGGTCACCATGCCGGCCGCCAGGACCACCAGGACTGCCACGACCAGACCACGCCTACCTACTGCTGCGTCCATGCCCCTGCCACCATCGCTCTCACAGATCCGCTGCCCGCCGTGCGACGGGCATCAACAGTTAGGCCGACCACGGCCGCGTACGTGCCCGATGGAAGGGCTACCGGCCCGATCGTGGTCGTAGCTGCACCGAAAGTAACCGCCACGGTCGAGTCCAGCGGCTGGCCGTTGGCCATCACCCGCAGCTCGCCGAACGTCCCAGCCAGTTCGGTGGTGTGCCGAATCCGCACGGTGATCCGGGGCTGCTGGCGCGGCACCGATGCCTCCAGCAGCGACACGAACGCGCTGGATGTGGTGCCGGGCCACAGCGTGCTATCGGAGGCCACCCAGGCGAGCGGGGTCGCGGGTGGCTGCCGCCCGGCCAGTAGCTCACGCACCTGCCGATCCAGGTCAGCGAGCCGCCTCGCGATCCAGTCGGGGCCGGGTGGCAGCTGGTCAGAGGGGATCACTCGATCACATCCTCACCATCAGCGAGCAGGATCGGCGACACGGTGCCCATCGTCGGGTCGAGGGTCCAGCCGAGTGCCCGCCTCACCCCGACCAGCCCGGCTGGGTGCCGGTGCCCGGTCAGCTCGTGACGGACGTCGTCGCCCGCCGACCAGTCTCTGCCCAGCAGCGGATACGCATCAGCGCGGGCGGTGATCGTCAAGGCGCGCGCCCCATGGGCCATCAGCGCCAACGCCCGCTGGGCATGGCCGTCGAGGGTGGCCACCTCAGTGATCGAGCTGCCCGGGGAGTAACGGTGCTCCCAGCGCGGCCACCCGGCGGCGAGCAGGGGCTCCTCGCGGGCCGGCGCGGACTGCGGCCGGACCTCACCCTCAGCGGTGCTGGTGGCGACCACGTGGTCCGCGCCGCGGCCGGCGGTGTAGTCCTCGCTGTACTCGTAGCGGGCACTCGACGTCCCGCCGCTGGAGAACACCGCGTTGGGTGTGGCGGAGGCGACGCCGATCCGCTTGCGAACCCGCACCGTCTTGGTGACGGCGGTCTGCGTGGCGCTGGACCAGCCCAGAGCCACTGTCCACTCCGGGCCGTCGATGACGCCCATCAGCTCCCGCAGCCGCGAGTACACGGTGGCGTCGTCCTGGTCGGTATACGTGCGGTCCCGCAGCGTGCCCGTCGACGGGGCGTCGACCAGCAGGCCGATCCCCTCAACCGCGGCATCCGCGAGCAAGCCTGCAGCGATCACCGACGACTCGTCCTGCTGCGCCCACGTGTGCGTGCCGACGTACCGGCGGTCCAGGTAGCCCTCGGGCGACACGCAGCCCAGGCGCACGGTGGCGTCGGTGCCGCCGCTGCGGGTGAGCACGATGCCCGCCCAGATCGGTGTCTCACCGAGGACGGCCACGATCATGCTGCGGCCCGGCTCGGTCGCCGACTGCCAGTTGCGCGGCGGCGCACCGTGCCCGCCCAACGGGATCGGCAGCGCGAAGCTGGCGCTCGTGTATGCGCCGAGCAGGGCACCGATCGTCCCCGACGGCACCAGTTCAGGCAGCTCCTCCACGATCTGGCCGCTCACCAGATCGCAGCCCAGCCACTGCACGACGGTCACGGCACCACCGTCAGCAGCGTCGGACCGATGTCGATCACCTCAGCGACCACGGGGGATGTGGCCGAGCCCGCGTACCACTTGTGGCCGCCAGACAGGGTGGTCCCGGTCAGGATGAAAGTCCTGCTCTCGGTGACCGTGGCGTCGAAGTAGCCGAGGATCTCGTTCTCCCAGGCCGGGCTGGCGTTCGCTGGCGTCTCCACCGCTTTCGCGCCGCGCTCCGTGCCCGTCACCGCGCCGAGCCCAGCGTCATCCCGCACCCGCATGATCAGCGCCGCGCTGGCGCTGGTCACCACACGACCCGACATGCGGATGTGATACGACCGGCCAGCCACCACCGGCACGCTGCCGGTATGCACGTTCGTGACAGCCTCCGAACCTGTGTTATCCGCGAGGAGCACGCCGCTGCCCGCCTGGTACCGGCGCCCACCGACCCGACCCCACGACGACCACCAGTCGGCCCTCCGCCACACCGTGCCGGTGTCCTGCTCCAGTTGGCCCGTGGCGAGGTTGTGTCGGTACCGGCCAGCGACGGCTGCGCTGATGTCCGCATCCGCCGCGACCGGCACGATGCCCCCGGCGGCGGCGGTGTACCGGCGGCGGTCGGTGACCGCCGGCGACCCGCCCCCCACCTTCGGCACATCGATCGTGGCCAGCCGGGTCGCCCCCGCAGGCACGGACGGCTCCGCCGGGGACGGGTTGGCCACCCCAGCGATGTACTCGGTGCGCGCCAACCGCAGCCCTGACGAGTCTTCGACGGTGTCGTACACCCTGGCCACCACAATGTCTTTGCGGGGATTGCTCGCGTCGGCCGCGGTGAGCGTGTGCGTCTCGGCCGCCGGGATCGCCACCCAGTACGGGCCTTGCGGTGTGGACAGGCCCGGGTCAAGGCACAGCACGCCCGGCTGCGCGGTGATCGTCGACCCGGCCAGCGAGACCAGCAGCTGGTTGCCGCCCGGGCGCACACCGGCCCGGGCGCCCATGTTCCGACCGTCGAACATCAGCGCCAGCGCCATGTTCTGCCTCAGCTCCGCCGCCGAGTACGCGGGTGCACCCGACGACGCATCGATCCACAGCGGATCAGGCATCTCGTCTCCTTAGTTCCATGCGTCCCGCCACCTGGCGGTCAGCAGCGCCGACGAGTTGTAGGCGGTCGCGTCGAAAGCCAGCTCGCCGGGCAGGCCGCCCGGCAGCACCGGCCAGCCGATGCCCTCCACCGAGGTCAGACCACGCCGCGACACGCTGCCCTGCAGGTAGACGGTGCGGGCGTCGGTGTCGATGTCCAGCCACTGGCCGGCGTCGAGCATCAGCCAGAACCGCAGGATCGCCGTGCCGAAAGACGTCAGCAGTGAGATCCGCGGTTCGACCACCGGACCGTCGATGCGCAGTCGCAGGCCGGTCGCCTTCGTGCCCACGTTGGTGATCGTCTGTCGGCCCGAGGTGACCGTCGCCCCGATGCTGAACGGGGTGGTCAGCGGCACTGTGAGGCCGCCGGTGGTCGACGGCAGACCCATCGTCACCGAGTGCTCAGTGCCGGAGTAGATCGTCGGCGTGAGCGCGGCGAACGCGCACTTGGTGTACGTCCAGCCGGCGGGCGCGGTGTCGACGTTGGGCTCCACCATTCGCGGCCGACCGACCATCACGTACTCGGTGCCGCCGGTGCACCACCGCAGTTCGAGGTCGGTGTGCGACGGGGCGAACGCGGCGGCCAGGCGCTGATGCGCGGCCAGCCACCCGCCGGGCGACCGGTTAGCCGCGTCCTTGACCCGGACCGGGATCGGCACGACCGCCTCAGCGGTCCACTCCGCGCCCGACCACGACCCGTCACCCCACGCCCGAGGGTCGCTCTGCTCGACGCGCGCCTGGCGGCTGTACGGGTCGAAACCCCGCAGCGTCTCGTACATGGTGCCGGGACCCATCACCAGGTCCCGCACCATGATCTGGCCCTCAGTCAGCGGCATCAGTGCACGCCCTGCAAGGCCAAGTCCTGCATCACCTGGCGCAGAGAGAAGCGGTCGCTGTACGCGGTGACCGCGACGTTGACGGTGGTCGGACCCCCGCGGGCGCCACCACCGCGGCGGTCACCCCAGGCGACCTCACCGCCCAGCCAGTCCCGCACCACCGTCTCGGCGATCGACCGGGACCGGCCCAGGTCACCCACCCGCGGGATGTACGCCTCGCCGCCAGTTTCCCGTTCCCCGTAGAGCACGGTGGGCGCCTTGGCGAAGTGGGCCTGGATCGCGCCGCCGCGGGCCATGGCGTAGTCAATGCCACCCCATCGGCGCACCTGCGTGCCCTGCCCGACGATGCGGTGGTCGCCGTTGGACTGCACCGTCACGGTGACCGTTTTCCCCCGAAGTCCGTTGATCTTCTTCTGGAAGGTCTCCAACTTCGAGGACGCATTCTCGGTGTTCACGCCGACGTCGGTGTGCACATTCGCCGGGATCCGGAGCAGCGACGCGGCGAGCTTCTCGGCCTCAGCCTTGGAGAAGTTGGCCTTCTCCGCCATCTTGATCAGGGCTTCGCGGTTCGTCGAGTACGCCGCGCTGGCCTTTCCGGCACCGAGGCCCGACTTCTCGCCAGCGATCGTCTCCTGGTTGAAAGCGTCGGCCATCGACAGCAGCGCCAGCTTGTTGGCGTCGGCGCGCTGCTGGTTGGTGAGCTTCTCTTTGCTGTTCTCTTTGATCGACTCCGCCGCCTGGCGGGTCGCGTCCCGCGAGGCGATCTGCGACCGGGCGAGCCCAATGTTCGAGTCGACCAGTTCGTCGGCTTTCTGCTTCGCGTTCGTCAGCCCGGCGGCGGCGGCATTGGCGTCTCCGGCCAAGGCTTGGAACCCGCCGGACAGGTTCAGCGCCGACGACTTCGCCCCGTCCTGCGACTCGGTCATCGAATCGAGCAACTTTTTGCCGCCCGGGATTTTGTTGACGAAGTATTCGAACGCCTCGGTCAGAAAATTGAGGACCATTCCGACGTTCTTGATGCTGGATTCGATGAGGAAGAAAACGCCTTTTAGCGCCAGGGCCATGGAATTGCCGTTATCCGACAGGCTGGCAAAGGCTTTGCCGACTTCCCGGCCAATGCCCTCAACCCCCTTGCCGATGACCGTGATGATGGGGCCGGCTTTGGTGATCGCCTGAGTAATGCCAGCCAGGGCAAGCTGGGCACCTCGGCCTACGGATTGAGTGAATGGGGCAAGCCACGTCGCGGAGACGTCAAAGATCCTTTTCAAGTCCGGGAGCATCCCGGCGAACGCGCTCTTGGCCACCTTGATCGCTTCGAGAGAGGCAGGCACGAACCGGCCCGCCGCCTCCTGGAGCTGCTTGCCCGCCTTCTCCTTCAGGTCACCGAAAGCCGCAGCGACCCGGGCGTCCTTCGACGCGATCATCACCCCGCCGACGAGGCCACCCAGACCAGCGCCACCAACCACGGCGGCGCCGATCGCCGGAGCGGCGGCGAGCGCCGCACCGACGAGCACGGCCGACACCGCCAGCGCCACCTGCGGGCCCGCCGCGGTGACCGCCTTCGAGATGCTGCCGCCGACCGCACCACCCAACTCGGCGACCTTGCTGAGTCCGTTGCCGATACCTCGGGCGAACCGCTTCCCCGCCGAGTCGCCAGAGTTGGCCCACTTGCTGGTCGCCGATCCCAGCTTTTGGAAGCCACGCCCCCACTGAGCGGCGCCCTCTTTGAGGGCCGCGGTCATCTTGTTGGACTGGTCGGCGGCCTTCTTGAGATTCCGCTCAACGGACTGGATACCCGGGCCGGTCTTGTCCCGGACGAGGATGTCTGCCTCAACGTCCCTAGCCACGGCGGATCACCTCCAGGGCGTCGTCGAGGGCAACGTCGGCGGCCTGCCGCCACTGATCGACCTCGGTCGCCGGGTCGCTGAAGAAGCCCGGCGTCACCGCCTGAAAGTGCCAGCTCGCGGCCGTGCGGTGGCCCCACGACGGAGCGGCAGCGCGGCCCTGATCAATGCGCCGCAGGTCGACCTTCGGGTCCTTGTCCGGGTAGCCCTTGCGTCGGCCGACCAGCTTGACGCCGGCGGCCCGCCCCTGCAGCTTCACCCGGGCGGTGATGGACAGCTTGGACACCCACTCGCCGAACCCACCGCCCTCGGGCAGCACGGCCAGGGCACGGTTCCGGATGAGCTGCCGCACGGCGGGGACCGGCTTGCGTAGCTCGCGCGCCAGCCGGTTGGTGACCTCCTTGCGGTTCTCGAACGCGCGCAGGTCACGGATCAGGTCGTCGAGCGAGCCCATCCCGTCACCCCCTCTGCGCCCGCCGCCGGGCCGCTGCCTCTTCAATGAGCAAGTCGGTGAGGGTGGCCACGTCCCTCGGATGCCACGACTCCAGCCCGGCCGGCCCCGTCAACGGCTGACCCGTACGCCAGGCCAGCACCACGAGGTCTAAGCGGACGGAGCCGGCTGGCCAGGGTCCTCGGCATCAGCCGGCACGGCCGACTCCTCGTCGTCGGGCATGTCGATGACCTCGACGCAGGTGGCATCGAACTCGGTCCACTTGAGCTTGATCTCGCCTCGGCGGGTCAGCGCTGACCAGGCCATGAACCGGTAGGCGGTGGCGACCCGGGACATCAACTCCCGCGCGGAGCAACCGAAGTCCTGGACCTCGAACCGAGCTGCGTCGCGCTGGTCGGCGACCACGTCGTACGTGGTCTCGTCCTCCATCACCGCACGCAACTCGAACCGGCTGGTGGCCATCAAGCACTCACCCCGAAGACGGGCTGACCGACAACCGGCAGCGACAGTTCCGAGGACAACCAGTTGCCCTGCTCGCCGCCGAACGCGGGCATGAGCGCCCTGACCGTGAAGGTAGCGGTGGCCTGCGCGGAGCCCACCTTCGGCTGAAGGATGATCTCCAACTCGCCGCCGTCCGCGTCCCGTAAGGCCTTCGCGAGGCCGCCGGCGATGTTGATCTGAAGACCCGAGATCTCGAACATCCAGGTGGCGGTGTCGACGTCCTGGAGGGTGCCAGTCGGGTCGAGCGTGCGCATTGTCTGCACCGGCTGATCCGGCACCAACCGGGCAGTCGTCAGTTGGTTGGCGTACTCCACTTCGTCGATCTCGACGGAGGCGTTCCGGTAGATGTGGGCACCCGCAGCAGCCGGCATGTCACTCACTCCTCATGGTGATCTGTACGGCCAGCTGGTCGCCGGCCTCGGTGGTCACGGCCACCGGCAGGAACTGGTCGACGAAGCCCACGGGCAGTAGCGCGTCGACGAGCGGCTCTACGTGGCTGTCGAGCCACTCGCTGGCTGTGACCTCGTCCTGAGGCAGGACCAGGAACACTCGCCAGGTCGCGGTGAACGACATTCCGCCGGCGCGGTCGAGCGGTCCGAGCAGCGGCCACGCGTCACCGGGCCGGAGGATCTTCGGTTTACTCGCGTACCCGGTCACCTCGTCCACCGTGGTCAGCGCGGTTGCGATGGCAGTGCGGTCCCCAACGAGGCTCATCCGATCGGCATCCTTCGGTGCGGTGCCTCCAGGCGGCGGACCTCAGGGTCCCGGCCCGGCAGCACGGTCGTCCCGGCCTCGGCGTCACCGCGCAGCACCGCCAGGGGCAGGCTGCGCAGCGCCAGGTTGCGGGCCACCCGGCGCAGCAGCGCCTCCCGCAGATCCGGCGGGTACACCGCGCGCACCCGGCACACACCACGCTGCGCGGCCAGCTCGGCGTCGAGCGCGTTTTGGACCTCGTCCTCGGTGGCGCTGGTCTCGCCGAGGTACTCGACGACGGCCGGCACGTCGGGCATCTCCGCCCCGGTGGTGACCGCCAAGACCTGCGCGACGAAGTCGACGACGTCCTCGTCGACGACGGTGGCCCGGGCGACGTAGCGGCCGGGAGCCAGCACGAGGTACGTCGCCTGCCACCGCCCGGCGGCCGTCTGCGCAGCCAGGACCGGGACTGGCTCACCGGTGGGAGGGGTGACCACCACAGTCGGGACGGTGTCGGCATCGACGTCCAGCCGCCAGTATCCGCCGACCGGCAGCAACACTGACGTCGACGACACCGCCCGCATGATGGTCACCCCCTTTCCCCTCCGCCCGGATTACTGCTTGTCGCGCGCCGGCGCCTGTTGCTTGGCCGGCGTCTTCGCGTGCTCGGCGGCCGACACCGCCCGCGGCTTCTCGCCCGGCTTCCCGGTGCCGAGCTGCGGCGTGCCGGTGAACGGGCTGGTCGTCTTGCCGGTGGCGAGCAGCTCCTGCCGCTGCCCCTCGGACAGCCCGAACGACGGCTCGACCGGGCGGTTGGTCAGCCGACCCGCCGCCCGCAGCCGACGCTCAACGTTCTCCGGCACCGTGGCACCGTCGGCCAGGGCGTCGACGAGCGCGGCGACGTAGGCCGGCTCACCGCCTTCGCTCGTCTTGGGTTCCCGGGCCTCGGCCAGCTGCTCGCGCAGCTGCTCGACCTCCGCCTCCAGCTCGGCGACCCGGCCGGCGTCCGCCGACTGCTCCGGCTGCGAGACCGGGATGGTCTCCGTCTTGGCGGTCGCCGGGGTGCTCTGCGCCCCCGCCGACCGCGATCCTGCCTGCGCCATCTGCGCCTCCTGCTCGATTCGGTCAGTCCGGTTCGGCTCACGCCACCGGGTCGTAGGTGATCTCACGGACACCGGCCAGGTCGGAGATCGCGGTGGCGCCGTAGCCCCAGATCGCGATGTCGATGTGGGCGACCTGGTACTCGAAGTCGAGCCGGTTTGGCGCGGACGCCCAGCCGTGCACGCTCTCCGAGTCGAACAGGTACGAGGAGGCGACGACCGCCCCGGACGCCGCGAGCGCCCACGCGGGCAGCGCGGCGATGCCGTTGATGTCCAGCGCCGACCAGCGGGCCCGCGAGGTGCCGGACGCGTTTGCAGGGCCGAGCGCCGGGAACAGCGGGCGACCGGTGGTGTCCTCGGCGGCCGCGAGCGCCTTGTAGAGGTCGACCTGCGTGAACAGGTTGTCCATCGAGAACCCGCCGCGGACGAACTGAAGCAACACCATGGCCGCGGTCAGCTCGTCGGCGAGGACGTCGTCCTTCACCCCGGCGGTCAACGCGATGGCCGTCGGCGTGGCGGCGTCGAGAACAGCAACGGCGCGGGCCTCCAGGGCCTCGTACCAGCCACGCTCCATCTGCCGCCAGATCAGGCCGGACACCTGCGGGTTACCGCCCTGGTCCCACACCTCACGGGTGATCTCGGCCTTGCCCGACACGGCGGTCGGGGTGACGGTCTGCGTGGTGATCGTCAGCGTTCCGGGGGTCGGCTCGACGCCCTCGGTGTGGTTGTTGACCAGGCCCGACGCGGTGTTGAACTTGGGGAACACGAAGGGGGTGACGTCAGTAAGGGTGCCCTTGTTGATGGCCTCCCAGACCGGGTACCGGTACTGACGCTGATCGACGTACATGTCCGGCCGCTGCCGGGTCGGGTTGAGGCCGGCGGTGTCCGCCCGGTCGGTGTCGAACGACGCGACGTTGCTGACGTCGAACCGCTCCTGCACGACGGAGAGCGCCCGGTCGTAGGCGGCCTGGTCCTTCCCCTTCAGCCCGAGGATCAGGTCCGAGCTGAAGTCATGAGAGCCGCGCATGATGTTGCCGCGGCTGTCGAACCGGTACGGGGCCGGCTCGGTGACCGAGGCGGTCAGCGACACGGCGCGGGTCGGGTCGACGGTCTGCCGCTGCTCCGGAGCCGGCGCGGCGGGCGCCGCCGGGGCCCCGGGCGTGAGCAGCGCGGCCAGGCCGGCCAGCCCATCCGGGCGACTGAGCAGGACGGCCAGCTGGTCACTGGACAGTGTCAGGCCGCCCGGGGCTGGCGCCACCGGCGTGGCCGGTGCGGCGTTCATCTCGACGGCGGTCGGCTGGGTGGCCGGCGCGGTGGTGGGAGCGGTGCACGACGCCACGCCCTCCGCGTGGACCTGCCCGCAGGTGGCACATGGCATTGATCGATCTCCGTTCCCTCGCGACGCCGCCACCTTCGTGACCCTCGCGTCGTCAAATGCAGGCATGGGCGTCGACGACGTCTCGCGCCAACTGGCACGCAGGACGTCGTAAACCTTGTCTTTCTCGTTCCACTCGACGTCGCCAACGTTGGGGTCGAGGCTGAAGTCGACGCCGATGGACAGGCCGTCGTACAGGCCGTGCTCCGCGTCGTAGAGCAGCTGGTCGCGTTCGAGCTTCGCCGGGGAGCCCTCCGGGCCGTCGAGAACCTTCAGCTTGACGACCGGGCCCCGCTTCGTCTCCTGCACCGACTCGTGCACACCGACCGGGACGTAGTGGTCTTTCAAGTGCTTGATCCGGGAAACGTCGCTGTACTGAAGGCACCCAGGTCGGAACCGGAACGCCAGGCCGTACTTGCGGGCGATCTTGTTGTAGGGCACAGCCAGGCCGGTGATGGTGCGCTTCCCCGCATCGACCCTGGCCGGCTCGCTGTCGCCAGCGAAGTCGAAGATGGAGAACGTCATGCCCGCGCCCTGGTCGTCAGCGAAGGTCATCGGGGCGCCATGAGCGGCCACAGCACCGGCCGTCTCCTTCGGTGCGGGCTTGGCCGAGGTGGGTAGCGGAGGCTGCCGCTCGTCGTGGCGTACCTCGTCGGCCGTCTTGGTACCGGTGCGGATGCGGATCTCGTCGACCTCGGCGCGGGTCTTCGGGTCGGCGCGCAGGTAGTCGTTCAGCTGGAAGCGCACGAGGTGCCCCTTCTTGGTGACGTCGCCCATCGACAGCCGATCGGTGATCGCACTCATGTACGGCGAAAGCACCTCATTGATCCGGTCCTGCCTCCGGTCCGTCGCGTTCTGGTACGTCCGCGACGTGGTGCTGATCCCGAGGTCTTCCGGGTCCAGGCCGAGAGCGTTCGCGATGTCCAGCGCCGCCCGCTTCTGCTGCTCCACGATCTGGAGATCTGCGGGGGTGGGCACGTCAACGGTGTTGTACTTCAACGCGGCCGGCACATAGCCCGTGGCGCGTTCCTTCCGGGCTGCGATCCACTTCCGCAGGATGCCCTCGACCTCGTCGTCACCGACAGGATCGGCGCCCTCGGTCGGGGTGAAGTAGTCCAGCGGCCGGGGGTCGTCGGCATATAGCTCTGCGGCCCGGTCGAGCAGGATGGCCCGGCGAATCGCCCGTCCGGCTGTCTTGAGCAGGCCCGGGTTCGGACTGTCAAAGCGGATGATCTTCGACGCAGGAACCTTCTCGCCGGCGACGTACACCACCGCGCCACGCGGTTCCTCCCCCGACGGCAACGGCGCCGGCGGCGGCCGGTTCCCTGGCGGGTTCAGCGACACACTGTTGACGTCCAGGTGCCGTGCGGCGGTCGGGAAGCCCTGGTCGTCGGAGGCGGTGATGAGCCACCAGGAGATGGCCTCGAAGAGCAAGTCCTCAACGGTCTGCGAGAGGGTCACGACGTTGGGCACATCGGGGTCGATCTGCTCCAGCAGCAGCAGTTCCTCGACCCGCCAGTCTCGTGCGTACTGCACAAGCGGCAACGTCGAGATTGAGCAGATCAGGTTCCGCCCCCGCAGGACCGCCGGCACCGACAGTGCCGCCTCACGGTCGACCTTCGGAACGGCGCCGCGGCCCATCATCTTGACGATGACCCGGTCGAGCGGCTCCGGGTCGGTCTCGGCGGCGAACTGGCTGTACCCGGGCGGCAGGGAGGGCAGCCTGAACAGCTCCCTCACCTGCGCCCACAACCCCATGACCGGCAGAATACTCGACAGTCAAGAGGTTCAACACTCAACCGTTGAGGTGCTTAACTACTTCGTGACGACCACCACGCGCGGCTTACCCACCGGTGCCGGCAGCGTCCGCGCGAGATGCACCGCGCCGGCCGCCGCGTACACCGCGTTGACGTGGCCCTCGCCCTTGCGGCTGAACACCTTCGTGTTGCCTCGCGCCAGCCACTCCGCCCCGGCGACCTGAGCGTTCAGCAGCGGGTCGTTCGTGTGCAGGATCTGGAGCGCGTCGACCAGGTCCGCGAAGCCCATGCACACCGCGCCGGTCCCGGCAGTGCGGATCTCCTCGACCTTGACGCCACGGGGCGGCCACTCGGCGCGGCCAGGGGTCGGGTTGCCCTTCTTCGCCGGGTCCGCCAGGTCGGCCGCGAGCGCGGCGGCCGGTCCGTCCGGTAGCCAGCCGAAGGCCTGCGGCCGGGTCCGCGCCAACAGCTTCGGCAGCTCCCGCCGGACCTTCACTGTGCAGCCTTGCCCCTCCCAGGACTGGACGAAGTCGATGGTTACCCGTCCGTCGGGCAGCACAGCTGCGGCCCACAGCACCGCGTGCCGCAGGTCCGGCGCGACGTCCAGGACCATCGCGACCCGCGACCGCACCTCGTCGAGGCCGGTGCCCGTGCCGCAGTCCCGCCAAGGCTTGGGGTCGATCGCCGGGTTGAGGTTCCTGACCCGGATGCACATGACCTCGGTCTTGAACTCGGTCAGCGCCTCCCCGCCGGCCTTGACCGCGCGCCGCGCATCCGCCAGCAGATCGCGGGACTTCTGCCCGCGCCGGTTCATGTTGGGGTTGGCCTGCGCCAGGGCGTACACGTCTTCCGGATCGGCGTCCTTCGCCGACGAATACTCGGCGAGGAACAGGTCGGTGTCCGGGTCGTCGACCGCCACCTCGGTGCCGTCGGGCAGCTCGGTCACCGCGGCGTCGCGTAGGTCGTTGAGCACGATGCTGCGGTCCGAGCCGGCGTTCGAGAGCAGCCAGGCTTGCGCGTTGTCGACGGCGCCCATCGTGCGGACGAGAGCACCCCATGCCGAGTAGTCGTAGTGGTGGCGCAGCTCGTCGATGATCAGGCGTTCGATGCTGAGGCTCCGGCCGCCCTCCTCGTTCGACGCGTCGATGCCGTAGTGCGAGTCCCACGGCCTGCCGTCTGCGGTCTGCTCGGGGGTCCACATCTCCACTTCGCCGTTGGCCTCCCGGTACCAACGGCGGTCGAGCAGCTCCTCCAGCCCCGAGGACGACACCAGCTTCCGCGACTTCAACCACAGCTTCTTTGCCATGTTGACCTTGGTCGACGTCGCGAGGGCCTGCCCGACCTTCTCGACGAACAGCCAGTACGGCACCAGCCCGACGGGGATCTCTGACTTGCCGTTCTGCCGGGACGCCAGGATCAGCCGGTACCGGAACCGCTGCGAGCCGTCGGGCAGCAGCTCACCACCGTGGATGACGCACCAGCGTTGCCACGGGTCGTACGGATGGTTGAGGACCTCGTCGGCGAACCGGACCTGGTCGAAACCGACGGTGGTGTCCTCAGTGAACGCGCACCCGCACCCACACGGCCCCGGCGGCCCCTTGACCAGCGGTGGCGTGAAGAGCCTAGGAACCGTGCTTCCGAGTACGACGCTCGGTGAACTCGTCGAGCTTGCGAGCAACTGGACTGACACTCTGGCCACCTCCCCCCTTCACGCCGCGGCCCGCAGCCGTCATGCCCAACGACGTCAGCACCGCGAGCAGCTTCGGGCCAAGATCCGACATCACCGAGTGTGCCGCCAGGGCCTCCTCGACCTTCGTCATCGCCCGCTCGACCGCCGGGTTGTCGACCATCTCGTCGTCCAGGGCGTTACGCAGCGTCCGCAGGTGCTCGGCGTACGTGGCCTTCGGCACCGCCTCGTCGATCAGCGCCGCGTACCGCCGAGCCAACGCCCGAGCCCCGCCATCCTGCTTCGACACATCCGCGTCCCGTAGCGCCGCCGCAACAGCCCGCAACATCGGCCCCTGAGCCACCATCGCGAAAACCTCTCAATCAATCGGGGAGAGAGAACGGACACGTACCTCGGGGTGTCCAGGCCTCCCCCATAGGGGAAAAATCGGACATCATGACTCGTCCTCGAAGCCGAGGTCGCGGAGTTCGTTGCATCGGTCGCACGAGTCGGGCGCGTACTCGTGCACCTCCAGCTCGAACGTGTCGCGGTCCCAGTGCTGGACGATGCCCGGCTCCGGCCCACCAGTCACCTCGCCTGTGCTCATGTCGACCACGTACATCTGCGGCTCGATCACCATCGGGTCACGCTCCTGCCTGGTGGGTCGGGTGCTTGGGTGGGGTCTCCGATGTGGAGGTTGCAGGGGGCGCACGCTGCCACGATGTGGGTGGGGTCGTCGCCTGTGACGGTGCGGCCGAGGGTGTGGTGGGCGTGGCCTGCGTCCGGGCCGGCCAGCAGTGCCAGGCCTGTGCAGGTGTGGTCGCCGGGTACGTGGTCGCACCATCCGTCGGTGTGGGCGCGGCAGCGGTAGAGGTCGCGGGCGAGCACCAGGGCGCGGGTGTTGCGCCACGCCCTGGTGCTGCCCTTCGCCCACGTCTTGCTCATCGCTGAGTCAGCCCTGCTCCGGGACCTCGGTGATGGTGACGCCGGGGGTGTCGTCCCGGTCGGTCAGCGCGCCCTCGATCCACTCCCGCAGCACGTCGACGCGCTCTTCCCGGCCGTAGTAGTCGCCGTGCCACTCGACGACGACCAGCAGCCGCGTCACCTCGGCCTGCGCGCTAGGCGACATGGGGCCGAGGTGCGGTTGGTCGCCTCGGCCGATCTTCTCGGCGAGGGCCTGGAGCAGTTCGGCGTAGCTGGTCGGTAGGGGCTGGCAGGTGGTGAGCCAATCGCGGAGCAGTGGGGGGTCGGCGGCGAGCATGGCGATCTGGCGGGCGATGTCGCGGTTGGTGTCGGCCTTCGCGGTGTGGAGGTCAGCTGCGGTGCGGTCGCGCTCGTAGGCGAGGCGGCTGATCAGCTCACCTACTCCGGCGACCGGGTCGCCGAAGCCTGCGGCGTTGAGTGCAGCCCAGGCGGCGGTGATCTCGGCGCGAGTGTCGTCCAGTTCGCGGTTGAGTCGCCGGCACTGGGCGTTGGCTTCATCCCGCTCGGTCCGGGTGCGAGTGAGGTGTTCCCGGAGCCGAGCCGACTCCTCGACAAGGTGAGTCTTGAATCGGATAGCGTCGGCGTTCGCCTGGTCGCGTTCGGCCTCCAGCTCGCGGATCGCCTGGTCTTTGCTGCGGTCGTCGGCGGCCTGGCCGTCGTCGTTTCGGTGCTGCTCGGGGGTGTGGCCGCAGCCGGGGGCGGTGGTGATCCGCTCAGCCATGGTGGGCACCCGGCGGGGTGTGGCGCGGTCCTCGTCGTCGGTGTCACGGAGTGCGCCGAGGAGTTCCTGAACGTCGCGGTCGTTGGGCATGGCGATCCTTCCGGGTCAGCTGGCGGTGTCGAGGACGAGCGGCCACTTCACCGCGGCGAGGGCTTTGCGCTGGCTGGCGGGCATGACGGTGTCGGGGTGGCCGAGGTGGTCGAGGCCTGCGGCCCGTAGCCAGAGGGCGTCTACCTGGTTGTCGTCGGTGAGCTCGCGGCCGAGCCGCTTGTAGAGGGCGACGGCCATCGCTGGCTTGCCGCAGTTGCCGTTGCCGGTGGCGTACTTCTTGAGGCTGGCCGGTGCGGCGAGGGCGTAGGGCACCTGGTGGTGGCGGAGCCAGGCGCGGACCACGCCTTGGACCATGCCGGTGATGCCGGCGGACTTGGCGTTGGTGGGCAGGTCCTCGATGACGACCAGGTCGATGGCGCGGCCTTCGATTGCGCGAGCGATCTCGGATTCAATCTCGAACAGGCGGGCGTCGCCGTCCTTCTTCGGCTTGATGGTGTAGGTGGTTCCGTCGCACCAGGCGATTCCGGTGGCGGTCATGGAGAGGTCGAGTCCGACTACGCGTGGAATGGTGGCGCTCATTTGGTTCCCATCATGTCGTCGAGGGTGAGTTGGGTGGGGCCGTTGCATTTGTGTTCGGCGTGGGTGGTGCCGCGTAGCAGTCCGGCGGTGATGCGTTCTGGTGTGCGGACGACGAGGTGTCGGTTGTTGGTGTGGGTGTAGGTCCATTGGCCGTTGAGGAGTGCGGCGATTTCGGCCTGGCGGTCGGGCAGCGGGGTGGCGTCGACGCGGGCGGCGAGGCCTTCGTCGAGGGCCGTGAGGAGCGGCGCGTGGCAGCGTTCGCATCGGGTGGGGGTGGTGGCGGTGGACTTGAAGGTGTCGGGCATCGGTGCCGCCTCGTTTGAAGATCATCCGGGTTTCCGGGTTTCCCGGGTTTTCTGCGGCCATCTCGGGTTGGCCGCTCCACGATTTCGTTACGCTCTGTAGCTGCTTGGTTTTTCGCGGGCGCGCGGGGGACCCAGAGAAACCCGGAAAACCCGGAAACCCGGATGATCATGGTCATGGGGTGTCCGTTCTGCCCTGACCCACATGGATTTGCCACTGCTGGACCTTGTGGACGTCGACCCCGGCTCGCCGGACCGCCAGACCGCCGGCCCACCGGCCCTCCCGGTTGCGCAGCCACCATCCGAGGCTCTTGCTGATCCCGGCCGGCCCCTTCGGGTGCTTGGCAGCCTTGGCCGCGAGCTCGTCGGGCAGCGCCTCCAGGGGCACTTTGCCGGGGGTGATGAGGATGCCGGTGTCGACGTCGGCGAGCAGTTCCTTGGCGGTCCATTCGCGGCCCTGGTACGCCTTGTGCGCGGCTTCGAGGAACACCGACCATTCGTCGTCATCGGTGCCGACATCAACCTGAGTGGAGGCGTGGTCGAATTGGCCGCCGATTCCGGCGTTGCCGAGAATGCCTTCGACGGTGCGGACCCAGAGCGCGTAACTGTCACTGGCCCGCTCGACCGGCAACGGTCTCCCGGCCGCCACCCACGCGCGAACGAGCGTGAGTAGCGCGTGGAGGAGATCGCCGCGCCGCTGCGTTACCCAGCCTTCAAGATTGCCAATGGCGAAACCGGTGCGCAATTCCGGATTCGGCTGTCCGGGGTCGATGACGGTGCGGATGGTGCGGCGCGGGAGGTCGCCGCCGATGCTGATGTTGTTGCCGGTGACGGTCCACAGGCGGTCGTTGGTCGACCGGGTCCAGGAGGTGGAGCCCAACGGCCGGTCGTCCCACAGTGACGTGGTGAGCAGGCCGGCAAGGGTGCTGCTCTTCAGCGCGCCGGAGACGTTGTCGAGGATGACCACGGGCCCGGTGGTGATGGACAGGATGGCGGTGATCTGCTTGCGCAGCTCGGCGTCGTCCTCGGGCAGCTCGGCCCTGAATACACCGCCGTGGATGAGTCGGGCGAGCTGGGCGAGGAGGGTCTTCCCGGATCCGGGCTGGTGAGCCTCGATGGCGTGCAGCTTGTACGGCGGCGGGGTCAACGACCGCAGCAGCGGGGTGAGCAGGGCGCCGAGGTAGTTGGCCCGGTAGTGCTCGGACACGAACGGGAACCCGTCGATCATCTCCATGAGCAGCTTGACCGCGTCGGCAACGTCGCTACTGGTGGGCTGCTCCGGCACCCGGGGCACGATCAGGCCGGGCTCCGGGAGGTGGAGTAGTCCGGTGGCCGGGTCGTATCCAGGTTCCTCGAGGAGGCTGCCGTCGGGGCGGACGATCGGGGTGTGGACGACACCGCGCAGCGTGCGGAGGTTCGGCAGCATGTCGGGCACGTCGAGAGGGATCCGGGCGGCCGTCCTGGGGAACGTGGCCTGGACCGGCTCCCAGTCCTCCCCCTTCTTGACCATCCGGTAGCAGCCGTAGGTGTAGGTGATGCGGCTGGCGAGGGTGGAGTCAGTGACGGGGCGAATCTGGGCGGGGCCGTCGTCGTTGGCGGCGTCGTCGGTCAGCGGCACGTACCCGTCCTCGCCGACACGGGGGGTGTGCACGACGGCGTCGACGCGGCGGAACATGCCGGACAGCCGGCCGCGGCCGAGTTCCTCCCGTAGCCAGTCGGCGGCGACGGCCGGGTTGGTCACTTCCTGCTCGGGTGCCCAGATGCGCAGCGGCGGCGTGTTGGGCGGTGCCGCGGCCGGTGGCTGGGTCGGGGTGGCCGGCGCCGCGATGCCCACCGAGGCGTCCGGGTCGTGGCCGAGAATGCCGCGGATCAGCTCGGCTTGGTCGTGGCCCGGCTCCGGCAGCGGCGAGCCGTAGCCCTGGTTGCCGAGCGCCTTGGCCGCCTGCTTGTGGTCGCCACCGAAGTGCAGCGCCGCGTACGCGCCGAACTTGGAGTACGACTCGTCGCCTTCGAGGGGGCTGGCCGAGGTGGTGAAGACGTGGAGCTTGTCCGTGCCGAGGGCGTTGGTTGACGCGCTGATGCCGGTGGGTTTCCCGGGGCGGGTCCAGTAGGTGACGTCGTCGTCGGATCGGTAGTGCTCCCGCCAGCCGGCTGGCGTCAAGATCTGCGACCACTCGGCGCGGACGTTGAAGTCTTCGCCGGGGGCGACCTGGCCGGCGGCCCGGGTGCCGGTCGGCGCGGCGATCAGCGACGTACCGACGGCCGGGGCGGGCTCGGGCGGGGCGATACGAGCCATGACGGTGTCGAGTGCGGCCTGGAGCTGGGCGACGGTGTACCGGTGCGGGCTCGCGCCGACGATGCGGCATGGCCGGGCCAGGCTTTCCTTGCGGTTGACGGTGCCGGGGATGCGCAGGACGCGGGCGAGGTCACCGACGCCGCGGCCGTACCACCATCCGTGTGACGCGGCGGCGTGCTCGATCACGGCCTGCCACCGCTTGGCGAGGTCCTTCGCCTGGTCGAGGTTGGTGCCGTCGAGGTGCCACGGTTGGTCGAGGAGCCAGATCGGGTAGAGGCCGCCGCCGGAGTGGACCCAGATGGTGGGTTCGGGCAGGCCGGTGGCGGCGATGACGGCGCGGCCGGCGGCCTCGTCGGGCGGCAGTTCCCGGGTTGTGTGGCTGTGCTCGGTGGCGCAGTCCGGTGGGCAGATGTGGACGTGCGCGGTGGTGCAGTCGGGCTTGCACCACAGGTTGTGGCCGGGGCCAGCGAGGTCGAGGTCAGCCCAGAGGGCGGGGAGCGCGGCGGAGTCTGCGGCGCCACCACGGCCGCCGATGGTGCGGTCGGTGGCGAGGCTCGTGATCCGCAGGTAGATGCCCTCGCGGCCTTCCGCGTCGAGGTGCTGCACGTAGCGGGTGGCGGCGTCGAGGTCGCCGAAGATGCGGCCGGCCCAGTCGCCGGTGGAGCAGATGTGCACGTGACCGGGCGAGTCCCCGTGGAGGATGCCGAGCCAGCGGCGTACGGCGGTGAGGTCGAGGGTGACGTCCACGCCGTGGCCTGCCGTGACGGTCATCGATGCTCCGATCTTGGTGGGCCGGCCCCCACCCCGACAGGCGGGGCGGGGGCCGGTGTTGAGCGGGTTGGGCAGGTGGAACGGTCAGGCCGGGGTGCCGCGAAGAACGGGCACGGGCACCTGGGCGTCGATCTCGCTGATCACGCCTTCGAAGGCCGTGGCGATCACGTCGGTGAGCTGGTCGAGGATCACGCCGATACGGAGCCGGCCCTCGCCGTCGATGCGGTACCGCAGTCGGGCGGTGACGGTGTCCGCGACGGTGGCGCCTTCGTAGACCGCGATGGCCAGCTGGAGGTAGTCGGGGATCAGGAGGTCGCCGCGCTGGCCGCCGGCGGCGTCGATCTGCTCGACGTAGGCGAGCTGCCGCTGACCCGACTTCAACATGGTGCTGCTCTTGAACGACACCTTGGTGGTGGCCTGGAAGGTTTGGGCCAGTTCCAGGAGGTCCGCGGCTGTGGGGTCGTGCACGTCGGCGCGGTGATCTTCGATGAACTCGGCGAACTGGGTTTGCGTCAGCAGGTTGCCGCTGATGCCCTGCCACGCCTTGAAGGCGTCGCTGTGGCGCAGGGTGAGGGTGACCCGGTGCTGTTGCCACTCCGGTTGCCCGCCGTGCGCGGTGTGGGCGTCGAGGATGGCGGTGATGGTGTTGCGGTCCCGGTCGGCGTACACCTCGGCGGTCGGGCTGGCGTGCTTGTCGTAGTAGGCCAGGAACGACGCGGCGTCGCGGACGTTGACGGTGCCCTTCTTGCGGCGGGGCTGGTCGCGGTGCTGGTCGCCGGTGAGGTCGATGTGCTCGACGCCGTGCGGGGTGTTGACGATCCAGTAGGTGCCGAGGGCCAGGGCCTGCGGCATGGCGGCGGTGCGGGCGTTGTCGATGATGGCCTGGGCTTCGGTGGACATCAGGCGCTGGCCCTTCCGGGGGTGTCGAGCCCGCGCAGCGGCAGGCTGGGCTGGTTGGGGTCGTTGCGGGTGAGGTTGCCGGTGGCGTCGGGGAAGAACACCGACGACGGGGCTGCGTCGTCGCCTTCCGGTGCCTTGCAGGTGGTCTTCCCGGTGACGATGAGGGTGCTGGTGTTGCCGGCCTTGATGGGCGCGACCGTGACCTGGAGGGTGAGGGTGCCCTTCTTGCCGGTGGAGGTGACCGCCTCGACCAGGTCGGCGAGCTGCTCGGAGAGCCGGTTGTGGGTCTTACCGCCGCCAATTTCCTGGAGCACGGCGCCGAACGGGCGGATGGTGCGTCCGTCGGCGGGGGTTGCGTCTGTCACGTGCGTTGTTCCTTCCTGCGTGCCCACGCCGCCGGGTGACGGCGTGGGCTCCTCTACTGGGCGGGTGGGGTGGGTCAGAACGGGACGGGCTGGTTGGCCGGCTGCGCCATGGCGGCGGCGATGGCCCGCTGCTGCATCTCGGGCAGGGCGGCCCACTTGACCGGGTCCATGCCGGGCGGGCAGGGGATGCCGACGGCGGCGGGCTGGGTGATGCCGAGGGACTGCGCCGCCGACGGAGCAGGGGCCGCCGGTGCCGCCGGCTGGGCGGCGGTCGGGGCCTGGCCGCCGAGGAGACTGCCGGGGTCGACGGTCGGGGCGCCGTACTCGGCGGCGAAGGTGTACGGGTCGCCGACCGCGCCGGTGCCGCCGATGCGGCGCACGGCGAGCCGGCCGCCGATCTCCAGGCCCTTCGCGCCGATCTTCTGGATGGCCTCGCGGACCGGCGTCATCATGCGCGGCGAGATGTGCAGTCGCCGCTTGCCGTCGTCGTCGGCGTTGGCCGGGTCCCGCTGGTCGGTCTGGAGGGTGACGATGATCTGCATCTTCGGGTCACCCGACGGCCAGAAGTCCAGCTCGTCGGAGTTGTACTTCTTCATCTGCTCGACCTTGGGTGTCTCGGTGATCGAGCCGACGACGGTGTAGCCGACCGGGTTGTCCTTCCAGTTGATCGACTTGATGCCGCCGCCCATGAGCAGAGCGTTCGCTGCGTCCATTGCTGGTGTTCTCCTTTGAGTGAGGTGGGCTACGCGATCAGGCCGCGAAGCTGCGTGTTGATCTTTTGGTCGGTGTCACCCGGGCAGCCGGTCGCGTCGGCCGGACCGCCGACGCGGCGGAACGGGCACCAGTCGCAGGCCTTGCCGGGGGTGGCGGGTACGGCGGGCCACCGGTCGGGGTTGGCGGCCAGGTCGAGGCCGTATGGGCCGATCAGGTCGTGGGTCGCGTAGTAGCGATCCACCGCCCAGTCGGCGATTTCGGGCCGGTACTCTTCGGTCCACTCGGCGCTGTCGGAGTAGTCGTGCGACCGGGCCAGAAACACCAGGCGCACGTAGCGGACGTCGCGGCCGGCGCGTTCGTGCCCGCGGCCGTAGAGGTGGGCTTGCACCCTGTACTCGGGCTTGACCAGCTGCTCGTTGGGCACGGTCTTCCGCTTGACCTGGCGTAGCGCGGTGACGCCGGTGTACTTCCAGTCGACGACGGTCGCGTAGTCGGTGTCGAACGCGTCGCCGTGGCCGGTGATCGGGTCCACCCCGGGCAACCCCGGGTCGACCGTCAACGTCTCCTCGACCACCCACCGGTCGCGGCCGAGCTGCCGGTTGTGGTGGTGCAGCGCCTCCTCCATGAGCGTGTGCATGGCGGTGCCCTGCATCGGCGCCCACGGTGGCCGCTTGTCCTCCGGCTGGCGCACGATCCCGACGAGCTTCATCGCGATCTGCCGCTGGCATGGGGTGCCCAGCTCGGACGGTCCGAGGCGGGTTTGCTTGCTGCGGGCCCGGGAGGCGTCGAGGGTGGCGAGGACCTCGCGCATCTCTTCGACGGTCGACGGCGGCGGCCCGGCCGGCACGGTGACCCGTGGTGCTGGCTCGGCCGCCGGTGTCGGGGTGATGCGGAGGTCGGCGATGAGCGCGGCTAGCTCGGCGTCGGACACGGCGGCTGTCACGCTGCACCGTCCGTGTCGATCGGGATCTGGCAGTCGTAGGTGACGTCACGCGCGTCATCGATTGCCTGAGCCAGGGTCCCGAGCGAGCTCAGGTTGCGGCGGTGTTCCCGTGTCTGGATCCAGATCGCTTCGAGCGCCATGTCGTTGAACTCGGCGCGCAGTGCCGCCACGAGCGCGACGTAAGAGGGCCGATGCTTCGCCGTCATGCGAGCACCCCGTTCAGGGACGGAACGATGACGGCGCGCTCGGCGGCCCGGGTGACGGCGGTGTAGAGCCACCGGCGACCGTTGACGTGCCCTTCGATCGACGCGACGGCCGACCCGAGGTCGCCTTTCATGGCCTCGCGGTACGCGGCGCCGTAGAAGACGGACGCCTCGTCGACGACCAGGACGCGCGGCCACTGCGACCCCTGGGACTTGTGGGTGGTGATGGCGTGGGCGTAGGTGGCGGCGACGACGGTGCCGCGGCCGTCCCGCTTGGCCTGCTTCTCCCCCTCCAGATCGGTGAACCCGGACGCCCACGCGGTGAGGGTCCGCTCGTTGCCTTCGTCATCGCGGACAACCAGCTGGTACCGGTCGGTGCGGGTGTCCTGGTGGGCGTCGAGGACCTCGAACTGTTGGCCGTTGAACACCTCCGCCTCACCAGAGTTGGCCAGCACGATGATCCGGTCGCCGGCCTGCGGGCCACCGATCAGGCCGCGCAGTGCCCGGAGCAGGTGCACGGCCTGCCAGCGGGTGGCGTTGCGGCCGACCAGGATCTGGTCGAAGTCGAGCAGTTGCGGGATCGTCAGCCGGTCGACGCGGCCGGAGTCACCGTCGCGCCCCGGCACCCCGTAGGTGCGTTGCCCCGGGGCGCTGTTGCGGATGGCGGTGGCCATCCGGGTGACCGGGCTGTCGAGGGCCGACCGGTGAATCTCGGTGAGCAGGTGGTCGGCCGGGGCGTTGATGAAGTAACCGCCACCGTCCACGGGCGGGAGCTGCGCGGGGTCGCCGAGGCACAGGATCCGGGTGTTGTAGGAGAGCAGGTCTTTGGCCATGCGTTCGCCGACCATCGACACTTCGTCGAGGACGAGGAGGTCGGCGTACTCCAGGTCGCTGTCTTCGCGGAGGATCCAGTCCGGGGAGTCGACCTTCGACTGCTCGCGGCGGATCTCGGCGAGCAGCTCCTCACGCTCGGCGGGGTCGTCGCTCTCACGCATCTGCTTCCTGAGCTTCTGCAGGTGCTCGCGGACCTTTTCCACAGGCTGGTAGATCAGGCTGTGGACGGTGCGGGCGTCCTCGCAGCCCTTGCCGCGCAGCACGTACGCGGCCTTGCCGGTGAACGCGGCGTAGAGCACGTCACGGACGCCGAGCTGGTCGACGATGTGTCGGGCGAGGGTGGTCTTGCCGGTGCCGGCGTACCCGAACAGGCGGAACACCTGCTGGTCGCCGGACCGGTACCAGTCGGTGATCTTCTCGATGGCTTCGGTCTGCTGCGGGGCGAACTCGAGTTCACCGGACCGGGTCGGCACCGGGTCCACCGCGGGGGTGGTCTCGGTGCCGACCAGGTCGGCGAGCCTCACGTCGAGGTCGGTCATGCCGGGCCTTCCGGGGCGGGGTGGGTGGGGAGCAGGCCGGCGCGGATGGCGATGGCCACGGCGTGCGGCGCGTTGCGGGCTCCGATTCGCTGGTACAGGACGTGGAGCCGGTGTTCGACGGTGCTGCGGGTGATGCCACGGAGGCGGCCGATGGCGGCGTGGGTGTGCCCGTCGGCGATCTGCGTGAGGAGCGCGAGCTGCTCGGCGGTGAGCGCTGGGCGGGTCGTCGTGGGCGCGTTCACCGGTCGGCACCGGTCAGGTCGGGGCAGCCGGCGGCGGTGAAGATCTCCGCGACGACGGCCGCCGGGTCGCCGAGGTCGCCGCGCATCTCGGCGAGGACCTGGTCCCGGTCGGCGGGTTGCTCCGTCGGGGGCTGGCCGTGCGCGAGGACGACCTTGGTGTCCATGCGGCCGGTCAGCTCTTGCTCGGGCGCGGGGAGGTGCCGGTCGGGGTCGGCCCAGTGGTGCGGGGCGAGGCCGACGCGGACGGAGGAGTGCAGCGGGTTGTACGCCGGCGTGACCGGGTTAGTGATCTGCTTGCGGCCGTTGGTGACCGGGCCGCCCTTGTCCCAGCGGTGCCGGCCACCCTGACGGGGCTGCCCGGTGGTGGCGGTACCGGTGGCGGTCCAGGCGCCGGCTCGACCAGGGTTGTTGAGGTCGGTGGTCACTGGATCACCGCCGGGCCGTCGATGCGGTCGCCGATGAATACCCGGTCCCAGAGGCCGTTGGGCTGCACCTCGTACTGCCCGGCCGGGATCTCGGCGGTGGCGCTGGCCATGGCGGTGTGCATGAGCGCGAACATCGGGCACTCGCCAGTGCAGCTGTCCGGGTGGCGCAGCTTCCACACTGCCGGCTCGGTGACGACCAGGACGTGCTGGGTAACCGGCCCGCCGGTCTGGTTGGCGTACTCGGTGAGCCCGCGGCGCGCGGAGCGGAGGTCGGCGGCCGTGCCGTCAGCGCGCCGGTTGGTGGCGGTGAGCTGGGCGCGGACCTTGGTCAGTTCGTCGAGCAGGTCGTCGCACCGCCGGTTGGCCTGGTTGAGGCGGATGACGGCGAACGCGGCCACGCCGGCCAGGGCCATCCGGCCAAGGATGTTGGCGTTGAGGTCGGCCGCGAGCTGGGCGCCGTAGACGGGCTCGCCGACCGCCGCGAGCCGGCGGGTGGTTTCCGGGTCGGCGGCGAGCTGGTCGACGTCGGCCAAGGCTTCGGTCGCGGCCTGCTCCAGGCGCCGGATGTCGTCGGGGCTGAGGTTCACCGGTTGTCCTTCCGGTCGAAGTCGGCGGGGCTGGCGGCGTTGCAGATGTCGCGGAGGGTGCGGTAGCCCCAGCGCGGCCAGGGCTTGTCCGTGGCGGGTGTGAGCCCGGCGGCAGCGTTCTCGGTCAGCTGGCGGTTCGCCGCGATGACTTCGTCGAGGGCCTCGGCGAGCAGCTTGTTTTCGGCTGTCTTGTCGGCCAGCTCTTCGCGGTAGTGGCGGATCCGGTCGGCCTGGTGGTGCAGCCGGACTGCCCGGGACTTGAGCGTCCGGTCGCAGATGACGAGCACCCAGGTGAGTGCGGTGCACAGGAGTAGCAGCACGGAGATGGCGGTGAGGAGGAGGGCGATCACCGGACCTCCCCGCGGACGGTGCGGCGGACCGGCGGGGCGGACTCGACGAGCCCGAGGATCTCGGCGACGTCGGCCAGGTCCCGGTCGAGGAGGAACTTGCGGGCCTTGGCCTGCCGCTCCTCGCGGTAGGCCTTGTCCTGCTCGGCGGCGGAGAGGTGGACGGCGGAGGTGTTGCCCTGAATCTGGCTCACTCGACACCGACCCGGGTCTTGGTGGGGTGGAGACTCATGCGGCACCCCGCTCCTGGTCGGCGGCGGTGCGGTGCTGCGCGAGCAGTGCCCGGAGGTCGAACGCGGGCATGATGATCACCGGCTTGCGGCGGAGCTGCCGGCGCATGGCCCGGCAGTCGCACCGCTCCTTGACGAGGACGGCACCGCAGCACGCCTTCGTCTTGACGGTGATGCCGCGGCCGGTGACCGCCCACCCGTCGCGGCCGGCGGGCAGGCCGGTGGTGGGCTGCTCGTCGAGGTCGCCGCGGTCGTAGCGCAGCCCGGTCGGGTCGTCAGTGGTGCGGGGGCCGGTCGGGTACGGCACCGGGAACGGATCGGCGGGGGTCGGTCGCGGCTGCGTCATCGGGTCGCACCACCCTCGGCGAGCTGCGCCTGGAGCAGGGCGTTCTCGGCCCGCAGCCGCTCCAGCTCCGACTGCTCCGGCGGCATGTACGTACCGATGTGGGCGTGGAGTTTGGCGAAGTTCCGATCGGCCTTGTAGACCGAGTCACCAGCGGGGAACGTGTGGGAGAAGGCCGAGACGCCAAAGGCCACCGCGGCCGCGTCAGTCAGCGCGCTGGCGGAGCGGTCAGTGTTGCCCGGGTACGCGCCGGTGATATCCAGCGTCGCCTTGACTGGCGCGGTGGTGCCGGCGAGGGTGGCGAGCAGGTCGGCGGCCTGGCGCAGGTCGTCGGCGAGGGTCAGCCAGTAGTCCGGCTCCGGCGCGGGGCCGACGCCCGCCCCCTCGATCCGGGCACGCTCGATGACGTCCCCGTCCGTGTCCTCAACCGCAACGGTGCCGGCGGTCAGGTTGATGTCGATCTCCCCGACGGTGATGTCGATGGCGTCGAACGCCTCCTGGATGCGGTCGGCGATCTCGGAGGTCTTGGCCGGGGCGGGGATCTTCAGCGGGTCGACGCCGGCCAGCGGGTCGAAGGTGACGAGGAAGCTCTGCGGTACGGTCTGGTCTTGCATCGGGACTCCTAGCTGGTAGGTGGGTGTCCGGGTGGGAAGCCCCTGAGCCGTTCGCGGCGGCCGGGGGCTTCGTTCGTTCAGGCCGCCGGGCGGCGGCGTCGACCGACCCGCGCGGCCGTCGCGGCGAGGTCTTCCTCGCGCTGGCTCTGCGCCTTGCCGACGACCGTGGAGCCCTGGAGCAGGCTCAGCACCTGCTCGTCGGTCAGGAAGCGCTGCTTGCCGATCTTGATGTGCGTGAAGCCCTTCGCGCGGGCCTTGCGCCGCAGGCCGATCAGCGACAGCCGGTACTTCGTGGCGACCTCTTCGAGCAGGTGCAGTTGGGGCAGGGCCGGGGGTGCCTGGGTGGTCATCGCGTCCTCTCTTCCGCGCTGACGGTGTGGTTCTCGATGTAGGCGTTGAGGCTGCGGAGCGGGATCCGGACGGGGCCGTTGCGGCCGTCGCCTTTGATCGCGTGGAGGGCGCCCGACGTGATGTAGCGGCCGACGCTCCAGCGGGAGACCCGCAGGACGCTCGCGACCTCGTCGACGGTCAGGTAGCGATCCGTCTCCAGCTCCGTCACCAGCAACCACCTTGTATCGAGTCGTAGCGTGTCCGTGCGTTAAGAGACGCTAGACGACGAACGGAGACGATGCAAGACGCTACAACGGCGGATTCGGCGAAGTGCGTTGACCAGCACATTGCGCACCGGGTCTATGTCCGGATCGTGCAGTCGTGCTACAACATGCACGTGACTGAACGGGGCGTGGCGTACGACTTTTGGGTGCGCGTGCGCGCCGAGCAGAACGCTCGTGGGTGGACGGACGATGAGCTGCGCGACCAGTCCGGCATCGCGCGCACGACGGTCGACCGACTCCAAGTCGGCAAGCGGCCACCCACCGCCCGGACGGTCAACGCTCTGTCCCGCGCTCTCGGTATCGACGAGACCGAGGCACATCAACTGGCGGGACGGCTCCCCCGCGATACGCCAGCCAGCGGCACGGCGACCCCATTCCAGCAGCCCCGGACGCCGTCAGTGCGCGAGGCGATCCTCGCGGACCCGATCTACGACGACGACCAGCGGCGAGCCATGCTCCAGCTCATCGACATCTTCGAGCAGGCCAACCGCAACCGTCAGGACTGACTACGGCCGCCGCGCTGGGCCTTCTTCGCGGCACCCTTGGCCTTCCGCCGGCCAGCCTTGCGCGCGTCGGCGATCACGTCGACCACCGACTCCTCCAGGTCCGGCATGAGGTCGCCGTAGATGTCCGAGGTGATCGCCAGCGTGGCGTGACCGAGCCGCCGCGAGACCATCAGCGGAGTCATCCGCCGATCGGAGAACATCCACATCGCGCAGCTGTGCCGCAGGTCGTGCCACGACGGCGGCTGATCGACGACCAGGAGACCGGGACAGCCGCAGGTCGATACGGCGTCACGAGCCGGCCCGAAGTGACTGGCGCAGCGATCGGTGCCACGAACCAGCCGCGCACCGCACGGCTTGCCGTGGTCCGTGGTGCCGCCGTAGTCCCGGCAGCGACCAGACGGGGCAGCCTCCAGCAGGGACCCGCGGTTCGGCGGCGGGTGTTGCTCACACCGCCGGGCGCGGGTCAGTGACGGCGCCCACACGTCGTTGTACATGTCGCTGTAGTCCAGCTCCCGACCGTCCGCGCGGCGGAAGATGAACGTGTCGTCGGGCTGGTCGTCGACGAGCGCGAGCAGGACTTTGTACAGGTCACGGCCGATCGGCAGGGATCGTTTCTGGCGGCCCTTGGTGGTGCCGAGGTACCGCTCGCCGCCCTTGCCGCGTTTCCACGCCCGCCACACCCGCACCCGGGCCGGCTTGCCCTTGCCGGGTGCCACGAGGTGCATCTTCGCCAGAGCGGTGACCTCACCCCACCGCACGCCGGTTTCGATCAGTGTGTCCAGCAGGGCGCGCCAGCGCTCGTCGAAGCCGAGGCGCAGCTGCTCGAACTGCTCCGGCGTGAGGTAGACGGCGGCGTGCTCGCCGGTGTCGTCGTCGGCGCGCTGGTCGCGCTTGAAGTCGGTGCCTCTGCAGGGGTTGACGGGAATGATGCCCTGGTCGGCGGCGGCCTTGAGCGGGGAGAACAGAGCGCTGTAGTAGCGGGTGACGGTCTTCTCGGAGCCCACCACGGTTCGCATGTGGTTGACCCAGGTGCCGACCGCGATGGAGGTGATCTCGCCGATCGGGGTGTCGCCGAACTCGGGGAAGATGTGGTCGCGCCACTGCTGTTCGTACCGGTCTCGGGCGCCGGGGCCGAGGCGGGTCTTCGACGCGAGCCACTTCTCGGCCCACTCGCGGAAGGTTGGCCAGGATGGTCCGGCGGGCGCCGGTGGCTCGTCGAAGCCGGGCATGCCCATGTCGGCGTAGACCCGCTCGGCGGTGATGTGGCCCCGGTGTCCCTCGACGATGGCACGGGCCTGCTCGGCGTAGTCCTCGGTCGGCCAGGTGGTGTACTCCTTGCCTGGGTTGCCCGGGATACGCCACACGACCCGGACGGAGCTGGCACGGTGCTCGATGCTGGCCATGACGGAGAACGTATGTCCCCTTGGGGACAGGGATCAAGCGTTCTCGGGTCGCCCAGGGCATGCAGCGTCACGCAACGCACAACATGAATCCGGACAACATCGGACACCGCAGGTCAGGCCAAGGTGACGAAGTCGACTTCTAATCCCAAGGCCGCAGGTTCGAATCCTGCCGGGCGCACCCTGAAGAGACGAGCCTGACGTCAGCGACACCGGCCAATGGATCGGGTGCGGTATCTGCTCGGCACGATAGGTTCATCCCGTGCTCCCAATGACCCTGGAAGAGATCACAGCTGCGATCGGCGGAGCCGTCCATGATGCCCCTGACGCGGTGATCGTCACGGCCCCGGCGGTGTTCGATAGTCGGCGCGTGGAGCCCGGCGGGATGTTCGTGGCGCTGCCGGGTGAGCGCGTCGACGGGCACGAGTATTCCGGTCAGGCGATCGAGGCCGGCGCGGTGGCGGTGCTGGCGTCCCGTGCGGTCGGCGTGCCGGCGGTGGTCGTCGAGGACGTTCCTGCCGCCTACGGACGCATCGCCCGCGCGGTGATCGACCGGCTTCCGCAGACCACGGTTATCGGTGTGACGGGCTCGGTAGGCAAGACCTCAACCAAGGACATCCTTGCCCAGGTGCTTTCCGGCTGGGGCGAGACGGTTGCTACCCGGGCATCCAACAACAATGAGCTTGGGTTGCCGTACACGGTCACCCGCGCCACTGCCAACACCCGCTATCTCGTCTTGGAGATGGGCGCACGCGGGATCGGGCACGTGGCCTATTTGACCGGGATTGCCCCGCTCACCGTCGGCATCGTCACCCGCGTCGGGCACGCGCACCTTGGCGAGTTCGGATCAGTGGCAAACATCGCCCAAGCCAAGGGCGAGATCGTGGAAGCCCTGCCAGACGCAGGCGACGGCGGATTGGCAGTGCTCAACGCCGACGATGAGTTGGTGGCCGCGATGGCGAGCCGCACCCGCGCCCGCGTACTCACCTACGGCATCGACAACCCGGCCGACGTGCGGGCCGAGAACGTGACGTTGGACGAGCTGGGCCGGGCTGGCTTCCGGCTCGTGCACGGGGGCCAGGCCGCCGAGGTGCGGTTGCGCCTGTACGGATTGCACCAGGCGTCGAACGCGCTCGCCGCCGCGACCGTCGCTCTCGGGCTGGGCCACCCGATCGAGGCCGTGGCCGAGGCCGTGTCGCAGGCCGAAGCGGTGTCGCCGGGCCGGATGCAGGTCACCACCCGCGCCGATGGGGTGACGGTCATCAATGACGCCTACAACGCTGCGCCGGACGCCATGCGCGCCGCACTACGCGCCCTGCACGCGATGACCGGCGATGGTCAGCGGGCGGTCGCGGTGCTGGGCGAGATGAATGAGTTGGGCGAGCACGCCACAGAGGTGCACCACGAGATCGGTCAGCAGGTAGCCGAGATCGGGGCCGGGTGGCTGGTGGCGATCGGCGGGACGAACGCCGACCAGTACGCGGCCGGGGCCGCCGGCAACGGCACGGCGGTTGATCGGGCGGCGGACGTGGCCCAGGCGTGGGAACTGCTGCGCGGTGGGCTACGGCCGGGCGATGTGGTGTTGGTGAAGGCATCGAACAGCGCCGGGCTCCTCGCGCTCGCGGACAAGCTGATCGAGGAACCCGGCGCCGTCACCGCCCAGGCTTAGGGATCACGCGGACAACGCGACCTCGGAACGCTGGCTCAGGGCGTCCAGGATCGCCGCACCGTAGCCGGTCACATCACCGGTGCCCATCGTCAACACCACGTCACCGCGACCAGCCATCCCCCCGACGATCCGGGCCACGTGATCCGCGCCAAGCGGCAGGCAGTACTGGCCGTCACGCAAGTGGGTCACGATCACTGTTGCGTCGGCCGCCGGTCGCCCCTGAGGCACGGTGCCGTGCACGTCGAGCAACAGGACGTAGTCGGCCTGGTCCGCCAGGAGTTGGCCGATCCGCCTACCGAAGGCCAGCACCCGGGCATGTCCGGACGGCTGGAACACCACGATGACCCGGCCGCGTGCCAAGGTGCGCGCGGCTTCCAGGTCAGCGGCGATCTCCTTCGGGTGATCGGCGTAGGAGTCGATCACCGTCACCCCGGCCCGAGTGTCGACGTGCTCGAAGCGACGGCGTACCCCCGAGAAGGTGCATGCCGCTCCCGCCACGTCGGCGGGGTCCAGGCCCAGGGCCACCGCACACGTCACGGCCGCAACCGCGTTCTCCAGGTGGTGCGCCGCCGGGGTCGGCAGAGTCAGCCGCACCGTCGTCCCGTTCGGCATCCGGACGGTCGCCGAAACGCTCCACCCCTCGGCGTGCACGTCGAGCAGGCAGATATCGGCCGTGCGGCTCCGGCCGTAGCGCAGCACCGTCAGGTCAGGTCGCTCGTCAGCGATGACCTCGGCGGCCACGTTCGCGCCCACGCAGTCGGCGTTCGCGATCAGGAACCCGCGAGGAGCGATCCGGCAGCCGAACTCGACGTAGGCGCGCATCACCGCGGCATGGTTGACGAAGTTCTCCGGGTGGTCGTCCGTGACGTTGGTGATGACCGCGATCGACGGGGTGAGGAAGTGGAACGACCGGTCCGACTCGTCGGCCTCAGCGACCAACAGCCGGGACCCGCCGAGACGGGCGCCAGAGCCCGGCCCGGTCAGGTCAGCCCCGATCAGGTAGGTCGGGTCCTCGCCGAGGGTGCGCAGGATGTGGGCCAGGATGCCGGTCGTGGTGGACTTGCCATGCGAGCCGGACACCGCGACGAGCCGCCGGTTGGCGCTGAGCGCGTCGAGAACCTGCGCCCGGTGCACCACCGGGATACCGGCGGCACGGGCCACCTCGATCTCCGGCGCAGTCTGGGCAACGGTGGTGTAGACGACGCAGCTCGCGCCCTGCACGTGGGAGGCGTCGTGCCCGACGTGCACGCGCACGCCCGCAACGCCCAGAGCCGCGAGTGTGGCGGAGTCGTTCAAGTCGCTGCCGCTGACCTCATGGCCCAGTTCGGCCAGCAGCCGGGCCAGGCCAGACATCGCCGACCCACCGACGCCCACGAAGTGCGGGCGGGACAGGTCAATCGGGCCGGTGTGAGCCTCGATCGTCGGGTTACCAGTGATCGTGTCGGTCATGGTGCCGTGTCTCCTTCGAGGTAAGGGCTGACGGGGGTCGCGCCGTGAGCTGACATGCGGGGGCTCTGCTCCTTCCGACGGGTGCGATTCCTTGCGCGCGGTCGAGGTGTCCTCGGGTCACCGCCTCGGCCGCGCGGGTCCAATCGATCTGCGTCGGCTCGTCGGCCTGCCCTGTCCCAGCCGGCCAGGTTGCAGGGGCGGGCGCCGAGCCGGGCCAGACCGCCGCAGACCCGCGAGGTGAGTGCTTTTCGTTCCGGGCGGTACGGCACGCCGGGCACGCGCATGGCCGACCGCCGGGGAACCGGCGGGATCGATGCGGTCGATGCCGAGGCCGGATCAGATCAGCGTCGTCATCCATGAACAACTTCGTTCGGCCCATTGCCGTGGCCTACCGAGCTGAGAACAGCGTCGGCATAGCTACGCGACGCGCGCCGATCAACTCGGGACGAGTTGCCCCGGGCCGTCGACTCGGCAGGCGAAGCGTTCGCGTGAAAACCAGTACAGCGGCCTCTCGCTGAGCGCACGGCCCAGTCGATCGGCAGCCCAGGCACCGGCCATCCGCGCTCGACACCGCGTGCCGTTCAAGCACGTTCTGCGCGGCATCGACCTGTTCACCACCGGGGTAGATCGCCATCTTCAACTGCCTTCCAGGCTGCATCGGCCGAGCACGCCGCACGAGGAGACTTGCCAGCTGCCCCGGTTCGTGCGGCGAGCCAGCCGTCACCGGTCCGCACGGAGTTCGCCACTCGCGTACGGACAAGGAGCTTGAGCGCCGTAATCGAACGATCGCCTATCGTTAGCGACACGATGCCGGTGATTCGACCTTGAACGACATGCCAGAGGGCAGGTATCGATATGCGCCCGATGCATGGCCAGAGCCAGCACTCGAATGGGATATTGGAGTGGAACCACCTACCATCGAGGCTCGGCAGCCACACAAGGACGCCAAGATGACAGCTACCCGCAAGGCCCGCTATTGCCGCTGCGGCGCACGGCTCGCACGCGACAACAAGGCCGGACGCTGTTCGCCCTGCTCGGCCTATGACCGGCACCACTCAGGTACGGCACCCGAGGTCCCAGCCGACTTCTGGGACGAGGTTGTTTTAGCCCAAGCGCTGCAAAGCCGCCACATGGGTCGGGTCATCCGGGCTTGGCGAACGCATCCCTACCATGGCCGACATCCGATCTCCCAGGGCCAGGCCGCCGCATGGGTCGGCATGAGTCAAGCGCAGCTAAGCCGAGTCGAGACCGGTCCACCCATAGTCCACCTTGACCGCCTAGCGCAGTGGGCAGCAGCGCTGCACGTCCCGGAAGACCGGTTGTGGTTCGCCCTCCCTGCTGCTGACGGCGAGCTGGACAAGAAAGAAGCCAACGTGAATCGCCGCCACTTCTTCACCTCGGCCCTAGCTACCGCAGCCACTGGTGTCCTTTATGATCATTCCGGCCCGGTGGAGCTAAGCGCCGGGCACGAAGCCGTCCAATGGCTAGCGTGGAACCTCTGGCAGCAACGCAAGGACGAGCTGGATCCCTCTCTCATCCCAGGGTCAATTACCCGATTGCTGAACATGCATCCACACGTCATCAGGACAGCAGACGGCGCATATCGCTTCACTGACCCCGCACTGACAGACGTTCTGGTTGCCCATCGAGTATTCGGCGATATAGCGCAGGGCAGCGGCCACCTCCTCGCGACCGCGCAGACCAGCCACGCCACTGATCTCACCATTGGCGCGCTGGCAGCCGAGCACGAGACGGCTCGACGGGGTTTGTCCGCCTGGATGCGGACCGGCGCAACGGCAGTCCTCAGGGTCAACGCAGCCGGCATCCTCGCGAAGGTGGGAGCGGCCGACCTGGGTGACGCAGCAATTACCGCACTCCGCGCCGACCAGGACGCGCGACAACTCTACCTAACCGCCGTTGCCAGCCGGGTACTGGAACTGCCATGGGAACCAGCAGCACACCTCTCCGGCGCTACAAGCACGCAGGCCACCAACTGGGCACCTAACGAGAGCAGCGACCTGAGAGGACGGGTATCGCAAAGACTTGCGAATGAGCTAACCAACAACCGTGATGCCGCCGCCCGATGGTGCAGCGCCGTACTGCTCGGCAACTTCGTTGATGCCGGCGACACTAGAACCCGGACCACCCTGATGCTTGCTGTAGAACAAGAAAAGTGCCGCGAGAACTTACGGGCATATGCGGCAGTACTAGCCGGCGTCACCCCTCTAGCGATCGGATAGACAACAGATGAAGATGCTAACAGTCACGCCAGGGGAAGAAGTAATAGAGACGCTTACCAAGCAGGCCGCAGATCAAGGAATAACGGACGGAGCGATTGTCTCTCTCATTGGCGCTGTCGATGCGTGCGCAATCAGCAACATGCTCGCCGAGGACGCCGGCACAGACATCGTCAGCGAGTACCGACAACCGTTCGAGCTAAGCGGCACTGGCGAGATCCGCAACGGAAAGGTTCACGTCCACGTGGTTCTTGGTCGAGAAGGCGACAGCGCACTCACCGGCCACTTGCACTGGGCGCGTGTCGAAACCTTCTTCGTCCACGCATACACGCTCGCGCTGGAGGACGGGTGATGTGTGCGTGACTGGTTAGCGTGGAACATTTGACGACCAATCACCGAACCGTTGATCTTGTTGCGTGGATTGCCAGAAAGCCAACTAGCGACGCAACCGAAGCTCCTTGATTAAAGCCGTCAACGGCCTTCCATCTAGCTGCGCATCGAAGAAGCGGAGCGCCCAGTCCGCCTTCCCCACCGCTCCTGTCATTGCGTTCACGTACTTGCAACATAGTGGATCTGAAACGCTAAGCAGCACGCGGCTAAATCTGCCGGTCTGGCAGTCATCTAATGCCTCGTTAACAAAATCCAGCTCTTGAGACAAGGCGGGATGCAGGAACGGGCTGTGAATCAGATCAACCTGGGTTACCTCATCCCGAAGGGACTTGAAATCCAAATCACCGGTAGTCGGGTCGGGACAAGTCCCGTGCTCATCTTTCGTGGTGTGATCGCGGTGTAAGTCTTGGAGGTCCCAGAACATGTGGAGCTGCCTGTGAAGCAGCGGATAATGTGCCTTAATCGCTTCGTACTCGCGCTCTTCGCGACGGAGTAGCCGTTGACCCTCCAGCGACTGTTGCGCCTGGATCTTTGACAAACGGATAGCGCCGCGCACTTGGATCCAGGCTGCAAGCCAACTCGCTGCTCCGCCAACAACCGCACCTACCAGAGCGCTGACCGCTCCGCTCCAGAAATCATCCACCGCTCGATGATGGCAGGACGAAGCAACGACACCACTCCACTCCTGCTACACCGCCCGCCTACGAAGTCGGCCCCGAGTACGCATATCGATAGCGAGCAGCAATTCCATTGTTAGCTCTACTCGCAACTGATCCTGCGGTGTTTCCTCTACTGCGTAATGCCGATGCAAAAATTCAGAGAATACCCTCGGATCTTTCTCACGACACATCTCTGACCACACAAGCAATTCATCTCGCCTCCTTATCAGTGCAACTCTTGCCGAGATGCCTTTCTCTACACAGGCGCGGTTGGGATTAGCCAAGAGCTTCGGCAGAATCCCTGGTTCTTCAATCCGATTTTGCAGTTCGCGCAAAATTTCAAGCTCAAAGGCAACGCGCCCTGCATTCTTAGCGGCACGATATGCAACCAATGCGACCACAAGAGCCAACAAGGTTCCTGAAGCGGCAACGACATCAATTCCAAGGGAGAGCCAATCCCGTTCCACAGTCCCGCCCTGGGCTAAGTATCCCGGCAGTTCAATTAGCACAGATCAAGTGAAGCACCCCTGCGCCAGTGACTTGCCATCCCGTCTGCACTCGACCCGCCCTCCTGGGGAGCCGGCCGCCGCCCGACCCGCCACGTCAAGCGGAGCATGACAGGCCAGCGCGAGGGCCACGGCAGTCAGCCCCGTGACCAGCCAGACAGCGGGGGACGTTGCGATGTGGCGCTGGGCGTTATCATCAGCGGACGACCGAGCGGGAGGTGAGGGTTGGCGAAGCATCGTGGGGGCGTGCACTCGGTGTTCGAGGGCGTCCAGTGGCTAGCAGACTTCTCTGGCGCTCGCTATCGGTCACGTCGTCCTCGTGGCACGATTCGTGCAACATCCCCGAGCCGGGATCGGGCATCAATCAGGGGTGATTTCCGGGCATTACGGCGCGACATCCTTGAAGGAATCCGCCTAGTTATCGGTGAACGCTGGCTACGGACGACCGCAGCGGAGACTTCCGGTTCATACATGCGTGAATTCCTCGACCAGGGCGGAAACTACGAACTCGCGATGCGCTGGACGGACCGCGAGGGGAGGGTCTGGTACACGGGTATCGATCCGCCGCCAGCCGATGACCGAACGCCTATGTTCGATGAACTCGAACCAAATTATACAAGAATTGAAAATTCTTATCAGCAGTCGTTCATGACCCGTGAATCGTTCGAGGGCCGCCGAATCAGCGGAGAAACTCCGCCGTCGGCAGATTACGGAGATACCGGCCCCGGAAATGGCCTACGCGGAGACCAACCATGAGGCCAGAAGAGGTTACATCGCCCGATACGGCTAATGGACAGCTTGAGCCCACAATCCCGGCCCAGCGAGAGCCGGTGGAGCTTCTAGACCTCCGAGTCAGCCGCGAGCAACTTGAGCAGTGGTCCTCTCCTTTCGTCCCCTCTCATGAGCTACAGCGCTTGGGCGCCGTCGTGGACAACGGGGCCGAGCGGGCATTCAAGTACGCCGAGCGGGAACAGGAACATCGCCTCAGCATGGACGACCGGCAGGCGAAAAGGTTGGAGCGGGCCGACTCGCGCGAGTACGTATTGGCCTGGGCTGGCATGGGTTTCGCCTTCGTGCTTGCTCTACTGGCAATTGGCGCTGGCGTAGTTTTGGGCCTGAAGGGTCAGCCGATCGCTGGGACCATCTTGGGCGGCGGCGGGCTTGTCTTGATCGTCGTGGCGTTTCTTCGCAGGCCAACGCAAGAGCCGTAACCTCGCGCTCAGCTATTCCGTATGCCATCGCCCCCTCGCCAGTAGCTAGCGAGCCGATGCCCGGCCCGACACGTCAGCTATTGCAGCCATCTATCAGCTCACCGGCGCGCCAGCACCCGGACGCCCTAACCGGCTCGCGTCCGGCTGACCGCTAAGCAGTGCCGCAATGCCGTCTCCCAATTTCACCATAGCGTTGGCGTACCGGCGGTGGTCGTCGAGGACGTGCCCACCGCCTACGGACGCATCGCCCGCGTGGTCGTGGACCGCTGCCGCAGACCACGGTGATCGGTGTGACCGGCTCGGTAGGCAAGACCCCCACCCAGCCCTCCGATCCCGCTGCTCCATCAGACGTCAAGATCCGCTTGGCAGTCGCGTTGGTGAAGCTTGGGCGGGGCATAGTCGAAGGGCGTGCTATCGCCGCGAGCACGACCTACCTAGTACGAGCCATGCTGTAATCGCCTGCAGGCGCGTCGTCGCTGGCAACGACCGAGGAAGGTTCTATCCGTTGTCTGCGCACTAACCCTGTGGAGTTGAGTCGGAACGGTTTCGCCCAAGATCGCTGAACAGCGATGGCAAGAATTGACCGAAGCTTTCCCGCACGTGTTTCGGCAGGGGTCCCTGAAACAGCGGAAGACCAAGCTGCACCCCATTCTCGTACTGTGCCAGGACTCGTCCGTCTGGTGGCCAATAAGGGTCCCGCATGTCCCCCCAAGCCTCGTGGTCACCACCATCCACGGAGAGAACACGGAGTTCCGAGCGAGGAAAGGCAGTTACGAAAGTGCCGCCGCTTGGTTCGCTGTTTCGCACGGCCCGCACCACCGCATTCTTGGTAAAGACCACCACGTCAAGTTGCGGGCCAGGAGAGCCTACATGCGCCGAGCCCCAGACGATCACTTGTCCAGCGGTTATGGCCCCAACCCTCATTAGGACGTCGAGTGGCGTCCGTGCGTAACCGACATCTCCGCCTTTAAGCAGTTCGGAAAGCTCCGCCAGGTGCCGCTCGTAGCTCTTGGCGTCCATGACTTATCTCCTCTCGTCTCACCCGGCTACTCGCTCTTGGCCGACTGCTCGTGGTCAGCTCGGAAACGAATCACCCAAAACCATCCGCCAGAGCCTCTTCGCCTCGTCATGATCACCTGAGCTCTCAGCGTCGATCGCCCGGCTCGCCTGGTCAGCAGCCGTATCGAAGGACCTGCGCACGTCGTCCCGAGTGCTCCCCGACAGATAGCCGCTTATGAGACCTGATTGGCCACCTGGGTCGTACACATCAAGGTGACTACCTGCCCACTCGAAGAACTTCTGCAGCCCGGCACGACGATTTGAGCCCAATGCGCCGAACGTGTGTCCAGCGATCGTTTCCAAATGGAAAGATCTCAAGCGCTTGGAGTGGGCACCGTTCCACTTCTTCAGCATCCGCACCAATGGCGCTAGGTTGTAGCTCAGCTCTGCATTCTTATCCGCAAACCATTTGTTGGCGATGAACGGCGAGGTCAGAAGCCACGAACCGTCGCCGCTCGGTAAATGGAACACGTCGGCGGATTGTCGGAATACCGGGGCCACGTCAACGTGGCCTCCCGTCTTGAAGAAGACGCGGACTGCCTGCCCCCGTGCGCCGACTTGCACTGCCTCCAGACCGTCGTACGCCCGCCTGATTCGGTAAAGAAAAGGCTGTGAGTCGTATTGGTACCTGCTCCAGGCTTTGTTCTCGTTGGAGAAGACGGCGAGCACGTCGATGTCATCGAGAGGTCTGATAATTGTCGCTTTCGATGCCGATCCGATTAGCTTTGCCTCTAAGAAAGGCAGGTCCGACGTCTTGGGGAAGGCAGCGGTTAGGTTCTCGACTACCGAGTCCTTGCGCCCTTGGACGATGCTTGTCTTCTGATAGTCAGTGATCGTGATGTCGGTCAAAAACTGCTCAAAAGCCTGGTTAGTAGTCAGCCCCATCAATTCCCCCTGATAGAGTGCCGTCCCGATGCGCCGAACGTAGCGCAGCATCAGCCAGTTCGGCAGCTGCGGCCTTCATAGCCTGCTCGTTGCGCGCCCTAGTCCGCTTATAAACAAGATTTGGCACCTGCGGTGACCCACGGCGCAACTCGTAGAGCCGATCCTGCCAGAGCAGCAAGTCTTCGGGGGCCATGCCGCGCTTGGCCTGGCCTCTTACGAAGCGCTCGATATCCTCAGCCATCGAGCGACGGATAGCGCCGGCCCTCTTGGTCGATCGATACTGCTCCCAGACATCGAGCAGCGCAGGCAGTAGAGGCAACGCGACACCGAGCAGGAAAGACGGCAGACTCAGTCCGACCATGAGACCGGCGATTACCGCCACGCCGACCCATAGCAGTGTGGCCGAAATCCACGCCTGGGCGTTCGCATTCAGCAAGCGCTCTGAGTAAGCCGCATTAGCGCGTTGCGCAATAGCGATGGAGAACATGCCATCGAGCCGATCATCGAACGGATACCAGCCCTTTAGTGCCTCTTTCTCGGCCTGCCCAACAACGGCGGCATCATCTCCGACTAGTGTCGCGACCTCCTCCATCGTTGCTGAGGGCGCCCTAGTAACCTCCGGCATGCCAAACACCAGCTGATCGAACTGCTCCTGAATTCCAGCAGCCTTCGCGGCCAGCCTTTGCTCAGCACCGCTGAACCAGGTGCGCGAGAGAAAAATCCACACACCCGCGAGCGCGCCAACCATCACCGACGCCTTAGGTACGATCACCGTTAAGATGGGAGCTGCTACGCCGATGATGCTGAAGCCGACCCAGCGTAGAAAGCTCCATCTCTTCGCACGGTTGTAGAGCCTCCGCTGTGCAACCAAGAGCCGAAGGGCTCGTAGATCGTCTTGGGCGATGAGCATCGACGAGGTTGCTCGTGGTCGGTAAACCGGAGTCTGGCGATTCATGGCGCGATTAGCTCCCTGCTTCGGAGGCAAGTTCGCCAGACACGCAGCAAAATCCCTACAGTCGGTGACGCAACAGGGTGTCAACGTAACGGCATCAATCCATTTACGGGCTCAACCATACGGCCAGAGCGACCGAACCCCTGGCTGACATCGATACCGCTGCAGAGGTCCGTCGCCATCCTCATGTCTGCCGTCGACCCGGTCTTCCGGGGAGCAGGGCACCGCGCGACCCGTCACGTCAAGCGGACCTTGACGCGCGTTCAGACGCTGGCGGGTTCGGGCGGCCTGCGTGGATTCGAATCTCACCCCTTCCGCCCTCTGGGCAGGCAAAATCCCGACCGGCGCGTTCGCCGGTCAGGGGTCGACCGCTGGATGGCAAACTCGGGGAAGCTAATGCCTGCCTAGCCAGGTCGACCCGTGGTCGTTGGACAGCAAGCTCATCCGCTGGCTCAGCTCACTCGTGTCAACCCCCCATGAATACGCTGATCTCTGGGGAGGGTGAGCCCGCGGCGAGCCCGGACGCCTCCGGATCCGGCGTCACGACCCGACATGGATCGACAGGGATAGGGGTGTCTACCTGGACAGATAGACACCCCTAGCAACTCACGATCACGAGCTAACCCGTATCCGATTCAACTTCTAATCCCAAGGCCGCAGGTTCGAATCCTGCCGGGCGCACCCACCGCACCGCAGGTCAGCGGCTTGCCGTGCCCGGTCGGGTCGATCACCTGTTCCAGCCACTCCCCGGCCGTCCGAGGAGCGGCGGCGAGGATCTGCCCCTGCTCCTGGCGGCGGCGAAGGTCGACCAGCTTGCCGAGCACTTCTCGCTCCGTCTTGCCGTCGACCCACTTCCGCGACCGCTTGCCCGCGCCCCAGCCCTCATCAAGGCATCAACAACCCGGGCGTTGCCCCGGGCCCCGGCCCTCTCTCGGAGATCAGGGAAAAGGGAGCAGGGGCGGGAGCGGGATCTCCTCGCTCGTGCGGCCTCTTCAGCCGTCGCACACCGTCTTGGCGTAGCGGGCAAAGCCCCCGAGCGTATGGAATGTGGCGACGTAGCCGCCGTGCTCCTCGCCCTCCCACCGCTTGGTGAGGATCACGGCGGAGCCGGTCCGGCCGCGCATCTCGCTGATCCGAAACGGGAAGTCTTCCACTGGCCCACCGCCCTCGTTCCACGAGCGCAGGTCGTAGATCTGGTCGTCGTCCAAGGTGGGTGGTGCCAGCTTCGTCTGCCAGCCGGCCGCCGGGTCGAGCAGGACGACTTCCTCTGCGGTACGGGCGTTGCGGCCGGGATCCCGATCGAGCTGAATCACCTTGTCGGTGACCCCGCCGTCTTCGTCGCCGAGATAGAGGGTGATCCGGTCAGTCCCCTTGCCCCGGCACCAGTCGAACACCCCAACCAGCCGTCCGTCGGCGTCCAGCCGCACCCCGACCGCGCCCTCTTTGACCGGGCTGCAGCCGGTCAGCCCTGCCAGCACCAACGCGCAGATCAGTCCCAGCATCCACATCCGTCGCATCCCTTCAGCGTGAGCACCGACGGTCACCAGGTGGTCACGACGAGAGGACGGCTTGACGGCATCGAGGATCGGCTTCCACCGGAAGGGAGTGCCAGTCGCGTGCCCTGCCGAACGAGAGGATCCGGCTCTAGGTCGGTGCGTGCCGTAGGTGAGCCCTCGGTGTCGTGTTGAATGCGGGCCATGTCGCTGATCATCGGGGCCGCCTTCACGATCCCCGGCTACACCACAATGGCCGCGCCGGACTACGACGTTGAGTGCGATGCGACCGTGTACGAGGCGGACGGTGTGGTGAGACACCCCGCCTTCTGGTTGCACTACCTGTCCGGACCGCTGGGTGCCCACCGGGAGGCGGAGATCGCCTTCGCCGTGCAGGCTGCGGATCACCGCGCGATGTGGGCCATCCTCAACGACCCGGAGCATTGGCCGGTCGTCTCGGTGCGGCTTGACGGAGAAGCGTGGCTACGGATCGTGTACCGCAACGTCGAGGATGAGCAGGGACTCGACTTCGTGGAGGAGTGGCCGGGTCGGTCGGCCGAGGTGGTTGCCTCGGTCGAGGGTCACGGTTTCTCGTCCGCGCTGACCTGGGCGGAGCTGTTGGCCGCGGCGGCGCTGCCGGATGAGCGGCTGACCTGGGCGCAGCGGCTCATCCTGATGCTGCCGATGCTGGGTCCGCAGGAGATGCCCGAGGACGCCCCGGAGGTTGTGCACAGGGCACTGGACGGGATCGGGGCGACGAACCGGTCGGCCCTGGTCGGGGGCCTGCTCGACGCCATGGGTTGGCGTACTCACCGAACTGGAACCTGACCAGCCTGCCACCGGGTGCCGACCGAAGGTGAGCCGGGCGGCGGTGATCCAGTCTTGGCCTCCGACACCGACGCACCTCCGTCGGGGAGTCGGCCCGAGGCTGCGCTCCGCCCGGGACGCGAGCCGACTGAGTGGAGGAAACATGGGGTACGAACTGCACGTCACCCGGGCTGCGGAGTACTACGACAGTGAGGAGCACCCGATCGCTCTGGACGAATGGCTCTCCTACGCCGAACGCAGTCCGACGCTCACCCAGGGCGGATGGATCTGGTGGGACGAGGACCGACACCCCTTCTATGTGTTCACCTGCGCCGACGGAAGCGTTGTCTCCTTGACCTGGTTCGAGGGTGCCATCGACATCAAGGGCCACTTCGACGGTGACGCCTACCGGGAATTCGGGAGCCTCGCCGAGGATTTTCAGGCACACCTTCAGGGCGACGACGGCGAGCGGTACACCCCGAGTGGTGTCCTTCCCCGCAGTGCTTAGAGGTGCGGGCGGATCCTCTTGATGCCAACGAGGTCCACCCCGTGGACGACGAACGGTCCCTGCCCTGGCGGGAGGGACCGTGTGACGCTCGGCGTACCTGTGCGGGCGATCGCAGCGTGGGCGTGTGTTCAGCCCTGCTGGTAGCGCTCGTTACGTCGAAGAGCCTCTTCGAGTTGGTCCTCAAGAATGATGATCCGGCAGGCCGAGGCGATGTCGGTGCCCTGGTCGCACATCTCCCGGGCTCGCGCGGCAAGGCGCAGCTGATAGCGGGAGTAGCGGCGGTGCCCGCCACTGGAGCGCTGGGGGTCGATCAGTTTGGCGTCGCCGAGCCGACGGAGGAAGTCCTGCGAGCAGCCGAGGATCTCGGCGGCCCGGCCCATGGTGTAGGCGGGGTAGTCCTCGTCGTCGAGCATGTCGTCCGATTGGGTCAATGAAACCTCCATCACGAGGGCCCCGGTGCTCGAAAGCACCGGGGCCCAAGGGTTGTGGGTCAGGAACACCATCTGCCGACAGAGCGTCGGCTTGTCTTGTCCGCACCGGCCGTCAACGACGGCATCGGGTGCGAGGATCGCATATGCGTGACCGGAGACCACCTCTCGTTCGATGGAAACTGCGGTGTCCGCGCCCAGCCCACGACTGCGGCTGGCTGCGGGCGATCCAACGGTGTAATGCCCTCCCTTGCCTCTGATTTCCTCTGCCATTCCTCGTGCTGTCCGTCGGTGTCCGAGCCCCACGCGACTTCCTGGCCCTGACACGTACGACGAACCCTTCGGGTGAAGCCCTGAACGAGCCTCGGCCTCACCCGCAACTCCTGGTACGTACTACCCAACTGAGCGGGCCGACGAGCTTCCTGGCCCAGCTCCTTCGCCCTCGGGTGGGGCGGCACGTCAGCGTCTTTACTTGCTCCGTCTTCGACCTCAGGAACGTTAGCGCACGACAGCAAGAATATCTAGCGCTTCGCACAGAGATTTTCTCTGCCGACGTGAGCAACCCCGTCGGCCGTGCGGCGGAGGGCGACGCCGGCGGGCCGGGCCGACGCCGCGCGGCCGACCAGAAACACCCGGCGGATGTCTACGGGCCGGCCGACCAACGACGTTAATAGGGCGTGACGTTCGAGGAGTACGCGTTCGCTCGCACTTCGGCGCTGATCCGGCTCGCCCGGCTGCTGACCGATGACGAGCACCGAGCCGAGGACCTCGTTCAGGAGGTCCTCGCCATGGCGTACGCCCGGTGGGGGCGCATCTCCCGGACGGACCGACCGGACGCCTACGTCCGTCGGATGCTCGTCAACGCCCACCACTCGTGGTGGCGTCGGCGCAGTAGCCGGGAGGTCTCGGTCGCCGCCGTGACGGACCGGGCGGGCACCGCCGACGAGGCCGCCGCGCTCGCCGAACGCGACGCGTTGTGGCGGCTCGTCCGTGAGCTGCCGACCCGTCAGCGCACCGTGATCGTGCTGCGCTACTACGAGGATCTGGACGACGCGATGATCGCCGAGATCATGGCCTGTTCGGCAGGCACCGTCCGCACCCACGCGAAGCGTGCCCTGGCCGCGCTGCGGAAGCGGCAGGAAGCCACGACCCCCGCCCGGACAGGAGGGTTCTGATGTTCAGCGACCTCGATCAGCAGCTCACCGCGACGCTCAGGCAGCGCGCGGGTGGCGACATCGACCCGACACCGATCGTGGAACAGGCCCGTCAGCGGGGTCGACGGCTTCGACGCCGTCACCGCGGGTTCGTCGCCGGGGGTGTGGCAGCGGCGTGTGTCGCGCTCACCGCGGTGGTGGTGGCGCTGCCCATCGGCGGGGGCACCGATGAGCCGATCATGCCGGTCGCGGCGCTCCTGCTGCCGGAAGCGTCTGGGCAGGCCGGCGCCACCGCACGCCCGGAGGATGTCGGCGCCGATCCGGACGTGGTGCACTTCTCGGCCGCCCCCCTGGTCGACGGCGCCGAGTACGCGACCTGGCGCGCCGGGCGCGGCATCGAGAGCGTCGAGTTTCGGGGGCCGGCAGGTCAGGCCCGGTTCGCGCTGGCGCGCACCGGGACGTCGTTGGACGAACTACAGCAGACGTTGTCCTCGGCTGGACGGCCACAGGCCCGCACCGACGTGCGGGTCGGGGACCGCCCGGGGGTCGCCTGGTTCGACACGTCCGGTGACCGGAAGCTCTGGTTCGTACGCTGGCAACCCGGCGACGGGCTCTGGGCCCAACTGGACGTGTACGCCGTCAGCCGCGACGAGGCGACAGCCACGGCGAGCCGGGTCCGGTTCGACGCGGCCCACCGCTGTGTCGTGCCGTTCCGCCTCACTTCGCTGCCTCCCGGCGGACGGCTGCTCGAGTGCGAGGTCACGCTCGGCCGGTCGGAGCATGGCTCCTTCGTCGAGGGCTCACTCGTCGTCGGCGACGAAACCGGTCGCTGGCTGACCGTCCGTGCCCAGCCCGCCCCGCACGGCTACGAAATCGGGTCCGGCCATCTCGTCGCGGGCCCGTATCGGGCGCGTCGACAGGGGAGCGATGTCCTGCAGATGGTCGCCGAACCCTGCGTCGTCGAGGCGTTCCTCAAGGGTTGGGGGAAGGGCTACGGCGAGTCGGACGGCCTGGTGGTCCTCGGCGGTTACCAGCCGACCCGCGACCTGGACCGCCCCGACACCTGGTGATCAACAACTGGAGACTGATCAGCCTGCCGTCGCGCTGCTGGCGCCGCACCCCTCATTCGAGGCCGAGGAGCAGGGGTGCCACCCCGGTGATCCGTAGCACCCGCAGAGTGACTCCGCTGGCACCTCGGACCGAGAGACGGGAACCGACCCGATCCGCCCGCTCACGCGTCAGCAGGAGTACGTGCACACCCGCGGCGCTGAAGAAACTGACGCCGGTCAGGTCGCAACAGACTTCCGGATGGCTGTCGACCGCGTTGAACAATGCCGTCGCCAGGCGCGGCGCGGTGTCCATGTCGACATACCCGACCGGGGCGACGACCATCCGGTCGGCGGAAATGGTCGCGGACAGGTCGAGGGGCTCGATGAAGCGGGTCACCTGGAACGGCAGCTCGGTGGAGCCCACCTCAGGGGAGCCGATTGCCGGACGGATGCCGAGTGTCGCTGGTGTGGCCTGCCCGGGGCTGATTGCCGCAGGGGGACGAGCGAAATGGGTCTGGAAAAGTGAGTGACGTTCGATCACAGGCTCACGCCTCCTGTCATGATCCGTAACAGGACGGGCGCGTGGCTTGACCCGAACTCAACGGTAATCGCAGGGACCGCCGACCGCCAGTCGACTCGTACACCGGTGCCAGAATCAGCCGGAGCTACGACTGCCGGGCCGCCACCTCGGGGCGGCACCAGCAGCCGGTTGTCGAGCGCTCACGGCAGGGAGCCCGCGTCACCGCGATCACGCTTGGGGCTCGCCGGCCGGGCCGCCCTCTCGACGAGCGCGGCAGCCACGTCGCGCAGTTTGCGGTTGGAGTCCTGGGACACCTTCGCGAGGACGGCGAATGCCTCGTCCGGGGTGCAGCGGCGTTCGCCCATGATGATGCCCTTCGCCTGCTCGATGACGGCGCGGCTCTGCATGGCCGACTGCATCTGCGCGGCCAGGGTGACGGTGGTGTCGTACAGGTGGGCGTTGGCGAGGGCGACGGCGGCATACCCGGCGAACGTCTGCGCGAGGGTGACCGCGTCGTCGTCGAAGGCGCCCGGTGCGATGCCGTAGATGTTCAGCGCGCCGAGCACTGTCTCCTGGATGGGGAACCCGATCGACAGTGAGCTGAGCGCTCCGTCCTGCACGGCTCGGGCCGCCCACTCCGGCCAGCGAGCCTCCTGGGCCATCTCCCGAACGGACACGACGGTGGCCCCTCGGGCCGCGTCCAAACACGGACCGTGGTCAAACTCGTACTGCAGCTCGTCGAGCCGGAGCGCCATCTCGCCGCTGAACGCGGCGGTGTGCGCCCCCTCCTGCTTCAACAACGTCACCGACACCTCCTCCGCGCCGGGGATCGTTCGCCGTGCGAGTTCGGAGACCTGGGTCAACACTCCGGACAGGTCGGTCTCACCGAATTTGATCTGGCCGAGTTCGATGATCGCCGCATTGGGATCAATGCGCTGCTGTGCCATGACTTCAAAGTCCTCGTGCCCGGGGCGCGTACCGGTTGCAGGAGGCGACGGCAGCGCGCGTGGTGATGACGCACCGCGAGCACGGAGCGCCGCACGGGCTCGCCAACCGAGCCCGGCGCCCGCTGCTGGACGCTGAGTGGCCGACGCCCAGGCGCCGGCTGCGGCAACAACTATACGACGCCGCGCGGAGCGGCCCCGAAGGTGCGGCCCGGCCGGGCCCGGCGCGGATACCGGGACGACGAGTGGCGTGGACGGCGTGTCGCGTGCCGTTCGGGCCGGCAGGTCAGCGGCAGTCGTTTGACCTCTGCGGCGACTGGGCATGGTGGCACGGAAAGCGTGAGCGCGATGCCCGGCCTGGGATGTCTCGATCCCACCCAGGGTGTGCGAGCCGGGTCTCGTCCTCACCCGACAGTGGCTACGGGAGGCACCGATGCCAGCAGGATCAAGCCCCAAGAGGGAGCGGCAGTACGAGCACATCAAGGACAGCGCGCAGGAACGCGGCGCCTCGACCGGCCGGGCCAAGGAGATCGCCGCCCGCACGGTGAACAAGGAACGGGCCCGTTCAGGTGAGGCGCGTACGTCGAGCCGGTCGTCCCGCAACGACGTGTCGTCCGGGCATCGTGGCGGTAAGCGCTCCCACAGCGGCGCGCAGGGTCGCACAAAGGAGCAGCTGTACAACGAGGCGAAGCAGCATGGCATCAAGGGGCGCTCTTCGATGTCGAAGGCGGAGCTGGAACGCGCCCTGTCGAAGTAGCGATCCTTCCGGGTGGGCGGTGCCGGCGTACCTCGGGTGCCGGCACCACACCGCGGTCGAGGTCGTCAGACCTCGGACGTGCCGGCCGCCCGGTCGACCAGGGCCTGGGCGACGTCGCGGACCTTGCGGTTGGAGTCCTGGGAGACCTTCGACAGGATCGCGAACGCCTCGGCCGGGGCACAGCGCCGCTCGCCCATGATGATGCCCTTGGCCTGCTCGATGACCGCCCGGTTGGCCATCGCCTCGCGCATCTGCCGGGCGAGGTTCGCGGTGCTGTCGTAGAGCTGGGCGTTGGACAGGGCAACCGCGGCGTACGCGGCGAACGTCTCCAGCACCTCCACGGTCTCGTCGTCGAAGGCCTCGGGTGTGTGCGCGTAGACGTTGAGCGCTCCGACGACAGCTTCCTGGATCGGCAGGCCGATCGACAGTGAACTGCCCAGGCCCTGCTGCCGGGCGCGGTCGGCCCACTCGGGCCACCGGTCCTCGTTGACGAGATCGGGGACGGACAGGACGTCGCCGCTGGCCGCCGCTTCCAGGCAGGGACCCCGCCCCTGGGCGTACTGCCGCTCGTCCATCTCGCGGGCCACCTCGTTGGTGAACGCCGCCGTGTGCCCGACCCCGCCGCGGATCAGGGTGACCGATGCCTCCACCGGCATGGGCAGAACGCGTTTCGCGAGCTCGGCGACCCGCTGGAGGACCTCGTCGAGATCCACCTCGGAAAGCTTGATGCTCCCGAGTTCGGCGAACGCGCTGGCAGGGTCGGACGGCAGGCGGGGCATGTGCACCAGATCCTCGGGGCCGGCGCACGCTTCGCGGCGGAGCCGGCGGGCGCGCGGATGGCAGCACGTCGAGCGCGCTGCTGCACAGATCCTCGGACAGACCTGGGACCCACGCCGATTCCCTGACGCCGGCTCGCCTCGCCCCATCCGGGAGCAGGGGCTACAGAATTTTCACCCTACTCCCCCGGCCGCGAGGCGGCCCGCGACAACGACCGAGGGCGGCCGGCGGGCGTACTCAGACGGGCCTCAGCAGGGCGGCCAGCGCCTCGTCGCCCTGGCCGAGCTGCCCACCACCGGTCGACCCCGCGACCAGGAAACGCCGACAGCCGTCGAGTTCCACGTACCGGTCGGGACCGGCGGTGCCGTCCAGTGGACGCAACACGGCGAAGCGGGACGCCGGGGCGGCGCAGTCGACCACCGCCCGGCGGTTGCCCAGCGCTCGCAGCACACCCGCCTGACGCTCGGCCGGCAGCGGCCCGCCGTACACGAAGTCGCCTGCCGGTTTGCCACCACCCCGCTCTGCCGGCGGCACCTGGTAGACGCAGAGGCGCAGCGGCCCGGCAGCCGGCGAGGTGCCCGGCGCGGGCGGCCCGGGCCGGCCGTTGCTGGTCTCCACCCACACCAGGTCCGTCCACCGCTGCGCGCATCCGGCGGTCTCCGCGGCCGGGTCTTCGACCCGCTCGACGACGCGGCTGTCCACGATGGTGGTCGACAGTTCGGCCAGTGCCGTCCGCACCTCCGCGCGCGGCTTGCCGCAGGTGTCCGTGGGGAGGTACGGCCGCAGCCAGCGGCCCCGGTCGTCGAGCAGGGCCAGCCACGGTGGGACGATCATTTCCAGGGTGCAGTTGGTGTCCCGGTCGGAATCCTGAGCGGGCAGACGCAGTGCGGTGAGCAGCTGCGCGATCTGCGTGGCGCGCCGCTCGGTGGCGACCTGGTCCTGCCCTCCACCTCGACCCGGACGCAGTTCCCGGCCGCAGAGCACGGCCGCGACCGGGGTGAACGCGGGGTCGACGCGCCCGACCCTCGGGTCGACCCCGGCGGGTGTCGGCGCCCCCGTGTTCGGCACGTGCATGATCGCGCCGGCCTGTGGTGCCGTTTCGGCGCAGGAGGTCCACGCTTCGAGGATCTGCGCCGGGCCGGGCTCATCGGCCCCGCCCGGACCGATGGTCGTGCCACCGCAGCCACCCAGGGCCACGCCGAGCAGTGCCACCGCCAGTGCCGTTCGACCAGAGCGCATCCGGCTCACCACCTCTCCACCCGAGGATGGGACGGACGACGGCCACCCCCGGTTCCGACAGGACTGGAACCGGCACCATCCGTCGGGCGTCACAGTGGGATGGACAGACTCCGTGCCGCGATCCTCAGCACCACCACGTTGCTCGCCATGGTGGGGTGTTCCGGCCCCGCACCGAGTGCCCCGACGGCAAGCCGGACCGCGCCGCCGAGCCCAGCGGCGCCCACCGTGCGTGTCGTCGAGGAGGACCGAGCCGACCTGCACCTCTGGGTGACCAACCAGTCGTTCCGCGACGATCCGGTCGTCCTCACGGTCAGCATCGACGGCACCAAGATCGTCGATCGACACTTCGCGGTCGAGAATCAGCACAACTTTGTCCTGTTTCCGGTGCAGGTCCCACCGGGTCGCCATGTGGTGCGCGTCGTCTCGGGCACGGGGGTCGAGATCCAGGAGACCTTCACGATGCCCGAGGCCGGGCGCCAGTACGCGGCCATCGACTACGAAAACGCCATGGACGATGCTGGTCGGAAGGTCAACTGGTTCATTCGGTCCACCCCGATCGCGTTCGCCTGACCGAGCGACGGCGTGACGCGGGTGACCGGCGGGGACGCCACCGGGCGAAGGGGCGACGCCCACCGGCATGATGACCGAATGGCACATCTGGGACTTGTCGCGCTGCTGGTCAAGGAGTACGACGAGGCGATCGACTTCTACGTCGGCGACCTCGGTTTCGAGCTGCTGGAGGACACCGCCCGACCGGACGGTTCCCGCTGGGTGGTGGTCCGCCCGGCGGGCGCCCGCGAGACGGCGTTGCTGCTGGCCCGGCCGAGCACCGCCGAGCAGCGGGCACGGGTCGGTGACCAGACCGGCGGCCGGGTCGGGCTGTTCCTCTACACCGAGGACTTCGCGCGTGACCACGCCCGGATGGTGGCAGCCGGGGTGCGTTTCCTGGAGGAGCCACGGCACGAGGCGTACGGTTCGGTGGCGGTCTTCGTCGATCTCTACGGCAATCGGTGGGACCTGCTGCAGCCGCGCAGTACGCCGTGACACATTAGCGACACCGCGCGCACATTAGGTTACGCTCGGCACCACCCATGCTATTCTCCGATGTCGATCTCTGCCGCGCGGACCCCTACCGGGTCGTTGTCGGAAGGACACCTCCCGATGCCGGCCGTTGCCGCTCCCACCGTGCCGCCCACGCTGGACAATCCCGCCGGTGGTGCGCTCGTCCTCATCTTCACCACCATCCCGGCGATACTGCGTCTGACCTGCGGTGTGATCGGTGGGGCGGTGGCCCTGTCGGTGCCGGCCCCGTCGGTCGAGCTCGCCGTGCTGCTGCCCGGTGTGGCAGCGCTGACCGGCTGGTCGATCTGGTACGCGTACCGCGCGATGCGCAAGGGAATCACCCCGAGCCTGGTCGCCGCTGACGTCACGATCACCGCGCTGGCCTGTCTCCTCATCCCCGTGCTGGTCGCACCCGGGGTGCTGCCCGGCGAGGGCAGTTGGATCGCCGTGCTGGCCAGCACCACGGTGATCAACGCACAGGCCACCGCCCCGGCGCGCTTGTCGATTCCGGCGGGGCTGCTCGTCACCGTCACCTACGCGACGGGCGCGCAGGCCGCCGGCAATGCCACCGAGGCACGGGCACACGCGACCACCCTGCTGGTACAGACCGCCTGCACGGCGATGATGGCGGCGGTGATGCGCCGACGCATCGGTCGCGCCGACCGTGCGTTCGTCGAGCATCAGCGGCTGACCCGGCAGGCACTTGTCGCGCGGGCCGCCCGGGACGCCGAACGCCAGCAGAACCGCGACCTGCACGACACGGTGCTCGGCACCCTCACCATGGTGGGACTCGGTGCGGTGACCGGGTCCTCGGCCACGTTTCGCGACCGGTGCGACGCCGACCTGCGTACCCTCGTCGCGCTCACCGACGTCGGCCCGGTGGCCGGCGACGGCCCGGTGCCGCTCGACGGTCGGATGCGGGCGGTGGCGGGCCGACTGCCCGAGCTGTCGGCACAGCTGGACCTGACGCCGTGCGCGGTGCCCGCCGGGGTGGCCGACGCGATCGGCGAGAGCACCTACGCGGCGCTGTCCAACGTGGTCCGTCACGCGCCGGGCGCGCGGGTCACGCTGCGACTGAGCAGGCACGCGGTCGGCGTCGTGGTCGAGGTCGCCGACGACGGCCCCGGCTTCGACCCGGCCACCGTCCCACCCCACCGGTACGGGCTGCGCGAGTCCATCCACGGCCGGATGGCAACGGTCGGCGGGCGGGCCGGCGTGCGATCGGCACCCGGAGCCGGCACCCGAATCCGACTGGAGTGGCCCGGTGTCGGCTGATCTCGGCGCCGCGGCGCCGCACACCGTCGCGATGGAGACACCGGAGCGGATCGGCGTGCCCGTCCCCCGGGAGCCGGCGTCCACGGCGGGGCTCGCCGCGCCGGCCGCGGTGGCGCACGCGTCCGACCGGGGCGCCCGGATCGTCGCCGTGGCCATCGCACTGGCCTGGCACGTCGCGATCGGGCTGCCGGCGGTGTTGGCCGCCCGAGCGGAGTTCACCGCGCCGACGGTGGTGCTCGGCGGCTGGGCGCTGGTCGCGGTGGCCGGCGCGGTGGCCGGGGTACGACTGCTGCGCGGCTCGCCGCTGCCGCCTGGGCTGCTGGCCGGGCTGCTGCTGGCCGTGGACGTGGCCGTCTTCGCCGCGGTCGGCGAGGAGCAGTTGTTCACCGCCGCCAACTGGGTGTGGGGCACGCTCGGCTGGTTCTTCGTGCTTGCGGTGTGGGGTCGGCGGGTGGTGGGGCTGGTCGCGCTGCTGAGCACACACGCGATCATCGCGCTGCTCGCGGTGCTCGGGCACGGCCCCGACCCGACGGACGTGGCCCGCTACGTGATGTACGTCTACGGCACGTTCTCCCTCCCGGTGGCGGTGTTCGTGGGCAGCGCGACAATCGTGAGCTTGGCTCGCGAGCGGGCCGCCGTCTCCGCTGCCGCCCACGCGATGGCGGCGGAACGCGATGCCGCCGAGCGCGGCCTTCGGGAACGCCGGGACCGGCTCGCCCTGGTCAGCTCGGCTGCCGGGCGTGTGCTCGGGGAGTTGGCCGCCGGCCAGGCCGACCCGGACGACCCGGAGGTGCAGCGCCGCTGCGTGTTGGCCGCCGCCCGGCTGCGCCGACTGATCGCCGAGTCCGACGACGTGCCCGACCCGCTGCTGCACGAGTTGCGAGCGGCCGCCGACCTCGCCGAACGCAACGGCCTACCGATCGACCTGGTCACCATCGGCACCCCACCGCCGCTGCCGGTGGAGATTCGCCGTCGGCTGGCCGACCCGCTCACCGGCGTCCTCGCCGACGCCCGGCACTGGGCCCGACTGACAGTGGTCTCCGGCCCGGACGAGGTGGTGGTCAGCCTGGTCACACCGGACCGGGAGGGTCCCGACGCCACCGGCCCACCCCCGGGGGAGCACGACGACGGGCAGGTGGAGCACCTCTACGAACGGGACGGAAGCATCAGATGGGCGCAGACCCAGTGGCGACGGTGAGCGGTGACCGGCCGATCGGGGTGGCGATCGTCGACGATCATCCGGTCGTGGTCGAGGGGGTCCGTGCCTGGCTCGCCGCCGAGCCGCGGCTGACCGTACTGGCCACCGGGGACGACCCGGACGAGGTGCTGCGGACGGCACCGGACGCCGACGTCGTCCTGCTCGACCTGCGGCTGCACGGGCGGATGGCCCTGGACAAGCTGGCCGAGCTGAGCGCCACCGGGAGGCGGGTGGTGGTCTACTCGGAGCACACCGACCCGCCGACCATGCTCGCCGCGCTGGACGCCGGGGCGGTGGCGTTCCTGGCCAAGCACGAGGGCCGGGAGCACTGTGTGGCGACCGTGCTGGCCGCCGCGAGTGACCGCCCGTACGTGCCGCCCGCGCTGGCCGGGGCGATGGTCGGCGACCCACGACCGGACCGGCCGATGCTGTCCGACAAGGAGCGTGAGGCGCTGCTGCTCTGGTTCCAGTCGATGTCGAAGGCGTCGGTGGCCCGCCGGATGCAGATCAGCGAGCACACCGTGAAGCAGTACGTCGACCGAGCGCGGATCAAGTACACCCGGGCGGGGCGGCCAGCCGCCACAAAGGCGGCATTACTCGCCCGCGCGATCGAGGACGGACTCGTTCGCCCGGAGGAGATCGGCATCTACCGGTCACACGCGACGCACGACCGGACGACCCCCTAACAGGCGTCATGACAGCGGCCCTCCGATCCGACAGGCTTCATTCACAAGCCAGCTGACCGGAAGGTCGTGACGATGCACGCCGACACGTCCCCCTTCTTCATCGGTCCCCACCGGTTCGACGCTCCGGACGACGACGTGGGGCCGACCCTGGACCGCCGCTACAACCTGCGGCCCGAGCCCGGTGAGCGGGTGCTCGGGCGGCACCAACTGCTGGTCGCGGGCTACCTGCTCGGGCCGAGCGAGGCACGGCGTCGCTGGCAACTACCCGCGCCGGTCTCGGTGACCGTCACCGACCAGCGGGTCTGCTGGGTGGGCAGCGGCGCGCAGCTGGCGCTGGTCGTCGACGACACGCCCCGGGCACGGCCACCCGCCCGGCTCAACGGCCTGATGAGCGGGCAGATCCGCTGGCAGTGGCCGTCCCGGTTGGAGATGCTTACCGCCGATCGGGACGCGCCGACGCAGTTGTTGGTCGTCTGCGACGCGTTGCGCACCATTCAGCAACCGGCACTGGCCCTGGGTGGACCGTCCGCCGCGGTGGCGGCGCTGGCCCAGCAGGTCCGCCGGGCGGTGGCCGAGTTCCGGCTCACCCGCCCCCAACTGGTCGACCTCTCGGCCCAGGAACGCGACGTGCTGCTGCTGCGCGCCGGCCCCAGCCTGCTCGCCGGGGACACCCGGATCACGCTGCCCGGTTCGCTGCCGGTGGAGTTCCACTCCCGAGACGACTACTACCGCTCGGGGCCGGAGCCGGCGCCGTGGGGCGGGTTCGCGGGCGGCGCGGCATCCGGGCATCGGTGACGCCGACGGCCCACGCGGCGGCTGCCCACGGTGACCGGACGACGGCGTCCGCACCGGCAGACCTCGGCACGCCCGGGTGCGGAACCACCCGGCACCGTGACGTCAGACGCTTGACGCCCGTTGCTGCTCCTCGGCCGCGTCCAGGGCGGCGGCCTCCTCCGGCGTGGGAGCGCTGCCGCCCAGGTGCGCGGGCAGCCACCAGGTGTCGTCCGGGCCGGCCGGCGCGTCCGGGTATTCCCGCTGGGCCCGTTCGACGAGCGCGCTGAGCCTGGTGTTCAGCTCGGTGGCCAACAGGTTCGGGTCCGGGAAGTCCGCCGGGTTGATCGGCTCGCCGATCAGGATGGTGATCGGCGTGTGCCGGCGGGTGAGGGTGCGCGGGCGGCCCTTGGTCCAGAGCCGCTGGGTCCCCCACAGCGCGACCGGCAACACCGGGACCTTCGCCGAGCGGGCCATCCGGACCGTGCCGCTCTTCAACTCCTTGACGGTGAACGACTGGCTGATCGTCGCCTCCGGGAAGACGCCGACGATCTCGCCGCGCTTGAGGGCGGCGACGGCGGTGCGGAACGAGGCCGCGCCGGCCTCCCGGTCCACCGAGATGTGCCGCATCCCGCGCATCAACGGGCCGGAGATCCGGTGCGAGAAGACCGACTTCTTGGCCATGAACCGCACCAGCCGACCCGACGCGTTCGCGCCCAGACCGGCGAAGATGAAGTCGAGGTAGCTGATGTGGTTGCCGGCCAGCACCGCCCCGCCGGTACGGGGCACGTGGTGAGCGCCCTCGATGGTGATCTTCAGATCGAGAAGACGGAACATCGTCTTGGCAGCGGCGATAACGGGCGGGTACACGAGCTCCGGCATCCGCAGAATCTACCCTGCCAGCCTGGGTGACGGACCGGCGGCGGCGCGGGTCGCGCGCCGCCGCCGGCTCGACGGGTTGGTCGATCAGTCGGCGAGCTTGTCCAGGTCCAGTCGGCCCCGGGCGAACGCGTCCACCCGACCCCAGCGACCCGGGATGTCCAGCACCTCGATGCGGCCCATACCCACCGGCAGTCGTGGCTCGACCGACAGGTGACCGTCGTGCGGCTCCAGACCGAGCATGGTCCGCAGCAGCAGCAACGGGGTGCCGGTCGACCAGGCCTGCGGGCTGCACGCGGTCGGATACTCCACCGGGAACTTGGTGAGGTCCCGGGGGTAGCCGCCGAACGCCTCCGGCAACCGGCCGTCGAAGTACGTGGCCGCGTCCAGGATCCCGTTGGCGATGGTGGCGGCCTCCTCGGCGAAGCCGTACCGGCGCAGGCCCCAGGCGATGAACGAGTTGTCGAACGGCCAGATCGTGCCGTTGTGGTAGCCGATGGGGTTGTACCGGGCCTCCCCCTCGGCGAGCGTCCGCACACCCCAACCGGAGAAGAGCCGCGGCCCCACCAGGTGGTGCGCGATCTTCTCCGCCCGCTCGGAATCGACGATTCCGCTCCACAACAGGTGGCCGATGTTGGAGCTGAGGATGTCGCACTGGCGGCCGTCCGGGTCCAGGGCCAGGGCGTAGAACTCGCCGTCGGCCACCCACCAGTCCCGGTTGAACCGCTCCTTCAGCGCTGCCGCCTCCCGCTCCAACTGGTCGGCGAACTCCGGGTCATCCCAGAACTGGCGAGCCATCCGGGCAGCGCGGATCTTCGCGTCGTACGCGTACCCCTGCACCTCGCAGGTGGCCCGTGGGAACGGCGGCAGCGTGCCGTCGGAGTAGGAGATGGAGTCCCACGAGTCCTTCCAGCACTGGTTCTCCAGGCCGGTGTCGGTGTTGCGCCGTTCGTACCAGATGTAGCCGTTGCCGACCAGGTCGGCGTAGTTGTCGATCCACCGCAGCGCCGCCCGGGCCTCCTGCTCCAACTCCTTGACCAGGGCGACGTCCCCGGTCCACCGCTCGTACTCGTCGAGCAGCACGACGAACAGCGGCGTCGCGTCCACCGAGCCGTAGTACGGCGAGTGCGGTTGTTCCTCGAAGGCCGCTGTCTCGCCGTACCGCATCTCGTGCAGGATGCGCCCCGGGTCCTCGTCGCGGAAGTCGTCGAACCGGCTGCCCTGCAACGAGGCGAGGATGCGCAGCGTCGTCTTCGACAGCTGCGGGGTGAACGGCAGCGTCTGCAGGCAGGTGAAGATGCTGTCCCGACCGAACATGGTCATGAACCAGGGCAGGCCGGCGGCCGGCAGGGTGGCGCCCCCCAACGACAGGGGCGAGAAGCGCAGCGCGGCCAGGTCGATCAGGCTGCGCCGGTAGGTGCTGGCCACCCGACCATGCTGACTGTTGACCTTCGGAGCGTCCGCGATCCACTGCTCCAGGTCGTGCTCGAGGGCGAGCCGCTCGTTGCCGTGCACCCGCAGCCCGAACCGCAGGTCCCGGCCACCCGGACCGACCGCGTGCGTCTGGACGTCGATCGAGGTTTCCCACTGCTCGTTGGGTTCCAGATGAACCGTGTACACGAAACCCTCGCTGTCGTACCGGGCCGACATCGACGAGGAGACGACGGTCTCCCGCCGGAAGTTGCCCCGGCGATAGCCCAGCCGGAGCCGGTCGGACTCGACCTCGGTGTAGATCTCGCCCTTCTTGTTGAGGATCTCGTCCTTGACCTGGAACAGGTCGGCGAAGTCCGACGCCGCGTCCATCCGGACTTCCAGATCGACAGGTTTCTCGTCGTGGTTGAGGATGGTGAGCTGCTCGCAGAAACTGCCGCCCACCGTGCGCTCGCGGATGATCGACAACTTCGCGTCGATGTAGTGCGTGGCCATCCCCGGGACGAGGAAGAACCGGGACTCGAAGTACTGGAGATCGTCGTAGGAGAGCGAGTTGAGCCGCTCACCGTTGACGGTCAGCACCCAGGTGGACAGAAACCGGGTGTCGATGGAGAAGAGCCCGGTCGGCTCGCTCGGAGTCGCCTCGATGTCGCCGGTGTCCTGGCAGACGACGAACGTGTTGCCGTCCAGGATCCGGACCGTGTTGGACTGCCCCATCAGTACCCCTCCCCGGCAAAGCGTCGACGGGGTCCCCGGGCGTCCGGCGAACTCGGGAAGATCCGCTCCACCTGCACCACCAGCCGGGCGTCACCGGTCACCGTCATGTCCCCGCGCAACAGTGCGGCGAGGCCGTGCTCGCGGCCCGCGGCGATGTCGTCGAAGAGGATCGGGCTCGCACCGATGACGGTGTCAGCTTCCCGGTCCTCCTGGCTCACGTTGACCCGGCCGTGGTCGATTCTCAGCAGCCAGTGCCGGGTCTGCGCCCCCTCGTGCAGGTCGATACGCAGTGTCCCCGAGGTCTTCGCCAGCAGGGGTTCGTACCCCCGCCGGTCCAGGTCCTCGAAGAACCTCGTGGTCGCGTCCACCATCGAGTCCACTCCTCCCAGTTGCCCGGGCTCCCGCGCCGCGCTCCCGTCGCGCGGCCGGCCGGCGTCGCACGTCCCGGCACGGGTCCCCGAAGGCCCTCCGGCCAATCTCGCCCGGATCGGGTGAGTGGCGGCGTCCCGACAGCGCAGCGCCGGCCCTCCCGGAAGGGGAGAGCCGGCGCACGTCCGCGGCGGACGGTCAGTTGTTCGGGTCGTCGGCGCTGATGTCCGCGAGCACCGACTGCGGTTCGCGCTCCACCGCGAGGTCACCCATCGAGATCAGACCGACCAGGCGCCCGTCGTCGATCACCGGAAGCCGGCGTACGGCGTACGTGCGCATCAGGTCCGCAGCGGCCACCGCGTCGTCGTACTGACTCACGGTGATCACATCGCGGGTGGTGATCTGGTTCAGGTGGGTCGAGCCCGGATCCATGTTCTCCGCGACACCACGCACCGTGATGTCCCGGTCCGTGACGATGCCGACCACGTTGTCGCCATCGGTCACCACCACGTCTCCAATCGCACTGTCGCGCATCTCCTGCGCGGCGGCGATGAGCGTCTCGTTGCCGTCCATCGTCACCAACCGGGTCGTCATGAACTCTCCGACCGTTGTCATGGTGCTCCCCTCTCGGTGTCGGCACGGCCGTCTACCCGCCGCCCGGGAGGGGGTAACGCCCAGCGCCGGTGTCTATCTGCGCGGGTGCGGGTGCCGCAGCCGCCGCAACTCGTACAGGCCGCTGCTGGTCACCGAGAAGAAGATCGGCAGCAGCAGGAAGACCAGCAGTGCGAGCAGCGGGTTGACCAGGTATCCGACGAGGATCGCCAACGCATACCCCAGGACGCCGGCCGCGGCCCGCAACCGCTCGCTGGGGAAGAACGAACCCGACACGGCCTCGTGCAACAGATCGCGACGGCGGGCCAGGTAGTGGTACAGCGCCAGCCAGGTCAGCGAGAGAAACGCGCCGGCCAGGCCGTAGAGGACCACGCCGGCCCGTTGGTCCGCCCGGTCCCCCTCCCGCAGTGCCTGCGAGAGCACCGAGGTGGCGAACGGCAACAGCGCGGTGCTGAACAGCACCCCGAGGTTGTACCACTGGAGGCCCTTGCCGCTGCTTGTCACCCGGTTGAAGGCGGACCGGTGGTTCAACCAACTGACCGCCACGAACACGTACGACGTGACGTAGGCGAGGTACGCCGGCCACTGCTCGAAGAGCGCGTCCAGCAGCTGACCGCGTCCGACCCGGGGTGGCTGCAGGTCGAGCACCAGCAGCGTGATGATGATGGCGAAGACACCGTCGCTGAACGACAGCAGACGGGACGTTTCCCGCCGCAGGGACGGGCCGCCGGGGCGGGCCTCGTCGCCCGTTGTGTCGGCGCCCAACGGTTCCTCCCCGCTCTCCGGTGCCGGCGGACTCGGCACGGCAGCGCGGTATACCCGCCGACGGGCGGCACACCCGCAGGCCTCGCCTGCGCCTGCCGACCGGCAGCGACGAGCGCGTCAGCCTCGGGGCGGCATCCCGTAGACCCGCTCCACGTGCAGCCGCAACACCAGCCGCCCGTCGTCGACCATGGCCTGGCGGTACTCGTTCCAGTCCGGGTGCTCGCCACTGAGCGCCCGGTAGAGCGCCACCAACTCCTCCACCGTGTCGTCGCCCGGCTCGGCGGCTGGCGCGGTCAGCTCGGCGCGGCCCTCGACCACCGCGTACGCCCAGCCGTCCGCGCTGCCGACGTGGAAGCTGGCGCGCGGGTCCCGACGCAGGTTCGCGGTCTTGGCCCGGCCGTCGGTGACCGAGACCCGGATCAGGCCGGCGTCCCGGTCGAAGGAGTAGACCACTGTGGACATCTGCGGTCGCCCGTCCCGCTTGATCGTCGCCAGCACGCCCATGGAACGGCTGGAGATCAGGTCGGTCAACGCCTGCTGGGTGCTGTCATCCGGCACGGTTTCCTCCTCCAGAGGTCGTTTTCGTCCCATCCAAGCACGCCCGTCCGACCGGCGCGGCGCTCAGACGCGACCGAGCCCCCGCCGTCGTCGGCGAGGGCTCGGGGTGAGGGCGACGGTCAGCGACGCTCGGCGGCGACCAGCTCGGCGAGTTGCACCGCGTTCAACGCGGCGCCCTTGCGCAGGTTGTCGTTGGAGCAGAACAGGGCCAGCCCGTACTCGACGGTCTCGTCGGCGCGGATCCGGCCCACGTACGTCGGGTCCTGGCCGGCGGCCTGCAACGGCGTCGGAACGTCGGTCAGTGCCACCCCGGGCGCGTCGGCCAGCAGCTCGTGGGCGCGCTGCGGGGTGAGCGGCCGGGCGAACCGGGCGTTGATCTGGAGCGAGTGCCCGGTGAAGACCGGCACCCGGACGCAGGTGCCGGACACCTTCAGGTCGGGGATCTCCAGGATCTTGCGGCTCTCGTTGCGGAGCTTCTGCTCCTCGTCGGTCTCGAACGAGCCGTCGTCGACGATCGAACCGGCCAGTGGGAGGACGTTGAAGGCGATCGGCTGGCTGAACGAGCGCGGCGCGGGGAACTCCACGGCCGACCCGTCGAAGGCCAACCCGGCGGCGTGCTCGGCCACCTTGCGGACCTGTTCGTCCAGCTCGGCGACGCCGGCCAGCCCTGCGCCGGAGACCGCCTGGTACGTGGAGACGACCAGCCCGATCAGACCAGCCTCGGCGTGCAGCGGCCGCAGCACCGGCATCGCGGCCATCGTGGTGCAGTTGGGGTTGGCGATGATGCCCTTCGGGCGGTCGAGGGCCGCGTGCGGGTTGACCTCGGCGACCACCAGCGGCACCTGCGGGTCCATCCGGAACGCCGACGAGTTGTCGATCACCACGGCGCCGGCCTCGGCGACCCGGGGAGCCAGCTCCCGTGCCGTGCCCTTACCGGCTGAGAAGAGCACGATGTCCAGTCCGGAGTAGTCCGCGGTCGCGGCGTCCTCGACGGTCACCTCGCCGTCGCGCCACGGCAGCGTCCGCCCGGCCGACCGCGCCGAGGCGAACAACCGCACCTGCTCCGCCGGGAACTTCCGTTCCGCCAGCACCTGCCGCATCACGCCACCGACCTGGCCGGTGGCCCCCACAATGCCGATCCTCATGCCCGCGAGGCTACCCAGACCACCCCCAAACCCGGGAGCCCTTTCCCACCCCCCGGGTCCCGCATCACACGAACCCACCCCACCCACCCACCTTTGGTCGATCATGAGGTTATAGCCGCGACACGCCGGGGCGCGTCACTACAACCTCATGATCGACGAGGGGTGGGCAGGGCTCGGGCAGTCGGGCGGGGGGACTGGGGTGGTTAGGGGAGCAGGTCGCCCAGGGATGCTGCGGTCAGGTCGTCGCGGATCACTGCGGCGTCGCCTTCGATGACCAGGGTCAGCGCGTCCGGGTGCAGGTGGGTGGCCGCCGCGGCGGAGACCTGGTCCACGTCCGCGGCGAGCAGCGACTCACGCAGCCGGGCGTGGTAGTCGTCCGGCAGGTCGTGCACCACGAGCGTGGTCAGCGCGGACGCGATCGCCCGAGGGCTCTGCAACTCGATCGAGAGCTGCCCGGCCCGCCAGGACCGGGCCACTTCCAGCTCGTCCTCGGTCACCCCACCGGCCTGGGTACGGCTGATCTCACCCACCGCCTCGATCAGGGCCGGCACGGTGACCGCGGTCTGCACACCGGAGCTGACCCCGAACCGACCGAAGCGGCGGGACGAGGCGAAGTCACCCCGAACGCCGTAGGTGTAGCCGTGCACCTCGCGCAGCAGGTGGTTGAGGCGGGAGGTGAACGCCCCGCCCAGGACCGTGCCGGCGAGGGTCATCGGCACGTGGTCGGGGTGCGCCCGGTGCGGCGACGGGTGGCCCAGCCGCAGCGTGGACTGCACCGAGCCGGGCCGGTCCACCAGGATGATCCGCCGTCCGGCGTGCAGCGGCACCTCGATCGGGCCACCCCGCTCGGCCGGCCCACCACCGGTGCCGGCGAACGCCGCGGCGGCCAGCGCGTCCAGGTCGATCCGGTCCAGGTCGCCGGCGACGATCAGGGTGCCGGGACGCAGGAACCACTCGGAGTGGAAGACGGTGACGTCCTCCACGTCCAGGCCGGCGACCGACTCCGGGTCGCCGTACATCGGCCGGCCCCACCGGTTCTGGGCGCCGAACAGGTCACCGCGCAGCGCGGCGTCGGCGCGGGGGCCGGGATTGGCCCAGTCCATCCGCAGCGCGGTCGCCTCGTCGTCCCGGACCCGGCGCACGTCGGCGGGGTCCAGCTTCGGCGTCCGGACCGCTTCCGCCAGCAACTCCACGGCGGCGCTGAGTCGGTCCACCGGGATCACCACGCTGGCCTGGAACGAGTCCCAGTCCAGCCCGGTCGACAACGAGGTGCCCAGCCCTTCGACGGCGAGCGCGTACGCGGCGGCGTCCCGCTGCGCCGTCCCCTCCTCCAATGCCTTGGCCAGCACACCGGACAGGCCCTCCTTGCCAACCGGCTCCTGGCCCGCGCCCACGTCGAGCAGCAGCAGGGCCACGGCGAGGTTCTGCCCCGGCAGGTGCGCGGCGACGACCTGACCACCGGCCACGGTACGGCGAACCACCTGCGGGAACCGGTACGGACGGGCGGCACCCGGGCCGGGACGGTCGGCGATCAGCGTCATGAGGTCTCCTCGGGCAAGTAGGTCAGCAGCACCCGGTCGGTGGCGAGCACCTTGGCGGCGGCCTCGGCGATCTGCTCGGCGGTGACCGCGAGCAGGCCCGGCAACTGGTCGGCGACGCGGGCCGGGTCACCGAACTGCGTGGCGTACCGGCCGAGCAGGTCCGCGCGACCATCCACCGTGGACAGCTGACGCCACCACCCGGTGCTGAGCATCGCCTTGGCCCGATCCAGCTCGGCGGCGGTGACCGGCACGGTTGCCAACTCGTCGACGACCTCGGCCAACCCCTCGGCCAGTCGCTCGGCGCTCACCCCGGGGCGGGCGGTGGCGGTGGCGATCAGCGGTGCCGGGGCGTGCGCGAGATCCACCCCGTACGCCCCGACCAGGTCCGGCTGAGCGATCCGTTCACCGTCGGCGAGTCGCTGGTAGAGCCGGCTGCCCCGCCCGCTGCCGAGGACGGTGGCGAGCACGGTGACCACGTGGTACTCCGGGCTGCCGAACGGGTAGGTGCGGTGGGCGAGGTAGACCCGCGGCGCCGGTACGTCGGCGCTGACCGACTCGACTGCCGTCTGCCCGGTCGCCGGGACGTTTCGGCCGTCCGGGGCGGCCGGGATGTCGTCGCGTGCCGGCAGCGCCCCGAAGTACTTGTCGGCGAGCGCGAACACGTCGGACGCGGTGGCGTCGCCGACCACGGTGAGCACCGCGTTGTTGGGGGCGTAGTAGGTCTGATGGAACGCCTGGAAGGTGGCCAGGTCGGCGGCGTTCAGGTCGGCCATCGAGCCGATCGTCGCGTGGTGGTACGGGTGTCCGGCCGGGTAGAGCAGCGGCAGCAGACGCAGCCAGGCGTCGCCGTACGGCACGTTCTCGTACCGCTGCCGGCGCTCGTTCTTGACCACGTCCCGCTGGTTGTCCAGCGTCTCCTGGGTGAGCGCGGGGACCAGGCCGCCCATCCGGTCGGCCTCCAGCCAGAGCGCCAACTCTAGGTGCTCGGCCGGGACCGTCTCGAAGTAGTTGGTCCGGTCCGGGTTGGTGGTGGCGTTGAGCGAGCCACCGGAGCCCTGGATCAGCTTCATGTGCTCGGTCTTCGCCACGTTCACCGAGCCCTCGAACATCAGGTGTTCGAAGAGGTGGGCGAAGCCGGTCTGCCCGCTCGGCTCGTGTCGGGAACCGACGTCGTACCAGAGGTTGACGGCCACGGCGGGCGCGGTGCGGTCCTCGCTCACCACCACGCGTAGGCCGTTGTCCAGTCGGGACGTCTCGATGGGCCAGGGGTAACCGCTGTCGGGCATACCCCGACGCTATCCGATCTCGCGGGCGGAAAGGTGACGTGCGGTGGGTCGGCGAGCCGGCCCCGGGCATCGAGACGGCCCTCCGGGGTACCGGAGGGCCATGACCGTCACCTCGCCCCCGTCCCGGTCCGCCGCCGTCGTCGAACGTGCCAGCTCCGCACTCGGCCGGCTGCGCCACGGCCGGCTGCTGCATCCGGCCGGTCGCTCGTTCGCCGGCGAGGTGGTGATCTGGGGTACGCCCGGACCACCCACCGGGGTCGCCCTGCTGGACGAGCCCGGCCGGTACCGGGCCACCGTCCGGCTCTCCAAGGGAACCCCCACGCCCGGCGGCTGGCCGGACGTGCTGGGCGTCGCGCTGCGCCTGCACCGTGACAGCGGTCGACCGTTCGACCTGCTGGTCAGCTCCAGCGGCGCGGCCCCCCTGTTGCGGAACCTGCCGCTGCCCCGACGGCGCTTCACCGGGACGTACAGCACGATCGCGGGTTATCGCGTGGGACCGCGCCGGGTCTGGCTGGCCACGCTGGCCGACCCCGACTCCGTGGACCTCGGGAGCAGCCTGCACACGGTGGCCGCCGCGACCCGGACGGACACACCGCGCCTGGTGCTCGCGGTCGCGTCCGCCGTCGGGCCGTGGCGGCCGGTGGGGCAGGTCGGGATCGGTGCCCCGCTCAGCGCCGAGGAGGACGCCGCGCTCGCGTTCGACCCGGTGCGGAACCTGCCATCCGAACTGCGGGCGGCAGGTCCGCTGGCCTGGCTGCGGGAGCACACCTACCGGGGATCCCGCCGGGCGCGTGGGGCCACCGCTCAGTCGGGTGGCTCGACCGCGACCACTGTCTGATCCGAGGTACGACGTTCCAGCACCGTGTCCGGCGCCGCGTTCTGGTCCGCCTCCCGGAGGTCCGACTCGGCGAGGATGGCCTCGGCCTGCGCCTCCGGATCGTCGCTGCCCGCGGCGATCTCCTCGGGCAGGAGGTGGTGGGCGCGGGACTCCACCCGCTCCTGATCGCTCTGCTCGTCAGTCATGGCTCCCCTGTTACCCCGACCCCGCCTCCGGCACGCGGTCTCCGCCCCGCATCTTGGGACGACGGGCCGGAGGTTCCCGTCCGGTCGGGTACGCTTGCCCCCGTGACGCGTTCCTATCGATGGTTTAGGCAGCCGGCTGGCACGCCGGTGACTTCACCATGAACTGACGTCACCACGGACCGAGCCGGCTGGGCAGGAGCTGTCGTTCCTGCCCTTTTGCGTACGAGCAGCCGGCTCGGCTCGGGCACCGGCCCCGGGCACGGTCGGCGGAAGGATGCCCACCGTGACGACCCCGGAGACCGATCGGGTCAGCGATCAGCGGATCGACCGTGTCGTGCCGCTGACCACACCCGCCCTGCTGCACCACGAGTTGCCCCTGGACGCCTCGCTCGCGTCGGCCGTGCTGACCGGTCGCCGCGCGGTGGGTCGCGTGCTGGATCGCGAGGACGACCGCCTGCTGGTGGTGGTCGGCCCCTGCTCGGTGCACGACCCGGCCGCCGCCCTCGAGTACGCGGGGCGTCTGCGCGCGGCAGCCGACCGGCTCGCCGACGACCTGCTGATCGTCATGCGGGTCTACTTCGAGAAGCCGCGCTCCACAGTCGGTTGGAAGGGCCTGATCAACGACCCGGGCCTGGACGGCAGCGGCGACGTCAACACCGGCCTACGGCTGGCCCGAGCGCTGCTGCTCGACGTACTGCGGGTCGGTCTGCCGGTGGGCTGCGAGTTCCTCGACCCGATCACGCCGCAGTACATCGCGGACACGGTGGGCTGGGGCGCGATCGGCGCCCGCACCGTGGAGAGTCAGGTGCACCGCCAACTCGCCTCGGGTCTGTCCATGCCGATCGGCATGAAGAACCGCCCGGACGGCAGCATCGGCACCGCTGTGGACGCGATCCGGGCCGCCGGCGTGCCGCACGTGTTCCCCGGCATCGACTTCTCCGGTACTCCGGCGATCATGCACACCCGGGGCAACACCGATGGTCATCTGGTGCTGCGCGGTGGGGGCGGGCGACCCAACTACGACGCGGACTCGGTCGCCGGGGCGCTCGACCTGCTCCGCGCCGCGGAACTGCCGGAGCGGCTGGTGATCGACGCCAGTCACGCCAACAGCGGCAAGGATCACCGCAACCAGCCTCGGGTCGCCTTCGACGTCGCCGCCCAGTTGGCCGCCGGCCAGCGCGGGATCACCGGCGTGATGCTGGAGTCGTTCCTGCTGCCCGGCCGGCAGGACCTCGACCCGACCCGGACGCTCGAGTACGGCCGGTCGGTCACCGACGCCTGCCTCGGTTGGGACGACACCGTCGAGGTGCTCGACCACCTGGCCTCCGCGGTACAGGCCCGCCGGGCCACCCTGCCGGCGACGGTGTGACCGCCGACACTGCGGCTCGCGGAACACGGGTGAGGGTCGGCTCGTTGACCGAGGTGTCGGTGTGTCATGTGTCCCCGGGCCTCACCTAAATAGCCTTCGCGGAATACCGTCCGGCTGGAGCCGCGTAGTGCCACTCGCCGAGAGGCGACCTGCACACCGACACCAGCGCCGCCCCCGGCCCACCCGGCCGGGGGCGGCGCTGTCTGTGTGCCCTGGGGGCCGACCAGGGGACGTGGGCCGAGCCACCGGCGTGACGTTTGACCGATTCCGCCCCGGGTAGCTGATCGAGGTGACCGACGACGCATTCGTGCCCGACGAGCCGGACACCCGGGCCCTCGATGACCTGCTGAACGACGTCTACCGGGCGCAGGAGCGGGTCACCCAGGCGGAGATCTACCGCCAGGCGGTGGCCGCCGAGCTTCCGCCGGATCTGCTCGCGCGTATCGACGCGCTGCCCGAGGGCGAGTACTCGGTGGACGAGGCCAGCGACCTGCTGGGCGGTTCCATCGGCTGAGCGACCTGGGCGATTTCATCGGCTCACCGACCTGGGCGGTTCCACCGCTGGGGCCACCGCAGAAGGGACACCGACATGACGCACCACGAGGACCACGACGAGAAGGTGCCGGCGCTGGGTCAACCGCCGAAGGGCAGGGACACCACGCCCGAGCCGGACTTCGCCAACGAACACGACCGCACCGCCGTGGACCGGGACATCGTCACCGGTGCCGACGAGGACGAACGCGAGCCGGAGTCGCCGCACGGCTGGTCCGGTATGGAGCGCTGAGACAGGTACGACAAAGGGGGGCCGGCGTCCGTCGGCCCCCCTTTGTGCGTGCACTCGGTCAGTCGTCGTCGTGGTGCCCACCCTCGGCGGCCTGCTGTGCCGTCGCGTACGCCATCTGAAGGAAGTCCGACGCGGCGACCGCCGTCAGCGCGGTGGCCACCAGCCGGGTCAGCCGGGGTGCGAGCACCAGGCCACCGGTCAACCCGGTGGCCACCCAGACCGCCAGGCAGAACGGGCAGCTGAGCAGCTCGCCGATGGCATGCCGGGTCGGGCTGCCCGAGTCGCGGACCTGCTCCATCACCTCGCCGCTGCCGATCGGACGGTCATACTGGGTGAACGGCGCCCGCAGGGGGCTGGTCACCGCGTCCTTGGACAGCAGCCGGCTCAGCTTGTGCGTGGCGATGGAGAGCAACACCACGTCGGACGGGGCGGGTCGCTCCGGTACCGGCCGGCCGGTCGCCTTGACCAGGCCGGCGAGTGCCCCGGTCACCCCGGCGTAGGCACCCATGGCCACCAGGTAGCCGCCGAGCGGCCGGTGTTCGTGCGGCGCGTACGCCCGGCGCAGCCGCGCCGCCTTCTGTCGCAGGCCAGTGTCGCTCACCCGGTCTCCTCACTATCTCGTGGTGGTGCGGGAGCGGCGTCCCGCGTGGCCGCCTCAGCCGGCCTGGAGGTTGTCGGCGACCTCGCGTGCCAGGTTGGTGAGCGCCTCGTCGGCCAACTGGTCCGGACCGGAACCGTCCGAACCGTCGGCCAGATCGAGCTGGATCCGGGCGCCACCGGAGTCGGCCGACTCCACCCGGATCTCGGCGGACCAGTCGGCGTCGCCACCCCACCGGGCGCGCAACTCCGCGCCGCTGATCTCCGCGGTGGGGTTACCGCCGCCGCGCAGCGGTTCCGGCAGCCAGGCGGAGGCGCGGTTGGGGTCGGTGGCGGTATTGAAGACCACCTCGGGTGGCGCGGACATCCCGCGCACGGCGCGCGCCGCCATCAGGAGTCCCGCAGACGGTTGGGGTCGACCTCCCGGCCTGGGTGACGCGCCAGGTATTCGGTCTCCAGCTCCGCGGTGCGCCGCAGGTGGTTGGCGAGCGCGGAGTCCGCCGCGTGCCGCAGGGTGTCCAGGCGGGTGCGGTGCAGGCTGTGCATCTCGCGGATCAGATCCTCGTCGCTCAGCTCCGTCGGGTCGACGCCGGGCAGGTCGCCGTCGAGAGCGCCCGCCGGGTCGGCGAGGTGATCGCCACCCCACTCGGGCACCCGCTGCTCCGGGCTCATGTCCGTGCTGCCGCTGGACGCAAAGCCGTCCTCACGTACCGATCCGGTCATCATCGCCCCCCTTGATCTCGTTTGGGCTGGCGTCTAGACGATTGCCCAGGCGTGGTGTCGCCAAACCCTCCCGGCCACGCGACGACTACGACACCGTGTCGGAGACCGGCGGCGCCCCCGGTACTCTCGGTGCCATGAGGCGGCTCTGGACCCCGGCGTGGATCGCACGTCACGTGGCCATGGTCGTGCTGGTCGTGGGCTTCCTCGGGCTGGGCTGGTGGCAGATCAGCCGGGCCAGCGCCGGCAACAGCCTGAGCTGGGGGTACGCGGTCGAGTGGCCGATCTTCGCCGGCTTCGTGGTCTACGTCTGGTGGCGTGAGGTGAAGTTGGCCCGTCGGCGGGCGACCGACACCGACGCGCCTTCGGCGGAGCCGGCCACCGAGCCCGCGCCGACGGTCACCACGGGGTCCCGACCGGTGGTACGCCGACCGGTGCGGGTGTCCCGTGGGCCGTCCGGCGACGACGCCGTCGAGGACACGGACCTGGCCGCCTACAACCACTACCTGTCATGGTTGAGCGCCAATCCGGGCGCCCGACCCGGTGACTATCCCGGCTGAGCCGGGCTCGGAAGGACGGACGAAGGTGGGCGCTGCCCTTACCCGTTACCGCGCGATCGCCTGGATCGTGGGTGTCGTGCTGATCCTGCTGGTCGTGATCGGCATGCCGCTGAAGTACGTGTTCGACAACGCGGTCGTGGTGGAGACGGTGGGGCCCGCCCACGGGTTCCTCTACATGATCTACCTGGTGGCGGCGTTCGACCTGAGCCGTCGGGCCGACTGGCCGCTGAAGCGGATGCTGCTGGTGATGTTGGCCGGCACCGTGCCGTTCGTCTCCTTCTACGCCGAGCGCCGGGTCAGCGCCTGGGTGGCCGCACCGCAGGAGACCCGTACCCCGGAGCCGGTCGCCCGCTGAGCGGCCGACGGGGCCGACGGGCGCTCGGCGTTCGTCGGCTCAACGGGTGGGCCGCCACGGCTCGGCCGAGGCGAGCGGGTCGACCCAGCCGCCGAGTCGGTTCATTTCCCGTGCGCGCAGCAGCGCCCGGGTGACCTGGCCGAACTGCCGCTCGTCGTCGGCGCTGAAGAGCAGCATCTCCGCTCCCCCGTACCATCCCCACAGTTCGTGCGGTGGTGGGCGCCAGCGGTCGCCGACCAGGGCCAGCGCGGCCGGCAGCAGGAACACCGCACCGAGGATGAGGTACGCACCGGCGGTCAGGCGGTGCAGCCCGCCGGTGAAGCCGAGCAGCAGCCCGACGCCGCCGAGCATGCCGGCGGTGATGACGACGGCCCGGACGGCGATCCGGTCGTGCGGACCCCGGATGGTACGCAGATGGGTCAGGTCGGCGACCCGGTAACTGGTTCGGCCGACGGTGAACCGGTCGGCGGTGACGATGATGCCGGGCCGCGCGTAGAGCAGGGTCGAACGGCCGCCTGGCACCGATCGCGGCGGTCGCACACGTGCGCCTTCACGATTCACGGTTCCTCCCGTGGGGACGGGTTGACCGAGGTGACCGGCGGTGACGGCTGCGGCTGTCTGCCGACGGGATTCCCGGCGTCGGCCCCCATTGTGTTGGTGCGTCGCCAGCCGACCTGGGCATTTGCCGGTTGTCGACAGCCACCCCCGCGAGGGACATCACCGGGAAACAGCATCCATTTCAGTTTTTGTCGGGTATGGCGACCAGCGATCCGACGGGATACGCCCGGAACGACGAAAGTCGCATATCCGTCAGCCGGTGGCGAACAGGCCTTTTCACGCTCCCGTAGGTCTCAGCAGCTCCACGCCGCGCAGGAACATGAGCCGCCACTCGCCCAACTTTCGCCCCTGCTTCAACTGCGAGCGACATCCGTCCCGGGTTAGGTTGGGTGCGCCGGTCCGGCTCAGTGCCGTCCGCCCGGATGGCCCCGGCCGGTGTCGCCGAGGGCGTCAGCAGCCCCGGCGGCCGTGGGAGAGGGGCCTTCCGCTCTTGTCATCCCTGAGAAACCTGCTGCGTACCGTGGCGCTGGCCGGCATGTCGGCCGCGCTGATCGCCCCGACGGCGGTGGCGCACGCCGAGCCGTCCCCCGCCGACCTGACCCGCCGGATCGAGACGTCCTCGGCCGAGTTGGAACGGGTCGTGGAGTCGTACAACAAGCTGCGTGAGGAGATCAAGACCAACGAGGCCACGGTGGCCCGATTACAGACCCGCATCGGCCCGCTGGAGCAGCAGGTCGAGCAGAGCAGGGCCGACGTGGCGGAGCTTGCCTCCACGGCGTACAAGAGCGGCGGCCTGCGGACCGCGGACGCCCTGCTGCGTCCCGGCGGGTCCGCCGCGTTGCTGGACCGGCTCGGCACGCTGGACCAGTTGACCCGCCAGCGGCAGGAGCGCATCTCCGGCTTCACTGCCGACCAGCGGCGACTGCTGGACGAGAAGGCCAGCCTGGACGTCACCCTGACCCGGCAGGCAGCGCGGGCCCGTCAGCTCTCGACGGGCAAGAAGCAGATCGAGCAGGACCTGGCCAAGCTGTACGAGCTGCGTCGGCAGGCGTACGGGGCGGCCACCGAGCGACCCGCGCCGAAGGCGGCGGCGGCCGAGGCCAAGAACGTGCCCGCGGTGGCCGGTGACGCCGGCGCCGCGGTGCGGTACGCGTTCGGCGCGGTCGGCAAACCCTACGTCTGGGCAGCCGACGGACCGAACGGCTACGACTGTTCCGGGCTGACCTCGGCGGCCTGGCGGGCGGCCGGGAAGTCCCTGCCACACAACACGCGGATGCAGTGGAGTGCCGTCGCCCACATCGGGCGGGGCGACCTACGCCCAGGCGACCTGGTCTTCTACAGCGGGCTCGGGCACGTCGCCCTCTACGTGGGCGACGGCCAGGTGATCGACGCGCCAAGCGCCGGCCGGAACGTGCTCAAACGGGGCATGAACATGATGTCCATTCAGGGCTACGGCCGGGTCCGCTAGCGGACCCGGCAACGGCGAACGGCCGGCGTCCCCCTATCGGACGCCGGCCGTTCGCCGTTGTTACCGCCAAGCTCAGGCTGCCTGCAGCCCCTCCGCCCGGGCCAGCTCACGCAGCCGGCCGAGGGCCTGGATCTCCAACTGCCGGATCCGCTCGCGGGACAGCGAGAACCGGGACGCGACCTCGGTGAGCGAGTGCTCCCGGCCGTCCTCCAGCCCGTAACGGGCCCGCATGATGCCGGCGGACCGGTCGTCGAGGTGGTTGAGCAGCCCTTCGATGCGCTGCCGCTCCAGGCCGCTGAGGACGATGTCCTCCGGCGACGGCGCGTCGCTGTCGGCGACCAGGTCGCCGAGGCTGGTGTCGCCGTCGTCGCCGACCGGGGTGTCCAGCGAGACGGTGTCCTGCGACCAGCGGCGCAGCTCGTTGACCCGCTCGACGGTGACGCCGAGGGAGGCCGCGATCTGCTCCGGCTCCGGGTCGGAGCCCAGCTCACGGGTCAACTGCCGGGCCACGTTGCGCATCCGGTTGACGTCCTCCACGAGGTGCACCGGCAGACGGACGGTGCGCTCCTGCTGAGCGATCGCCCGGCTGATCGCCTGACGGATCCACCAGGTGGCGTAGGTGGAGAACTTGTAGCCACGCTCGTAGTCGAACTTCTCGACCGCCCGGACCAGGCCGGTGTTGCCCTCCTGGATCAGGTCCAGCATGGGCATGCCCGACCGCACGTAACGGCGGGCGATCGACACGACCAGTCGGAGGTTGGCGCGGATGAAGAGATCCTTCGCCCGCTCCCCCTCGACGACCAGCCACTCCAGGTCGGCCCGGTCCACACCGGCGGGGACGGCTTCCTCACCGAGCAGGTGCTCGGCGTAGAGGCCGGCCTCGATCGCCTTGGAGAGGTCGACCTCCCGGGCGGCGTCCAGCAGTGGCGTCCGGGAGATCTCGTGCAGGTAGACGCCGACCAGGTCGCGCTCCTCGGCCACCTGATCGGTGCGCATGCCGATGTTCTTGTCCACGTTGCCCACGGTCCCCTCGCTCGCGCCGGTTGCCCGGTTCCTAGCCATTCCCCACGTCCGTCAACCCCTGGTAACTTCTGCTGTGCCCATCGGTGCTGACACCTACACAACAGATGAGAAGTGCCGGGGATTCCGTGTGGTGAGTCGAAAGTGTCACGAATGCCTGAGTAGTAGCTGAGAGCACGGTCCACGTTTGCTGTCAGCATCCCGTCGGATGGCTCGCCGCTGGGCACCACGCACGGGTTACACACCATGGCAACACCGCCCGCCGTGGGGGCACAGCGACCCGGGTCACCACCACGCTGCGATCCTGGTCACTGCCAGATACGCGTCGAAGGACCGGTCGGTTCATCCTCGGGGGTGTTATTACCCCCCGGCCAAGTGAACAATCCGAGGGCCCGTTCGCTTCCCGGGCGCGTACGGCCAGGGCGGGTGTCAAAGTCCTCGGTCGAGCCGAGGCGGAGTCCAGGCGGCGGTCCGGCAAGGCTTTGACACACGCCCTACGGGGCGAGCAGTGCGAGGGCCCCGCGTACCTGGTCGGCGGAGCGGGCCAGCGCGGCCCGCGCGGCGTCCACCTCGGCACCGGAGACCAGGGAGACAAGCGCCGTCTTCAGGTCACCGTCGGCCTCGGCGAGCGCCTGCCGGCAAACCTCCTCCGAGCAGCCGGTGGCCTCGACCAGAATCGAGATCATTCGTCCCCGGAGCTTCGCGTTGGTGGCCACCATATCGATCATGAGGTTCGAGTAGACCCGACCCAGGCGCACCATGACGGCGGTCGAGAACGTGTTGAGCACCAACTTCTGCGCCGTGCCCGCCTTCATCCGGGTCGACCCGGTGACCACCTCGGGTCCGGTGTCCACCCCGATGAACACGTCCACCGACCGGGCGGCCTCCGCCTCCGGATTGGCGCAGAGCAACACCGTCGAGGCGCCCTTGGCACGGGCCGCGGCGAGCGCCCCGAGCACGTACGGGGTGCGTCCGCTCGCCGCCAGACCCACCACCAGGTCACCGATGCGCACACAACTGGCCGCCTCGACCGCGCCGGCCCGGTCGTCGTCCTCGGCGTCCTCCACGGCCCGCCACATGGCGTCCGGACCACCGGCGAGGTGGGCACAGAACCAGTGCCGGGGCGAGTTGAAGGTGGGGGCCAGTTCGGCCGCGTCGAGGACGCCGAGCCGACCGGAGGTGCCGGCACCGAAGTAGTGCACCCGGTGGCCGCCGCGTAGCGCCTCGACCGCCAGGTCGACGGTGGTGGCGATCTCGTCGAGCACCCCGGCGACCGCCGCCGGCACCCGCCGGTCCGCCTCGTTGATCACGGTGAGCACGTCCCGGGTCGACATCAGGTCGAGGTCGACGCTCAGCGGGTTACGCCGTTCGGTGGGTGCGCCCACCCGGACTGTCGGGCGGGCGTGCGCTGCTGGCAGGTCTGCGTCCGGTTCCACCGCACCGGCCGTCACGGCCGCCTCCGGTTGGCACCCACCCGGTGCGACTGGACCGCCTCGGCGGTCGACTCCAGGGCCTTGCGTGCCCGAGCCCGGTTGCGGGCCGCCACCCCGACGAAGAGGCAGTCGACAACCGTGAGCTGGGCCAGCCGGCTGGCCGTCGCGCCGGAGCGGTAGGTGGTCTCCCGGGCCGCCGTGGTCAACACGAAGTCCGCCACGTCGGTGATCGGCGAGCGCGGGAAGTTGGTGAGCGCCACGGTGACGGCACCTCGCGTACGGGCCTGCTCCAGCACCTCGATCACGTCGGAGGTCGTGCCGCTGTGCGAGATGCCGATCGCCACGTCGCCCCGGCCGAGGAGCGCGGCCGAGGTCAGCGCGGTGTGCACGTCCGGGAAGTAGAAGGCGATCCGGCCGATGCGGTGCAGCTTCTGCTGGAAGTCCGATGCGACGAACCCGCTGGCGCCGGCGCCGTAGATGTCGATCCGACCGGCGCTGTTGATCGCCTCGACCACCTGCTCACAGACGGCGGGGTCGAGCTGCTCGGCAGTCTCCTCGACCGCGCGGGCGTCGTTGAACGCGATGGTGGCGATGATCTGGGCGAGGTCGGCACCGGGCGGGATGTCGCCGCCGACCACCCGGGCGTCCGGTGGCTCGATCCGGCGGGCGGCCTCGGCGGCGAGCCGGATCCGCAGTTGGGGGTAACCGTCCATGCCGACCGAACGGCAGAACCGGATGACCGTCGCCTCCGAGGTCTCCGCCGCGGTGGCGAGGTCGGTGATGGTCCGCCGGGCCGCGGCGGCCGGGTCGGAGACGACCAGCCGGGCAACCCGCTGCTCGGCGGGCGACAGCGACGGCAGCAGCCCACTGATGTGGACGATCAGCCCACCGGGCTCCTGACTCGCAGAAATCTTCGGACTTTTCGCCACGGATGAAACTTACTTTCACCTGGCGTGAGCGTCAACCATGACTGGCCGGTACGAGGGAAACAGCCGACGGCTGAATCACCGGTCCCGCACAGCCTGCCACTCCCGCAGCACCGCCGCCTCATCCGCCGGGTCCAGTCCCCCCTGCCGGACGGCCGCGGGGTCCGCTGCCATCCAGTTGGCGGTCGCCCGAACAGTGTCCGACAGTGGACGGATCGCCAGCCCGGCACCCAGAGCCGGTGCGGAGTCCCGGTCCATCAGACCACCGGTCTCCGGCAGCCGCACCCAGAGTGGCAGAGCCCGCTCCCCCGACCACTCGCGGACGTCGTGGGCGAGCAGGAACTCCTGGTCCACCCAGGTGAGGACCGGGTCGGCGACGCCCAGCCCGGCGGCCACCCCGTGCAGCAGGTCGGCGCGGGACATCGCCGGCCCGGTGCCGTCGTACGTGCCGGCGAGGCCGGTGCCGGCGGCGTGCAGCAGCCAGCCCGCCAGATCGGCGACGTCCACGAACTGCACCCGGTCGGTCGGCCGACCGGGCGCGAGCACCTCTCCACCTGTCGACAGCCGCCGCACCCAGTACGGAAAGCGGTCGCTCGGGTCCTCCGCGCCGACGATCAGCCCCGCCCGGCAGATGAACGAGCGGTCCACACCCATCCGCTCCCGGACCAGCCGCTCGATGCTCACCTTGCACTCGCCGTACCAGCGGTGGTCCGGGCCGACCGGGCCGTCCACCTCCGGCGGGGCCGGTGCCAGCACCGGCGCGTCCGACGCGGTCTGACCCGGGGTGGTGTTGTCCGCGTACACCGAGATCGTCGACACGAAGGACCAGTGGCCGACCCGATCGGCAAGCGCGGCCAGCGCGTACCGGGCGTGACTGATCTGGCGGGTCACGTCGACCACGGCGTCGAAACCCGCGTCGGCGAGCGGCGCCAGCGCCCCGGGGTCGTCCCGGTCCACGGGCACGAAACGGACCCCGGCCGGTACGGTGCCGGACACCCCCCGGGCCGCACACGTCACCTCGTGCCCGTGCTGGACGGCGAGCCGGGCCGTCGCCCGGCCGAGGAATCGAGTGCCACCGAGAATGAGGATCCGCATCCGCCGATCCTGCGCCCCCAAGGTCCGCCGGAACGACCCACTCTGCCCACGGCAGACCGCGATCATGAAGTTATTGCCACTCACCCCGGCGTGTCGCAGCTATAACCCCATGATCAACCGAAGAGGGGTGGGGTGGGGGTTAGCGTGGGTGCCATGGTTGCTCGCAGTGTTTTGGTTACCGGGGGTTCTGGTGGGCTGGGCGGGGCGGTGGTGGGCGCCTTTGTCGAGGCGGGTTGGCGGGTGGTCGTACCGGAGCGGACCGCCCGGCCCGGGTCGGAGCCGGCGGCGGACCAACTGGTCCGGCTGGTCGCGGACCTGACCGAACCGGAGGGGGCCGCGCGGGCGGTCCAGGCCGCTGCCGACGCGCCGGCCGCGCCGCTGCGGGCGGTGGTCAACCTGGCCGGCGGGTACGCCAGTGGCGGCCTGGTGCACGAGACGCCGGTGGCGGACTTCGAGCGGATGCTCACCGTCAACCTGCGGCCCACCTACCTGGTCACCCAGGCCGCGTTGCCCCACCTGGTGGCGGCCGGCGGCGGCGCGGTGGTCTGCGTCGCGGCGCGCGCGGCGATCACGCCGTTTCCTGGCGCCGCCGGCTACGTGACGGCCAAGGCGGCGGTGCTCGCCCTCGCCAACGCGGTCGCGGTGGAGTACCGGTCCCACAACGTGCGCTGCAACACCGTGCTGCCAAGCGTCATCGACACCCCGGCCAACCGGGCCGCCCAGCCCGATGCCGACCACTCCCGCTGGGTGGCCCCGGCCGAGATCGCGTCGGTGATCCGGTTCCTCGCGTCGGCCGACTCCGCGCCGACCAGCGGCGCCACCGTGCCGGTCTACGGGCGGGCCTGAGCCACCAACGGGTCGCCATCCCCCTCCGCCGGCCCCGCAGACGTCGGCAGCCAGGTCTCCAGGTGCGCCTGGATCTGCTCGGTCACCTCCTGGGCCGGGCGGCCCGCGTCCACCAGGACGAAGCTCGGGTACTCGGGCAGGGCCCGGTAGGCGGTGTCCGCCGCGGTGAGCCAGCCCATCGTCTCGTGGTCGGTGCCGCGCTCCTCGATGCGCCGGTACGCCTCCGCCGGGTCGACCGCGAGCAGGAAGGTCACCTGCGGGGTCGGGAACAGCCGGTAGCCGGCGCGGGCCAGCCGCTCCCAGCGGTGCCCCCCATGCGCGCGGATGCTCGCGTACTGGCAGGCCGAGTAGCGGTCCATCACCGCCGTCCGGCCGGTGAGCAGGCAGGTGACCAGGGCCACGGCGATGGCGAGCCAGCGCAGCACGGACTCCACCGCCAGTACGCCGTCGCGCCCGACGAGCCGCTGGGCGTCCGGCCGTCCGAGCCGATGGGCGAGCCGGCCGAGCCAACGGCGCCCGCTGGCATTGCGTCGGTAGGTGGCGGGGCGCCCGGCGGCCGTCAGTGCGTCGGCCAACCGGTGCGCCTGGGTGGTCTTGCCCGAGCCGTCGATGCCGATCAGGGCGACGGTGCGCAACCGGGCCCCGTCGCGTCGCATCCCCGATGATCTGGCCACCCTCCACAGATTATCCGACCCGCGCATCGGCTCCGCGAGGTTTGTGATGTTTCATCCCTGTTGCCACCTGACCGCGTCTCATGGAGGTGTGGCCGACCGGAATGCCGGGTACGGGAGTCTGAAACCCAAACCGCCGGTACACCAACACGACGGGAGATCCAGATGGCTGAGCGCGGGGACGAGAGTCTGGTGCACACCCTCAAGAAGGTCGCCGCCGTGCTCAAGCAGTCCGAGATCCCGTTCGCCCTGGGCGGCAGCTTCGCCGTCTACGCCCACGGGGGCCACTCCAGTGAGCACGACGTCGACTTCCTGATCCGGGAGGCCGACGTGGAACAGGCCCTGGAGGCCCTGGTGGCCACCGGCTTCGTCGCTCAGCGACCGCCGGAGGACTGGCTGGTCAAGGTCTTCGACGACGGCCGGATGGTGGACCTCATCCACCGGCCGATCGAGACGCCGGTGACCGAGGAGACGTTCGCCGACACGGTCATCCGGCCGGTGGACGCGATCCAGATGCCGGTGCTGTCCGCCACCCAGCTGATGGTGCACAAACTGCTCAGCTTCTCCCAGCACTACTGCGACTTCGCCCGCGGCCTGCCACTGGCCCGGTCGCTGCGGGAGCAGATCGACTGGGATCGGGTACGCAAGGAGACGCAGCACTCGCCGTACGCAGAGGCGTTCCTGGTGCTGCTGGACCGGCTGGAGGTGGTGCCGGCGGTCGGCACCCAGCCAGGAGAGGGGACATCGTGACCCATCATCGCGACATCGGCGCCGGGCCACCACCCGACGAGTACGTCGAGGCGGAGATCCAGCGACTGCTCGCCGAGGACCCCGCCGTCGCCGAACAGGGGATCACCGTGGTCCGACGGGAACGCGCCCTCGTCCTCTACGGCGAGGTGGAGAGTCCGCACCGGCGGGCGGAGATCCTGCGCCGGGTGTCCGAACGCTTTCCTGACGTACCGATCGCCAGCGACATCGGGGTGATCCGCGCCCAGGCGCCCACGGAGATCGAGCAACTGCCCTGAGGGAGGGTTCCATGGTGATCCGGATCGCCGCGGTGGGTGACGTGCATCTGGACGAGGACGTGGTCGGACGGTTCCGACCGGCGTTGGAAGAGCTGCCGGAGTGCGCCGACGTGCTGCTGCTGGCCGGGGATCTGACCCGGCACGGCACCGAGGCCGAGGCGCGCTGCGTGGCGGAGGAGTTCGGTGGGTTGGCCGTGCCGGTGGTGACCGTGCTGGGCAACCACGACCACCAGTGTGACCAGGTGCCCCAGGTGGTCAAGGTGCTCGAGGACGCGGGCATCACCGTGCTGGAGGGCAACGGCGTGGTGTTGGACTGCGCCGGCGGTCGGCTCGGCATCGCCGGCGTCAAGGGCTTCGGCGGCGGGTTCGCCGGGCGGTGCGCGAGCGACTTCGGCGAGCCGGAGATGAAGTCCTTCGTGCGGACCACCACCGACAGCGCGGACCGCCTCGGCGCCGCGCTGCGCTCGCTGGACTGCGACATGCTCGTCGCGCTCACCCACTACGCACCGGTGCCGGACACGCTCGTCGGCGAACCGTTGGAGATCTACCCGTTCCTCGGGTCGTACCAGCTGGGGCAGGCGATCGACTCGGCACCCACGGCGCTGGCCCTGCACGGGCACGCGCACGCCGGCACCGAGCGCGGCACGACCCCCGGTGGGGTACGCGTACGCAACGTCGCGCACCCGGTGATCAAGCAGGCGTACAGCGTCTTCCACGTGGGCGATCAACTTGACACCGACCAGGTTTCCACGATCAGTCAGTCGGGTATTCAGAGGTCATGGAGCTGATTCTTTGGATTCTCGCAGTCGTACTCGTGGTCGCCGGCATCCTCGCGCTGTTCCGCCGGCAGATCCTGTGGGGCATCGTCCTCATCGTTGTCGGGCTGTTGGTCGGCCCGGGTGGTGTCAGCATCTTCAATTAGCGTTCGCACGTCGTCATAACCGGGACCCGTCGGGGTCGCCGCGACCGGAGCTCCGTCCTCCCGACAGGAGCACCGGCCGGGGCGATCCCGGCGCTTTTTTGTGGGCGGTCGTGCCGCCGTCGACGGTTTGAGCGGACGCCGCTGGGAAATTATCTCGACCATGGAGATAACTCAGATCGCCTCGAGGACCTCCGGACGGCGACGGTGGTGGGCCCTCTTCGGCTTCGCCGCGGCCGTCTTCGTCGCGGCCGCGATCGGCGGGCTGGGGGTGCAGGGCACCACCGACGAGTACGCGAGCCTGCGGCAGCCCGACTGGGCGCCGCCCTCCTGGCTGTTCGGGCCGGTCTGGTCGCTGCTCTACGCGCTGATCGCCGTGGCCGGCTGGCTGGTGTGGCGGCGGGTCGGCTTCTCGGCCGCCCTCTGGGCGTGGACCGCGCAACTGGTGCTCAACGCCATCTGGACCCCGCTGTTCTTCGGCGCGGGACAGTACGGTCTGGCGTTCGCCGAGATCGTGGTGATGTGGCTGGCGATCGGGCTCACCGTGGTGCTGTTCGCCCGGGTGTCCCGGGTGGCGGCCGCACTGCTGCTGCCCTACTGGGCCTGGGTCACCTTCGCCGCCGCGTTGAACCTGTCGATCTGGCAGCTGAACTCCTGACCGACAGGTCCCGGCGGCGCCGACCGCCGGGACCGTGGCCGTTCCCAAGTCAGCAGCGGGGCACGCCGGGGATGTAACCGTCCGAGCCGGTGTACACGTACGCGTCGGCGATGTACCTACCGGAGCCGATGCGGTCCCAGATCGAGCTGGTGCCGTACGTGCCGGTGACCGTGGTGCCGCTGGTCTGGCAGGCGATGGTCACCCGGGTGCCGTCGGCGACGGTGCCCACCGAGGCGTACCCGGTGCCGGGGCCGGAGCGGACGGTCAGCGGGGTGCCGCTGGTGTCGACCGTGCCGTTGCCGCTGCCCGAGGAGCACCCGTTGTCGCTGGTGTAGGTCTTGGTGCCCCAGTAGAGGCCGAGGGTGCCGTTGAAGCGGACCTGGATGTCGCTGCCGTTGAGGCGCTGCTCGTAGTGCAGGTGAGGGCCGGTCGAGCCGCCGGTGCTGCCGACCCAGCCGAGCACCTTGCCGTAGGCGACGGACTGCCCGACCGAGACGTTGAAGCCGGTCAGGTGGGCGTAGTAGGTGCTGTAACCGCCACCGTGGTTGATTCGGACATATTTGCCGTAGCTGGTGCCGCCGAGGTCGGTCACCCGGTCGACGGTGCCCGGGGCGCTGGCCACCACCGGGTCGCCGACGTCATCGGTGCGATTGAAGTCGACGGCGTACGCCGGGCTGTGATCCGACCTGGTCTGGCCGGACCAGGACTGGCCGCACGGGAAAGGCACCTTGAAGGTCGGCGCGGCCAGCGCCGGGCTCGCCGGCACCAGTGCTCCCCCGACGAGCAGACCCGTCGCCAGCAGGCTCATCCACCGCTTGCGCATGCAGCTCCTCCTATGTCGAAAACCTTCGATCCGGTGCGTCCAGCCTGACAGATATCGTCAATCTTCGAAAGAGTCCAGGATTCGGGACAGCAGCGCGCCCACCAGGCAGCTCGCAGGTTTCCGGATTGTTACTCGCTCGTGTCTGACAGGGGGTGGACCGGAGCGAATGCAAGCGCTTACATGTGTGCACGCCCAATCGGACCGGCGACGGGTCACCAGCACGACCGCGCCGGCTAGGAAGGAGGACGGCATGGCGGTCTTTACCAGACCACGCCAGGCCTTCGTGATCGCCGGCGTACTCGGGCTGGCGCTCAGCGCCACCGCCTGCGGTACCGGCGACGACAAGAAGAGCAACAACGCGGGCTCCGCGGAGTGCGCCCCGTACGACAAGTACGAGGGCCACGACGGCAAGAAGGTCTCCATCTACGCGTCCATCCGTGACGCCGAGGCCGACCTGCTCCGGACCTCGTGGAAGACGTTCGAGGACTGCACCGGTATCGAGATCGACTACGAGGGCAGCGGCGAGTTCGAGGCGCAGCTCCCCGTCCGGGTCGACGGCGGCAACGCCCCCGACATCGCCTTCGTGCCCCAGCCCGGCCTGGTGAAGCGCTTCGCGGACGCCGGCAAGCTGAAGAACCTGAGCGCCGACACCAAGGCCCTCGCCGAGCAGAACATGCCGGCCGACTGGCTGAAGTACGGCACCGTCAACGGGACGCTCTACGGCGTGCCGCTCGGCGCCAACGTGAAGTCCTTCGTCTGGTACTCGCCGAAGACGTTCAAGGAGAAGGGCTGGGAGGTCCCGACCACCTGGGACCAGCTCATCACCCTGAGCGACAAGATCGCCGCCAGCGGCATGAAGCCGTGGTGCGCGGGCGTCGAGTCCGGTGACGCCACCGGCTGGCCGGCCACCGACTGGATCGAGGACGTGCTGCTGCGGACGGGCGGCCCCGAGGTCTACGACCAGTGGACCACCCACGCCATCCCGTTCAACGACCCGAAGGTCGTCGACGCGGTTGACCGCGCCGGCAGCATCCTCAAGAACGACAAGTACATGAACGGCGGCTTCGGCGGCGTCAAGAGCATCACCACCACCGCCTTCGGCGACGCAGGCCTGCCGATCACCACCGGCAAGTGCGCCCTGCACCGACAGGCGTCGTTCTACGCCAACCAGTTCCCCGAGGGCACCAAGGTGGCCGAGGACGGCGACGCGTTCGCCTTCTACCTCCCGGCCATCGACCCGGCCAAGGGCAAGCCGGTGCTGGGCGCGGGCGAGTTCGTCGTCGGCTACGCCGACCGCCCCGAGGTCCAGGCGGTGCAGACCTACCTGGCTTCGGCCGAGTACGTGAACAGCCGCGCGAAGCTCGGCAACTGGGTCACGGCGAACAACAAGCTGGACATCGCCAACGTGGCCAGCCCGATCGACAAGCTCTCCGTCCAGATCCTCCAGGACAAGACGGGCACCTTCCGCTTCGACGGATCCGACCTGATGCCGGCCGCCGTCGGCACGGGGACGTTCTGGAAGGGCATGGTCGAGTGGCTGAACGGCAAGCCGACCGCCCCGGTGCTCCAGGGCATCGAGAGCAGTTGGCCTAAGTGATCCCGGCGGTGGCCCGGTCCGCGCTCGCGGGCCGGGCCACCGGCCGAGGTGGACCCGGAAGGGAGGGTTGATGAAGTTCGACTTCGCCGATCAGCAGCCGAAGTTCCTCATGCTGATGTACGGGCTGGTCGCCTTCGTGGTGGTCGTTGGTGGTCTGCTCCTGCTGCTCGACGTGGTGCCGGCCTGGTTCGCCCGTCGGCGGGAGGCACAGCTCGTCGCCGCCTCCGTGGGCGGGGGCCCGCTGCCCCGCCGACCCAAGCAGCGGGAGGGGCTCTTCGCGTTCTTCTTCCTGCTGCCGACATTGCTGCTGCTCGTCATCGGCCTGGTCGTGCCGGCCATTCGCACCACGCTGCTCTCCCTGATGGACGGAAGCAGCACCAACTGGGTGGGTCTGCGCAACTACGGCTGGATGTTCTCCGACGACTCGATCGTCCGGGTCCTGATCAACACCCTGGTCTGGGTGCTCCTCGTCCCGTTGGTGGCGACCGGGTTCGGCCTGCTCTACGCCGTACTCGTGGACAAGGCCCGGTTCGAGGCGGTGGCCAAGTCACTGATCTTCCTGCCGATGGCCATCTCCTTCGTGGGCGCCAGCATCATCTGGAAGTTCGTCTACGCCTACCGGGGTGACGGCGACCAGATCGGTCTGCTCAACCACATCGTGGTCAGCCTCGGCGGCGAGCCGAAGCAGTGGCTGCTGGAATCGCCGCTGAACACGCTGCTGCTGATCGTCATCATGGTCTGGATCCAGGCCGGTTTCGCCATGGTGGTGCTCTCCGCCGCGATCAAGGCCATCCCCGGCGACATCGTGGAAGCCGCCCGGCTCGACGGCGTCAGCCCCTGGCAGATGTTCTGGCGGATCACCATGCCGAGCATCCGGCCGGCGCTGATCGTCGTGGTCGTGACGCTCACGATCGCCACGCTCAAGGTCTTCGACATCGTCCGGACCTCGACAAACGGCAACTACGACACCAGCGTGATCGCCAGCGAGATGTACAACCAGGCGTTCCGGTACGGCCAGAACGGGCAGGGCTCGGCGCTCGCCGTCTTCCTCTTCATCCTGGTCATCCCGGTCGTGATCTACCAGATCCGCAACCTCCGTCAGCAGCGGGAGGGCTGAGATGACCACCGCAACGCCCACCGTCGCCGCCGGCGCCCAGAAGACCGACGGCACCCCGACCACCGCGGCCGGACGGGTCCGCAAGCGGTTGAACAGCCGCACCGCGACCCTCGTCTCGGTCATCATCGCGGTGGTCTGGACCATCCCGACCTTCGGCCTGCTCGTCTCCTCTTTCCGGCCGGAGGACGAGATCAAGACCACCGGCTGGTGGACGGCCTTCACCAACCCGCAGTTCACGTTCGAGAACTACCAGCAGGTCCTGTTCGGGCGGTCGTCGTCCTCCGGACAGCTCGCCGGTTCCTTCGTCAACTCGCTGGCGATCACCATTCCGTCGGTGCTCTTCCCCCTCGCCTTCGCGTGCCTGGCCGCGTACGCGCTGGCCTGGATCAACTTCCGCGGCCGGGACTGGGTCTACATCGCGATCTTCGCGTTGCAGATCGTGCCGTTGCAGATGGCCCTGGTGCCACTGCTGAAGTTCTTCTCCACCGGCGTCACCCTCGGTGGCGTCACCCTGATGCCGGCCTGGGACCTGGTCGACGAACAGAAGTTCGCCCAGGTGTGGTTCGCCCACACCTGCTTCGCGCTCCCGTTCGCCGTCTTCCTGCTGCACAACTTCATCTCGCAGCTGCCCGGAGACCTGATGGAGGCGGCCCGGGTCGACGGGGCCACCCACCCGAAGATCTTCCGCAGCATCGTGCTGCCGTTGATCACCCCGGCGCTGGCGGCGTTCGGCATCTTCCAGTTCCTCTGGGTCTGGAACGACCTGCTGGTCGCGCTGATCTTCGCCGGTGGCGGCAACGAGACCGCCCCGCTCACCGTCCGCCTCGCCGAGATGGCCGGGACCCGGGGCAACGAGTGGCAGCGGCTCACCGCCGGCGCGTTCGTCTCCATCGTCGTACCGCTCATTGTCTTCCTGTCCCTGCAACGCTTCTTCGTGCGAGGTCTGCTCGCCGGCAGCGTCAAGGGCTGACCCGCTTGCCCGCCGTCGCCTGACCCCTCGGGCGGCGGCGGGCGCATCGGGCACCGAGCGGGGGAACCGTGACGAGGATCGATGATGTGGCCCGGCTGGCCGGTGTGTCCACGGCCACCGTCTCGCGGGCCCTGCGCGGACTACCGACGGTCTCCGCCGCCACCCGGCACCGGGTGCTCGCCGCCGCCGAGCAACTCGACTACGCGGTCTCACCCAGCGCGTCCCGGCTCGCCGGTGGCCGAACCGGCACGGTGGCGGTGGTGGTCCCCCGGATCACCCGCTGGTTCTTCAGCACCGTCGTCGAGGCGGTCGAGGAGTACCTCCACCAGTCCGGTTACGACCTGCTGCTCTACAACCTGGGCGGGCGGGAGCAGGTCCGCCAGCGGGTCCTGCGCACGGCCAACCTGCACAAGCGGGTGGACGCCATCATGCTCGTCGCCACGCCACTGCGGCCGGCCGACCTGACCGCGCTGGCCACCCTGGAACTGCCCGGGGTCACCATCAGCTCGGGCAGCAGGGTGCCCAACTGGCCCTGCGTACGGATCGACGACGTCGCGGCCGCGCGGGCCGCGACCCGGCACCTGATCGACCTCGGCCACCACCGGATCGCGCACATCTCCGGCGACCCGGACGACGAGTTGGCCTTCACCACCCACCTCGACCGACGCCGTGGCTACCGGGCGGAGCTGCGCGCCGCCGGCCTGCGGCCCGACCCGAGCCTGGACGTCGAGTCCACCTTCACCATCGACGGCGGCAACCGGGCCACCGCCGAGTTGCTGGCCAGTGGCGAACCGCCGACCGCGATCGTCGCCGCCTGCGACGAGATGGCGATGGGAGCGATGACCGCGGTACGCGACGCCGGGCTGCGGGTGCCGCAGGACGTCAGCGTGATCGGCATCGACGATCACGATCTGGCCGGCGTGCTGGGGCTCAGCACCATCGCCCAGCCCGCCGCCGAACAGGGACGGCTCGCCGCCCGAATGTTGCTCGACCCGCTCGGGGCTCGCCCTGCGGGCGCCATCGTGAGTCAACGGACCGCCGGCCGCGACACACCGGTGATCCTGCCCACTCGGTTGGTCGTCCGGGACTCGACCGCACCACCCCGGGCACACTGAAATCCACACACCGCGACACGGGAGAAGACCCTGAACACCGATCCGACGCAGCAGAACTCCTCCGGTCACCCGGTCACCGGCTGGTGGACCGAGGCGACCATCTACCAGATCTACCCCCGCTCGTTCGCCGACTCGGACGGCGACGGGGTCGGCGACCTGCCCGGCATCACCGCCCGCCTCGACCACCTGGTCGAGCTGGGCGTGGACGCGGTGTGGCTCTCCCCGTTCTACCCGTCGCCGCAGGCCGACGCCGGCTACGACGTGGCCGACTACCGCGACATCGACCCGCTGTTCGGCACCCTCGCCGACGCGGACAGGCTGATCGCCGAGGCCCGGTCCCGCAGCCTGCGGGTGATCGTCGACCTGGTCCCCAACCACACCTCGTCCGCGCACCGCTGGTTCCAGGCGGCGCTGCCCGCCGCGCCCGGCAGCCCGGAACGGTCCCGGTACATCTTCCGGGACGGCCGCGGACCGGCCGGTGACCAGCCGCCGAACGACTGGCAGAGCGTCTTCGGTGGCCCGGCCTGGACCCGGACGGTGGACGCCGACGGGCAGCCCGGCCAGTGGTACCTGCACCTGTTCGACACGGGCCAGCCGGACCTCAACTGGGACAACCCGGAGGTGCACGCGGAGTTCCTGGACGTGCTGCGGTTCTGGCTGGACCGCGGCGTGGACGGCTTCCGGGTGGACGTGGCGCACGGCCTGATCAAGCAGGCCGACCTGGCCGACTGGCAGGAGCCCCAGGAGATCCTCTCCGGCAACGAGATCGACAAGCCGCGCCCGCCGATGTGGGACCAGGAGGGCGTGCACGAGATCTACCGGCAGTGGCGCCAGGTTCTCGACAGCTACCCCGGTGAGCGGGTGCTGGTCGCCGAGGCGTGGGTGGAGCCGGCCGAGCGGCTGGCCCGCTACGTCCGCCCGGACGAGATGCACCAGGCGTTCAACTTCGAGTACCTGCTCGCCGCGTGGACCGCGCCCGCCCAGTACGCGGTGATCACCCGCTCGTTGGAGGCGACCGACTCGGTCGGCGCGCCGACCACCTGGGTGCTGTCCAACCACGACGTGGTGCGACACGCCTCCCGGCTCGGCCTGCCGATCGGCACCGTACGGCCCAACGGCATCGGCATCGGCGATTCGCAGCCGGACGCCGCGCTCGGCCTGCGCCGGGCCCGGGCGGCCACCCTGCTGATGCTCGCCCTGCCCGGCTCGGCGTACCTGTACCAGGGCGAGGAACTGGGGCTGCCCGAGCACACCACGCTGCCCGACGAGGCCCGGCAGGACCCGACCTGGGCGCGCAGCGGGCACACCCAGCGCGGCCGGGACGGCTGCCGGGTGCCGATCCCGTGGGAGGCCGACGCCCCGTCGTACGGCTTCGGCCCGACCGACGCGAGCTGGCTGCCGCAGCCGCCGCTCTGGGCGGAGTACGCGCTGGACCGCCAGCGCGACGTGCCCGGCTCGACGTACGAGCTGTACCGCACGGCGCTGCGGCTGCGCCGCGAGCACGGGCTGGGTCGCGGCACCCTGGAGTGGGTGTCCTCCGGCGACGAGGCGCTGACCTTCCGCAACGGTGAGCTGACCGTGCTGACCAACTTCGGTGCAGCGTCGGTGCCGGTGCCGGCCGGTGCCGAGGTGGTGCATGTTAGCGCGCCGCTTACCGACCGCGGGGCGGTCCCAACCGACACCACGGTGTGGGTGCGCCAGCCGGCCTAAACTGTTCGGAAGAGTTCCGTGGAGTCGTCAGAACGCTAGGGTGAGTGAGCTTTTTAGCCGACGAGCCAAAACGGGGGGTGCGCAATTCTGCGCACCCCCCGTTGGTCGTCGCCGGGCGTCGAGGAACGTCCAGCCACAAGCCTCCCTCAGCCTGATGCCCTACTGGCCGAGGACTTCGTTCAGCAGTGCCCGGAAACCGTTCCGCTCTGCGTCTCCTTTACGTCGATCCCCGGACCGAAGCGAGTGTCGAAGAGCGTCGCTTTTGCGTAGTACCTCTTGTTGGTCTGAACATCTGAGCACGGCTCAGAGGTCGAGAGATAGGTGTAACCCGAGGCGTGGTAACCCTTGTAGGCGTGTGCAACCTGACCGTCGGGGCCGGTATCTTCCCGATAAATATCCACGTCAATGGCGAAGTGTTCCTTGTTGCTGCAGTTGACCTCGGCGCGGGCGTACATGGATCCCGGGTCCGGGCTGATCCTCACGGTCAGGCTGCAGTCCTTGGGACGAGCTGATGCAGGGGAGGCCGGCAGCAGCACTCCCGCGGCAGCAAGAGATAGGGCGGCCATAGACGTCGCGGCCAGCCGGATGTTTCGCTTCCGTCGCAGCAAGAGCTTCTCCAATGGGTTCGTCACCTGCAAAAAGGCACGCTGTACCACGGCAGCCGAAATGTTGGCGGTGTCGAATTCAGCGTGGACGTTTTGACAACGTCGCAGGAACCGTGGGCAAAGAATAGAGATGGCCACCTTTACGTGCAACCCCGCATATACAAACCAGCTCATACACCCCTTTTGCTAAGTTATGGTTACGCGACGCCGTAGACGGCGAAGATACGGTTTCCCTGCCTGTGCGGCACCATCGAGGCGCCAATGTCGAGGGCATGGCCGGAAAGCCTGCGGGGCCCCAGGAAAACAGCCGACGCCGACGACCCTGCGGATCATGCGGATCCGGCACCTGCGCGAGCCCGCGCCAGCAGCGGCGACGCCACCCGGGAGAGGCCGTCGAAGGGAATACTCGAATCCGCCAAGTCAAGGAGGCCCGCGCTCACAGATGCTCGGCCCTGCGGTGCAGCAGCTCGTGCCTCCGCCTCACACACCTCGTCGCCGAGGACGCCCACTCCCCTCCCGTGCCGAACCCCCACGCGCCCCCTCGCCGAGGTCGACGCAGTCGATTCGCCGCATTTGCGTGCCAAGATCGCGCAAAATCCTGGATTTAGTGGTGGCCTCAAGATCGCAGGACACCACTAAATCCAGGATGTAGCGTGATCTTGCAGGTGCGGGCGCAGCCCGGCGTCACGGCGTGCCCGGCGTCACGGCGTGCCCGACGCCACGGCGTGCCCGACGCCACGGCGAGCCCGACGCGACGGCGGGGTCAGAGGCGGTTGGCTCGGGTGTGCAGCAGGTCGTGCACGTTCTCGATGTCCGCTGGCGACGTCCGTGAGGCGAGCCAGTACATGACACCTGTGGGAATGAAGAAGAGCTGGAACGCGGCCAACCCGACGGCGAAGTTCAACGGCGGCGGGAAGGCCACCCGCAGCCCCTGGAAGGCCACCCCGACCAACCCGTTGCCGGCCGCGCGACCGACCCCGTTGACCAGGTTGCCCAGGCTGTAGACCGTGCCCCGGTGCTCCGGCGGGTTGACGTCGGCGATCAACGCGAACCAGTTCGGTGAGTTGGCCGAGGTCAACGCGAGCGCCACGATCGCGGTGAGCAGGCTCAGCCCGACCGACGGCTCGGTGAACACACTGGTCAGCACCGCGCCCACGACCGCGCCGCCGCTGGCGCCGTCCGGCACGTCGATGGTCACCGGGACGAAGAACAACACCAGGTAGAACGGCAGCGCGGCGAGGATGCCGACCGCGGCGACCAACGCCCGCCCCCGAGGGGTACGCCGCTGCACCGCGTCGCCGATCAGGCCGCCCACGATGGAGAACACCCCGCCGAGCTGGAACAGCGTGGCGAAGACGCTGCCCACCACCACGGCTGTCGACGTCGAGTAGCCCTGGGCCTCGGCCCGTTCGGCGAAGAGCACCGGCAGCCAGACCAGCGAGCCGAACGCGGCCTGCGCGGTCAGCCCCTGGAGGATCAGCCACCTGTTGGTCCGTCGGGCCAGGATGCGCGGTAGGTCGGCGCGACTGATCCGGTAGTCGTACTCTGCGCCGGCATCCAGCCGGTCGGCCAACTCCGGCTCGCTCTGGCCGCGCCGGACGTCGTACGTGAAGAGGTAGGCCAGGGTGGCGACCAGGCCGACGCCGGTCAGGATCAGGAAGGGTCGTCGCCAGTCGGTAGCCCCGAGCAGGCCGCCGACGAGCGTGCCCGCGAGGGTGCCGATCCCCTGGGAGAGGCCCCAGAAGCTCATCACCAGCCCTCGCCGGGACGGTGAGATCAGGTCGGTGACCACGGAGAAGCCCACCGAGCCGACCGCGCCGAGGCCGACGGCCGCGACCAGCTGCGCGGCCAGGAAGGTCAGGTACCCGCCGGCGAGCGCGCTGCCGCCGGTGCCGGCCGCCCAGAGCAGCGTGCCCACCATGAGCAGCCGTTTGCGGTTGGCCCGGTCACCGACGTACGCCCAGCCGACCGCGGCCACCGCGCTGACCAGGAAGCTGACCGCGGTGACCAGACCCAGTAGCCGCCCCGACACGCCGAACGCGTCGGAGATCGGGCCGTAGAGCGGCGGTACCAGCCCGATCGCCACGTTGTCCAGGGAGGCGAGCAGCACGAACACCACGACGCTGTACAACCGGTGGGCCGGACCGCCGCCCCGACCGGGCGGGCGTGAGCCGGGCTGTGCCCGTCCCCGGCCGGGTCCGCCACTGGTCACCGTCATGCCGGCAGCCAACCAGACTCGGCGGAGGGGGCCGTCACGCGGGTGGGTGCCGGTCGACGTACCCCGGCACCCACCTCGTCGATCCGGACGGTCAGCGTCGGTCGAGAACCAGCCCGCGAGCCGCCGCGTACTGGTCCCGCACGGCGGGGACCGGCTCGGCGGCGTACTCCTCGGTGCCCTCGACCGCCCACTGCGGTGGCGTCGGGCCGCCCAGGGCGACCCAGGCGGCCTGGCGGGCGGCACCGTCGGCGACGTACTCCCCGGCCGGCGGGACGACGACCGGGCAGCCGAAGACCTGCGGGGCGATCCGACGCACCGCGGCCGACCGGGCTCCGCCGCCGACCAGGATGACCCGGCGGACGGTGGCACCCTGTGCGGTCAACGCGTCCAGGCCGTCGGCGAGCGCGCAGAGCATGCCCTCCACGGCGGCCCGCGCCAGGTGCGCGGGGGTCGACGTGCGCAGGGTCAGCCCGTGCACGGCGCCGGTGGCGAGCGGTCGGTTCGGCGTCCGCTCGCCCTCCAGGTAGGGCACCATGACCAGCCCGTCCGCGCCGGCCGGCGCGGAGAGCGCCAGATCGGCCAGCTCGTCCAGGCTGACGCCGAGCATCGCCGCGGCCGCGTCCAGCACCCGGGCCGCGTTGAGCGTGCAGACCAGCGGCAGGAACCGACCGGACGCGTCGGCGAAACCGGCGACGGCACCGCTCTCGTCGGCGGCCGGCACGTCGGCGACGCTGAACACGGTGCCGGAGGTGCCGATCGAGACGACCACGTCACCCGGGCCGGCACCGACGCCGAACGCGGCGGCGGCATTGTCCCCGGTGCCCGCGCCGAGCAGCGCGCCGCCCGACCCACCCAGCTCGTCGGCCAGCTTGCCGGCCGACTCCGCCGGACCAAGCACCTCGGGCAGCACCAACTGCCGGCCGAAGCCCCGTTCCAACAGGTCCGGTCGGTAGTCGCCGGTCGCCGGCGACCAGTAGCCGGTGCCGCTGGCGTCACCGCGGTCGGTGCGCAGCGCGCCCAACCCCGGGGCGCCGGCCAGCCGCCACGTCAGCCAGTCGTGCGGCAGGCAGACGGCCGCCACGCGGGCCGCCGCCTCCGGCTCGTGGGTGGCCAGCCACCGCAGTTTGGTGATGGTGAAGCTGGCCACCGGGACACTGCCGGCGGCTTCGGCCCAGAACCGACGCCCGGCCGCGCCGCCGCCGGCCTCTTCGACGAGATCGGCGGCGGCGTCGGCGGATCGGGTGTCGTTCCACAGCAGTGCCGGGCGGACCACCCGGCCGTCCTCGTCGAGACACACCATGCCGTGCTGCTGGCCGGCGACGGAGATCGCCGCCACGTCGGCCAACCCGCCGGCCTGGTCGACGGCGCTACACAGCGCCTGCCACCAGGCTTCCGGGTCGACCTCGGTGCCGTCCGGGTGCGGTGCGCGGCCCTGCCGAAGCAGAGCCCCGGTCTCCGCGTCCCGGACGACCACCTTGCAGGACTGGGTGGACGAGTCGACGCCTGCGACCAACGGCATGGCGGGGCCTCAGCGAGCGCCGAGCAGGTGCTCGACGGCGAGCTGGTTCAGCCGGACGAAGGCGAAGCCCCGCTCGGCCACCGCGTCGACGTCGACGTCCTCGAACGCGGACCGGTCGGCCAGGAACTCCTCGTAGCCCTCGCCGTCGTTGAGCGTCGGCGTGTTCAGGTCGCCGACCTTGCTGGCGGCGAGCGCCTCGACCACCTCGGGGTCGGCGCGGAACGCCGCGGCCCGCTCCTTGAGCAGCAGGTAGGTGCTCATGTTGGCCGCCGCCGACGCCCAGACACCGTCCATGTCCTCGGTGCGGGAGGGCTTGTAGTCGAAGTGCCGCGGCCCGTCGTAGGCCGGCCCGCCGTTGGGACCGCCGTTCTCCAGGAGGTCCACCAGGGCGAACGCGTTCATCAGGTCACCGTGGCCGAAGACCAGGTCCTGGTCGTACTTGATGCCGCGCTGGCCGTTGAGGTCCAGGTGGAACAGCTTGCCCTGCCAGAGCGCCTGGGCGATGCCGTGGGCGTAGTTGAGCCCGGCCATCTGCTCGTGGCCGACCTCGGGGTTGAGGCCGACCAGCTCCGGGTGGGCCAGCTGGGAGATGAAGCCGAGCGCGTGCCCGATGGTCGGCAGCAGGATGTCGCCGCGCGGCTCGTTGGGCTTGGGCTCCAGGGCGAACCGCAGGTTGTAGCCCTTGTCGATGGAGTACTGGGTGAGCAGGTCCACCGCCTCGCGGTAGCGGTCCAGGGCGGCGCGGACGTCCTTGGCGAGGTCGTACTCGGAGCCCTCGCGGCCGCCCCACATGACGAACGTGCTGGCACCCAGCTCGGCGGCCAGGTCGACCTGACGCAGCACCTTGCGCAGCGCGTACCGGCGGACGTCGCGGTCGTTACTGGTGAAGCCGCCGTCCTTGAAGATCGGGTGGGTGAAGAGGTTGGTGGTGACCATGGGCACCACGAGGCCGGTCTCGTCGAGGGCCTTGCGGAACCGGGCGATGTGCTGGTCCCGGGTGGCGGCGTCGACGCCGAACGGGATCAGGTCGTCGTCGTGGAAGGTGATGCCGTACGCGCCCAGCTCGGCGAGCCGGTGCACCGCCTCGACCGCGTCGAGCTCGGGACGGGTCGCGTCACCGAACGGGTCACGGGCCTGCCAGCCCACGGTCCAGAGCCCGAAGGAGAACTTGTCGGCGGGGGTGGGACGGGGTGCCATGAGCGACCTCCGGGGTGGTGTTGTCCGCTATTTGTTCAGCGATTGAATTATTTGCTCAGCCTATGGCACTGTCAAGGGGTGAGCCTCACCCACGCCCCGGCCGGCGCAGTCCGTCAGGGCAGTCTGCGCGAGCTCAACCTCGCCCTGGTCCTGGGCCGGATCGCCGCGGCCGACCGACCTCCGTCCCGGGCCGACCTGGCGACCGCGACCGGCCTGACCCGAGCCACGGTGTCCGCGGTGGTCGAGGACCTGCTCGCCGGGCAGTTGGTCAGCGAGTCCGAGCCGGCCCCCCGCGCCGGCGCCGGCCGCCCGGCCCGCGGTCTCGTGCTGGCCGACCAGGGGCCGGCGGGGCTCGGCCTGGAGGTCAACGTCGACTACCTGGCGGTCTGCGTGGTGGACCTCGCCGGACAGGTCCGGCACCGCACCGTGCACCGGGCCGACCTGCGCCCGGTGGCCCCCGCGGACGCCCTCGCCCAGCTTGTCGAGATCGCCGGGACGGCCCGCGACGTCGCCGCCAGCGAGGGCCTCACCCTGGTCGGGGCCGCACTCGCGGTGCCCGGCCTGGTGGACGACGACGGGCTGGTCCGGCTCGCGCCGAACCTGGGCTGGCGCGACGTGCCGGTACCCGCGCTGCTCGCCGCGCACCCGCCGCTCGTCGAGCAGGTGCCCGGCGTCCCGGCGCTGATGGTCGACAACGAGGCCAACCTCGCGGCGCTCGGCGAGCTGCACGCCCGGCCACCCGGCCCGGCCAGCTTCCTGCACATCTCCGGAGAGGTGGGCATCGGCGCCGGCATCGTGCTCGACGGCGCCCTGTTCCGGGGCGTCCGCGGCTGGAGCGGTGAGATCGGGCATCTCCCGGTGCACCCCGAGGGCCGTCCGTGCCGCTGCGGCGGACAGGGCTGCCTGGAGCAGTACGCCGGCCAGGAGGCGATCGTGACCGCCGCCGGGCTGACCCGGACGGAACTCCCCGCCGACACCGCGACAGCGCGGCTGGCCGAGCTGGCCGAGGCCGGTGACCCGGACGCGCTGCGGGCGCTGCACGATGCCGGGACGGCGCTCGGTGTCGCGGTGGCCGGTGTCGTCAACCTGCTCGATCTGGACACCGTGGTGCTCGGTGGCGGTTACGCCGCGCTGGCGCCCTGGCTGTGCCCACCGGTGCTCGCCGAGATCGCCAGTCGGGTGCTCACCGCGGCCTGGTCGCCGGTCACGGTCCGACCGTCGAGACTCGGCGCGGAGGCCGCCGCAGTGGGTGCCGCCGGCTCGGTGGCCCGCCGGATCGTCGCCCAGCCCGCCGGCTGGCTGGGCCGCTCCGGCTGATCGACGCCCCGCGCTCGGTGGCCCGGTGCCCGTCTGGCTCGGTAGCCTTTCCCCAGCCAGCGATCCGCGGCGAGGAGGCGAGAAGCAGGATGCGCACAGGTCGTCAGACGCGCGGTGGCGTCGGACGGTGACCTCGACCCGGCACCCCAGCGGCACGACCCTGCCAGCCGACGCGAGACTTGCCCGCGAACTGCTCGACGGGCTCGCCGAGGCCGTGCTGACCACGGACGGGACCGGCCGGGTCACCCTGTCCAAATGCCGGTCGGCGCGCTGACCGTCGCACGATTCGCCGAGACCCGGCTGCACCTCGACCCGGGTGACCTGCTGTTCGCGTACACCGATGGGGTGACCTCGGCGCACGGGCCGCGTGACCTGACGACGTTCGGTGTGGCCCGGCTGCGCGCCGCGCTCGCCTCGGCGGCCGGGCGGTCGCCGGCGGCGCTCGTCGAACGGGTGCGGCAGGCGGTCGACGACTGGCTGGCCGGGGAGTCCCACGACGACATCGCGATGCTGGCCGTGGGTGCCTCGACGCCGCAGTGATCGACGGCCGGTGCCTTCGGGGTGATCAGGCGGTCCGCGCCACCGGCGGTCCGCCGGCCGGCCGGTCCCGGTTGCCGCCGATCGACCGTCCCGGGTCACCCGACAGGTCCGCCCAGGCCGTGCGGGTCTGCCGGTCCTGGTCGATAGACAAGTCTCCCGAGCGCCCACCGGGCCGGTCCGGGTCGTGCGGCCAGTCCCCCGGATCCGTCGGGTCAGCCGACGAATCCGTGATCTGCGGCCGCTGCTGGCGAGCGACGTTGTCGAACTCCCGCATACCGTCGAGCAGCGCGTCGCGGCCCGCGGGGCTCATCCCGGCCAGTACCGCGGCGAGCTGCGCCTGACGGTCGGCCCGCAGCTCGGCGAGGAGCCGGCGGCCCTCCGGAGTGAGGTGCAGCGAGATCTCTCGCCGGTCGAAGCGGCCCGGCTCACGCTCCAGCATGCCGGCGGCGACCAGCCGGTCGCAGAGGCGGCTGGCGGAGCTGAGCAGCATGTCGAGCCGGGTGGCCAACCGGCGGAGGTTGATCCCGTCGTGCTGCTCCACCACCATCACCGCCCGTAGCTGGGCACCGGAGACCCGGCCGGCGGTCCCCTCCCGGGCGGATTCCCAGATGCCGAGCAGGGCTGCGGCCGCCACATCCAGTGCGGCAGCCATACTCGTCTCGGGGTCCGTCGGACGGTGCAGTTCAGCCATGGTGGCCCGAGACTACTCCGAACCCACTGGTGGTCGAGCTTTCAGCGAGGGAGCGACGATGAGCGAACCGGTCAGTCAGGCACGACGTGCCCTGAATGAGACACCGGCGGACCGGCTCGTCGGTGGAATCGGAGAGGTGCTCACCCGGTCGTACGGGATCACCGACGTCGAGCTGTACCAGGTCGACTACCGACTCGCGGAGCTACTGCCACTCACCGAGGGTGATCCGATCACGAATCCCGGGCATCCCGCCTGGCGTGCCTTCGACCACCAGTCGCCGATACTGACCGACGGCACCGCCTGGTTCCCGGTGACCATGCGTGGCGAGCGTCGAGGGGTGCTGTGCCTGGCGCCCGTCCCGGACGACCGGACGGTCCTCGCCGAGCTGGCCGACATCGCCACCGCGCTCGCCCACGAGGTGGCGGCGGTCGCCGCCGGCACCGACGTCTACCAGGCGGCGCGGCGCACCCAGCGCCTCACCCTGGCCGCCGAGATGCAGTGGGACCTGCTTCCCGGCCGCAGCCGGATCCGTCCCTCGTTCAGCCTGGCCGGGCAGTTGGAGCCGGCGTACGCGGTGCGCGGCGACAGCTTCGACTGGTCCGACGACGGGCAGCGACTCTGGTTGTCCACGATCAACGGCACCGGCGAGGGTGTCGCCGCCTCCCTGCTCACCTCGTTGGCCACCCACGCGCTGCGCAACGCGCGTCGCGCCGGGTTGAGCCTGGCCGACCAGGCCGCCCTCGCCGACCGGGCCATCTACGACCTGTACCGGGGCGAGCAGCACCTCTCCGCGTTGCTGATGGAGCTGGACCTGCGGTCCGGGATGATGACGGTGGTCGACGCCGGATCACCCCGGCTGGTCCTGCTGCGCGACGGGGAGGTCACCGAGCAGCCCCTGGAGGCGCAGTTCCCCCTCGGCATGTTCGAGGAGACCGACTACCACGAGCAGAAGTTCCCGCTGGAACGCGGCGACCGGCTCTTCGTGGTCAGCGACGGGGTGGTGGATGCCGCCGGGCAGCACGTGCGCTACGGCGAGACGGCACTGGACCGGTTCCTGCGGCGGACCGGGCCGATGGAGCCACTGGACGCCGTCCGGTCCCTGATCGGTGACCTGCGCGCCTTCGTGGCCGGTGACCTGGTCGACGACGCGGTGGTCGTCTGCCTGGACTGGTCCGGCCCGCAACCGTGACCGGCGGTCGTCAGTACGCTCCGCGGCCGTTCAGGACCGCACCGAAGGTCTTCCAGAGGATGGTGAGGTCGGCGGCGAGGGACCAGTTCTCCACGTAGTAGAGATCGAGCCGGATGCCGTCCTCCCAGCTCAGGTCGGAGCGACCGCTGACCTGCCACAGCCCGGTCATGCCGGGCTTGACCAGCAGCCGCCGGGCCACGTCGCCGTCGTAGCGGGCCACCTCCGAGGGCAGCGGCGGCCGGGGGCCGACCATGCTCATCTGACCCAACAACACGTTCACCAGTTGCGGCAGCTCGTCCAGCGACCACTTGCGCAGCAGCCGGCCGACGCGGGTGACCCGGGGGTCCTGGCGCATCTTGAACATCAGGCCGTCGGTCTCGTTGCGCGCGGTCAGCTCGGCGAGCAGCGTGTCGGCGTTCACCACCATGGTGCGGAACTTGAAGACGCCGAACTCCTGCCCGCCCCGGCCCACGCGGACCTGCCGGAAGAGCACCGGACCCCGGCTGTCCAGTTTGATGGCCAGGGCGATGACCGCGATCAGCGGCATCAACAGCGCCAACGCCAGCGACGAGGCCGAGCGGTCGACGAGGCCCTTCACCAACTTGCGCGCACCGCGAAACTCCGGCGCCTCGACGTGGATCAGCGGCAGGCCGGCGACCGGGCGGGTGTGGATCCGCGGACCGGCGACGTCGGTCAGCGCGGGCGCCACGACCAGGTCGATGCCGGTGCCCTCCAACTGCCAGCCGAGGCGGCGCAGCCGGGTCGCGGTCAGCTCACCGGAGGCGGTGACCGCGACCGTGTCCGCGCCGATGGCCGTGGCGGCCTCCGGGATGCCTCGGAACGACCCCACCACCGGTACGTCGCCCAGTCGCTGCGCCACCGGCGCGAGCAGCGCGTCCGGGATGCACGCGCCAACCACCTGGTAGCCGGCGTACGGCTCGCGGCGCAGTGTGTGCACCAACTCCAACACGTGGGCGGTGTCGCCGACCACCAGCACCCGGCGGGACCAGCCGGCACCCATCGAGCGGGCGCGGTGCAGGCGCTTACGGGCGGCGAACCGCGCCACCTCCAGCCCGACGGTGCCCACCGCGAAGGAGATGCCGAGGAAGCCCCGCGACACGCCGAGATCGGTGATGTAGCCGATGATGGCTATCGCGCCGGCCAGGCGCAGGCTCGCGGAGCTGACCCGTCGGTACTCGTCCGCCCCGTAGCCGATCACCCGGTCGTCGTAGCAGCCGAGCGCCTTGAGCGAGATCAGCCAGGCCAGCACCAACCCGGGGGCCACCAGCACGTACGGGACCTCGGAACCGGTCGGCTGGCCGTCGCCGAAGCGGGTGACATAACCGATGAACAGCGCGACGATGAGCACGGTGGTGTCCAGGACCACCATGACCCGGACGTAGGACCGCTCGTCGGCGCGCGCCACCAGCCCGGCGCGATTGTCGTTCGGCTCCGCCGACGTGGCGGGGGTCAACAGTGTCGCCGCGGTCACCGGCCCTCCCACTCTGCTCAGGATGGCCCCGGCCAATGGGTCGGACCGAAGGCGGACCGACCATGCCGGAACAGTCGACATCCTGCCTGGATAACTATGACTACCGATTGCTTCGGACGTATTGCCGTCACTTTTCTTCAACCTGGAAGCCAAAAAAGGCCTGCCTACCGGGATCCGGTAGGCAGGCCTTCGACCTCGGTGTGTCAGCTCAACGCGGTGCCGGCGGACGTCGCGCGATGGCGCTGAGGAAGATGCTGCCGATCTCACTCGGGTCCTTGGTGACGAAGACGTCGCCACCGGTCACCTTGGTGATCGACTCAAGCTCGGCCTTGCTGACGCCCTCGCCGATGCCGATCATGATGACCTGGACCGGTCGGTCCGGATCGGCGACCTGCTTGAGCTTGGCGAGCAACTGCTGCTGGCTGAGACCGTTGTCGTCGTCGTCCTTGCCGTCGGTGAACAGCACGATCGAGTTGACCCGGCCGGGTTGCCAGTTTTCCTGCACCGCCAGGTACGCGGCCAACATGGTGTCGTAGAGGCCGGTGTCGCCGTCGGAGGGTTTGATGCCGCCGAGCGCGCCCTCCAACTGGGCACGTTGGCCCGAGAGCGGGCCGATGCCGACCAGCTCGCGGTAGTCCCGGTTGCCGACCAGCTTGGTGGAGAAGGTCCACAGGCCGATCGACCAGGTGTCGTCGAAGAGGCCGAGGCCACGACGGGCCGCGTCGACGGTGACCTCCTCCCGGCTCCGGTTGTTGGCGGAGGGCACCGGGTCCTTCATCGAACCGGAGACGTCGATGACGGCAAGCATTCGGCCGGGCTGGGTGGCGATCGACCAGCTCGAGACGACCCGCTGGATCGCGGCCGGGTCCAACCCACCCGCTGCCGTGCCGCCGTTCGCCGGCGCGGTCGGCGCGCCGCCGGACGGGCTCGGGGCACCCTGGGGGGCCTTGAAGCCGTCACCCCAGTTGCCGTCCGGCGCGCGCAGCGACTGGGCCGCGAGCCGATTCCGGAAGGTGGGGCTGGTGAGCAGCTCGAACAGCACCCGGGCCGCCGACGCCTTGCTCGGCTCGATGCCGGGCAGCACCGCGTACGGGTAGTCCAGCGGCATCGGGGCCGGCTCCATGTAGAGCGCGGCCAGCGGCACCGGTGGCTCTTTGCTGTTGTAGGCGATCACGTCTTCTTCGGACAGCGCCGCCGCGCCGAGACCGCTGGCGATGGTCGTCGCGTCGTTGGCGGTCGGGAAGCGGGCCAGCAGGTCGTTGCGCAGTGAGGATCGGCCGGTGGCCAGTGCGCGAAGCGCGCCGACGGTGCTGCGCTGGGCGTCTTCGCCCGCGCCGTTGGCGGCAGCGGTCAGCGAGAGCAGGCCGGAGAGGCCGGCCGCGTCGCGAGTCGGCTCGACGATCCCGGTGCGCAGCGGTGTGCTGGTGTTGTTCATCTGCTTGAGCAGCTCGGTCCAGGTGAACTTCTTGTCCGGCCAGCCCAGCCGGAGTGCGATCGGCTCGGGCATCGCGACGACGATGGGGCTGCGCGCGATGGACGCGCCGTTGGTCGGAGCGAACGCGGTCGCGTCCTTCTTCAACCGCAACAGCCAGGTCGAGGAGTCCGGCACCCAGACGTCCGGACTGACGGCGGTGCCGCTGGCCTGCCCCACACCGGCGAGGACCGCGCCGTGCTTGGCCGCCACCACGGCCGCCACGTCGACCGGGTCGGACGCGGAGACGTCGACCCGGATGCAGGTGGGACCCACCGCGGCGCCGTCCTTGACCCACTGGGACGCGGCGGCGTCCACCGCGGGTGCGAGCTCGGAGGCGACCGCCACCGCGAGTCGGATCTCACCCGAGCAGTTGGACTGGATCAACTCCCGATAGCCGAACCACGCGCCGGTCGTGACGACGAGCACCGCCGCCATCGCGGCGGCGGCTGCTAGGTGGAGTTTCGAACGCATGCGATGGCGGCCTGCTGACACGGTGACCATCTTGCGTACAAGGTGCCGTCTCTGCCACATCCGTTCGGCCTAAAGTTACGGAGGAGAAACAGTTGATCACCATTTAGCAACAGAGCGTGACGCGCTGGCCCCGAGGTGTTGCCGAATCGGCGTCAGCTTCACATCCCTGTGTCGGCCCTCACGGCAGCACACACGTCGGACTCGGCACCGGCACCGGCTCTCCGATCGCCTCCGGAACGCCGGTCTCGACGTCGCGCCGGAAGATCCGCACCATGTCGGCCCGTTCGTCCGCGACGTAGAGATGCTCACCGATCAACGCAAAGTGCCGGGGCCACTCACCACCGGTGTCCACTTCGGCCACCAACTCGGGCAGCTCCCCGGCCAGGCGGAAGGCCGACAGGGTCCCCACCCCCCGGTTGGCGACGTAGAGAAACCGGCCGTCCGGGCTGACCGCGACCTCCGAGGGCTGCACGTGACCGGGCCGCCCGCTCGCCTCGACCCGACCCGACTTGTGCAACGCGCCGTCGTCGGTCAGCTCGTACGCGGTGACGGAGGCATCCAGCTCACCGACGACGTAGCAACGCCGTCCGTCCGGGTGGCGGGCCAGGTGCCGGGGTCCGGTGCCCGGCGTCGTGCGGGTGCGTGGCGCACGGGGCACCAGTCGACCGCTCGCCGCCTCCAGGTCGTACCGGTAGACCGAGTCGGTGCCGAGATCCACCGCGAGCAGTGGCCCCTGGCCCGACCCCGGCGAGACCATGTGGGCGTGCGCGTGGTCCTGCCGCTCCGGGTCGGGGCCGTGCCCCTCGTGCACCACCAGGTCGGTGCGCTCGCCGGGCACCCCCTGCGGGTCGAGCGCGAAGACCGCCACGCTGCCGCTGCCGTAGTTGGCCGCCACCAGGTGGCCACCGTCGGGCACCACCGCCAGGTGGCAGGGCTCGGCCCCACCTGTCGACCGGCTGCCCAGCGGATCCAGCGCGCCGTCCGGCCCGACCCGCCAGGCGCTGATCTCCCCGGCCGTCAACTCGTTCACCGCGTACAACACCGGCCGGGTGGGGTGCCGCGCCAGGAAGGAAGGGGACGGGGTGACCGCCACCGTGCCGAGCGGGGTCAACGCTCCGGTCGTCGGGTCGCGACGCGCGGCGACGATGCCGCTGCCCCGCCCACCACTCTGCGCGGTGTAGCCCCCGATGTGGACGACCTCACCCTGAGCACTCACGTTCCACTCCTCCGCCGGCATCCTCCGCTGATCCAACCAGAGGCTGCCCGCATCGCCCGCCGGTTAACCGGCTTTGCCGGCCGGATCTCAGGCCGTGGGCACCGGCTCCCCGCGCTGCCGGGCGACATGCTCGACCAGAGAGATCAACACCATCTTTCCGGACTGCCGGTCGCGGGCGTCGCAGAGCACCATCGGCACGTCCGGGTCCAGGTCCAGTGCCCGGCGTACGGTCTCCAGGTTGAACCGGCGGGAGTCGTCGAAGCAGTTCACGCCGACCACGAACGGGATGCCACGCTGCTCGAAGTAGTCGATGGACGGAAAACAGTCGGCCAGCCGACGGGTGTCGGCGAGCACCACCGCCCCGAGCGCGCCGAAGGCCAACTCGTCCCACAGGAACCAGAACCGATCCTGGCCCGGGGTGCCGAACAGGTAGACCTGCAGGTCGTCGTTGATGGTGATCCGGCCGAAGTCCATCGCCACCGTGGTGGTCGACTTGCCCTCCACCCCGGAGACGTCGTCGGTGCCGATCCCGGCGCCGGTCAACACCTCCTCGGTCTGCAACGGGCGCACCTCGCTCAGGGCACTGACCAGCGTCGTCTTGCCAGCCCCGAAGCCGCCCGCGATGAGGATCTTCAGCGCCAGCGGGATGGTGGTGCTGGTGCCCGTATGGTCATAGCGCACGGAGTCCACTGACCACCGCCTTGAGGATGTCGTCGTCGGGAAGTTTTCCGGCGGCCGGTGGCTCGTGCACCGCGACCAGGCCCTCGGCCAGGAGATCACCGAGTAGTACCCGGACCACACCGACCGCGAGGTCCAGTTCGGCTGCCAACTCGGCCACCGACACCGGCCGGAGGGCCAACGCGATCAGCCGTCGATGCTCCGGGAGCAGGTGCGGATGGCCGGCGTCGTCGACGTCCGAGTCCGCCAGCACGATCGCGACCAGGTCGAAGCCGTCGACGGCGGAGCGGACCCGGCCTTTGGTGAGGGTGTACGGGCGCACCACCGGGCCGGCCTCGCCGTCCAGCCACTCGTGTTGCGGCCCGGGCGGCTCAGCCCGCATCACCGTCTCCCGCCGACGATCGGGCCGGCGCGGCGAGGTTCTCCCCCACCCGGATGACAAGCATCGCCATCTCGTACGCGACCAACCCGATGTCCGCGGCGGCGTCGCTCACCACCGCCAGGCACGCGCCCTGCCCGGCGGCGGTGACGAAGAGGTACGCCGACTCCATCTCCACCACCGTCTGCCGGACCGGGCCGCCGTCCACGTGCCGGCTGGCGCCCCGCGCGAGGCTGGAGAAGCCCGCGGCGAGCGCACACAGATGCTCCGCGTCGGAGCGCTCCAACTCGGCCGAGCAGCCGAGCAGGAGACCGTCGGCGGACAGCACCACCGCCTCCCGGGCGGCCGGCACCCGTTGCACCAGCTCGTCGAGCAACCAGTCCAGGCCGGCGCTCTGCTTCGTCGAATGCCGCACTAGGCGTCCCTCTCAGTCGCGGTCGGGGGTTCGGGGGGCGTCACCGGACCAATCGGGGTGGCCGGACCGGTTGGCGCTGCCGGGGTGGTGACGGTGGCGCGTCCGCGCGCCGTGCCGGCCTGCAGGGCCGCCATCACCCGGCGCACCTCCTCGGGAGACCGGGGCGCCGGGGTGTCGGTGACTGTCGACCGAGGTTGGGCGGCGGCGGGGGTACGACGTCGCACCCGGCGGGGCAGACCCTCCAGCTCGTCGTCCGCCGCCGACCCCGCGTCGCCCGGCCCGCCGCCCGAGGTCGGTGCGCTGGCTGGTGGGGCGGACGGTGCGGCGACGGTGCGCGGCGCGGTTGGTGGGCGGGTGCGGGGCACGGCACCCCGACGAGCCGTACGGGCCAGCCGCCGGGCCGGGTCGGCCGACGCGGCGGACAGCGTGGCGGGGTCGGGGCCGGCCGGCGGCTCGGCGGTGACCAGGTCGGCGGGGATCAGCACCACCGCGGTCACCCCGCCCTGCTCGGAGGGACGCAACCGCACCCGTACGCCGTGCCGGGCCGCCAGCCGGGCCACGACGAACAGGCCGAGCCGGGCGCTCTGCGCCGGGTCGAACTCGGGCGAGCTGGCCAGCCGGGTGTTGGCGGTCTCCAGGGCCGCGGCGGACATGCCCAGCCCCTGGTCGGTGATCTCCAGGGCGTACCCGTTGGCCACCTGTTCCCCGGTGACGGTGACCCGGGTGTCCGGCGGGGAGAAGGCGGTGGCGTTCTCGACCAGCTCGGCGAGCAGGTGGATGACGTCGCCGACCGCCCGACCCAGCACGCCGACGGGCTGCGCGGCGGTGATGTCCACCCGGTCGTACGCCTCGACCTCGGAGATCGCGCCGCGGATCAGGTCGACCATCGCGACCGGGTTTCGCCAACCCCGGCCGGGCGCGGAGCCGGCAAGGATGACCAGGTCCTCGGCGTGCCGGCGGAGCCGGGTCGCCAGGTGGTCGACCTGGAAGAGCTCGGCCAGCTCGTCCGGATCCTCGGCCCGGCGCTCCATCCGGTCCAGCAGGTGCAGCTGACGGTGCACCAGGCTCTGGCTCCGGCGGGCGATGTTGAGGAAGACCTCGTTGAGCCCACGACGCAGGGCGACCTCGTCCACGGCGGCCTGGACGGCGGTGCGCTGCACCTCGGTGAAGGCGCGGCCGACCTCGCCGATCTCGTCGTGGCCGTACTCCAGTGGCGGTGCCTCCCGGGCGACGTCGACCTGCTCGCCTCGGCGCAACCGGGCCACCACGTCCGGGAGACGGTGCTCGGCCAACTCCAGCGCGGCGGTGCGGACGCCGCTGAGGCGATGCACCAGCGTGCGGCCGAGCCGCAGCGCCACCAGCACCGAGACCACCACGGCGACGAGCCCGAGCACACCGGCGGCGGCGAGCCGCGCCAGGATGCGTACCGCCATCGGCACGGAACGGTCGGTGAGGCCATCGGCCTCGGCCAGCTCGAAGTCGCGCAGCTGCTGCTGCACCGCGTCATGGCTGGTCTGCCAGGCCGCCGCGTCGACCGGCGGTCGGCCGGACCGGTTGGCCGCGAGCAGCGCGTCCTGCATCGTGCGCAGCCGGGTGAACGCCTCGCCCTCGGTCAACCGCTGGTACGCGGCCCGGCCGCCCTCGGGCAGGTCAGCCACGGCGCTGTCGACGAGCCACCGTTGATTGGCGATGGCCTGCACGAGTTGGGTGTGCTCCCCCTCGGCGAACCGTCCGGCGCTCAGCGCGCCGGTCAGCAGCGCGTCGCTCTGGCCGAGCAGCTCCCGGGAGCGGCCCAACGCGGTGAGCGCCAGTGCCTGCCGGTTGAGGTCCGGGTCGTCGAGGGTCGCCATCGCGGAGAACGCCTGGAAGGCCGCGGTGACCATGCCGCTGTACAGGCCGATCGCGCCGCTGCGGTCCACACTGCGGTCGTCGATGAACTGCCGGCCGGCCGGCAACGCCGCCAGGGCGGAGACCAGGTGGTCGATCCGGGCCTCCAGTAGATCGTCCGCGGCATCGCGCAGGGCTTCCCCGTCGACACGGCGGCGCAGCTCGGCGACAGCCCGGTCGGTGCGCTGCCGTTGCTCGGCCAGGACGGGCAGCCGGGTGGTGCCCGCGAGTTGCACCACCGAGAGTCGGCGCTCCCGCTGCAACTCGGTGACCACGACCTCGCCGGGGCGACCCAGGTCGTACAGCAGGGTGCGGGCGGAGAGCAGGCCCAGGGCGGGACCGAAGGTCAGCGTGGTCGCGAAGATCCACAGCGCCAGAAGCGCGGTCACCGGCACGACGACCAACGCGGTCAGCTTCGAGCGGATCGGCCAGTCGCGGGTTCTCATCAGACCTCGCCCGTGCAGGGGTGGCAGGAGGGGTGCCGGCACCGCCGGGCAACGCGTCGGCCGGCTGCGCACCCGGCGTGACGCCGGGCACCGGCGCGGGCGCCTTGGGCAGGATACGTAATCGGGGGCCGTTGCACTACCGCCCGTCGCGCCGACATCGACGCTCCGAGATGCCTTGCGGGGGCGGCCGCGGATCCGCACCCGGTCGACCTGAGCAGGCGCGTTTTCTGGACCTGGTCAGGTCTGGGCCGGTCGGCGGGGCCGCCGCGCCGGAGGCGCTTCTCCCGCTGCCGGACGCAAGCCGGCCAGAAAGTACCCCGGATCGGGATTGGCGATCAGTGCGCGGAGGGAATACCAGGTGACGAAGGAGGAGCCCATGTCGCCCACGCAGGTAATCGTCATCGTGCTCGTCGTGCTCGTGGTCGTCGCGGTGCTGGCCGTGGCCGTCCGGTCGCTCGGCCGCCGTCGCGCGCTGCGCGACCGGTTCGGGCCGGAGTACGACCGGGTGGTGGAGGAGCAGGACAGCCGATCCGCCGCCGAGCGCGAACTGCGCGACCGGGAACGCCGGCACGCCGAGCTCACGCTCACCCCGCTCAGCCCGGAGTCCCGGGCCCGCTACAGCGCCGCCTGGGAGGAACTCCAGGTGCGCTTCATCGACTCACCCGGCGAAACGGTTGGCGACGCCGACACTCTGGTCACCCGGCTCATCGAGGAGCAGGGCTACCCGACCGGGGACTTCTCCGACCAGATCGCCCATCTCTCCGTCGAGCACGCTCGCACACTCACCAACTACCGCGACGCGCACGACATCCACCTGCGCAACTCCCGGGGCGAGGCCAGCACCGAGGAGCTGCGGCAGGCGGTCGTGCACTACCGGTCACTCTTCGCCGATCTGCTCGGTGAGGAGCCGGTCGGCCACCGTACGCCCGAACAGCGCCACCACCCGGACCACGACTCCACGAGCCGCTGAGGAGGCCACCGATGCGCCAGGAAGAACAGCAGGTGAGCAACGACCACCCGGAGGCCGTCCGGTCCGCGCCCGTCCCGGTACCGCCCACCGGCGACCGGGCCGGCCGCTCGGACGTCCCCGAGGACGCCCTGGACGACCGGGGCACCTTCGACGACCAGACCACCCCGAACGAGCGGGACGCCTCCGACGGGCGGGACGCCTCGAACGAGTGGACCGCCCCCGAGGAGCGGACCGACGACACCACTCGGACCGACGACACCACTCGGACCGACGACACCGCGCGAGTCGACGACACCGACCGGGACGCCGCGTACGACCCGGTCGACGACGAGCACGCCGACGACTCCGACCCGCGCCACCGGCGGGACGACCGCTCCGCCGACGAGGGCGGTTTCCACGAGCCGGGGCCACTGCCCACGGCGTTCGGAGCCACCACGGTGGCCGACGCGGTGGCGGCCTCGGCACTCGCGAGCCCCAACCCGCAGGATCAGCCGGACGCCCGGGCCGAGCGGACGGCCCAGCCGGGCGACGGCGCCGAGGACGGCGAGCGTGAGGGCCTGCGGGCCGACCCCACGGCCGAGTTGCACCGCCGGGACGCCGCCCCGGGCACCGACCCGGACGCGGTGGCCGCCGGCTACGGCAGCGCCGCGCCGGAGATGGTCGATCCGGACGCGGACGGCGAGCCGCTCGACACCGAGGGCGACGGCACGTCGTTGGGGGCCGCCGGGACGTCGCGGCCCGCCGGGTCGACAGTCGCGGCCGAGCCGGCGACACTCCTGGACACCGACACCGCGCAGGGCTTCCGGGACCGCTGGCGGGACGTGCAGCTGCGTTTCGTCGATGATCCGCACGCGGCGGCCGGCGAGGCGCAGTCGCTGGTGGAGGAGGCCATTCAGGCGCTCTCCTCGGCGCTGGCCGCCCAGAAGAACACGTTGGGCGGGTGGCAGGACGCCGGCTCGGCCGACACCGAGCAACTGCGGATGGCGGTGCGCAACTACCGGGACTTCCTGGACCGCGTACTGGGTCGCTGAACGACGCACCACCGAGGGGCGCTCCGGCCGGTCGGCCGGGGCGGCCCCTCACCCTGTGCGACGGGTACGCCGGCGAGCCGATCGACAGGCGCGCGACACCCCCCAATCCGCCCGAACGCAACGCAAGCTGCGTCGAGGCGTGAAAACGTCCGGACGGGGTAATAGGGCGCGCGCGCACCAACCAGCGCAGACGTCGGGACGAGGGGTGACGGGATGGACGGCGACGGTCTTCGGCTCAACATGAACGGCCTGGACTACCTGATTCTGGCGCTGTACTTCGTCACCGTCCTCGGGGTCGGCATCGCCGCGCGCCGGGCGATCCGGACCAGCGTCGACTTCTTCCTCTCCGGCCGGTCCCTGCCGGCCTGGGTGACCGGGCTCGCCTTCGTCTCGGCGAACCTGGGCGCGCTGGAGATCATCGGTATGGCCGCGAACGGCGCCCAGTACGGCGTCATGACGGTCCACTACTACTGGATCGGCGCGGTGCCGGCGATGGTCTTCCTCGGCATCGTGATGATGCCCTTCTACTACGGCTCCAAGGTCCGCAGCGTGCCCGAGTACCTGCGGCTGCGGTTCAACCGCCCCACCCACCTGCTCAACGCGCTCAGCTTCGCCGTCGCCCAGGTGCTCATCGCCGGCGTGAACCTCTACGCGCTGGCCCTGGTGATGCAGGCACTGCTCGGCTGGCCGCTCTGGACCGCGATCGTGGTCGGCGCGGCGATCGTCCTGGCGTACATCACCATCGGTGGTCTGACCGGCGCGATCTACAACGAGGTGCTTCAGTTCTTCGTCATCCTGGCGGGCCTCATCCCGGTCACCGTGATCGGCCTGGTCAAGGTCGGCGGGGTCAACGGCCTGATGGACGCGGTACGCGACTCCAAGCTCGGCGAGGCGGGCCTGCATGCCTGGCAGGACACGGGCAGCACCGCCAACCCGCTGGGCGCGCAGTGGATCGGCATCGTCTTCGGCCTCGGTTTCGTGCTGTCCTTCGGCTACTGGACGACGAACTTCGCCGAGGTGCAGCGGGCGCTGTCCGCCAAGAACATGAGCGCCGCCCGGCGTACGCCGATCATCGCCGCGTACCCGAAGCTGTTCATCCCCCTGGTCACGGTGATCCCCGGCCTGGTGGCCCTGGTGACGGTCAAGGGCCTGGGGGCGGAGACCGGCGACCTGCAGTACAACAACGCGATCCCACTGCTGATGCGCGACCTGCTCCCCAACGGCGTCCTCGGCGTCGCGGTCACCGGCCTGCTGGCCTCGTTCATGGCCGGCATGGCGGCCAACGTGAGCGGCTTCAACACCGTCTTCACCTACGACATCTGGCAGGCGTACATCCGTCGCGACCGGCCGGACGACTACTACGTGCGGGTCGGTCGGTGGGCGACGGTCGCCGCCGTGGTGGTCGGCATCGGCACGGCGTTCATCGCGGCCGGGTTCAGCAACATCATGAACTACATCCAGGCGCTCTTCTCCGTCTTCAACGCGCCACTGTTCGCCACCTTCATCATCGGCATGTTCTGGAAACGGATGACCGCCCTCGCCGGCTTCTGGTCGCTGCTGCTGGGCACCCTGGTGTCGCTGAGCCTCTACCTGCTCTACAAGGGCGGCGTGATCGACTTCAACTCCGACCTGGAGGAGAGCTTCTGGGGCGCCGGTCTCGCATTCGTCACGGCGGTGGTGGTCGCCGCGATCATCACCCCGCTCACCGCGCCCAAGCGTGACGAGGAGTTGCGCGGGCTGGTCTACGGCATGGGCGGCGTCGACCTCAAGGGAGACGTGCTCGCCGGCGACGCCGTCTGGTACCGCTCCCCGGTGCTGCTCGGTCTGATCGCGGTCGCGCTGGCCGCCCTCTTCTACATCCCGGTCTTCTAGGAAAGGAGTCGGCAGATGAGCAACGACGGCCAGCCGGCACAGGACCCGCTGATCGACGAGTCGCAGGAGGAGCAGCGCCGCTCCGCCGCCGCCCGCTTGTTCGACGTCCGTCGGGTGATCGGTGGTCTCTTCGTGGCGTACGGGGTGATCGTGACGTTGATCGGCATCTTCGACAGCGCCGCCGAGATCGACAAGGCCCAGGGTGTCCGGATCAACCTGTGGGCCGGGTTGGTGATGCTCGTCTTCGGCCTGCTCATGCTGCTCTGGCAGTGGCGGCGCCCGGCGGAGCCGCCGGCCGCCAACGAGAAGCAACCCGGCACCTGACGGCTGCTCCTTCGGCCTGAGCGAGACCCGATGGCCTGAGCCCGACCCGATGGCCTGAGCCCGACCCGTTGCCTGAGTCCGACCCTTCGGCATGAGCCCGGCACGAGGGGGTACGCCAGGGGCAGCAGGCAACGTGTCGGACACAGGAGGCACCACCATGACCGATCGCGATCGGCAACCGCCGTTGGAGGACAGCCCGGAGGTCGCCTCGGCGGTGGACGATGACGCCACCGTCCCGCAGTTTCGGACCGGCGGCGGCCCCGACCGGGACACTCCCGGGTTCGCCGAGCCTCGCAGCCGGCCGGACGACCTCGCGCCGGACACCGACGAGCTGATCGGCGACCCGTACGGCGCCGGCACCGGGGCCACCGGGACGGGCACCGGGGCCGGCGGCGACAACATCCGCACCGGCGCCGAGCAACCCTGGGAGCCGGAGGATCTGGTGATGGCCCGCGGGCAGGACCTCACCCCGGAGAACCTGGACAAGGCCCGCCGCGATCTAGCTGAGCAGGGCCGGGCCGCCATCGAGCGCACCGTGCCCTGATCGGGTACGAAGGGGGGTCCCCGACCCGACCTTGACGGTCGGGCCGGGGACCCGGGGGACCTGCCGCCGGCAGTGCCTCACCTACTGCCGGCGGCGGGTGGTTACGGTCGCGATCCGGTCAGAGCGCCGGGTACGCGTTGCGCATGAGCTCCTGGAACTGCGCGGAGAACCACGCACCGGAGATCGGCGCGTCGCCCAGTGCCCCGGACGGGTTGTTGCCGTTGCGGGCGTTACCGCCATACGTCGGGTCACACATCCGGTCGAAGCCCTTGCCCTCGTTGTTCGGGATCTCCTTGCTGGAGCCGTCCGACTCACCCGGGGGCTTCACCCAGACGTACGCGTCGATGCCCGTGGCCGGGGTCGCCCGGGGCCGCTCACCGAGACCGGCGCCGGCCTGGTTGCACCAGTTGCCGAGGTGGGCCCGACGGTCGATGCGACCACCGTTGACGTAGGTGTCCACGCTGGTCATCGCGCCCGGCCCGGTGGGCCGCGCGGAGCCACCCCAACCGTTGCGGGACGTGTCGATCAGCATGCCGATGTTCGAGTTGAAGCCGACCGAGACCAGCTGGTTGCGGAACGCCTGGGCGAACGACAGCTCGTCGACGTAGAAGTTCCAGTCGACCCACTTGGACTGCCGCACCGTCTGACCGTTGACGTTGTCGGTGACCTTGAAGTTCGGCTCCTGCAGCGCCGAGTAGTTCGCGGTGTTGGTGATGAACCCGTGCACGTTGTTGACAGTGCTGCCGGAGGCGACCGCGGCGGTCTTCAGGATGTTGGAGGTCGGGACGAAGTTGGAGTCCCAGCCGAGCCAGCCGTGGTGGCCGGCGTCGATGTAGTTGTAGACGTTGCCGAGGGATCCCAGCTTCGCGAGGGCGTAGCCGACACCGTTGACGTACGCGCCGTTGGCCTTGACCGTGTCACACATGACCGTGCCGCCGGGCTGACCGGAGGTGTTGGTCACGATGTTCGGCAGCGAGTCGATCTCGATGATGTTGATGATCCGCAGGTTGCGGTACTTCGACTCACCCTGGATCGCGGCGATCGGGTCGATGTACTCGGCCTTGTACTTGGGCAGCTCGTCCGGACCCAGCTCACCGTTGGAGGAGAGCGCGGAGCAGTCCCGGCCGGGCAGGTTGTAGATGACGAACTGGATGTAGCCAGCGCCCTGGCGCAGCGCCTCGTCCAGGTGGTCACGCACCCCGAAGGCACCGTTGGAGCTGCTGTCGGGGGTGCCGTTGATCGCGGCGATCCGGTCCAGCCAGACGGCGGTGGGGTTGTTGGAGACCCGGCTTCCGCCCGGCTCGGCGTCCGCCTTGGCCTTCCACTCCGGGTTCACGTAACCCGGCACACCGACGTACGGGTTGTCCACCTTCTGCCCCGGCGGCGTGCTGGTCGGGGGCGCGCTGGTCGGCGGCGCGCTGGTCGGAGGCGTGCTGGTGGGCGGCGTGGACGTCGGCGGCACGCTGGTCGGCGGCGCGGAGGTCGGGGTGACACCGCCGTTGCAGACCACGCCGTTGAGGGTGAACGAGGTCGGCTTCGGGTTGCTGCCGCTCCAGGCGCCGTTGAAGCCGATGTTCGCCGACGCGCCGGCGGCCAGGGTGCCGTTGTAGGACATGCTCCGGGCGGTCACCTGGCTGCCGGACTGACTGAACTCGGCCGACCAACCCTGCTGCACCCGCTGGCTGGAGTTGGGGAAGGTCCAACCCAGCGTCCAGCCGTTGACCGGGTCGCCGAGGTTCTTGATGGTGATGCTCGCGGTGAAGCCGCCGGACCAGTCGTTCGTCGTGTAGCCGATCTCGCACTGCGTCGCGGCCTGCGCCGCCGTAACCGGAATCGTTACCAACCCACCGGCGACCAGGGCACCCGCGCCGGCGAGCGCGAGGGCCCGGCGTTGGCCGGACAGCCTTCTCCACACATTCATGCCACTGATCTCCTTGGGCGAGACCGGGCCCACGTACGGCCCGGCGAGACGGCCCGGTGGGCGTCCTGCACGGACGGCCGCCGGCGCCAACGGGATTCTTTCGGGGACGCCCGACCCGGACGGGCGATGGTGGTGGTGGTGCACGACCAGCACGGTGGCCGGTCGATCGACGGCGGGATGTCGCCCCGGTGAAACCGGGTGCCCTCGACTGCCTGCCTGCGCGGTGTGGCTCCCCGAACCGCGTGCGCCGATTCTTACATGGGAGCGCTTCCATGGCAATGGCTCGATGCGTCGTGGGCCGGCGCGGCTCGCCTGCGGAGCCGTTTCGGACGATACCCCCGAGTTCGCCCGAGCGGCACGTCAGAGACGCCGGCGCCGCTACCGGATGGCCGCAGCGGGTCCGGCACGACGAATGCCGAACGCCGTGGGCCGCTCGCAAGGCGGCGCGGTGCCAGAGATGACGCGGCACGCGCTGAAAGCCGCGTAGCACCCCTTCACCTCTTACCCGACCAAAGGTCAAAACGCGAATCTTTCACTTCATAAGTCATGAAACGGTCTAACGTCGGTCTTAGCTCGGTTGTCGCCGAGCTCAGGACAACAGGGATGGAGTGACGCAGGTCATGGCTAAGAAGATGCTCGGGAAGGTCGTTGCGGGCGCCGCGCTCGGCGGCGCGTCGCTCCTGGTGTTCGCACCGGGGATCGCCTACGCCAACGGCCACGACGACGGCAGGGACCAGGACGGCAAGGTCTACGCCAAGCCGCACGTCGTCAAGGCCGGCGAAGAGATCAAGCTCCTCGAGATCTGCCCGGATCGGCAGGAGCACGCGTTCGTGTGGTCCAAGGTCACCGGCAAGGTCAAGCTCGAGCCGGCCAAGGATGACCGGGGCGAGGACCGCGAGTGGGGCGAGGAGGAGGACTCCTACGACCACGAGAACGGCAAGGACGAACACGGTAAGGACGACGAGGGCAAGGACGAGCACGGCAAGGACGACAAGGGCAAGGACCACGAGGGCAAGGACGAAAACGGCAAGGACGAAAACGGCAAGGACGAAAACGGCAAGGACGACAAGGGCAAGGACGAGCACGGCGGCCAGGGTGGCGGCGCTGCCGCCGACGCCTACGAGGACGAGGGCAGCAAGGACTGGAAGGGCGAGGAGCACGGCCAGGACGCGGACGACAGCCGCGAGGAGAAGGACTGGGGCTCCAAGGACGAAGACAAGAAGGACTGGGAGTCCAAGGACGAACACGGCTCCGACAAGGGCTGGGAGTCCAAGGACGAGCACGGCTCCGAGTACGGCTCGGACAACGGCTCGGACAAGGGCTGGGAGTCCAAGGACGAGCACAGCTCCGACAAGGGCTACGACTCCAAGGACGAGGACGAGTACAGCTCGGACAAGGGCTGGGAGAACAAGGACGAGCACGGCTCCGAGTACGGCTCGGACAAGGGCTACGACTCCAAGGACGAGGACGAGTACAGCTCGGACAAGGGCTGGGAGTCCAAGGACGAACACGGCTCCGAGTACGGCTCGGACAACGGCTCGGACAAGGGCTGGGAGTCCAAGGACGAGCACGGCTCCGACAAGGGCTGGGACTCGAAGGACGAGCACGGCTCGGACGAGGACAGCTGGGAGAAGGAGCGCGAGTTCGTCTACTACGGCGACGCCAAGGTCGACAAGGACGCCAAGCCGGGTCGCTACGAGCTCAAGGGCTCGTGCGGCGAGGGCGAGCTCGTCGTGCTGCCGCACGGCGGTGTCGACGGTGGTGACGGTGGCGCCAGCACCGGTACCGACCGTGGCCTGGCCACCGGCGGGGCGGGCCTGCTCGGCGCTGCCGCGCTCGGCGGGATCGTGCTGATGCGTCGTCGGCGGACCAATGGTTCGCTCGTCTGACGTGACGACGACACGGGCCGGCGGCCGTCACGGGAGACCGTGGCGTGCCGCCGGCGCGGCCGTCGTCGTCACCATGGCCATGCTCGGTGCTGGCATGATCGGCTTCGCCCTGAAGACCACGCCCCCGACCCGACCGCCGCAGCCGCTGGCCCAGGCCGGTCCCGAGGTGAGCGGGCCGGCCGACACCGCCACCGCCGTCCCGCCGGTCGACGGGCAGCCGGTCGGCCAGGGGGGTGTGCCGGCCGGGTTGGCGCGCTCCGCGCCGACCAGCATCGAGATCCCCCGGATCGGCGTCAACGCGGCGATCCTGTCCCTCGGCACCAACCCCGACGGCACCGTCCAGGTCCCCCCGTTGGAGCAGGCCGACCAGGCTGGCTGGTACGAGCCGGGAGCGAGCCCCGGCGAGACCGGTAACGCGGTCATCGTCGGGCACGTGGACTCGGCGAAGCTCGGCCCGGCCGTCTTCTTCGAACTGGGCTCCCTCGTGCCGGGTGACACCATCACGGTGCGGCGGGCGGACGGCCAGCCGGCCGCGTTCCAGGTCGACTCGGTGAAGTCGTACCCGAAGACGGCCTTCCCCACCGAGTTGGTGTACGGACCCAGCGACCGGCCCGGTCTGCGGGTGGTCACCTGCGGTGGTCAGTTCGACGAGGCCGCCAAGAGCTACCCGGACAACATCGTCGTCTTCGCCACCCTGGTGGCCTGATCAGGGGGACGAAACGAAACGCGGTCCGGCCGGTCGGGTCACCCCGACCGGCCGGACCGCGTCCGGCGTAGCGACTCAGGCGGCCGCGGAGGTCCGCACCAGGGTGCGGATCTGGCGCAGCAGCACCGACAGGGCGGCGAGATCCGCCCGCGACTCGTCGAACTCCCCCATCGCCCGCCGGGCGCGGTGGATCGAGGTCGCGTTCGACTGCTCCCACTGCTGCACCCGCTCGTGCGGCGGCAGGTCCTCCGGGGTGGAGTCGAACACCTCCGCGGTGAGCGCGGCAAGCGCGGCGTACAGGTCGTAGCGCAGCGCCATCCGAGCCAACGTCTGCCAGCGGTCCTCGCGAGGCAGCAGGGAGATCTTCGACAGCAGCGAGTCCACCCGGAACAGGTCGGACAGCACGAAGTAGACCGAGGCCACCTCGCTGACGTCCCGCCCGCTGGCGTTCGCCGTCTCCACCACGTCCATCAGACCGAAGCTGTACATCAGCCGGGTCGCGCGTTCCGCCAGCTCGCGGGGCAGCCCGCGCTCGGTCATCGAGTCCATGTGCGCGGCGATGCCCTGGCGCTCGTTGCCGTAGAACAGCTCCTCCAGCCCCGGCAGCAGCCGGGTGACCCCGTCGCGTAGCCGGGCGATCTCGGCCGGCACGTCGATCGGCGAGCGCCGGTTGGACACCAGCCACCGCACGGCCCGGTCGAGCAGCCGACGGGTGTCCAGGTAGACACTCGTCTGCAACTCCGGCGCGACCTTGTTGTCCAGCGCCTCGACCGCGTCCCACAGGTCGCGGAGGCCGAACACCTCGCTGACCACCACGTAGGCCCGGATCACGTCCGCCGCGCTGGCCGCCGTCTCCTCGACCACCCGGAAGATGAACGAGATGCCACCCCGGTTGATCGCCTCGTTGACCAGCACGGTCGTGACGATGTCGCGGCGCAGTCGGTGCCGGCCCATCCGGTCGGCGAAGCGCTCACGCATCGGCGTCGGGAAGTAGTTGACCAGGACCCCGGTCGTCCACTCCTCGTCCGCCAGACCCTCGGTGAGGATCTCCCGCTCCAAGACGATCTTCACGTACGCGAGCAGCACCGCGAACTCCGGCGCGGTCAGCCCGGACTCGCTGCGTACCGCCAACTCCTCATCCGGCGGCAGCGCCTCCAGCGCCCGGTCCAATCCACCCGACCGCTCCAACTCGTTGATCATCCGACGGTGCACCGGCAGCAGCGAGGCGGCCTGCGCCTGGGCGTTGTTGATCGCCCGTGCCTGGTCGTAGTTGTCCCGCAGCACCAGCTCCGCGACCTCGTCGGTCATCCCGGCCAGCAGCTCGTCGCGCTCGGCCGTGGTCAACTCGCCGTCGGCCACCGCCGTGTTCAGCAGGATCTTGATGTTCACCTCGTGGTCGGAGGTGTCCACGCCGGCCGCGTTGTCGATGAAGTCGGAGAAGATCCGGCCGCCGGTCAACGCGTACTCGATCCGGCCGAGCTGGGTCCAGCCCAGGTTGCCGCCCTCGCCCGCGACCCGGCACCGCAGGTTGCGCCCGTCCACCCGGATCGCGTCGTTGGACTTGTCGCCCACCTCGGCGTTGGTCTGGGTGGACGCCTTGACGTAGGTGCCGATGCCGCCGTTCCAGAACAGGTCCACCGGAGCGGTGACGATCGCCTTCATCAGCTCCTGCGGCGACAGGTGCGTGACGTCGTCGTCCAGGCCGATCGCCGCCCGGACCTGCGGCGTGATCGGGATGGACTTCGCGGTACGCGGGAAGATGCCGCCGCCGGCCGAGATCAGCTCCGGGTTGTAGTCCTCCCACGAGGACCGGGGCAGGTCGAACAGCCGCCGCCGCTCCGCGTACGAGGTGGCCGCGTCCGGCTCCGGGTCCAGGAAGATGTGCCGGTGGTCGAAGGCGGCCACCAACCGGATGTGCTCGGACAGCAGCATCCCGTTGCCGAACACGTCGCCGGACATGTCACCGACGCCCACCACCGTGAAGTCCTGGGTCTGGGTGTCCAGGCCCAACTCCCGGAAGTGCCGCTTCACCGACTCCCAGGCGCCCCGGGCGGTGATGCCCATCTTCTTGTGGTCGTAGCCGGCGGAGCCGCCGGAGGCGAAGGCGTCGCCCAGCCAGAAGTTGTGTGCCGTGGAGATCTCGTTGGCGATGTCGGAGAACGTCGCGGTGCCCTTGTCCGCCGCGACCACCAGGTACGGGTCGTCGTCGTCGTGCCGGACCACGTCCTCGGGCGGCACGATCTGCCCGCTGACGATGTTGTCGGTGACGTCGAGCATCGCGCCGACGAACTCCTGGTAGCAGGCGACCGCCTCGTCCCGGTCACCCGGCTTCTGCTTCAGCACGAAGCCGCCCTTGGCGCCCACCGGCACGATCACGGTGTTCTTCACCATCTGCGCCTTGACCAGGCCGAGCACCTCGGTCCGGAAGTCCTCCCGCCGGTCGGACCAGCGCAACCCGCCCCGGGCCACCGGCCCGAACCGCAGGTGCACGCCCTCGAAGCGCGGCGAGTAGACGAAGATCTCGAACTTCGGTCGGGGCGCGGGCAGGTCCGGGATGGCCTGCGGGTCGAGCTTGAACGCCACGTACGCCTTCGGTCGCCCGTCGGCGCGCTTCTGGTAGAAGCTGGTCCGCAGGGTCGCCTCGATCAACGTCAGGTACGACCGCAGGATCCGGTCCTGGTCCAGGCTGGCCACGTCGTCCAGCCCGGCCCGGATCGTCTCCACCAACTCGCCGCTGCGCTGCTGCCGCTGCTCGGTGGTCTGCTCGCCCGGCGCGAACCGGGTCTCGAACAGCTCCACCAGCAACGCGGCGAGCTTCGGGTACGCGATGAACGTCTGCTCCATGTAGTCCTGGGAGAAGACCGTGCCGGCCTGCCGCAGGTACTTCGCGTACGCCCGCAGCACCACCACCTGCCGCCAGGTGAGCCCACCGCGCAGCACCAGCTCGTTGAACCGGTCCACCTCGGCCTCACCGCGCCAGGCCGCCGCGAAGGCATTCTCCACGTGCGGGCGCACCTCGGACAGCTCGTGGTGCCCCTCGGGCAGCATCAGGCCGAAGTCGTACAGGTAGACCCGCCCGTCGATCCGATCCACCTCGTACGGGTGCTCGTCGACCACCCGCACACCGAGGGAGTGCAGCACCGGAAGCACGGCGGAGAGCATCATCGGTTCGCCGTACCGGTAGACCTTGAACCGGACGTCCATCGCCTCGGCCAGGTCCGCGCCGGGTACCCGGGTGCCGGGACGGGGTGCGAGCTGCTTGCGGAACAGGTGCATCTCCAGCTGGCCGGGCTCCTCCAGCAGCTCCAGCTTCGCCAGGTCCTTCATCGCCTCGTACGGCGTGTGCCCGTCCTTGTAGCCCTCGGGGAACGCGTCGGCGTACCTGGTGAACAGGTGCTTGGCCTGCTCGTCGCCGAGCTTGCGCTCCAACACCAGCCGGTAGTCGTCGTCCCAGAGCCGGGTCGCGTCGGCCAACTCCTCGGCCAACAGGTCGGCGTCGATGTCGCCGGGTGGCCGGGTCGGGTCGGTACGCACGATGAAGTGCACCCGGGCCAGCATCGACTCGGTGACACGGGTGGTGTAGTCCACCCCGACACCGTTGAGCTCCCGCAGCAGGATGTCCTGCATGCGCAGCCGGTTCTGCGTGGTGAACCGGTCCCGGGGCAGGTAGATCAGGCAGGAGATGAACCGCCCGTACGCGTCCCGGCGCAGGAAGACCCGCAGCTGCCGACGACCGGCCATCCGCAGCACGCCGATCACCGCGTGGTAGAGGTCGTCGGTCTTGATCTGGAACAACTCGTCGCGGGGGTAGGTCTCCAGGATCTGGATCAGATCCTTACCCGAGTGGCTGCGCCGGCTCAGGCCGGAACGGTCCAGCACCTCGGCCACCTTGCGGCGCACCACCGGCAACTCCCGGACGCTGGTCCGGTACGCGGCGGTGGAGAACAGGCCGAGGAAGCGCCGCTCGCCGATCACCTCGCCGGCCTCGTTGAAGATCTTGAAGCCGATGTAGTCCAGGTACGCCGAGCGGTGCACGGTGGCCCGCGAGTTGGCCTTGGTGATGATGAGCAGGCGCTTCTCCAGCACCTTGTCGTGCGCCTCCGGCGTCATCGACGCCAGCGGCCGGGCCTCCGGCGCGTCGGAGCGCAGGATGCCCAGACCCGTGCCGAGCACCGCCTCCAGCGCCTTGCCGTCGACCTCGTCGCCGGCATCGCCGCTCGCGACGTCGACCAGCCGGTACTCCCGGTAGCCGAGGAAGGTGAAGTGGTCGTGGGCCAGCCACCGCAGCAGCTCCACCGAGTCGGTGATGTCCTTCTCCGGCACCGGCGGCCGGTTCTCGGCGGTACGCGCGGAGGCCAACTCGTCGGCGAGCGCGAGGGAACGCTGACGCATCTTCGGCCAGTCCTCCACCGCCTCCCGCACGTCGGTGAGCACCCGCTGCAGCTCGCGGCGCAGCCGGTCCCGCTCGGCCGCGTCCCGGACCGGGTCGATCTCGATCCGCATCCAGCTCTCGATGATGTCGCCGGCGATCGCGTCGTCCGGCTCCACGTCCGCGGAGACCTCGGTGAGGCGGCCCAACGGCTCCCGCCGCACCACCACCAGCGGGTGCACCAGCAGATGCACGTCCAGGTGGTACGAGTTGAGCAGCGCGGTCACCGAGTCGACCAGGAACGGCATGTCGTCGGTGACGATCTCGACGACCGTGTGGTGCTGGTCGGCGTGCGGCTCGTGGATCCGCAGCTTCAACTCGCCCGGCACCCGCTGTTGGGCGAGGTCCCGGTGCGCCCGGGCCGCGTCGAGCATCTCTTCCGCCGTGAAGCCGACCAGCTCCTCGTCCGGTGCGAACCGCCAGAAACGGCCGACGAGTGTCGCCGCGTCGTGGTCGTCCCCCGCGAGCGCGACAGCCTGAGCCACCAGGCGCTCCGCGTTGGGAACGGGTTCGTCGAGCTCGGCGTCCTCCACGTCGTCGGCCAACGCCTCGGTGGGCAGGCCCAGATCGTAGATGGTGTCGATGCTCGACCCGGTCAGCCCCGTGACTCCCGTGTCGAGCCGGCCGTAGCCGTCCCCGTCGGTCGCCGAATCGAAGCTGTCGTCGTCCCGGCCGGAGTCATCCTGCCGGAGGTCGGGTTCCGGTTTGATCGCCGGACGCCGGTCCATCGGTGCCACTCCCCTCGACCCACCGCGTTGTGGGTCACTCTGCCGCTCAGCCTAGGCCCTGCCGTTGTGCGCCTTCGTCGGCGGACCACTGGCCAGACGTCCGGATCGGGACTTTGTCCTTTCACCCGTTGCGGGTCCGAGGTTGGCCGGCTGCGGGATACCCCGCCACGCGATGTTCATCACACCGGCCCGGCCCGTCTTTGAGCGCGCCCGCCACCGTGGGGGACGTTGGGGACGGCGTCGGCGTACTACCGTGCGAAGGCGCTCCGAGATCGGAAGGACCAGCTTCATGCCCTCGTCGTACCCCCGGCCCCTCCGGCCGAACCCCGTCCGCCGTGTGGCCGCCGCCCTCACCGCGGCGCTGCTCATGGCCGGCGTTCTGGCTGGCTGCTCGGCTGACGACGGGCCGGAGGGCAGTCTCGACGCCTTCCTCGCCGGTTGGCGCAGCGGCGATCTCCAGGCGGTCGGTCTGATCGACCCGACCGGCAGCAAGCTGCCGTCGACCGAGGTGAGTCGCCAGATCAAGGAGCTCTCCGGTGAGCTGGCGGCGACCCCGCCCACGCTGACGCGTCGCGGCGAGCCCAAGGTGAAGGCGGACATCGCCACCACAACCGTCCAGGTGGAGTGGAAGCTGCCCGGTCAGACCCCCTGGACGTACGACCGGGAGGTGCGTCTCGCCAAGGGCGGCGACGACCAGTGGCAGGTGATCTGGGAGCCGAAGGTGATGCACGAGCAGCTCACCGAGGGTGACCGGTTGGCGTTGCGCCGCGACGCCAGCACCCGCGCCGGGGTGCTGGACGCCGCCGGGCAGCCGATCGTGACCCCCCGGCCGGTGGTGCGGGTCGGCGTGCAGCCCGACGGGGTCACCGACCTCAAAAAGCTCGTCAAGGACCTCGACGCGGCGTTCAAGGCCATCCGCCCGGCACTGGTCCCCGGCGTCGACCTGGCCGACCTGCCCGACCGGGTGACCAAGGCCGAGCCGGGTGCCTTCGTCGAGGTGGTGTCGCTCCGTGAGGAGGCGTACCGGCAGATCAAGCCCCGGATCTACGACCTGCCCGGCACCAAGTTCGTCTCCGACAAGATCGACCTGGCGCCCACCCGCGAGTTCGCCCGTGCGCTGCTCGGCTCGGTCGACCCGGCGCAGGCCGACGACCTCGCCGCACACCCCGACCGGTACGTCGTCGGCGACCTGGTCGGGCACGGCGGGCTGCAGGGCCGCTACGACGAGCGACTACGCGGTGGCCCCGGGCTGACCGTGGTGGTCGAGCGTCCCGCCGAGGGCGGCAAACTGGAACCGACCGGCACCGAGTTGTTCCGCCGGGAGCCGCAGCCCGGTCAGGCGCTGAAGACCACGCTTGACGTCGCCGTCCAGAACGCGGCCGACGGGGCTCTGCGCGCCGAGCCGCGGCGGTCCTCGATGGTGGCGCTCCGGATCAGCGACGGTGCGGTGCTCGCCGCCGCGAACGGCCCTGGCCCGGCCGGGGAGAATCTGGCCTTCGACGCTCAGGTGCCTCCGGGCTCCACGTTCAAGATGGTCAGCACGCTCGGCCTACTGGACCGGGGCGCGGTCACTCTGGACGGGCCGGTGGCCTGCCCGAAGACCTTCACCGTGGACGGTCGCTCCTTCAAGAACTCCGACAACTTCGAACTCGGCTCGGTGCCGTTCCGCACCGACTTCGCCAAGTCCTGCAACACGGCATTCGCCTCGCTCGCGCCGAAGCTCGGCGGTGACGGGCTGGCCGCCGCCGGCCGCTCGTTGGGCCTGGAAGGTCAGTGGGACCTCGGCACCGACGGCTTCACCGGCAAGGTGTCCACGGGCGGCAGCCCGGCCGAGCAGGCCGCGGCATCGTTCGGGCAGGGCACCACGCTGGTCAGCCCGCTGGCCATGGCCGGTGCCACCGCGGCGGTCGCCCGAGGCCGCTTCGAGCAGCCGAAACTGCTCATCGACCCGGCGCCGGCCAAGCCGGCCCCGCCGGGCGAGCAACTCAAGCCGGAATCGGTCGCGGCACTGCGCGCGATGATGCGCGAGGTGGTCACCACGGGCACCGGCAGCGCGCTGAAGGACGTGCCGGGCGAGGTCTACGGCAAGACGGGCACCGCCGAGTACGACGACAACCCGGCCCACACCCACGCCTGGTTCGTCGGTTGGCGGGGCGACGTGGCGTTCGCCGTCTTCGTGGAGAAGGGTGGCGCCAGCACGGCATCGGCCGTCCCGATCGCCGAGCGCTTCCTCCGCGCCCTCCCCGCGTCCTGACACCGAGGCCGCTCAGGCGCGCCCAGCCCCGACCCACGCCCAGGCGGCAACCCCGCACACCGCTCAGGCGTTGATCGACTCGGTTTTGCTGAAACCGCGCTATCCGAGCCCCTCGGACGCCGCGACATCATGAAAGCCGAGTCGATCATGACCCGGCGGGGCGGCGTTCGGGTCAGGCGGTGTCGGCTTTGCGGTGGTCCGGGGCATTCTCGGCCGGTGGGGAGGGCCGGCGAAGCAGACCCGGGCCGGCCGACGCGGGTGGGCCGACCGGCTCCCGCTCGGTCGTAGCCGGGAGGTGGGCCGCGCCCTCGGCGGAGTCACCACCGAATCGACCGGAAGCAGCCCCCGCACCATCGGGGCGCTCGATGCCGGCCCGATCATCGGCGACGGCGACCGGGTCGGCGGACCCCGCCTCCGGGAGCGGCGCGGCATCGACGGCCGGAGACCACGAGGGGGCATCGTCGAAGGACGCCGCGCCGCCGATCACACCAGCCACCCCACCAACCCGCGAGGCGCGATCCAACCCACCGACCTGCTCGGCGCGGTCCACCCCATCAACCCGCTCCGCGCGATCCACCCCACCAACCCGCTCCGCGCGATCCAACCCACCTGCACCGTCGGCGTGGCCGGGTCGCTCGGTGGGCGCCGGGGTCCGGCCGTTACCGCGCCGGGGGCCGGGGGTCGGCCGGGACGACAGCAGCCGGGGCGGGACCGCTTCCGGGGCAGTGACCGGGGCCAGGCCGGCGACGACGGTGTTGACGATCTCGGCCGCGTACGAGCCGTCGGGGTCGTAGTCGGGGTCGAACACGGTCAACTCCACGCCGAGGCAGTGCGGGGTGTCGACCAGGCCGGCGAGCAGGATCTCCAGCTCGGCGAAGGCGATCCCACCGGGATCGGGGGCATCGACGGCGGGCATCACCGCGGGGTCGAGCACGTCCACGTCGATGTGCACCCAGTAGCCCGCGCAGTCGGCGAGTTGCTCATGCGCCCACTGCGCGGTCCGGGCCGCGCCCTCGGCGCGCAGCGCCGGCACCGGCCGGGTGGTGATCCCGGCGGCCTGCAGGTCGAGCCGGTACTCGTCCTGGGCTCGGATGCCGAGCACCACCACGTCGATGTCGCGGAAGTAGGGGCGGCGACCCTCGATCGCGGCCAGGTCGGCCTGGCCGCGCCCGGTGACGAGGGCCAGGTCCTCCCCGGCGGCCGCCCCGACGTAGGAGGCGTTGCCCGGGTGCCGGAAGTCGGAGTGGCCGTCGACGAAGACCAGCCCGATCCGCCCGCCGACGGCCTCACCGAGGCGGTGCATGGCCAGCGCCGAGCCGAGCAGCACGGAGCAGTCGCCGCCCAGCACCACCGGGAACTCACCCCGGTCGATGATCGAGCCGATCCGCTCGGCGAGGGCCAGCGAGTAGTCGGCGATCTCCCGGGCGTGGCACACCCCGTCGCCGGGCCGCCAGTCGCCCGGGTCGTACCGGGCCGGGGTGACGCAGCCGGCGTCGCGGGCGCGGAGCCGGGCCAGCAGTTCGTGGTCGCGCAGTGCGCCGGGCGCCTTGGCGCACCCGGGGACCGACGTGGACGTCGGCGGCCGCAGACCGAGATTTGTCGGCGCGTCGAGGACGGCGATCCGGCGCATCATGAGCTCCCGTCCTCGTTGGTCGGGCGGGCCGGCCGGAACGCCGGCCCGCGCTGGCGTGCTACGAACTCAGAACAGGGCGCTGGCCAACGCCCGGCGCGCCGAGGCGACGGCCGGATCGTCCGGGCCGGCGATGGAGAAGAGCGAGACCAGGTGCTGGCGGGCGGTCTCCCGGTCTTCTCCGGCGGTGCGCCGGACCAGACCGACGAGCCGGGCGTACGCCTGCTCGGCCAGACCGCTGAGCACCTCGATGTCGGCGGCCAGCAGCTGCGCGGCCACGTCGTCGGGGGCGCTCTCGGCGGCGGCCAGCGCGGCGGCCGGGTCCGCGCCGGCGACCCGGCGGGCCACCCCGACCTGGGCCAGCCCCGCGGTGGCCGCGGCGTCCGCCGGGGCGTCGGCCAGAATCTTCCGGTACGCCTGCTCGGCGGCGTCCAGGTCGCCGCTCATCAGCGCGTCGTCGGCCTCGTCGAGGCGGGGGTCCTCCGGCTCGGCGACCGTCACGCCGCCAGCCTTGAGTACGGCCTGGATCCACTGCCGCAACTGGGCCTCGGGCACCACCCCGGAGAAGGCGTCGACCGGCTGGCCGCCGACGACCGCGTAGACCATGGGGATGCCCTGGACTCGGAACATCTGGGCGATTCGCGGATTTTCCTGCACGTCGACCCGTGCCAGCACCCAGGTGCCGCCACCCTCGGCGTTCAACTGCTCCAGGACCGGGGCGAACTCGTCGCTCTCCGGGAAGCCGGCCGCGCCGAAGAACACGACGACGGGCACGGCCATCGACCGTTCGAGCACCTCGGACTGGATTGTCGCCTCGGTGACGTCGACGATGGCGGTGCTCCCGCCGGCGGTGGGCGCGCCGGGGGTGCCGTTGGACGGGCCGCCCTGTGGGGGCGTGCCAGGGCGGGTACTTGCTGGTGCGGGGCCACGCAGCGTGCTGAGGTCGACCGCGCCGCGGGTGAAGATCGACGAGGTGATCCGTGGGTCGCTCATGGTTACCTAGTCTCGCACGTGAGCCCCCGATCTCAGGTCACCCACAACCCCGACGTTGCAACTCTCACGCCCCACCCCCACCCCCGGCGATCGGGCATTTCTGCCGCCAGGAAGCGGGCGGCGGGTGCGTGATCGACGGGGGTGGCGGTATGGGTCAGAAGCGGGCTGGTTCGCGGTGGGTGCCCCACTCGGCGCGGAGGGCGTCGCAGATCTCACCGAGGGTCGCTTCGGCCCGGACGGCGTCGAGCATCGCGGGGATCATGTTCTCGTCGGTGCGGCTGGCGTCGACCATCCGGGCCACCGCCGTACGGACCGCCGACTCGTCCCGCGCGCCCTTGCGCTCGGCCAGCACCCGGCGCTGCTCCAGCTCCACCTCGTGCGAGATGCGCAGGATCTCCAGCTCCTTGGCGACCGTACCGGTGTGGCAGTTGACCCCGACGATCTTCTTGTCGCCCTTCTCCAGAGCCTGCTGGTAGACAAAGGCCGACTCGGCGATGTGCCCGGTGAACCAGCCGTCCTCGATGCCGCGCAGGATGCCCGAGGTCATCGGGCCGATCTGGTGCGGCCCCTCCCCGCCGAGCTGCCGGATCCGGGCGAAGATCTCCTCCGCCTCGGCCTCGATCTTGTCGGTCAGCGCCTCGACGTACCAGGATCCGCCGAGCGGGTCGGCCACGTTGACCACGCCGATCTCCTCCATCAGCACCTGCTGGGTACGCAGGGCGATCTCGGCGGACTCGTCGGTGGGCAGCGCCAGGGTCTCGTCGAGCGCGTTGGTGTGCAGCGAGTTCGTGCCGCCCAGCACCGCCGCGAGCGCCTCGACGGCGGTGCGTACGACGTTGTTGACCGGCTGCTGCGCGGTCAGCGACACCCCGGCGGTCTGCGTGTGGAAACGCAGCCACAGGGCCTTCTCGCTTGTCGCACCGTAGACGTCGCGCAGCCAGCGGGCCCAGATCCGGCGGGCGGCGCGGAACTTGGCGATCTCCTCGAAGAAGTCGAGGTGCGAGTCGAAGAAGAAGCTCAGACCCGGCGCGAACACGTTCACGTCCAGGCCGCGCGAGAGGCCCAGCTCGACGTACCCGAAACCGTCGGCCAGGGTGTACGCCAACTCCTGCGCGGCGGTCGAGCCGGCCTCGCGGATGTGGTAGCCGGAGACCGACAGCGGCTTGTAGCGCGGAATCTCGGCGGCGCAGTATTCCATCAGGTCGCCGATCAGGCGCAGGTGCGGCTCCGGGTCGAAGAGCCACTCCTTCTGCGCGATGTACTCCTTGAAGATGTCGGTCTGCAGCGTGCCGTCCAGCTTGGACAGGTCGGCGCCCTGCCGCTCGGCGGCGACCAGGTACATGCAGAACACCGGCACGGCCGGACCGGAGATCGTCATCGAGGTGGTGACGTCGGCCAGGTCGATGCCGTCGAAGAGCGCCTGCATGTCGGTGGCGGTGTCGATGGCGACGCCGCAGTGGCCGACCTCGCCGAGCGCCTGCGGGTCGTCCGAGTCGCGGCCCATCAGGGTCGGCATGTCGAACGCGACCGAGAGGCCGCCACCGCCGGCGCCGAGGATCATCTTGTAACGCTCGTTCGTCTGCTGGGCGTTGCCGAAGCCGGCGAACTGCCGGATCGTCCAGGTCCGCCCGCGGTAGCCGGTCGGATAGAGACCCCGGGTGTACGGGTATTCGCCCGGCCAGCCGATCCGCTCGAAGCCCGGGTACGCGCTGCCCTCGGGCGGCCCGTAGACCGGTTCGACCGGCATCCCGGAGAGCGTGGTGAAGTCAGCGTCGCGCTTGCGTGCGGCGTCGTAGCGGGCCTGCCAACGCGCCCGTCCGGCGTCGATCTCGTCGGCGTCCATGAGCAGGGCTCCTCCTCGGGTCCTCGACTGCACGTCGAGTGTAGGGCCCACACCTGAACGATCGCTAAGTCCCGTCGTACCGACCGGTAACGTGAGCTGGCGGATGGCGTCGGAGAGCCAGGACCAACCGCGGGGCGCGCGACCGGGCGACGCACGGGTAGACGACGCCACAACAGCCGCACAGGCCGTGCTTACCCGATGCGGGAACCTCGGGTGTGACCTCGCGGATCGTGTCGAGCGGGCTGCGGCTCGCCGGCACCTGGAGCACCTGCCTGGCGCGGTCGACGGCGCTCCGCGCCACGGCGACGGCCGTATCGGGTCGGGCCGCCCGGCTTGTAGACCGACAGCAGCGTCGCGATCAGTCCGACCGCCGGACCCAGCGGCGTCAGCAGCGCCAGAGGCAGTCCGGCCTCGCCCCGGATCTCGGCCACCGGCCGGCCCGCCTCAACCAGTTCGTGCGCCCGCAGGGCCAGGTCCTGGAGGACCGCGCTGCCGACCAGCATGATCCCCAGCATCAGTACGAGTTTCGTCGCGACCCACCGACGCCGCCAGAGCCCCCACGGCGTGCCGGCCGCAAGTGCCACCCCGGTCAACAGGGCGAGTTGGTGGGCCGGGCCGAGAAACGTCTCGTCGACAAGCAGCATCATGGTGTACGCCGAGCGCAGGTATCCAAGGTCATCTGCACCGGCGGCAGCGATGGCCATGGTCGCCATCACGCTGATCACCCCCAGCCAGCCGACCGCGCTCGCGATGTGTGTTGCCAGCAGTGCCTTGCGGACCCGGGGCGAGACGAGCCGTTGCTGGTCGCGGGTCGCCCGCAGGTGCCGGTTGGCCGCCGGCAGGAAGATCAGGACCACCGCGGCCACCATCGCGCCCAGGCTCATCCAGTCGAACGCCACCGCCAGGGGCTGCCGGTCCCCCGGGTTGCCGACCATGCCGGGCAGCCTGAACACCACCGTGTTCGCGACGAGCGCGGTCAGGGTGACCCGACCCCACTGCCTCCCCCGCCGGGTCATGGTGGCAAGGAACAACAGCATCGAGCCGAGTTCCACCGGCCAGAAGATCCGGTGGGCCGGAGCACCGTCGAGCAGCTCGACGACCAGGCTGAACAGCATCAACGCCACCGCGGCGGCGATAGCCGAAGATGCCGCGACGAGCAGACGGGGAACTCGTGGCCCCGACTCCGGGGATGTCGCTGAGCGTTTCATCGTGTGATCTCCGTGCGGGAGGGGTGGGCAGGTTGGCACGGAACAAGCGTGTCGAGAAGAGCGCGTTCTGACTGCCGGGGCACCAGGCGAGATCGAGGTGGTGGTAGCACCCCCCAGCACTGGCAGGTTGCCCTCCTGTCGTGTCCGCCCAGTTCGCCATACGCTGGCCCACTGAGCTGCCCTGACCCGGGAGAGTGATGATCGAGCAGGCCACGGCGTGGCGATCGCGGCTGGGCCGGGAGGCGAGGGCGCTGGTCTCCACCGACATCTGGCGGCGAACCCTGCACCTCCTGGTGGTGACCCCTTGGGCGGTGGCGATGACCGTGCTCAGCGTTCTCGGGCTCATGCTCTCCGCGGCGCTCCTGCCCGTCCTGCTGCTCGGCGTGCCGACCTTCCTCGGCTACGGCACCGCGCTGCGCCGCTGCGCCCGCCTCGAAACGAGGTGGTGCCACCTGGTGCTCGGCGAACGGGTCCCGATGGCGCTGCGCGCACCCGCGGGCACCGGTTGGGCGCAGCGGGCCGGACACCTCGTGCTCGACCCGACTCTGTGGAGGGTCGCGGCGTACCACCTGCTCCGCCTGCCGCTGGCCCTCGGCACGGCGCTACTGACCCTGATCGCCTGGGGCGGCGGGGCCTGGCTGCTGGTCGCCGCCACGCATCCGCCGGCCTGGCCGTTCGCCGACACCCCGCTACCCCGTGGCAGCACCGCGCACGCCCTGCTGCACGGGCCGCTGCGACCGGTCACGGCGGCGCTACTGGTCACCGGCGGCGTGGCCCTGCTGATCGCCGCCCCGACGGTGGTCCGGGCGCTCACCCTGGTGCACGTCGCGTTCGCGAAGGCCATGCTCGGCTGGGCGTCGACCCGCCAACTCCGGGCCCGGGTTCAGGAGGTCGAGCGACGCCGCGCCGAGGTCGTCCGGGCCGCCGAGGCCGAACGCCGGCGCATCGAGCGCGACCTGCACGACGGCGCCCAGCAGCGCCTCATCCACCTCGTGCTGACCCTCGGTATGGTCCGCCACCAGTTCGCCGACGACCCGGTCCGCGCCGCGCCGCTGCTCGCCACCGCCCATCAGGAGGCCAAGCAGGCGATCATCGAGCTGCGCGACCTCACCCGTGGGCTGCACCCGCCGGTGCTCGCCGACCGGGGCCTGGACGCCGCGCTGTCCGCTTTGGCCGCCCGGTCGCCGGTGCCGGTCACGATCGACGTACGCCTCGACCGTCGACCGCCGCGACTCATCGAGTCCATCGCCTACTTCATGGTGGCCGAGGCACTGTCCAACACGGCCAAGCACGCCCAGGCCACTCGGGCTCAGATCCACCTGGCGGCCCGTCGCGACGCGCTGCTGATCCGGGTGACCGACGACGGCGTTGGCGGTGCCGACACGTCGAGCGGGTCCGGGCTGGCCGGGCTCGCCGAGCGTGCCCACGGCGTCGACGGCGACCTGACCGTGCACAGCCCAGCCGGCGGGCCGACGGTGCTCACCATGGAGTTGCCATGCGGGTGGTGATCGCCGAGGACTCGGCGCTGCTGCGCCAGGGCCTCACCCTGCTGCTCATGAGCAACGGACATGAGGTCGTCGAGGCGGTCGCCGACGCGGAGCAACTACTCCGGGCCGTTGCCGAGCACCGCCCCGACCTCGCGCTCCTCGACGTACGCATGCCGCCCACCCACACCGACGAGGGGCTCCGCGCCGCGCTTGTCATCCGGCGTCAGCAGCCCGACACCGCGGTGCTGGTGCTCTCGCAGTACGTCGAGGAGCGCTACGCCGCCGACCTGCTCGGCGGCGACCTGCACGGGGTCGGCTACCTGCTGAAGGACCGGGTCGGCGAGGTCGGCGAGTTCCTCGACGCGCTGACCCGGGTGGGTGCCGGCGGCACCGTGTTCGACCCGGAGGTCGTCCGTCAGATCCTCTCCCGTAGCCGCCGGGACAGTCCGCTGCGCAGGCTCGCCCCACGCGAGTTGGAGGTGCTCCACCTCATGGCCGAGGGCAGGTCGAACGCCGGCATCGCGGCGGAGCTGGTGATCACGGAACGGTCCGTCGAGAAGCACATCAACAGCATCTTCGGCAAACTGCACCTGCCGGTCACGAGCGGCGACAACCGGCGCGTGATCGCGGTACTGCGGTTTCTCGACAGCGGCGGACAGCGGCGGTGACCAAGCGCGCCCCGACGCACCGACGCCTCAGGCTCCGGCCGCCACTCCCGGCTGGTTCAGCTCGATGTCGTCCACGGTGACGTTGACCTGGGTGACCGTCAGGCCGTACTTCTCCACCGCCTCGATCACCGCGGTCCGCACCGCCTCGGTCACGTCGACCACGACGTGACCCGCGTCGATCACCAGGACCACGTTGATGACGGCCGAACTGCCCTTCACGTCGGCCGAGACACCCCGGCGAGCGTCGCCCACCTCGTCCAGGCCGACCTTGTCCAGCACGCTGTTGAAGAACCGGGCCACGTCACCGCCAAGATCGGCGACACCGGGCACCGAGCGAGCGGCCGCCCCGGCGATCTTCTCCACGACCTCGTCGGAGACCGACGTGACACCCCGGGCCGCGCCCGTCGCGGGCTGCGCTGCGCCGGCGTTCTCCACCGCGTCCGTCATGATCACATCTCCCCTGGTCCCGGTGCCCTGTGGACCGACCGATTCGTCAGCCCGCTCGCGTGGCCGACCGTGCGGCGGCCGTGCGCCGCGAGCCTACTAAAGCCGGAGCGACTTTCGCTTACAGGCAACCGAAAGCGCGGCGCCGCCGCGGCCTACTGGCGTGGCCTCCCGCGCGCTGGCGGTCCGCGGACCACCCAGCCCACTGATCAAACCGTCCACGATGGAACTGAGCCGACAGCGGCGGCAAGCGCGCCGCTCGGCGGGCTCAGCCGCGGCACGTCCTGAACCAGCGGCCGGGGAACTGCGGCTGGAGCCGCACGCGCGGGGGCGCCGCCGATCGTCGACTCCGCCCGCGGCACTCTCCGGTTCAGCGGGCGAGCTGGGCGAGCAGTTCGTCCGCCGCCCGGTAGGGGTCGATCGCGCCCTCGGCCACCTTGGCGGCGAGCGTGGCCAACTCCGTACCGTCGCGCAGTGAGCCGATCCGGGCGCGAAGGGTGCCGAGCGCGATCGCCTCGACCTCGGCGGCGGCCCGCGCCTCCTGGCGCCGGCGCAGCTCGCCGTGCTCGACGAGCCAACCCCGGTGCTTGTCGATCGCCGCCGCGATCTCCTCGATGCCCTCGCCGCGCGCGGCGACCGAGCGGACCACCTGCGGTCTCCACTGCCCCGGGCCACGCTCACCGAGGGCGATCATGCCCTGGATGTCGCGGACGGTGGCGTCGACGCCGTCCCGGTCGGCCTTGTTGACCACGAACACGTCGGCGATCTCCAGGATGCCGGCCTTGACCGCCTGGATCGCATCACCCATGCCGGGTGCGAGCAGCACCAGTGTGGTGTCGGCCAGCGAGGCCACCTCCACCTCGGCCTGCCCGACCCCGACGGTCTCCACCAGCACCACGTCACAGCCGGCGCCCTCCAGCACCCGGACCGCCTGCGGCGTCGCCGCGGCCAACCCGCCGAGGTGACCCCGGCTGGACATGGACCGGATGTAGACGCCCGGATCGGTGGCGTGGTCCTGCATCCGCACCCGGTCGCCGAGGATCGCTCCACCGGTGAACGGGCTGGACGGGTCGACCGCCAGCACGCCGACCCGATGCCCCTTCGCCCGCAGCGCGCGGACCAGCTCGTTCGTGGTGGTCGATTTGCCCACCCCGGGCGAACCGGTCAGCCCGACGACCTGGGCCTGCCCGGCGTACGGCGCCAGCGCGGCGGCGATCGCCGGCAGCAGCGAGTCGCCGTTCTCCACGAGTGTGATCAGCCGGGCCACCGCGCGGGGGTCACCCGCGCGGGCCCGTTCGACAAGCATCGGTACGTCCCGGGTGCGGCGCACCGACGTGGTGCCCGTGGACGGGACGTGCTCCGCCGCGTCGCTCACCGCACCACCCTTGGACGCGACCGCGGCGCTCGCAGAACCGGCTCACGTCGCGCGCTCACTGGTCCACCGCAGCCTTGCCCGGCACGTGGATGATCAGCGCGTCGCCCTGGCCGCCGCCACCGCAGAGCGCCGCCGCGCCGGTGCCGCCACCGCGCCGCTTCAGCTCCAGAGCGAGGGTGAGGACGAGACGAGCGCCGGACATGCCGATCGGGTGCCCCAGCGCGATGGCGCCGCCGTTGACGTTGACCCTGTCCGGGCTGATGCCGAGGTCCCGGGTGGACTGCACGCCGACCTGCGCGAACGCCTCGTTAATCTCGATCAGGTCCAGGTCGGCGACGCTCAGGCCACCCTTCTTCAACGCGTGGTTGATCGCGTTGGACGGCTGCGAGTGCAGGGAGTTGTCCGGGCCGGCCACGTTGCCGTGCGCACCGATCTCGGCCAGCCAGGTCAGCCCCAGCTCAGTGGCCTTGGCCTTGCTCATGACGAGCACGGCAGCGGCGCCGTCGGAGATCGGCGACGAGCTGCCGGCGGTGATGGTGCCGTCCTTGGCGAAGGCGGGGCGCAGCCTGGCCAGCGACTCGACGGTCGTGTCCGGGCGGATGCCCTCGTCCTCGCTGATCACCAGCGGGTCACCCTTGCGCTGCGGGATGACCACCGGGGCGATCTCGTCGGCGAAGTGGCCGTTCTTCTGCGCGGCGGCGGCCCGCTGGTGGCTGGCGGCGGCGAACGCGTCCTGCTCCTCGCGGGTGATGCCGTGCCGGGCACCGAGGCGCTCGGTCGACTCGCCCATCGAGCAGCAGTCCCAGGCGTCGCTGAGCCCGTCGTGCGCCATGTGGTCCTTGACCACCACGTCGCCGTACTTGTAGCCGGTGCGCTGACCCATCAGCAGGTGCGGGGCGTTGGTCATCGACTCCATGCCGCCGGCCACCACGATGTCGAACTCGCCGGCACGGATCAGCTGGTCGGCCAGGGCGATCGCGTCCAGGCCGGAGAGGCAGACCTTGTTGATGGTCAGCGCCGGCACCGACATCGGCACGCCGGCCTCGACCGCGGCCTGCCGCGCCGGGATCTGACCGGCGCCGGCCTGCAGCACCTGGCCCATGATCACGTACTGGACCTGGTCGGGGCTGACCCCGGCCCGCTCCAGCGCGGCCTTGATGGCGATCCCGCCCAGCTTCGTGGCCGAAAGGTCCTTGAGGTTGCCCAGCAGCCGGCCCATCGGGGTCCGCGCGCCGCTGACGATCACCGAAGCCATGCCTGCCTCCGAGGGGGGTGCCGAGCTGTACGCCTTAACGATTGTTCGGTCAGACTAGCGCCATGACCGAGAACTCCTCCGCCGAGCCCGGTGCCGACTCCGTCACAGACATCGGGCTTCGCAAGATCGACCACGTCGGGATCGCCGTGGCCGACCTGGACGCCGCCATCGACTTCTACCAGCGGACGTTCGGGATGCGCTGTGTGCACGTCGAGACCAACGCCGAGCAGGGCGTGCGGGAGGCGATGCTGGCCGTCGGGCCGACCACCGAGGGTGGCTGCGTGCAACTGCTCGCCCCGCTCACCCCGGAGTCGACGATCGCCAAGTTCCTGGACCGCAACGGTCCGGGGGTGCAGCAGGTCGCGTACACGGTGGTGGACATCGACGCGGCGTGCGCGGCGCTGCGCGCGCGCGGGATGCGGCTGCTCTACGACACACCGCGGCGCGGCACCGCGGACAGCCGGATCAACTTCGTCCACCCGAAGGACGCCGGTGGCGTCCTCGTCGAACTGGTCCAACCAGCCCTCACCGCCCACTGACCCCGCGCCGGCGCGTCCCCGCGCTCACGCCCGCCGCGCCCGCACCCCGCCCGCGCCGCCGCCAGGCCGCGCCTCGCCGGCGCCGCGCCCGCCGCCGTACCCCGCCCACGCCACCGCCGCACCCCGCCCGCGCCAGCAAGATCCGCGCAACTTCGGGGATGTTGCTGCCTCCACCGAACGTGAGGCAGCAACATCCCCGAAGTTGTCGCCCTCCGCGCGGCCCGCGCGCCTCCGCGCGCCACGTGCCCCCCCGCGCGCCACGTGCGCGCACGTCAGTGCGCGGTTGGTGGGGCGGCCGGACACCTTCACGCATCGGCGGATGCAGTTTTTCACAGAGGACTTCCCGGTCTAGCTACCGTTCAGTAACGTCCGGCCCCACCGGAGCGCGACCGGGGTCGGATGTGTCGAATGCCGACATGGCGGTCGTGACCCACCGGCGCCGACGATGGCAGCACCCGGGCCCGTGCGGGTGCGGACGAACCGGAGGTCACCGTGCAGGACATCCTCGAAGCGATCATGGCGGCGGAGGAATCGAACGATCCGGACCGCGAACTCGCCGGCGTCGCCGGGCTGCCCGTACCGGAGAGTTACCGAGGCGTCGTGGTCCGCGCCGAGGAGGCCCGGATGTTCGACGGCATGCCCACCCGGGACAAGGACCCGCGCAAGGCGCTGCACGTGCAGGAGGTGCCGACGCCGGAGCTGGCGCCGGGCGAGGCGCTGATCGCTGTGATGGCCAGCGCGATCAACTACAACACGGTGTGGACCAGCATCTTCGAGCCGCTGCCCACCTTCAAGTTCCTGGAGCGCTACGGCCGGGTCTCCGAGCTGACCCGCCGACACGACCTGCCGTACCACGTGGTCGGCTCGGACGCGGCGGGCGTGGTGCTGCGCACCGGCCCCGGGGTGACCCGCTGGGCCCCCGGCGACGAGGTGGTCGCGCACTGCCTCTCCGTCGAGTTGGAGGACGCGGCCGGGCACGACGACACCATGCTCGACCCGCAGCAGCGGATCTGGGGCTTCGAGACCAACTTCGGTGGGCTGGCCGAGCTGGCGGTGGTCAAGGCCAACCAGCTGATGCCCAAGCCACGGCACCTGAGCTGGGAGGAGGCGGCCAGCCCCGGGCTGGTCAACTCCACCGCGTACCGACAGCTCGTCTCGCATCACGGGGCCAACATGAAGCAGGGCGACGTGGTGTTGATCTGGGGCGCCTCCGGCGGCCTCGGCGGGTACGCCACCCAGATGGCACTCAACGGTGGCGCGATCCCGGTATGCGTCGTCTCCTCGCCGGAGAAGGCCGAGCTGTGCCGCCGGATGGGTGCGGACCTGGTCATCGACCGGGCGGCGGAGGGCTTCCGCTTCTGGAAGGACGAGGAGACCCAGGACCCAGACGAGTGGAAGCGCTTCGGCGAGCGGATCCGTGAGCTGACCGCCGGCGAGGACCCGGACATCGTCTTCGAACACCCGGGTCGGGAGACGTTCGGCGCCAGCGTCTACGTGGCCCGGCGCGGTGGGACCATCGTCACCTGCGCCTCCACGAGTGGTTTCCAGCACCAGTACGACAACCGTTACCTCTGGATGCACCTCAAGCGGATCGTCGGCAGCCACTTCGCCAACTACCACGAGGCGTGGCAGGCCAATCGTCTGGTCGCGCTCGGCAAGGTGCACCCGACGGTGTCCCGGACCTACGCTCTGGAGCAGACCGGCCAGGCCGCGTACGAGGTGCACCGCAACGCCCACCAGGGCAAGGTCGGGGTGCGTTGCCTCGCACCCGAGGACGGTCTGGGCGTACGCGACGGGGAGCTGCGGGCCCGGCACGAGGAGGCGATCAACCGCTTCCGGGGGCACTGACCGGCACCGCCGGCCCGGAGCGCTGACCGGCACCGCCGGCCGGACGGATGAAGGCTCGATGGCCAATGCGCTGATCGGACATTGTTCTTCCGCTCCCATTAGCGGAAAACCCGCCCGGATCGAACAAAGGGCCTCGGGGTAACCCCGGGGCCCTTTTCCGCGTCACGCTCCGTGGCGTCCGACCCGCCCGGGACCTGCCAAGATCGGCGATTGGTCCCGCTCCGCCGATGGCGGGAGTTGACCATGTAAAGAGGCCACGAAAGCTGCGCACCGCTCTTGCGAAGCACCCTGGGGCGTCTGCCAGTATGTCCCAATGCCCCAGCAGCAGTCCTCCCCTCTCGCGTTCTTCGATAACGCGAACTCGCAGCCAGACTTCACCGTCGGCCTGCGCGGTTACAACACTCACCAGGTCGATGACTTCCTCGGCCGGATGACCGCCGCGCTGACCCAGTCCGAGCAGGCCCGTGCCGAGGCCGAGCAGCGGATGAACGACGCCCAGCGTCGGCTCCGCCAAGCCGAACAGCGCATGAGTGCGCTGGAGCAGAAGCTCACCGACACGAACAAGCAGCTCGAAGAGAACAGCCGGCCCACCCTCTCCGGCCTGGGCACCCGCGTCGAGCAGATCCTCCGGCTCGCCGAGGAGCAGGCGAACGACCACCGCAACGAGGCGAAGCGCGAGTCGGAGGGCATCCTCTCCGCCGCCCGCCTCGAGGCCCGCGAGATCACCGACAAGGCGCGTGCCGAGGCCGCGGCCATGAAGGCCAGCGCCGAGCGCGAGGCGGGCAACCTGCGCACGGCCGCCGAGCGCGAGGCCGCCGAGGTCCGGGTGCAGGCCCGCCGTGAGGCTGACACGCTGCGCGCGGACGCCGACCGCGAGACCAAGCAGCTGCGTACCGTGACGGCGCACGAGGTCGCCGAGCTGAAGTCGACAGTCGAGCGGGAGGTGGCCACCCTCCGGGCCACCGCCGAGCGGGAGATCACCCAGCAGCGGGCGAAGGCCGCCCGCGAGGCTGAGGAGAAGCGCGCCGAGGCGACCAAGCTGCTGACCGACGCGCGGGACAAGCGCGACAAGGACCTTCAGGCTCTGGAGCTCCAGCTGGCCGAGCGGCGGGAGAAGTCCGAGCGCGAGGAGTCCGAGCGGCACGCCGCCCAGGTCGCGCAGACCCAGAAGATGGTCAGCGAGGCCGAGCAGCGTGCTCGGGCCGCGCAGGAGCGGGCGAAGGAGATCGAGCAGCGCGCCGAGGCCCGCCGGGTCGAGTCGGAGCGCAACGCCGCCGAGACGGTGGACAAGGCAAAGGCGCACTCCGAGAAGACCCTCAACGAGGCCAAGGCCGAGTCGCAGCGTCTGCTCTCCGAGGCCCGTACCGAGGCGGAGCTGACCACGCAGGCCGCCCGCCGCGAGGTCGAGGACCTCACCCGGCAGAAGGACGCGGTCACCTCGCAGCTGGGCCAGATGCTCTCCGGGCTCGCTGGCATCGTTCCGGGGATGCCCGCTGCCGCCCCGGCGGCCAAGCCGGAAGCCAAGAAGACCGACGGCGGTCAGGAGCGGGTGCCGGCGGAGACCGCCGGCTGACGCGAGGCGTCAGGTCGGGGCATCGACGGCGCGAGGTGACACCGGGTAACCGGTGCAACCTCGCGCCGTATGCGTTTCCCAGCCGGTGGTATCCCTTGCCCGCAACGGAGTGAAGTAGGTCGCACAAGGCGCGTCCGTATCGCCCCAGCAGGCCCTGTTGCGTGTGAGGATGGGGGCATGTCGCACGGCGAGGAACTGTTCGCTCTCGGCGGGGACGTGACGACGGAGCCCAGCTTCGAGTCCGCTCTGCGGGGGTACGAGAAGAAACAGGTTGATCGGTATGTCGCGCGTGCCGAGCACGAGATCGCGACCCTCGCCTCGGAACGGGAACAGGCGTATACACAGATCCACAAGCTGGCCGGCCAGGTCGAGGTGCTCCAGCGTGACCTGACGCAGGTCCGCAAGCAGATGAACGTGGTCGACCGGGCCTCGTTCCGCCACCTCGGCCCACGGGTCGAGTCGATCCTCACGCTCGCGGAGGAGCAGGCCGAGCAGATCTTGTCCGATGCGAACGTGGAGATCGAGGCCCGTCGCGCCGCGGCCGAGCACATCATCGAGGAGGCCCGCCAGCAGGCCGCGCGGGCCCTGAAGGACTTCGAGATCGCCCTCGCCGCGCGCCGCTCCGAGGAGGAGCGGCACAGCGCCGCCCGACGGGCCGAGGCCGAGGCCACGCTGCGGTCCGCCAAGGACGAGTCGGCGCAGTTGCGCAAGGCGGCGCAGGACGCGCTGGCGAAGGCCCAGCAGGAGGCCACCCAGCTGCGGGACACCGCCAAGGAGATCCACGCACGCGCCCAACAGGAGTCGACCAAGCTGCGCGAGACGGCCCGGGAGACATTGGCGAACGCCCAGCAGGAGGCCAGCGACCTGCGCGGGGCCGCCAAAGAGGTGCACGCCAAGGCCCTCCAGGAGGCCAAGCGGCTCACCGACACCGCGACCGAAGCCGGCCGGGCCAGCCACGCCAAGGCCCAGCAGGAGGCAAAGCAGATCATCGACGACGCGTCGATGGCCGGGCGCTCCACCCGCGCCAAGGCGCTGCAGGAGGCGGAGCGGCTGACCACGCAGGCCACCGAGGCGGCCAAGCGCAGCCGTGCCGAGACCGAGGCGTACGTGCAGCGGATGCGCACCGAGACCGAGGCGTACGTGCAGCACACCCGGGCGCAGACCCAGCAGGAGCTGGGCGCCTGGCGGGCCGGGGTGGAGCAGGAGGTCAACTCGCGTCGCGAGGCGGCCGACCGGGAGTTGGCGCAGCGTCGGTCCACTGCCGAGCAGGAGTTCGCCAAGCGCCGCGACGAGCTGGACAAGCAGCACACGTCCCGCCAGCAGGAGCTGGAAACCGGGTTCGCCAGCCGTCAGCAGGAGTTGGAGGGGGGTTTCACCACCCGCCGCGACGAGTTGGAAACCGAGTACACGGGACGCAAGAACGAGCTGGAGACCGGGTACACGAGCCGCCGGGATCAGCTGGAGACCGAATACTCCACGCGCAAGAACGAGATCGAGCAGGGCGCGGCCGGGATTCGCCAGGCGGCCGAGCAGGACGCGGCGGCTCTCCGCCAGCGGTCCGAGGCGGAGGCCGCCGAACTGCTGAGCCGGGCCGAGACCGAGGCCGGCGGCAAGCGCCGCGAGGCCGACGAGCACGTCGCGGCCTCCCGTCGGCAGTTCGAGGAGTACGCGGCCACCACCCAGCAGCACCTGGCCACCACTCAGCAGCACCTGGCGGCCACGCAGCAGGAGTCCGCGGCGGGCCGACAGCAGCTCGCCCAGGTGATGCTGGAGATCGCCCAGGCTCAGCAGCAGCTCGCCGACCTGCGCCAGGAGACCTGGAAGTCTCGGCAGGAGTCGGACGAGCTACAGCGGCAGATGACCGAGGTGCGGTTGCAGAGCGTAGCGGGTCCGATCGATGGTCCGACCACGCCGGCCGCCGGTGACGGTGCGAGCCGAGGCGCGGCCGACGACGGTGACCAGGGCGCGACGGTCTCCGGCGCGGCCACCACCGACGCCGGCACGTCGCCGGGGTCCGGTGCGGCCACCGGCCTCAAGACCGAGCCCGCCGACACCCGGCAGCCGGCGAACGCCGGTGCCGAGAGCAACGGGCAGTCCACGACCCGACCGATGGCCGAACCGGCGAACGCCGGTGCCGAGAGCAACGGGCAGTCCACGACTCGGCCGGTGGCCGAGCCGGTGACCACGGTCGACGGAGGCGCGGCCAGCGCCGGGGTGGACGGGGAGCCGACCGTGGCCGCCGTTCCGGGCGAGGGTGGCCGGGGCGCCAAGCCGACCAAGATCACCAGCACCGGTGAGAACGGCAAGCGACCCAGCAAGCCGACCACCGACGAGCGCAGCGCCAAGCCCAGCAAGGTCACCATCGAGAAGGACTGACGGGTACGCCGCCAGCGCTGACTCGTGTGCGCGCCGAGATCTTGGACAGTTTCCGTCACGCGTTGACGGAAACTGTCCAAGATTCAGATGTGCGTCGGATGACGCTGGGATGGGCTGGGGATCCAGCCGGCAGCGACAAGGGCCCGCCGGACGGTGCCGGCGACCTCATCGGGGCGGGCACGGACCAGCCAGGCCGGAAAGCGCAGGATCCGGTCGCCGCTGGTCCAGACATCGTTCTGCCGACGCATGTCGTCCGCCCACTGCCGGGCGTCCATGTGGTGCGCGCCGTCGATCTCGACCTGCACCCGCCACTGCCGCCAGTACGCGTCCAGCCAGCGGTTGCGGCCCGCCGCGTCGACCCGATACTCCTGAAGATCAGGTACGGGCAGCCGGTGCCGGCGGCAGAGGCGCAGGAAGTCGATCTCGGAGAGCGCCTGCGCGCCGCCGGCGATGTCACCGACGGTCTGTTGGATCAGGTGCCGGCGGGGCGCTCGCGGGAGGACGTCGAGCACGGTCCGCAACTCCTCGGGAAGCACCCGCCGCTGCTGACATCCGGCCGCCAGCATCCCCTGCGCCTCCTCCACTCCGACTGCCCAGCCCGCCGCGTCGACGAGTGCTCTGGCCGTCGTGGTGCGCGGTGGACGGGCGAGTTGCCGGTGCGAGTCCGGCAGCACCGACGTGCGGTGCACCAGCACTGCGGGCATGTCGATGGGGAGGCGACGCAGCGAGGTCCGTGCGGCACGGCGGGCGGCCGGCACCAGCACGTGCAGTGGCTCACGGCGCAGCCCGCGTACCCCGGCTTCGGTGGCGGCGGTTACCCCGGCCAGCATCGCGCCTGGTCCGGCAGCCAGCACCGCGACCCAGAGCTGTTGGTCGCGGCTCAGGCGACCGTTGCCGGTCAGCAGGATCCCGCGGCAGATCGACCGCCAGCGGCCGGAGCGGATTCGCCCACGGACTGCCCCCTCGCTGAGGAGGCTGGAGACCTGCGCGGTCGTCAGCACGCCTGCCTGCTCGAAGGCGAGCCAGTCGAGCGCGTCGGCGTCATCGGGAGGCAGCATCCGAACAGCGTTCACCGCCGCGAGGCCGCCACACCACCAGATCTTGGACAGTTTCCGTCAGCGCGTAACGGAAACTGTCCAAGATCTGCACGTGAGCGGGGTCTGAAGGGTGCTGACGGTGGTTGGGTGGGGCACATGGAGCGCCAGATTGACGGTCTCGTGGTCGATGGTGACCATGAGGTGGCTACGCTGCTGACGCGCTGGGAGATGATCACAAACGTCCGCCGGCAGTCGATCGGACTGATGGAGGAACCTCCGCGTGGCGGTCGTTCGTGACCACCACCCGTCATCCCACCGCCCGAGTCGGGAGGTCTCTTGGTGCCGCAGCACGACCCGTCCGGCGACGACCCGGACGTGACCCCGGGGCCACCGCCAGCGAAAAACCCGCCGGCTGAGACGCCACCGTCTGCGAAGACGCCACCACCTGCGGAGACGCCACCGTCTGCGAAGACGCCGCCACCTGCGGAGACGCCGCCACCTGCGGAGACGCCGCCACCTGCGGAGACGCCGCCGCCGGTGCCGGTTCCCGCTCCGGGAATCGACCCGGACGAGCCACCGGCGGTCCCGTCCGGAAAGTTCGGCACACCGGGGCGTCCGCTGCGCCGCAGCAGCTTCCTGATCGGGTTCACCGGGGCGTTGGGCGTGCTGCTGGCGTACACCCTCTATCTGGGGATTCGCAATGCCGGCGGCATCCTGGTGCTGGTGGTGATCGCGCTCTTCCTGGCGGTCGGCCTCAACCCGGCGGTGGTCCGGCTTCGCCGCTGGGGCGTGCCGCACGGCCTGGCGGTGGCGGCTGTCGCGTTGACCGTGGTGCTGCTGCTCTGCGGCGGCGTGGTCGCGCTGGTTCCGCCGATCGTGACGCAGTCGGGGCAGTTCATCGACCAGATCCCGAACCTGCTCGACGAGTTGCGCCGCAATCCGACGGTCAATGACCTGGTGGAGCGGTACGACGTGGTGGAGCGCGTGCAGGGCGCGGCCAACGCGCAGACCGTCGGCCGGGCGCTCGGCGGGGTGCTGGGCGGCGCACAACTGATCTTCGGCACGGTGTTCCGGACGCTGACGGTGCTGGTGCTGACGATCTACTTCCTGGCCTACTTCAACAAGCTGCGCGCCCTCGGCTACTCGTTGGTGCCCCGGTCGCGGCGGGAGCGGGTGCAGCTGATCGGCGACGAGATCCTGGCCAAGGTCGGGGCCTACATGGTCGGCGCGCTGAGCATCGCGGTGCTGGCCGGCGCGACCACCTTTGTCTTCGCGCTGATCGTCGGGCTGCCGTACCCGTTCGCGCTGGCCGTGGTGGTGGCGGTGACCGACCTGATCCCGCAGATCGGCGCCACCCTGGGCGCGGTGATCGTGAGCCTGGTCGGCTTCGCCGCCGACCTGCCCACCGGCATCGCCTGCGCGGTCTTCTTCCTCATCTACCAGCAGGTGGAGAACTACCTGATCTACCCGAAGGTGATGCGGCGCTCGGTGGAGGTCAACGAGGTGGCCGCCCTGCTGGCCGCGCTGCTGGGCGTGGCGCTGCTGGGTGTGGTGGGCGCGCTGATCGCCATCCCCACGGTGGCCGCGCTGCAACTGATCCTGCGCGAGGTGGTGCTGCCCCGCCAGGAGACCCGCTGACGCACGGCGAGGGGGTCAGCCGGCCTGACCGGCGGCCGGGCCGGGGACGGGCGTGTCGGCGAACGAGGCCACCGTCCGGTCGGCGTACGCGCTGACGTCGCCGGCCTCCATCGGCCCGTCCCAGGTCGTCGGGAGCGGCACCTCGACGGCCGGGTTGACCCGTCGGACGATCTCGTCGAGCACCGTCTCCGCGTCGCCCACCCAGAGGTGCTTGGCACCCGACACGCCGACGACCTCGGCCTGCGGCACGGCGGCGAACTGCTCCCGCGCCTCGGTCGGACGCAGGTAGTCGTCGAACTCGGGCACCAGCGCCGTCAGCGGGCGACCCGAGGCGGCCCAGGTGGCCAGGTCGTCGGGTGTCGAGAAGCGGAGCGGCGGGGAGAGCAGGATCGCCCCGGTGACAGCGGGGTCGCAGCCGTACTTCAGGGCCAGGTCGGTGCCGAACGACCAGCCGACGAGCCAGATGTCGGGCAGCTCGGCGAACTCCGCGTACTCGATGGCGGCGGCCACGTCGTACCGCTCCCCCACCGCGCCGTCGAAGGTGCCCTCGCTGGTGCCGCGCAGGCTGCTGGTGCCCCGGGTGTTGAACCGCAGCACGGCCAGGTCGGCCAGGGCGGGCAACCGCCAGGCCGCCTTACGGAAGACGTGGCTGTCCATCATCCCGCCGTGGGTGGGCAGCGGGTGCAGGCAGACCAGGGTGGCCACCGGCGGCCGGTCGGCGGGCAGGGCCAACTCGCCGACCAGCCGCAGACCGTCGGCGGTGTGCAGCTCGATGTCCTCCCGGCGGCCGGGCAGGATCGACGACGCGCGGATCGCTGTGCTCACCGCCCAAGTGTGTCGTGAAGTCACCGCCGCCGCCCGTCCAGGCACGAACAGCGTGATCCAGGTCGCTGAGCCGTGGCGCGGGGACCCCGGCCCCGGTCGCTGAGCCGCAGCCCGGGGTGCCCCGGCCGGATCGGTCGGTAGCGCGGGGCACCCCGGCCGGGTCGGTCAGTAGCGCGGGGTGCCGCGGCCTCGTTGCACCGCCGGGCCGCGCCGGTCCCGGGCTCGCCAGCAGCCGCTGTGCCAGTGCCGCCGGTCGGTCAGGTCCCCCAGGCCGTCGGCCGGCCAGGCCACCAGGTGCGCCACCCCCGGCCGGATCTCCTGGTCACAGCCGGGGCATCGGTACGTCTTGACGGACGCCCCCGCGCCGATCCCGCGTACCTGCCAGGCGCCGTCGGTCCACTGCTGCACCGAGGCGACACCCTGCCGGACCCGATCGGCGTCCAGGTTGGCGTTGTCGTCCCGGCGAGGGCGATTGCGACGGGGGCTCACAGTCACCAAGGTTACGGTCACTTCCAGCTGGCCGGCTCGCCAAGGTCGTCGGCGACCCGGAGCCCGCCGATAACCGTGCTGACCTCGGCGTCCGTGGGCGAGCGCTCCCAGCGGTTCTCGTGCCCCATGGACAGCAGGGTGTTCGGAATGCCGAGCACGTGCCAGAAGTCGCCCATGTCGAACACCGGCCGGCCGGCGATCTCGCGGTTGGCCTTGGACCGGTCGGGCGAGGAGGGACGGGGTGAGTAGAAGAGCCGCACCGGCAGGGTGGCCGCGCCCTGGAGGGCGACCGTCAGCGCCGCTTCGGTGTGGTCCGAATCCGTGACGGGCATCTGGGTCGGCGTGGTGGTTCCCGCCACGTTCACGATGCGGGGCCAGAACAGCTGACGCACCGCCACCTCGCACGCGCTGATCCGGGCACCTGGCGGCAAAGCGGTCAGTCGGATCGGCGCGACACAGTGGCGGGCTTCGTCGAACCGAAGTGCCGCGGCCGCTCGTTGGATGTCGGCGCTGGTCTCGCCGAGAGTCGCGACCCGGACGTACAGGCCCGGGACGGGCTGCCAGCGCAGCACCCACCCCTTCGCGACCCGGTCGAGCTGACGGATCACCCCGTTGTACCGCGATGCGGCGTCGACGCCCGGGCCGGGCGAGGCAAGATCCTTCTCGCTGTCGGCGGCGTAGGCGTTGTCGGGGCCGATGTCAAAAAGCTGGCTCGGGTCACCGGTCTCGGCCGTCCGTGGGTCGGCAGCAACGATCACCAGAGCCTGCACACCGCCACCCAGATCCAGCCGCATGCTCTCGACCCGGGCCGCGGAGCGCCAGGCGACCGGTTTCGCGGCCGACGGGTCGACCCCGAAGTGCAGCAGCTGAGGGTCCGAGCCGACCAGGGCGGGGCTCGCCGCCGCCCCGGGAATCCCCGGTGCCCGGGGTGGCGTGACCACGACCAGGCTGGGCGTGACGGCCGGCTGTGGCGGCGCGGCCGACGGCGTGCGGAGGGCCACACCGGCCCCGAGCAGCATCGCGACGCCGAGCCCTGCCCCGATGGCGGCACGCCGTCGCCGCCGACGGGTTCGTCCCCCGTGCACCGCCGCCGTCAGCAGGCTGTCGGTGTCCACGGGTCCGTCGGCCTGCTCCCGGAGTACCCGTGCGATCCGCTCGTCGAGGTTGGTCACGGCCGGCTCCCGTTCGTCGTGGGAACGCCGTGGCGCTCCCGCAGCTGGCTGAGCGCCCGCATCGCGTGGGTGCGGACGGTGACCGGGGAACAGCCGAGAATCTGGGCGATCGTCGCGTCGTCGAGGTCCTCGTAGTAGCGCAGCACGAGCACCGCACGCTGCCGGTCGGGCAGGCCGAGGATCAGCCGCCACATCTCGTCCCGGTCGGCCGCGTCACCGCCCAGGTCCCCGCGCCCCGGCCGGTCGGCGAACTCGGCAGTGGCCAACTCCCGGCTGGATCGGCGACGCCACCAGGAGGTGTTGGCGTTGACGAGCATCCGGCGCACGTAGACGTCCGGATGGTCGGCACGGGCGATCTTCCGCCAGTGCACGTACGCGCGCGCCAACACGTCCTGGGTGAGGTCCTCGGCCCGGTGCTCGTCACCGGTCAGCAGCCGGGCCAGCCGGACGAGCGCCGGCCCGCGACTGCTGACGTATTCCTCGAAGGTCACACCACTGAGACGCCGTCACCGGCGCCCACTGTTGACACCGGTCAGCGGTGCGAGTGGTCGCGGAAGCCGCGTCGGGTCTTGCGGCCCAGGTAGCCGGCGGTGACCAGGTGCTCCAGCAGCGGCGCGGGCGCGAAGCCCGGCTCGCGCAACTCCAGGTACAGCTCGCGCTGGATGGCCAGCGCGACGTCCAGCCCGACCACGTCGAGCAGCTCGAAGGGACCCATCGGGTAGCCGCAGCCCAGCTTCATGGCGTGGTCGATGTCGTCGGCCGTCGAGTAGCTGGCCTCCAGCATCCTCACCGCGTCGTTCAGGTAGGGGAAGAGCAGCGCGTTGACGATGAATCCGGACCGGTCGCCGCAGACCACACCGGTCTTGCCGAGCGCGGCGCAGACGGCACGGGCGGTGGCGGTGGCCTCCGGGGAGGTGCGGATGGTGCGGACCACCTCGACCAGCGGCATGACCGGCGCCGGGTTGAAGAAGTGCAGCCCCACCACGTCGGCCGGCCGCTGGGTGGCCATCGCCACGTCGATCACCGGCAGCGACGAGGTGGTGGTGGCCAGCACCACGCCCGGCTTGCAGATCTCGTCGAGGCTCGCGAAGAGCGCCTTCTTGACGCTCAGCTCCTCGACCACCGCCTCGACCACCAGGTCGACGTCGGCGAGGTGGTCGAGCGTGGCCGACCAGCTGATCCGGCCGAGCGCGGCGTCCCGGTCAGCCTCGGCGAGCTTGCCCCGCACCACGCCCTTGTTCAGCGAGGTCTTCACGGCCTCGCAGACCTTCGCGGACTTCTCCGCGCCGCGGGTCACCGAGACGACCTCGTAGCCGGCCTTCGCGAACACCTCGATGATGCCGGTGGCCATCGTCCCGGACCCAACGACGCCGACCTTCGCGATGGCTCGCGCGCCGTCGGCGAGCGCGGCCTCCGTCGCGGGCGGCGTCGCCTCATCCGGTACGACCACCGGCGAGCCGGGCCGCTCGTAGGTGTAGAAACCCCGGCCCGACTTCCGGCCGAGCAGTCCCGCCGTCACCATCTGCTTGAGCAGCGGCACCGGGGCGTGTCGGCGGTCCCGCCCGCCGCGCCGGTACATGGTGTCCAGAATCTCGTACGCGGTGTCCAGGCCGATCAGGTCCATCAGCGCCAGCGGGCCCATCGGCAGACCGCAGCCGAGCTTCATCGCGGCGTCGATGTCCTCCCGGGCGGCGTAGTGCGACTCGGCCATGGCGACCGCGTGGTTCAGGTAGCCGAAGAGCAGCGCGTTGGCGATGAAGCCGGCCCGGTCGTTGATGGTGACGTCGACCTTGCCGAGCCGGGCGCAGAGCGCCTCCACGTCGGCGACCACCTCGGGCGAGGTGACGACGGTGCGGACCACCTCGACCAGCTTCATCACGGGCGCCGGGTTGAAGAAGTGGATGCCGATCACCTGGTTGGGCCGGGTGGTGGCCACCGAGATCTCGGTGACGCTCAGCGACGAGGTGTTGGTGGCGAGGATGGCCTCCGGCCGGCAGACCCGGTCCAGTTCGGCGAAGATCCGCTGCTTGAGGTCGAGGTGCTCGGGCACCGCCTCGATGACCAGGTCGACGGAGTGCAGCGCGGGCAGCCCGACCGCGAAGTGCACCCGCTCGTGCAGGGCGTCGCGGTCCGCCGCGGCGAGCTTGCCCTTGGCGACCGCGCGGTCGGTGGAGGCGGTGAGGGTGGCCCGGCCGCGTTCCAGCGCCGGCTCGGAGATCTCGACCGCGACCACGTCGATGCCGTTGCGGGCGAAGACCTCGACGATGCCGGCACCCATGGTGCCCAGCCCCACCACACCCACGGTGCTGAACTCGCGCGCCACGACCGGCCTCCCCAGACACTCCGCACGGCCCCTGAACGGCCGCTAAGGTTATGCGCGCGAGTCTGCCACGTGACGCTTGGTTGTCGAGACGCCGTGGCATATTTCACCGCCGACGACGTGGGGTCGTCAGGCGGCCGGCGCGCTGGTCAGGGCCAGCAGTTCCGCGACGAACTCCGCCGGCCGCTCCAGGTGCGGGCTGTGTCCGCAGCCGGGCAGCACCACCTCGTGGTACGCGCCGCCGGCCGCCGCGTACCGCTCCAGCACCGACCGGGTCTGGCCCACCATCGGCTGCGGCGGGCAGGCCTCCTCGCCGGGCCAGCCGGGTACGAGACCCAGCGAGCCCAGGTACGCCAGGTCGAACAGTGAGGTGTCCGAGACGATGACGTCGGCGTCGCCGCGTACCCAGGTGACCTGGGGCTTGTCGGCGACGGCCACCAGCTCGTCGGCGAGCCGGAACCAGGTCGGCGCGAGCGCGTTGAGCACACCACGTTTCCCCGGCGCGGTGCCCGGCCAGTTCGTCGAGGGCGCCGCCGTGCCCGGGTAGTTGTCGTCCCCGGTGGCGGTGGAGAGCACCGTGTCCAGGAGCAGGTCCTCGTCCGCGCCCAGTGCCGCCGGATCGGCCACGTAGGTGGCGCGCAGGACCGCGCGCGGGCTGGCCGGGGCGTCCACGCTCCGATCGCCGGCGGCGAGCCGGGCGACGAAGTCCGGATTCGCCGTGCCCGCGCCGGTGCCGGCGAAGTCGGGAGTGGTGGGTGTGCCGGTCAGGTCGCGGGTGCCGCCGAAGCCGTACGGGGAGACCGGTGCCGCGAGCAGCAACGCGCCCACCCGGTCTGGACGGTCGACGAGGAGCCGCATCGCCACTCCGCCCCCGAGGGAGTGCCCGACGACCACCGGGCGGGTGTCGTTGGCGCCGAAGAGCGTCGGGTCGTCCAGGAGGGCGGCCACGTCGTCGGCGAAGTCCCGCAGTCCCCGGGTGGCGTCCACCGGGGCCGTCGCCGAGTCGCCGTACCCGCGCAGGTCAGGAGCGACCACCCGCACCGTCGGCGGCAGCCGCCGGACCAGCGGCTCCCAGAACAGCGCGGACGAGCAGTTGCCGTGGATCAGCAGCACCGGGATGCCGTCCGGCGGGCCGGCCACCCGGACCGCCTGGGTGATGCCGTTCGCCGTGACGCTCCGTTGCTCGGTTTCCATCCGCGGGATGGTGCCACGCCCGCCGGCGCCGGTCCAGGTGCCGGACAGCCACCCTGGGCGCGGCCCAGGTGTGGGCCGCACCCCGGGTCGCAGGTCAGCGTCGGGCGCCCGGCGGAGTGGCCAACGGCAGCGGCAGTGTCGGTCGGACGTCCCGGCGGGACGGGCCGAAGCTGAGCCCCACCGGGTCGGTGTGTGCCACCCCCGGGTCGAACAGGCGCAGTTCGGTACGGCCGAGTCGGATCACGTCGCCGTCGGAGAGAAGCTCGACCTCGGTGATCCGGCGGTCGTTGAGCCAGGTGCCGTTTGTCGAGCCAAGGTCCCGCAGTGACGGGCCCTCCGGGGCCAGCCACACCTCGGCGTGGCGGCGGCTCAGGTGCGGGTCGCTGATGACGACGTGACCGGTCGGTGCTCGACCGACCACCTGCGGTTCGATCCGAAGTCGGAAACTCGCTCCGCGCATCGGCCCACCCGCCACCGTCAACAGCGGCCTAAGTTCCGGATGTTCCTCCATGGACAGTCAGCCCTCCACCCCACACCGTTACTCCGCGCGTCAGCCTGCCACCAGACGGTAATCATCGATACCGACCAGCCGGTCAGCTCCTCGCCACCTCCCGGCTACCCGCCGTTCGACGATTCGGGCGGGTCGCGTTCACCATCGACACCCTGGCCTGCACTGATCAACGATCAGGCGCAGCCGTGCGACTCCGGGCCGTTCGGCAACGATCTGGACCTACCGGTGAGTAATCCTCGGGTCTAGACTTCCGCCATGACGGCTGTGCGGGTCCCCGGTCTTCCGGTCATCGAGGCGGGTCGACTGGTCTCCACCAGCCCGGCCACCGGCGTCGAGGCCGGCCGCTTCGCGGTCGCGACCGACGCCGACGTGCGGCGGGCCGTCGAGGACGCCCGCGCCGCCGGCGGGTGGTGGGCCGGGCTCGGCTTCACCGACCGCCGCGAACGGATGCTGCGCTGGCGCGCCCTGCTCGCGAAACGCATCGAGGAGCTGGCCGAGCTGGTGCACGTCGAGGGCGGCAAGCCGACCGCCGACGCCATCGTCGAGATCGTCACCGCGATCGAGCACATCGACTGGGCCGCCCGCAACGCCAGCCGGGTGCTCGGCCCGCGCCGGGTGCGGTCCCGGCTCATCCTCGCCGAGTTCTCCGGTCACCTCGAATACCAGCCGCACGGCGTGGTCGGCGTGATCGGGCCGTGGAACTATCCGGTCTTCACGCCGATCGGTTCCGCCGCGTACGCGTTGGCCGCCGGTAACGCCGTGGTACTCAAGCCGAGCGAATACACCCCGGCCGCGGGCCAGTGGCTGGTGGACAGCTTCGCCGAGGTGGTGCCCGAGCACCGGGTGTTCAGCGCCGTGCACGGGCTGGGCGACGTGGGCGCCGCGCTGTGCCGCTCCGGGGTCGACAAGCTGGCCTTCACCGGTTCGACCGCCACCGCCCGCAAGGTGATGGCCGCCTGCGCCGAGACGCTGACCCCGGTGCTGATCGAGGGCGGCGGCAAGGACGCCATGATCGTCGACAGTGACGCCGACCTGGACGCCGCGGCCGAGGCGTGCGTCTGGGGCGGCATGACCAACGCGGGCCAGACCTGCATCGGCATCGAGCGGGTGTACGCCGTCGACTCGGTCTTCGACGCCTTCGTCGACAAGGTGGTCGCCCGCGCCGGTCGGTTGACCGTGGGGCCGGAGGGCGCCGACATCGGGCCGATCACCATGCCCCGACAGCTCGACGTGATCCGCCGGCACATCGACGCCGCGATCGACTCCGGTGGGCGCGCCGTGCTCGGTGGTCCGGGCGCCGTGCAGCCGCCGTACGTGCACCCGACCGTGCTCGTGGACGTACCGGAGGAGTCGGCCGCCGTCCAGGAGGAGACGTTCGGCCCCACGCTGACCATCAGCCGGGTCCGCGACGCCGACGAGGCCGTCACCCGCGCCAACGCCCTGCCGTACGGCCTCGGGGGTTCGGTCTTCGGCCGACGGCGGGCGGTGTCCATCGCGCGGCGGCTGCGCTCCGGGATGGCCTCGATCAACTCCAGCCTGACCTTCGCCGGCATGTCCACCCTGCCGTTCGGCGGGGTCGGCGACTCCGGCTTCGGGCGGATCCACGGCGAGGACGGGCTGCGCGAGTTCGGCCGGGCCAAGGCGATCACCCGCCGTCGGGCCCGCTCGCTGTTGCCGTCGATGACCTTCGAACGGACCCCGACCGACATGGCCCGACTCGTCAAGGCAATCAAGGTGATGTACGGCAGATGAGTGTCGGATAACCGATCTCGACGAAGATCGGCGTATCCACATGTTTATACCCGGTGTCGGCGGCGGTACATTGCGTTAAATGGGCCCCAATCGATTGCGCTACCGCCTTGTCGACAGCGACCAGTCGTGGAGTGCGCGGCGGCGCCGGCACCGCTCGGACTGGTTGGCGCGCACCTTCCCCGACATCGGCCAGATGCACGTGGTCGATCTCGGTGGCCGGCTCGGCACCTGGCACCGCGCGACCGTCCGGCCGGCCCGGGTCACCGTCATCAACCTGGAGCAGCCACCCGCCGTCGTGCCGGACTGGGCCCACGTCGAACAGGCCGACGCCTGCGACCTGCCCGCGCGCCTCGCCAGGACCGAGTACGACCTGGTCTTCTCCAATTCCGTCCTGGAGCACGTGGGCGGGCACGAACGCCGGCTGCGCTTCGCCGCCGCCGCCCGCGCGATGGCCGACCGGCACTGGGTGCAGACGCCCTACCGCTACTTTCCCATCGAGCCACACTGGATCGCGCCCGGGATGCAGTTCCTGCCGGTACGACTGCGCACCGCGCTCGCCCGCCGTTGGCCGCTGGGCCACAAGCCGACCCGCAGCCACGACGCCGCCATCCACCAGGTGCTCTGGACCGAGTTGCTGGACCGCTCGCAGATGCGCCACTACTTTCCCGACTCGCACATGCTCGTCGAGCGGGCGTTCGGCCTGCCCAAGTCGCTGATCGCGGTGCGTACCGGCGGGTGAGCCGCTCAGAAGAGCGTCAGTTCGTCCTTCTCGATGCCCCGCAGCCGGTCGTAGTTCACGACCACGCACCGGATGCCCCGGTCCGCGGCGAGCACCCGGGCCTGCGGCTTGATCTCCTGGGCCGCGAAGACCCCGGCCACCGGGCTGAGCAGCGGGTCACGGTTCATCAACTCGAGGTATCGAGTCAGCTGCTCCACACCGTCGATGTCACCGCGCCGCTTGACCTCGACGGCGACCGCGCCGGAGTTGGCGTCCCGGCACAGCAGGTCGACCGGGCCGATCGCCGTCATGTACTCGCGGCGGACCAGCGTGAACCCCTCGCCCAACGCGCCGGGGTTGGCGGCCAACAGCTCCTGGAGGTGCGCCTCCACCCCGTCCTTGCGCAGGCCCGGGTCCACCCCCAGCTCGTACGAGGTGTCCTGGAAGATCTCCTCCAGGGTGATCCGCAGCTCCTCGCCAGCCTTGTTGACCACCCGCCACACGCCGGGGGCCTCCTCCAGCCGACAGGGCGGGCTCATCCAGTTCAACGGCTTGTACGCCCGGTCGTCGGCATGGATCGACACCGACCCGTCCGCCTTCACCATCAGCAACCGGGTGGCCGGCGGCAGGTGAGCCGAGAGCCGTCCGACATAGTCCACCGAGCACTTCGCAATGACCAACCGCACCCGACGAGGGTAGCCGAGGACCCACCGGTCGCCGCCGAGCGGCACTGGCGCGTCGGTGCCATGCTGAGACCGTGTTCGAAGTCCTCACCGGCACCGGCCTCGCCGCCTCAGCGGGGCTGAACGCCTACATACCCCTGCTCGCCCTCGGCCTTCTCGGCCGCTACACCGACCTGATCGACCTTCCGAGCGGCTGGACCTGGCTCGGTAACGGCTGGGTCATCGTCATCCTGGCCGTGCTGCTCGCCGTGGAGATGGTGGCGGACAAGGTGCCCGTGGTCGACCACATCAACGACGTGGTGCAGACCGTGGTCCGACCCACAGCCGGTGGCCTGGCCTTCGGCGCCGGCTCCTCGTCGGAGACGGTGACGGTGAGCGACCCGGGGAGTTTCTTCTCCTCGCACCAGTGGGTGCCCGTCGTCACCGGCGTACTGCTGGCGTTGGGCGTGCACCTGCTCAAGTCCGCGGCACGGCCGGTCATCAACGCGACCACGGCCGGGTTCGGCGCCCCGGTGGCCAGCACCGCCGAGGACGCCACGAGCGTGGTGGTCTCCCTGGTGGCGATCATCCTGCCGGTGCTGGTGCTGGCGTTCCTGCTGGGTCTGGTGGTCTTCGTCTTCTGGTTCCTCCGGCGGCGCTCGGAACGCCGCCGGGAACGCGAGGCGGCCCGCGCCGCCGGCTTCCGCGTCTGATCTGGTCGGCGGCGGATCGGCGGCTCGCCATACCCGGGTTGCGCGGGCCGACATAAGCCTAGGGTCGGGGCAGGACCTAGAGGAGGTTGGCATGACTGCAGCTTTGGAGATGCCCCGAGTCCAGGAATGCGTCGTCGCCGCGTGCGCGTACAACCAGGCGGGTGACTGCCACGCCTTCGCGATCACGATCGGCAGCATGGATCACGCGCACTGCCACACCTTCGTCGAGTCGCCCATCCGGGGTGGCGTGGACGGAATGACCGCCCAGGTCGGCGCCTGCCAACGTTCGGACTGTCGGCACAACGAGCAGTTGGAGTGCCACGCGTCGTCGATCAAGGTCGGCCCGGACAACGACCTGGCCGACTGCATGACGTACGCCGGCCGCTGACCCACCGACGGCGGGTCAGGGCAGGTCGTTGGCGCGTCGGATGACCGTCACCAGGTCGTCGATGATGTCGGTGAGGGCGAAGTCCTTCGGGGTGAAGACCCGGGCCACCCCGGCTGCCCGCAGCGTGTCGGCGTCACCGGCGGGGATGATGCCGCCCACGACCACCGGCAGGTCCGCCCGTCCGGCGGCGCGCAGCCCGTCCAGCACCGCGGGCACGGCGGCCAGGTGCGATCCGGAGAGCACGGACAGCCCGACCAGGTCGACGTCCTCCTCGACGGCGGCGGCGACGATCTGCCCCGCGGTCAGCCGGATGCCCTGGTAGACAACCTCGAACCCGGCGTCGCGGGCACGTACCGCGATCTGCTCCGCGCCGTTGGAGTGCCCGTCCAGGCCGGGTTTGCCGACCAGCAGACGCAGCCGGCCGCTGCCCAGCTCCCGGGCGGTGGCGACGACCCGCTCGCGGACGGCGGCGAGGCCCGGGTCCCCGCCGCTGCCGGTGGCGCCGGCCAGGCCGGTCGGCGCCCGGTACTCGCCGAAGACCTGCCGCAGCGCTCCGGCCCACTCGCCGGTGGTCACGCCGACCCGCACGCACTCCAGGGTGGCCGGCATCAGATTTGTGGTGCTCGCGGCGTCCGCGCGCAGCCGGGAGAGGGCCGCGTCGACGGCGGCCGCGTCCCGATCGGCCCGCCACCGGTGTACGCCCTCCGTGGCAGCCGTCTCGACCGCCGGATCGACCTGCTCGACGGCCTCCGCGCCGGCGGCGGTCAGCGGGGAGGATTCGGTCTCGGCGTACCTGTTGACCCCGACCACCACGTCGGCACCGGACTCCATCCGCCGGCGGCGCTCGGCCAGCGAGGCGACAAGCGCGCTCTTGAGGTAGCCGGTCTCCACGGCGGAGACGACACCGCCCAGCTCCAGCACCGTGTCCAGCTCGACCCGCGCCCCGGCGACGACCTCGTCGACGAGCGCCGTCATCACGTGCGAGCCGGCAAAGAGATCGGGATATTCGAGCAGATCCGACTCGTACGCCAGGACCTGCTGCATCCGCAGTGACCACTGCTGGTCCCAGGGGCGGGGCAGGCCGAGCGCCTCGTTCCAGGCGGGTAGCTGCACCGCGCGGGCCCGGGCGTCGCGGGACATCGTCACGCCGAGCATCTCCAGCACGATGCGCTGGATGTTGTTCTCCGGCTGCGCCTCGGTGAGGCCGAGCGAGTTGACCTGCACGCCGTAGCGGAACCGCCGTTGCCGGGCGTCGGTGACCCCGTACCGCTGCCGGGTGATCTCGTCCCACAGCACGCCGAACGCGCGCATCTTGGCGATCTCCTCGACGAAACGCACCCCGGCGTTGACGAAGAACGAGATCCGCTGCACCACGTCGCCCATCCGCTCGGGCGGCACCTGACCGGAGTCACGGACCGCGTCGAGCACGGCGACCGCGGTGGCCAGCGCGAAACCCACCTCCTGCACGGGCGTGGCACCGGCCTCCTGGAGGTGGTACGAGCAGATGTTCACGGGGTTCCACCGGGGCATCGCCGTCAGCGTGTGGGCGATGACGTCGGCGGTCAGTCGCAGCGAGGCGGCCGGCGGAAAGATGTAGGTCCCCCGGGACAGGTACTCCTTGATGATGTCGTTCTGGGTGGTGCCGGCGCAGCGGGCCAGGTCGGCGCCCTGTTCCAGCCCCACGGTGCCGTACAGGGCGAGCAGCCACATCGCCGGGGCGTTGATGGTCATCGAGGTGTTCGTCTCGGCGAGCGGTATGCCGTCGAAGAGCGCCCGCATGTCGCCGAGGTGGGCCACCGGCACGCCGACCCGGCCCACCTCACCGGTGGCCAACTCGTGGTCCGGGTCGTACCCGGTCTGGGTGGGCAGGTCGAAGGCGACCGAGAGGCCGGTCTGCCCCTTGGCCAGGTTGCGCCGGAAGAGGGCGTTGGTCGCGGTGGCCGACGAGTGGCCGGCGTAGGTACGCATCACCCACGGGCGGTCCCGCTCGGGCAGCCGTCCCGTAGATGCCGTCTCATCCATGGCTGGAGCTTAAGTTACCGTTCAGTAAAACGGGCTGTGGAAAACCACACAGGTCCATGTCGGGGACGTCTGGGCGCGAAGCGCGCGCAGTGGTGCGCACCGCTACACCCCGGACACCGCCCCGGCCGGGTCAGGACGCACACTGGACGGCATGGATGACGAGCTGGCCATCTCCGTCCGCGGGCTGCGCAAGGCGTACGGCGACAACGTCGCGGTGGCGGGCGTGGACCTCGACGTGCGCCGGGGCGAGGTGTTCGCGTTGCTCGGCCCGAACGGCGCCGGCAAGACCACCACCGTGGAGATCCTGGAGGGTTACCGACGCCGGGATGCCGGCGAGGTCTCCGTGCTCGGCACGGACCCTGAGCTCGCCTTCGGGTCGCGCCTGCGGGGCTCGCAAGCTCGCTCCTCGCGCAACCCACGACAGCCGGATCCGGAATGGCGCGCCCGCGTCGGCATCGTGCTCCAGGGCACCGGCGAGTTCGACGAGCTGACCGTGGCCGAGGTGATCCGGCACTTCTCCGGCTTCTATCCCGACGCCGACGACCCGGACAAGGTGATCGAGCGGGTCGGGCTGGCCGACAAGGCGAAGGCCCGGACACACACCCTCTCCGGCGGGCAGAAGCGCCGCCTGGACGTGGCGCTGGGCATCGTCGGTCGCCCCGAGCTGCTCTTCCTCGACGAGCCGACCACCGGCTTCGACCCGGAGGCCCGCCGCGAGTTCTGGGAGCTGATCCGCGACCTCGCCGCGGCCGGCACCACGATCGTGCTGACCACGCACTACCTGGACGAGGCGGAGGCGCTCGCCGACCGGGTCGGGGTGATCGCCGGCGGCCGACTGGTCGAGGTGGCCGCCCCGAACCAATTGGGCAACCGGCAGGAGGCCCTCGCGACGGTGTCCTGGCGTACCCCGGACGGGACGCTGGAGAGCGCGCAGAGCGCGACGCCGACGGCCCTCGTGGCCGACCTGGCCACGCGTTACGGCGGCGAGGTCCCCGGCCTCACGGTGACCCGGCCGACCCTGGAGGACGTCTACCTCACCATGATCGGACACGCGCGATGACGACCACGACGAAGCCGGCGACGCCGGTCACCGCGACCCGCGGCCGTCGGCCGGGGGCCGGTGCGCTCGCCCTACGCCAGGGCCGACTGGAGATCACCCAGTTCCTGCGCAGCCGGGAGTCCGTGGTCTTCACCATGGGCTTCCCGATCATCATGATCCTGATCTTCGCCGCGATCTTCAGCGGGGAGATCGGTGGCGGGGTCAAGTTCACCCAGTACTTCATCACCGGCATGATCGCGACCGGCCTGATGACGGTGAGCTTCCAGAACCTGGGCATCTGGATCCCGATCGAGCGGGACCGCGGGGTGCTCAAGCGCTACCGGGGCACCCCGATGCCGAAGTGGGTCTGGTTCGCCGGCAAGGTGATCATGGTGGTGGCGATCGGTATCGCCGAGACCGTGCTGCTGCTGACCGTCGCGGTGGCGCTGTTCGACCTCGACCTGCCGGGCACCGCCGAGAAGTGGTTCACCTTCGGCTGGGTCGCCGTGCTCGGGGTGACCGCGTGCACCCTGTGCGGCATCGCCATCTCGTCGCTGGCCCGCACCGCCCGCAGCGGCTCGGCGGTGGTCACGCCGGTCGCCCTGGTGCTCCAGTTCATCTCCGGGGTGTTCTTCGTCTTCACCGACCTGCCCACCTGGATGCAGCAGGTGGCGGCGCTGTTCCCGCTCAAGTGGATGTGCCAGGGGCTGCGGTCGGTGTTCCTGCCGGAGAGCTTCGGCGCCCAGGAGCCGGGCGGCTCGTTCGAGCTGGGCCGCGTCGCGCTGGTGCTGACCCTGTGGTGCGTGATCGGTGTGGTGCTCTGCCTGACCACCTTCCGCTGGACCACCAAGCGCGACGGCTGACCCGTTCCGGGGTCCCGAATCGCCCCGGGACCTGCCAGACTCTGCCGATGGCCGCTCGACCGACCCGGCGTGGTCTCCTGCTCGCGGGTGCGGGAGCGACGGCGCTGGCGGTCGGGGTCGGCTGGGCCGCCCGCGACCTGATCCGTCCCTCGCCGGCACGGCCGACGCCCCCGGACGCGCCCGCCGGTGACGAGCGGCTGACCAGCCGGCCGTCCGCCGCACGTGGCCGCTCGGTCGACTTCTACACCGCCGTCCCGGACGGGCACGGCGACGGCCGGGGGTTGCCGGTCTGCCTGGTGCTGCACGGCGCGTCCACCACCGCACGCGACTTCCCCGGGCTGGGCCTGGGGCGCTTCCTGACCGACGCGGTACGCCGGGGCGCGCCGCCGTTCGCGCTCGCCGGAGCGACCGGCGACCGCCTCTCCTGGCGCCCCGCCGGTCGGGACGACCCGCAACGGATGGTGCGCGAGGAGCTGCCGGCCTGGTGCGCCGAGCGGGGCTTCGACGCCACCCGGCTCGCGGCCTGGGGCTGGTCGATGGGGGGCTTCGGCTCGCTGTTGCTCGCCGAGACCTGGCCGGGGCTGCTCCGCGCCGTGGCGGCCTTCTCCCCCGCCGTCGCGCCCGGCGATGACGTCTTCGCCGGTGCCGACCGGCTGCGCGGCACCCCGCTGGGCCTGTGGTGCGGCCGGCAGGACGACTTCCTCGACGACGTGCAGGCGCTGGAGCGGGCGCTGCCGGAGCCGGCGGCCCACGCGGAGTACGCCGACGGCCGGCACGACTTCCGCTACTGGGGGCGGGTCATCCCCAGCGCGTTGGAGTTCGTCGCGGCGGCGCTGGCCGCGCCGCCCCGACCGTCCGGCCCGAATTGAGCCCGGGGACCGCGAACGGTCCCCGGGGCTGCACGTCTCAGTAGGTGTAGAAGCCCTTGCCGGTCTTGCGGCCGAGGTCGCCGGCGGTGACCATCCGCTGGAGCAGCTCCGGCGGAAAGAACTTCTCGTCGGCCGTGTCGGTGTAGATGTTCTTCGAGGCGTGCAGCAGCACGTCCACGCCGGTCAGGTCGGTGGTGGCCAGGGGTCCCATCGCGTGCCCGAAGCCCAGCCGGCAGGCCGTGTCCAGGTCCTGGGCGGACACCACGCCGGACTCGACAAGCTTGACCGCCTCCATGACGAGGGCGGAAATCAGCCGGGTGGTGACGAAGCCGGCGATGTCCCGGTTGACCACCACCACCGTCTTGCCGATCTCCTCGGCGAAGGCCCGCGCGGTGTCCAGCGTCGCGTCGGTGGTCTTGTAACCGCGTACCAGCTCGCAGAGCTGCATCATCGGCACCGGGGAGAAGAAGTGGGTGCCGACGACCGCCTCGGGCCGCTCGGTCACCGCGGCGATCTGGGTGACCGGGATGGCCGAGGTGTTGGTGGCGAGCACCGCGTCCGACTTGCAGATCTTGTCCAGGGCGCGGAACACCTCGTGCTTGATCTCCAGCCGCTCGAAGACCGCCTCGACCACGATGTCCGCGTCGGCCGCCGCCTCCAGCTCGGTGGTCGGGGTGATCCGGGCCAGCGTCGCCTCGACCTCGGACGCCTCGATCTTGCCCTTCTCGGCGAACTTCTCCAGTGACTTCCGGATGCCGGCAAGCCCTCGGGTGGTGGCCGCGTCGTCCAGGTCGCGCAGCGTCACCTGCCAGCCCGCCTGCGCCGCCACCTGGGCGATGCCGGAACCCATCAACCCAGCCCCGACGACCGCGAGTCGACCTGCCATCTGCTTCTCCCTCGCTGCGATTGAGTGCCTCACCGCACCCTAGCCGGCGAGCCTGAACGATGACTAAGCGAGTCGCCGGACGCCGACCGACCCGGCAGGCCCGGACGGTGATCGACGGCACCCACCTGCCGGCACTCGACGGCGGCCCGGAAGGACCGAGCCCGAGCGACGTCGGCCATGACATGATGCCGCGCCGGGTGGAAAATTCCCGACCCCACTCGGCGAACAAACTCGGGTGCGGGCGCATCGAACCCTACGACAACAACCCAGTGGAACGAGCCAGGAGTCAACGATGCGTGCAATGCCTGTGGTCGGAACCCTCACCTGCCTCTTGTTCGTGGGGGCGTGCGCGTCACCCACGCACCGGAGCGGTGACGCGGCACCGGCCGGTTCGCCGGAGCAGACGGCCAGCGCGCCCACCACCGGGACGCCGACGTCGCCCACGCCGTCATCGCCGTCATCGCCGTCATCACCGCCCGTGCCGTCCAGCGATGCCACCAGCACCGCCCTCGTCCTGGGACCGAACGGGCTCGGCTCGCTGAAGCTCGGCATGTCCCGTGAGCAGGCCACCGCGACCGGGATGCTGCGCCCGTTCGCCGACTACCGGGACGAGTGCGCGCTGGCACAACTGCGGCCCGCCCCGACCGACAAGGGGAACGTCAATCACTCCCGAACTCTGGGAATCGCCACCATCGACGCGTACGGCAGCATCAAGACGCCCGAGGGAGCGCGAATCGGCATGTCCAGCGCCGACATGGTTCGCATCTACCCGGGGTGGACGGCGGCCGACGGGGACGCCACAAACGGTCGCGGCATCGTCAAGACCCCCGGCAACAACAAGGCCGTCTACCGCATCGAGACGGACAAGGGCGCCGTGATTCAACTGACCCTGCAGTACGCGAACCAGAACTGCTACGAGTAGACGGACCCGAACCGGCCGGCCTGCGGTGCCAGTGAGCTGGACAACCGCAGGTCGGCCAGGATCTCGTCGGTCAGGTCGACGTCGCCGACCTGTTTGATCTGCAGGTAGACGCCGTAGCCGCGCTGCGGCACGGTGAGTACCACCTCGCTGAACGAGACCGAGGCACCACACGAGGTCCACCGCCGTACCCGTGCCTGGTTACCGCCCAGGTCCAGGGTCCGGTCGGGCTGCGGGACGCAGGAGGTGTGACTGGGGAATGCGGGTGCCGAGCCGCCGGCGAGCAGAGCCTTGCTCGCACCGACGAACACACCGGGTATGCCGCTCGCCGGATCGGACCAGACGTCGAGATCCGGAGCGACCACGAGACCCGGCGCCGGGCCGGAGGGAAGTCGCAGCACCGCGGGATCCCAGCCGGCGTTGCGCACCTGACCGGCCCAGCTGGACGGCACCACCACCGACAGGGCACCAGAGGCATCGGCCACGCGTACCCAGCCGGACCCGGTGGCGCTGGAACCCGCCGTCGCCAGCAGCGCGGTCAGTGCGACCCCGACGCCGACGACCCGTCCCAACTGCCGCACGAACCGGCCACGGCCCGTGTCCCGTTCCATCCAGGCGATGACTCGTTGCAACTCGTCGAGCATGACCGCGGCGGACGCCCACCGTTGTCGAGGGTCGTGATGCAGCGCGCGTCGCACCAGATCGTCCACGGTGGACGGAATTCCGGGGCGTACCTGGGACGGTCTGGGCAACGACCGCCCACCCCTGCCCGTGCGGCTGGCCTGCTCGGGCGGGTTCCCGGTCAGCATGTGGTACATCGTCGCGCCGATCGCGTAGACGTCGGCGCGGATGTCCAGGCCTCCACCCGGGGTGGCCTGCTCGGGCGGCATGTAACCGGGTGTGCCGGCGGCGATGGTGAAGCCGGACGCGTTCGCGAGCGCCTTGGCCAGGCCGAGGTCGGCGACGAGGACCCGATCTCGACCCGCGGCCGGCTCGAACAACACATTGGACGGCTTGAGGTCGCGGTGCAGCACACCGGCCTCGTGCAGCACGGTGACGGCGCTGGCGATGTCGGCCGCGACGAGCAGGGCCTCCCGTACCGGCATCGGCCCCGAGACGAGCCGATCCGCGAGGGTGCCACCGGCCGCGTACGGCATCACCAGATACGGCCGGCCGTCCGGCAACTCGCCAACGTCGAGAACACGCACGAGCAGGCTGGAATCCGTCCGCCGCATGATCCGCGCTTCCTGCTCGAAGCGCTCCCGCAGATCGGCGTGGTACGACCAGTTGTCCGCCAGCACCTTGATCGCCACCGACGCGTCCAGGGCATCGTCTCGCGCCGAGCCACACGGTGGCGAACGCTCCGGAACCGATACGGCGCAGCACACGATATCGGCCGATCTTGTCGGGGACTGACACGCCCGTATTATGGCCTCCGATACGGGGAGGAACGGGGCCTGGGTATGTCAGACGATCTTGATATCGAAAAGCTCGCCGACCGCGCCTCCACCGGCGACGCCGCAGCACTCGACGCGCTGCTGATCAGAATCGGTCCGCAGATGCTGCGGCAGTGCCTGCGCCTCCTCCCGTGCCGGCAGGACGCCGAAGAGGCGTGCCAGGACGCCCTCCTGCAGGTCGCTCGCAAGATAGACGGCTTCGGGGGACGGTCCAAGTTCTCCACCTGGCTGTACGTCGTCACGGCCAACTGCGCGCGGCAGACGTACCGGAGCCTCAAGCGCCGGGCCGGCGAGCAGGCCGTGGCACTGCTTCCGCTCGATGCCGCCGACCCGCGTACGACGAGCGTGATCGCGGGCTCACGGCTCGACCTGCTGGACGCGCTGGAACGGCTGGAGGCCCACCGACCCGAACTGGTCGCCCCTCTGGTGATGCGTGATCTGTGCCAGTTGACCTACGAGGAGATCGCCGACCACCTCGCCATTCCGATCGGCACCCTGAAGTCACGCATCCACGACGCGCGACGACACGTACGGGCCTCGCTGCAGGCTGCCTGACGCGGCGGGCCTCAGATCTCCAGTGACGGTTCGTCCGGGGTGGTGCCCCGCTCGACCGCCACCCCGAGAGCGCGGAGATCGGCCACGAAGTCCGGGTAACCCCGGTCGACGTGGTGCACGTGGGAAACCTCGGTGACCCCCTGCGCGCACAACCCGGCGATGATCAGCCCAGCGCCGGCGCGGATGTCGGTCGCCTGGACCGGGGCACCGGAGAGCCGACCCCGCCCTCGGACCACCGCGTGGTGCCCGTCGGTCTTGATGTCCGCGCCGAGCCGCATCATCTCGTTGGCGAACATGAACCGGCCGTCGAAGATGTTCTCGGTGATCAGGGAGGCGCCGTCACTGACGGCGGCCAGCCCGATCGCCATCGGCAGCAGGTCGGTGGCGAAGCCGGGGTACGGCAACGTCACCACGTCCACCGCCCGGGGCCGGTCGTCCATCCGTACGCGAAAGCCGTCCCCCCGGGTCTCCACCAGGCCACCGGCCGCCACGACCTTGTCCAGCGCGACCTCCAGGTACGCCGGGTCCAGCCCGGTCACCGTCACGTCGCCGCGGGTCATCGCCGCACCGAACGCCCACGTGCCGGCGACGATCCGGTCTCCCACCGTGGCGTGCCGCACCGGGTGCAGGCCCGGCACCCCGGTGATCCGCAAGGTGGAGGTGCCCGCACCGGAGATCCGCGCCCCCATCTGGTTGAGCATCGTGCAGATGTCGACGATCTCCGGTTCCCGGGCGGCGTTGTCGATCATCGTGACGCCCTGGGCCAGCACCGCTGCCATCACCAGGTTCTCGGTCGCTCCCACGCTCGGGAAGTCCAACACGATGTCCGCGCCGCGCAGCCCGTGCGGGGCGGACGCGATGACGAAGCCGTGCTCACCGGAGATCTCCGCGCCCATCCGGGTCAGCCCGGAGACGTGCATGTCCAGCCCGCGTGACCCGATGGCGTCGCCACCAGGATGGGCCACCCGCACGTACCCCCGGCGGGCCAGCAGCGGGCCGAGCACACAGATCGACGCGCGCAACCGCCGGACCAGGTCGTAGTCCGCCTCGGCGCCCGGCTGCTCGGGCACGTCGATGGTCACCGAACGGGACCGGGCCACCCCGCCGCGGGCCACCATCGGGTCGACCGGGTCGTCCGCGTCGAACCGGACGCCACAGCCCAGCCGGCGCAGCACCTCACCCATGATCGCGATGTCGGTGATCCGCGGGACGTTCGTGATCACGCTGCGGCCCGGGGCGAGCAGCGCGGCGGCCATCAGCTTCAACGCCGAGTTCTTGGCCCCCACCACGTGTACGGTGCCGGCGAGCCGGGCGTCCCCGTACACCCGGATGAGGTCGACGTCGTTGACCGCCGGGTCGCCCGCGTCGCCGGGGCCCGCCACCACCGGCCAACTGGGCGTGCTGTCCGGCCGCGTCGGGATCGTCAGGTCGGGAATCCGTAGGCTGTGCGTCATGGCCGTCCACCTCACGCGCATCTACACCAAGGCCGGCGATGCCGGCATGACCAGGCTGAGCAACAACGAGCAGGTGCCGAAGACCGATCCACGGATCGCCGCGTACGCGGATGTCGACGAGTGCAACGCCGCGATCGGCGTCGCGCTCGCCCTGGGTGGGCTCGACGAGGAACTGCGGGGCGTGCTGGGGTCGGTGCAGAACGATCTGTTCGACGTCGGCGCCGACCTGTCCACCCCCGTCGAGCCGGAGCCGAAGTACCCGCCGCTGCGGGTCACCGAGGCGTACGTCGAGCGCCTTGAGGGCTGGTGCGACGAGTACAACGCACGCCTGAGCAAGCTCGACTCCTTCATCCTCCCCGGCGGCACCCCGGGCGCGGCGCTGCTCCACGTGGCGCGCACCACCGCTAGGCGTGCCGAACGCGCGGCATGGGCGCTGGTCAGCCACGATTCGGAACGGACCAGCACTCTCCCGGCAAAGTATCTCAACCGGCTCTCCGATCTGCTCTTTATCCTGTCAAGAACGGCAAATCCGGCGGGAGATGTGCTATGGGTGCCGGGCGGCAAGCGCTGACCATGGGCGCGCTGCACCACGTGGAGGTGTGGGTTCCCGATCTGGCCGCTGCCACGCGTAGTTGGGGCTGACTCCTCAGCAGCAGGCGCCACACCGCGCTCGCCGCAGCACGCCCGACGGGGCGGTGCGGCGGGCGCGGCGGCGGGCGCGGCGGCGGGGCGGGCGCGGCGGCGGCGCGGCGGCGGGGCTCGCCCCAGCGGGCTCGTCGAACCAGGCTCCGTCGCAGCGAGGCGTGCCGAAGCGGGGCTCGCCCCAGCGGGCTCGCGGCACCCAGGGCGCGCCGCAGACCCGGCGCCGATTCTGGTCAGCGGCGGGCTCGACGCGGCCTGGCTGGCCAGGGCTCAACGCGCCTGGGGCTCGCCGCCCCCATGATCCACTCGGGATCATGAAAACCGTGGCATCCAGCCCACCAGAACACCCCGACATCAAGAAAGTCGAGTCGATCAACCGGCCTGCTCAGCCGCCACGACGCAACCGGCCGGCACCCCCGACCACCGAGAAGGCGAAACTCCACCAAACCGGCAACGGCAGGTGCTGAAAACCGCGCCAGACCGGCACACAGCGGCAACAACGGGTTTCCGGGGGAGCCCGCCCGGCGCAGGGATCAAGCCTGACCGCCCGGAGCCGGGTGGGCTCCCCCGGAAACCCCAAGCGCAACCACCGACAACCCGGGCGGTCTCCCCGGAACCCCAAGCGCAACCACCGACAACCCGGGCGGTCTCCCCGGAAACCCCAAGCGCAACCACCGACAACCCGGGCAATCTCCCCGGAAACCCCGAGCGCAACCACAGACGAGCCGATCAGGCAGCCGGCCAGTCCTGGGAGGCCATACGCGGCGAGACCGCCCCCGGAGGGGCGGCCTCGAGCCAGGAGAGAAAACCGGTAACGGTCGACCGCGCCATGGCGATCTCCACCGGTGCGTGGTGACTGGTACAGCGGAGGATCACCCAGTCGGCCGGCATGGAGAGCCGTTCCTGGCCCTCCGGCAACCGGCGGCGTTCCACCGCCAGCCCTTTGCGGGAGAGCACCCGCTTGGGTCGGATCGCGAAGCTGAACATCCGGTACCACCGCAGCTCGTCACCGGCGAACCGGCCGAAGCCGGGCGACCAGCCACGGCCGTCGAGCATGGTGGTGACTCGGACGCTGAGCCGGATGATGCCACCGCTACGGGTGACCAGCGCTCGCCGGACGAAGAGGGTCAGAAGCGCGCCGAGGATGACGACAACGCCGATCCCGATTCCTTCGACGATGTCCATCCCCGGTGTGACTCAGCGGCTCTGCGCGGAGACCGGGGTTGCGCTCTCGGCCAGCACGATGACGCCGTCGGCGCTCACCGAGAGGAAGCCACCGGCGACCTCGTAGGAGACCTGCTCACCGCCGGCGAGCTTGATGCGGACCTGACCGGGCTCGGCGAGCTGGCCGAGCAGCGGCGCGTGTCCCGGCAGGACACCGAGCTCGCCTTCGGTCGTCCGGGCGACGACCATTTCGGCGTCACCGGACCAGACCTTCTCCTCGACGGCGACGAGCTCGACGTGAAGCTGCTTTGCCACGCTGTCTCCTTGCTGCGGCGACGGATTGCCGAAAGTCTAGCCTGACGCGCACGCGCTCCCAACGCGGGTGGGAGAACCCGCGCCGCGGCTACTTGGTCTTGTTCACGAAGTCTGGATGCTCCAGCAGGAAGGCGTCGAGCTGCTCGTTGTGCAGGGCGGTGAAGAAGTCCGGGACATCCGCCTGGAACTGCTCACCGAGATAGACGCCCCTGCTGTTCTTGAGCTCACCACCGGAGAGCTTGATCATCTGGATGGTGTTCGGGCGGATGTCCTTCAGGGCGAGCCCGAAGTCGACAACGCTGCTGCCCCGACCGTTGAAGATCAGCGACTGGCCGGCGGCGCGGAGCACCTTGTCCAGCTTGAGTGGGTTGGCCACCACGTCGGCACTGAACGCCTGGCCCACCATGGCCTTGACGAACTGCTGCTGGTGGCGCTGCCGGCCGTAGTCGGAGTCCGGAACACCGTTCTTCGGGTAGCGCTGCCGGACGTAGTCCAGCGCCTGCCAGCCGCTGAGGTGTTGGTTGCCCTTCTTGTAGACCGCCTGCGGGCCGACGTAACCCTCGCCGTACGTCTTGCCCGGCCGCGGCTTGCCGTCCGGCTGCTTGTGCTCGGACTTGACGTCGCGCTCGATGTACATGTCGACGCCGCCCATCGCGTCGACGATCTTCTGGAAGCCGGTGAAGTTGATGATGGCGCCAGCGTCGAACCGCTTGATGCCTGTCACGTTCTGCACGGTGGTGGCCAGCAGCTCGAAGCCCCGGGCCGCGTCGGGGTTGGCCCCCGGCACCTTGCTGCCGAAGGACATCGCAGCGTTGATCTTCGTGGTCTCGCCCGGGAAGTCGGCCTTCTTGAACGCCGGGATCGGCACGTAGAGGTCGCGCGGCAGGGAGAAGAGGTAGGCCCGGTCCATCGACGCCGGCACGTGCAGCACCATGATCGAGTCGGCGAGCGGCGCGGCTGTCGGCGTACGCGGGTCGATGCCGACGAGCAGGATGTTGAGTGGACCCTTGATGTCGCTCTTCTTCGCCTGGGCACCCGCCGCCTGGTCACCGAACAGGTCCGCCTTGCCGACCGCGCCCTCGTAGCGGGCCATCAGGGCCTCCGTGCCGACCAGCACCGCGCCGCTGAGCACGACCAGCACGGTGCCGAACACCGTGCAGATCCTGGCCCAGCGCGGCACGCCGCGCCAGACGGATGACTTGCGGCCACGCTTGCCGGCCTTACCCACGAGCAGCTCCGTTCGTTACGCCCACACGAAGGAAGACGGGCGCACGTCGTCGAAAGGTTGCGAAGATCAACGCTCGTTAGGGGTGAGCGCGCGGATTAGAACGTATCTCGGGTTCTTGGGAACGGACGACCCCGAGTAACGGACCGCGACGATGGTAAGACGCGAAGATGAACAAAAGACTGCCCCGGCATGGCCGGGGCAGTCTTTTGGTTGCGGGACGAATCGGGCCTGTCAGGCCTTCATCAGCTCCTCAGCCTTGCGCTCCAGGTCTTCGAGACCGCCGCACATGAAGAACGCCTGCTCGGGGAAGTGATCGTACTCACCCTCGCTGATCTTGCGGAACGCCTCGATGGTCTCCTTGATCGGGACCGTCGAGCCCGGTACGCCGGTGAACTGCTCCGCCGCGTAGGTGTTCTGCGAGAGGAAGCGCTCGATCCGCCGGGCACGGGCCACGGTGATCTTGTCTTCCTCGGAGAGCTCCTCGATACCGAGGATGGCGATGATGTCCTGCAGGTCGCGGTAGCGCTGCAGGATCCGCTTCACCTCGGTGGCCACCTGGAAGTGCTCGGCGCCGACGAACTCCGGGGCGAGGATCCGGGACGAGGACGCCAGCGGGTCCACGGCCGGGTAGATGCCCTTGTCGGAGATCGACCGCTCCAGGTTGGTGGTCGCGTCCAGGTGGGCGAACGTGGTGGCCGGGGCGGGGTCGGTGTAGTCGTCCGCCGGCACGTAGATCGCCTGCATCGACGTGATGGCCTGGCCCCGGACGGAGGTGATCCGCTCCTGGAGCTCGCCCATCTCGTCGGCCAGGGTCGGCTGGTAACCCACGGCGCTCGGCATACGGCCGAGCAGGGTGGACACCTCCGAACCGGCCTGCGTGAAGCGGAAGATGTTGTCGATGAAGAGCAGCACCTCCTGCTTCTTCACGTCCCGGAAGTACTCCGCCATGGTCAGCGCGGAGAGGGCCACCCGCAGCCGGGTGCCCGGCGGCTCGTCCATCTGGCCGTAGACCAGCGCGGTCTTGTCGATGACGCCGGACTCGGTCATCTCGGCGATGAGGTCGTTGCCCTCACGGGTGCGCTCACCCACGCCGGCGAACACCGAGGTACCACCGAAGTTACGGGCCACCCGGGTGATCATCTCCTGGATGAGCACCGTCTTGCCCACGCCCGCGCCGCCGAACAGGCCGATCTTGCCGCCCTTGACGTACGGGGCGAGCAGGTCGATGACCTTGATGCCGGTCTCCAGCATCTCGGTCTTCGGCTCCAGGTCCGCGAAGGCCGGGGCCTTGCGGTGGATGCCCCACCGGTCGTCGGCCTCGAACGTCTCGCCCTCTTTGAGGTTGAGCACCTCGCCGATCGCGTTGAACACCTTGCCCTTGACCGCGTCGCCCACCGGTACGGTGATCGGCTCACCGCGGTCGCGCACCTCGGCGCCACGAACCAGGCCGTCGGTCGGCTGCATCGAGATGGCACGGACCAGATTGTCACCCAGGTGCTGGGCGACCTCCAGGGTCAGCGTCTTCTCACCGCCGGACAGGTTCACGGTGACGTTGAGGGCGTTGAACAGGGCCGGCATGGCGTCGCGCGGGAACTCGGCGTCGACGACCGGGCCGATGACCCGGACCACGCGACCCGTGGCCGTCTTGGTCTCTACTGGTGCAGTCATCACACTTCACTTCCCGACGCGGCCAGCGCGTTGGCGCCGCCGACGATCTCGCTGATCTCCTGGGTGATCCCGGCCTGGCGAGCCGAGTTCATCTCGCGCGTGTACTTCTCGATCATCTCTTCGGCGTTGTCGGTGGCGCTCTTCATCGCCCGCCGCCGTGCCGCCGACTCACTCGCCGCCGACTCGATCAACGCCGCGTAGATCCGCGTGTTGATGTACCTCGGCAGGAGCGCGTCGAGCAGCGCCTCCGCCTCCGGCTCGAACTCGTACGCCGGCAGCAACCCCTCGGAGCGCGGCCGGTCCTCCACCTGCATCGGACCGATCACCTTGGTGACCGGGTTCTGCGTCATCAGCGAGTGGAACTCGGTGTAGACGATGTGCAACTCGTCGACGCCGAGCACCCCGTCCGCTCCGGCACCGCCGTCGGCGTCGTCCGCACCGGCCGTGAACGCCTTGATCAGCGTCTCACCGACGGTACGGGCGTCCTCGAACGACGGCTGCTCACTGAAGCCGGTCCAGTTCGCCTCGATCGGCCGGTTGCGGAACCGGTAGAACCCGACGCCCTTACGTCCGATGACGTAGAGCACCGGCTCCTTGCCGTCCGCCTTGAGCCGCGCGATCAGCGACTCCGCCATCCTGATCGCGTTGGAGCTGTAACCGCCGGCCAGGCCACGGTCGCTGGTGACCAACAGGACGCCCGCCCGCCGCACCCGCTCGCGCGGGGTGAGCAGCGGGTGGTCGATCCGCGCGTTGGACGCCAGCGCCGTGAGCACACCGGTGATGGCCTGGGCGTACGGCAGGGACGCCTGCACCCTGGCCTGAGCCTTGGCGATCCGGCTCGTCGCCACGAGCTCCATCGCCTTGGTGATCTTCTTCATCGACTTCGCCGAGCGGATTCGTTGACGAAGAACGCGTACCTGGGCCGCCACGGGATCAGCTCTCGGCCGGGCGGTCGGTCGCGCTGTCGCGGAAGCGGGTCACCGTCTCGCGGTTCTCGTCACCCTCGAGCGGAGCGGCCGGCGCGTCGTTGACCTTGCGCTCGTCGTCCTTGTTGAGGAAGACCTGCTTGAACTCGGCGATCGCCGCGTCCAGCGAACCGACGATGTCGTCGCCCCACTGGTTGTCGGCGATGCCGGCCAGCACACCCTCGTGCTTGTGCCGCAGGTACTGGAGGAACTCCGCCTCGAAGCGGCGAACCTCGCCCACCGGGATGTCGTCCAGCTTGCCCTCGACACCGGCCCAGACCGAGACGACCTCCTGCTCGACCGGGAACGGCGAGTAGTTCGGCTGCTTGAGCAGCTCGACGAGGCGTACACCGCGGTCGAGCTGGGCGCGCGAGGCCCGGTCCAGGTCGGAGGCGAAGGCGGCGAACGCCTCCAGCTCGCGGTACTGGGCCAGGTTGAGCCGCAGCGAACCGGCGACCTTGCGCATCGGCTTCACCTGGGCGGCGCCGCCGACCCGGGAGACCGAGGTGCCGACGTTGATCGCCGGGCGGACGCCCTGGTTGAACAGGTCCGTCTCCAGGAAGATCTGGCCGTCGGTGATCGAGATGACGTTGGTCGGGATGAAGGCCGAGATGTCGTTGGCCTTCGTCTCGATGATCGGCAGACCGGTCATCGAGCCGCCACCCAGCTCGTCGGAGAGCTTCGCGCAGCGCTCCAGCAGGCGGGAGTGCAGGTAGAAGACGTCACCCGGGTACGCCTCACGGCCCGGCGGGCGACGCAGCAGCAGCGACACGGCCCGGTACGCCTCGGCCTGCTTGCTCAGGTCGTCGAAGACGATCAGGACGTGCTTGCCGCCGTACATCCAGTGCTGCCCGATGGACGAGCCGGTGTACGGGGCCAGGTACTTGAAGCCGGCCGGGTCGGACGCCGGGGAGGCCACGATTGTCGTGTACTCCATCGCGCCGGCCTCTTCCAGCTGGCCCTTGATCGAGGCGATCGTGGAGGCCTTCTGGCCGATGGCGACGTAGATGCAGCGGACCTGCTTCTTCGGGTCGCCGGTGCGCCAGTTGTCCCGCTGGTTGAGGATCGCGTCCAGGGCGACGGTGGTCTTACCGGTCTTGCGGTCACCGATGATCAGCTGCCGCTGGCCCCGACCGATCGGGGTCATCGCGTCGATGGCCTTGATGCCGGTCTGCAGCGGCTCGAACACCGACTGGCGGGACATCACGTTCGGAGCCTGCAGCTCCAGCTCGCGGAAGCCCTCGTTGGCGATGTCACCGAGCCCGTCGATCGGCTTGCCGAGGGCGTCGACCACGCGGCCGAGGAAGGCGTCGCCGACCGGAACGGAGAGAACCCGCTCGGTGCGCTTGACGCGCTGCCCCTCCTCCAGCTTGGCGGAGTCACCGAGAACGACGACACCGATCTCCCGGACGTCGAGGTTCAACGCCACGCCGAGCGTGCCGTCCTCGAACTCCAGGAGTTCGTTGGTCATGGTCGAGGGCAGGCCCTCGACGTGGGCGATGCCGTCGCCGGTGTCGGCGACGGTGCCGACCTCCTCGCGGGAGACGTCGGACGAGTAGGAAGAGACGTAGCGCTCCAGGGCGCCGCGGATCTCTTCCGTCGAGATGGTCAGCTCGGCCATCCTCTGCTTCCTTAAAATTCAGGGGCCCGGGATACCTAGTACCGACCGGTCCGAATGGCGTCTGTCATTCCGGGCGCTGCGGCGGCGGAGCCGCCCCGACGCTGAGCGGCGGAGGCCGCTCGGCCGCTGGGCGGCTGAGCCGTTCAGCGCTTCGCGAGCGCGTTGCGGGTCTCGTTGAGGCGGCGCAGGATGGTGCCGTCGTACAGGTCGGAACCGACCCGCACGCTCACGCCACCCAGGACGTGCGGGTCGACCGTCTGCTTGACGGAGACCTCCCGACCGTATATCGCGGTGAGGCTCGCACCCAGTCGGCGTTCGTCGTCGTCACTCAACGGGGCCGCGACGGTCACGTACGCCACCTGCCGGTCGCGTCGCTCGGCGGCGAGTTCCACCAGCCGGGTCAGCGCGCCGGTGAAGGAGCGCCCCCCGAACCCGCCGAGCGCCACCTCGACGAGGCGGACGGTGACCGGGCGGGCCTTGTCGGCGAGCAGCTCCCGGGCCAGGGTGGCCCGCTGCTCGACCGGGGCGACCGGGTCGGCCAGCGTGTTGCTCAACGCCGACTGACCGGCCACGACCTGGCCGAAGCGGAACAGCTCGTCCTCGACCTCGCCCAGCTCGCCGGCCTTGTCGGCGCTGGCGAGCAGCGCCTCCACGCCGAGGCGCTCGGCGCCGTCGAGCAACTCCGACGGTGCCGACCAGCGGCCGGAGACCAACGCCACGAGCAGGTCGAGCGCGTCGGCGCCGATCCGCCCGCCCAGCATGTCGCCGAGCAGGGCACCGCGGTCCTCGCCGGAACGAGCCGGCTCGGACAGTGCCCGGCGCAGCCGCGGCTCACGCCGCAGCAGGGTCGCCACGGAGAGGATGGCGTCGGCGGTGGAGGCCACCGCCGACGGCTCCGCGCCGCGGACGTACGCGTCGAGGCGCTCGGCCGCGACCTTGTACGACTCCCGGCTGGCGGCCTGCATCAGCGGGCCCCCGTGCTCTCGAGGCCGCTCAGGAACCGGTCGACGGTGCCCTTGCGTCGCGCCTCGTCGGCCAGCGACTCGCCAACGATCTTGCTGGCCAGGTCCACCGCGATCGTGCCGACCTCCGCGCGCAGCTCGCGCACGATGGTGGCCCGCTCGGCGGCGAGTGCGTCCTTGCCCGCCTGGATGACCCGGTCGGACTCTTCCCGCGCCTTGGCGAGGATGTCCTGTCGGATCCCCTCGGCGTCGGCCCGCGCGTCGTCACGGATCTTGGCGGCGTCGGTGCGGGCCTCAGCGAGCTGGGCACGGTACTGCTCAAGCAGCTGGTTCGCCTCGGCCTGGGCGGCCTCGGCGCGCTTGATGCCGCCCTCGATCGCGTCGACCCGGGCCTGGAACGTCTGCTCCATACGGGGGAAGACGAACTTGATCAGTACGAAGCAGAGCACGGCGAAGGCGACAACGCCGACCACGATCTCCTCGGGAATGGGGATGATCGGGTTGTGGTCTGACTCACCACCCTCAGCGGCGAGGAAGTACATGGGTGACCTCCCGGTCGACGAGCGGATTAGAGCTCTCCCTGCCAGATGAAGCCGAAGGCGATGCCGAACAGCGCGAGCGCCTCGATGACGGCGAAGCCGATCCAGACGTACGGCAGGGTCATCCGCGACGACTCGGGCTGGCGGGCGGTCGACTGGATGTAGGCGGCAAAGACCAGACCAACGCCGATGCCCGGGCCGATGGCCGCGAGGCCGTAGCCGATGGCTGCGGTGCTGCCAACGACACCTTCTGCGGCGGCGACGTAATCCATTAGTGGTTCCTCCTGGTTATCACGCGTGTCTCTCACGCGGGACGACAACGGATGGTGCGTGGATCAGTGCTCTTCGGCGAGCGCGCCCTGGATGTAGCTGGCGCTCAGCACGGTGAAGACGTAGGCCTGCAGGACGATGACCAGCGCTTCGAGAAGGGTCAGCGCCACGGTCATCACCCAGGACACCACCGAGATCGGTGCCAGCCAGGCGTTGGCGTTGATCATCGCGAAGCCGCCGAGCGTGAAGACCAGCAGGAGCATGTGGCCGGCGAACATGTTCGCGAAGAGACGAACGGCCAGCGAGAAAGGCCGGATGATGAAGGTCGAGAACGCCTCGATCGGGATCAGCAGCGGCAGGATGTACCACGGTGCCGGCGGGATCAGGGCGTGCTTGAAGTATTTGGCGAAACCGTGGTGCCGGATGCCGATGTAGTTGAACAGCACGTAGCTGATCACCGCGAGGATCGCCGGGAAGGCGATGTGCGAGTTCGGCGAGATCTGGAAGAACGGGATGATCGCGAAGGCGTTCGTCACCAGCACAAAGCAGAACAGCGTCGTGAAGTACGGAGCGAACCGCACGCCCTGGTGACCGATCATGTCGACCGAGATGTTGTTGCGCACGAAGCCGTAGATCGACTCGGCGAACCACTGCTTCTTGGTCGGCACCAGCTTCGGGTTCCGATAGGTCGCCAGGAAGAAAATGATCAGAACGCCGACCGCGATCCAGACCATCAACGTGAACTTGGTGAACCAGTACGAGTTTTCCACACCCCAGGGCAGGATGCTGGGCAGGTAGAAGTCCTCCTTGCTAGGTGGGAATTCTGCCTGGCCCGCTGCCAGGACGTTCGCCTGTCCGAACACCGCGTCCCTTCCTAAGTAGGCGTGCCGAGTCGGCGGATGACCAGGATGACTCCCCCGGCCATGCCGAGCACGAAGCCGATCCCGGTGGCGACGCCACCGGTGTCGAGCCACTGGTCGACCAGCCAGCCGATGAAACCCCACACGAGCATGCCTCCGATGAGGTAACTCAGTGCGGTCCAGCCCTGACCGGCACCGGACGGATAGTCGTCCGGTTGACCGGGGGGACGGGGGGTTTGGTCATCAGCCATGACGGGGCGAACGATATCAGCCGGGAAGACGAGGCTGTGCCTCACCCCCCGCACAACCATCGTTGTGTGGGCTTCTCGTGGGCGCCGTCGTCTGTGGGCACGCTACTCCCCTTCCGCCCGTCGGAAAATGACCGGAGGCCGACACATTGCGGCGCGTCCGCTGGTTGGGACGACCGCCAGGTCAGCCCAGCGGCCGACGAGCGTGCACCGTGGTCAGCCACCAGAGGTGCACCGCTGTCCACACTGCCACCCCGGCGACGATGCCAAGGCACAGAGGGATCAAACCGGCCCAACCGGTCGACGCCACCGCCACCAGCACCGCACCCAAAAGGCTGAACTTCACCACGTACAAGCCCAGGCCGAGCGGCAACAGCAACTGCGGGTTGACCTGGTCGGCTCGCGCCAACACCACTGTGGTGAGGGTGTAGCTGAGCACCGTGACACCCACGCCGGCCGCCGCGCCGAGCGCGGCCGTCCCACCGCCGGTCACCCCGCCCACCACCGCGGCGAGCACGGCCAACGCCGCCGACGCGGCCAACAGGACCGGCAGGTGCCGCAGCCGCCACCGCCGGTCGGTGTCGGGCGCGACCACCCCGGGCTCAGCCACGGGGGTACGCCGGAAACGCCGCGACCAGCTCGGCCACCTCGGCACCGATCCGGGTCAGCTCGTCGGCGCCGCCCGGGGCGCCGGGATCGGTGCGCACCGCACGGGCGATCAGGGTGGCCACCTGCCGCAGGTCACCCTCCCGCATGCCCTGGGTGGTGACGCTCGGGGTGCCCACCCGCAGACCGGAGGCCACCATCGGCGGCTGCGGGTCGTACGGGATGGCGTTCTTGTTCAGGGTGATCGACGCGGCGTCGCAGCGACGCTCGGCCTCCGCGCCGGTCACCCCCACCTCGCGCAGATCGATCAGGGCGAGGTGGGTGTCGGTGCCGCCGGACACCGGGCGCATCCCCTCGTCGGCCAGCCCGGCCGCGAGCGCCTGGGCGTTGCTGACCACCTGCCGGGCGTACGTCTGGAACTCCGGCTGGGCGGCCTCGCGCAGCGCGACCGCCTTCGCCGCGACGGCGTGCATCAGCGGACCGCCCTGGGTGAACGGGAAGACCGCCTTGTCGATCCGCTGCGCCAGCGACTCGCGGCAGAGGATCAGGCCGCCGCGCGGGCCGCGCAGCACCTTGTGGGTGGTGGCGCAGACGACGTCCGCGTACGGCACCGGGGACGGGATCGCCCGGCCGGCGACCAGGCCGATGAAGTGCGCGGCGTCCACCATCAGGTACGCGCCGACCTCGTCGGCGATCTCCCGGAACCGGGCGAAGTCGATCAGCCGGGGGTACGCGGTGGCACCACAGATGATCAGCTTGGGTCGGTGCGCCCGGGCCAGGTCGCGTACCTCGTCGTAGTCGATCAGCTCGGTGTCCGGCCGGACGGGATAACCGACCGGGTGGAACCACTTGCCGGAGAAGTTCACCCGGCTGCCGTGGGTGAGGTGCCCGCCGTGCGGCAGGTCCATCGCCAGCACGGTGTCCCTCGGCTGCACCAGGGCGGCGTACGCGGCCAGGTTGGCGCTCGCCCCGGAGTGCGGCTGGAGGTTGGCGTGCTCGGCCCCGAAGAGCTCCTTGGCCCGGGCGATGCCGATCTCCTCGGCCCGGTCCACCTCGGCGCAGCCCCCGTAGTAACGCCGGCCCGGGTAGCCCTCGGCGTACTTGTTGGTGAGCGTCGAGCCGAGCGCGGCCAGCACCGCCGGCGAGGTCAGGTTTTCGCTGGCGATGAGCTGCAGGCCACCCCGCAACCGGTCCAGCTCGCCGAGGACCACCCCGGCGATCTCCGGGTCGGTGGCCCTGAGCTGCGCGAAATCTGGCCCCCAGAAGGTGCTCGTCTCGGTCTCCACAGCGAACGAGTCTAGGGGGCCGCAGACTGGGACATGTGAGATGCCTCGTCACCGGAGCGACCGGCTACATCGGCGGGCGGCTGACGCCGCTGCTGCTCGCCGAGGGACACACCGTGCGGTGCCTGGCCCGTAAGGCGGTTCGGCTGCGCGACGTGCCCTGGGCCTCGGCGGCCGAGATCGTCGAAGGGGACCTGAGCCGGCCGGACACGTTGCCCGCCGCCTTCGCCGACGTGGACGTCGCCTACTTCCTGGTGCACTCCCTCGGCCGGCCCGACTTCGAGGCCGCCGACCGGACGGCGGCGACGAACTTCGCGGCGGCGGCCCGCGCGGCAGGCGTACGCCGGATCGTCTACCTGGGTGGCCCGGAGCCGGCGTCCGACGCGGAGGTCCCCTCCCCGCACCTGCGGTCCCGGGCCGAAGTGGGCCGGATCCTGCTGGCCAGCGGGGTGCCCACGGCGGTGCTGCGGGCCGCGGTGATCATCGGGTCCGGCTCGGCGTCGTTCGAGATGCTGCGGTACCTGACCGAGCGGCTGCCCGCCATGATCACCCCACGCTGGGTCCGCAACCGGATCCAGCCCATCGCCGTCCGCGACGTGCTGCGCTACCTGGCCGGCTGTGTCGCGCTGCCGCCGGACGTCAACCGGGGCTTCGACATCGGCGGACCGGACGTGCTCACCTTCCTCGAGATGATGCAGCGTTACGCCCGGGTGGCCGGCCTGCGCCGGCGGATCATCGTGCCGGTCCGCCCGCTCACCCCGTCGCTCTCCTCGCACTGGGTCGGCCTGATCACCCCGGTGCCGAACGCGATCGCCCGCCCCCTGGTGGAGAGCCTGATCCACGAGGCGGTCGCGCACGAGCACGACATCGCCAGGTACCTACCCGACCCGTCCGGTGGGCTGACCGGCTTCGACGACGCGGTGGCGCTCGCGCTCGCCAAGGTCCGGGACGCCCAGGTGGAGACCCGCTGGTCGACCGCGAGCGGCCCGGACTCGCCCGCCGAGCCGCTGCCCAGCGACCCGGAGTGGTCCGGTGGCAGCGTCTACACCGACGTCCGCGAGCGGGCGGTGGACGCCCCACCGGCGGCGCTCTGGCGGGTCGTCGAGGGAGTCGGCGGCGAACACGGCTGGTACTCGTTCCCGCTCGCCTGGTCGGTGCGCGGCTGGTTGGACCGCCTGGTCGGCGGGGTCGGGCTCCGTCGGGGCCGACGCGACCCGCACCGCCTCCAGGTCGGTGAGGCGCTGGACTTCTGGCGGGTCGAGGAGATCGTCCCCGGCGAGCTGCTGCGCCTGCGCGCCGAGATGCGGCTGCCCGGCCGGGCCTGGCTGGAGATGCGGGTACTGCCCACCGAGGACGGCCGCAGCCGCTACCAGCAACGCGCCGTCTTCCTCCCCCGCGGGCTGAGCGGGCACGCCTACTGGGGGTCGGTCGCGCCCTTCCACGCGGTGGTCTTCGGCGGCATGGCCCGCAACATCGCCCGCAACGCCGAACAGACCCCCTGATCCCCGCAGGTCTCAGTTGCCGGTGCGGGCTCCGGTGAGCTGGAAGGCGGTTCGTTCGCTCGGCGGGACGAAGTCGCGTACCGGTTGACCGCGCAGGGCGGTGGAGAGCACCTCGCCGACCGCGTCGACCATCCGGGCCTGCACGGCCTGACCGACCGCGTCCCGGGGATCGTCCGGGTTCGCCGCCATCGAGGCGACCGCGATCTGCGGGGTGAACGCGACGACCGTCTCCGTCTCGTACCGTTCCGAACTGCCGGTCTTGCCCGCGACCGGCCGGCCGAGCCGCGCCCGCAGGCCGGCTGCGGTGGCACCGTCGCAGCGCCCGTACATCGACTGGTCGCCGACCGGGCAGCGCGCCGCGTCGGTGGCCGCCCGCGCAACGTCGACGTCGAGCACCTGTCGGCAGTCCGGCTTGGCGGCGTCGACCGGCCGGCCACCCGCGTCGGTGATCGACACCACCGGCAGCGGCGCGCACCAGGTCCCCTCGGCCGCCACCGTGGCGTACGCGGTGGCCAGGTCCAGCGGCGTGGTCGCGGCGACGCCCAGGGTGAACGCACCCCAGTCCTTCGCGTCGTAGCGGGCCAGTCGGGCGTCGGCGTCGGCGCGCAGCACGATGCCGAGTCGCTCGGCCATCTCCACCACCCGGTCGGCGCCGACCTTCTCGGTCAGCCAGGCGAAGTACGTGTTCACCGACCGACCGAACCCGGTCCACATGGTGCGGGGGCCATCCATCGAGGACGGGCTGGCGTTCGAAGGGCACCAGCGGCCGTCACAGCTCGCCTCCCCGGTCGCCGGGAAGCGGGTGAGCAACTGGGTGGGCGCCACGAAGTCGGTCGACAGCGGCAGGCCCGCCTCCAGCGCGGCGAGCATCGTGAAGAGTTTGAACGTCGACCCGCCCTGGTACCCCTCGATCGCGCCGCCGCCGCCGATCAACTGGTTGACCGTGTTCGGGCGGTTCTTCTGCCCGACCGGGTTGTCCCGCACGCTGTAGGCGCGGTTCACCGACATCGCCAGCACCCGTCCCGTGCCCGGTTGCACCACGGCGGTCGGCACCGCCTCGGCCGCCGACGGCTGATAGATCTTCAGCACCTGCTCGGTGGTGGCCCGCTGCACCCCCGGGTCCAGCGACGACACGATGGAGAACCCGCCCCGGCGCAGCGCGCGTTGCCGCTCGTCGGCGGACGCCCCGAACGCGGACTGGCTGCTCCACCAGCGGGTGAACCAGTCGCAGAAGAATCCCCAGTCGTTGTGCGCCTCGGGCACCCCGGTGCAGTCGTTGGGCGTCTCGCTCGGCCGTAGCTGCAACGGCTCGGCCCGCGCCGCCGCCGCCGCTTCCGCCGGCACCTGCCCCGACTCCACCAGCCGCTCCAACACGTACGACCGCCGCGCCATCGCGCTGTCGGCGTCGCCGTTGATCGGATCGTCGCTGTCCGGCGACCGGACCAGACCGGCCAGCAGCGCCGCCTGGGCCAGGGTCAACTCGGCCGGGGACCGGGAGAAGTAGCGCTTGCTGGCCGCCGCGATGCCGTACGCCCCGGCGCCGAAGTAGGCGATGTTGAGGTAGCGGGTGAGGATCTCCTCCTTGTCGAGCTCGCGTTCCAGCGCGAGCGCGTAACGCATCTCCTGGAGCTTGCGGGCGGTGCTGACCTCGGTGGCGGCCACCCGCTGCGCCTCGGTCAGCCGGGGGTCGCTGCTGAGCACGTTGCGGACGTACTGCATGGTCAGCGTGGAGGCGCCCTGCCGGGTCTGCCCGTCCCGCTTGTTGACGGTGAAGGCGCGCACCACGCCCCGCAGGTCGACTCCGCTGTGCTGGTAGAACCGGACGTCCTCGGCGGCCACGATCGCCTCGCGCATCACCGGGGCCACCTCGCGCAGCGGCACGTCCACCCGGTCCTCCTGGTAGAAGGAGGTGATCAGGGTGGTGCCGTCGTTGGCGTAGAGGTTGGAGCGCTGGGCGGTGGGCGGCGTACGAAGTGTGTTCGGCAGCTCCGAGTACGGCGTGGACAGGGCGCTGAAGCCGATCCCGAACACCAGGGCCACCGGCAGGGCGGCTGCGGCCAGCACCAGCCCGGCCAGCACTCCGGCGATCACCACGGTCAGCAGTTTGTCGAGATGGGCCCGGATCATCAGCTCTCCCCGCAGGAGCCGGTCACGCTAGGACCCGTTCAGAATGACCCGGAACGCCGCTTTCGCCCCGGGTTTTCCCCAAACCCGGAGGAAACTCGCACCGCGCTCAATCAGGGCAGCAGCGCGCCGGCCAGCGGGTGGACCGTCTCCTCGATCTCGTCGGCGACCCGACTGAAGCACTGGTCACCACGACCCCACGGGTCGTCCAGATCGTCCGTCGTCAACGCCGAGGCGCCCAACCGGGCGTCGTGCGCCGCTGCCACCAGGGCCACGCCCCGGGCGTACACGGCCTCCGGGGTCGCCTCACCCGGCGGCAACGCGGCGGCGTCCACCGCGGCCAGCAGCCGACCGAACTCGCCCAGCACGAACGTGCGGGCCGCCGCGTCCGGCCGCAACGCCACCACGTACTCCTGCTGGTCGGCGGTGGCGGTCAGCACCAGGTCGGCGGCGTCGATGTGGTCCGACCGCAGCTTGCGCGCGGCGAACCCCTCGACGTCCCCACCACGGCCGGTGACCTGCCGGGCCGCCGGCGGATTCATCTCCTCGCCCGCGTGCCAACCACCCGTGCCGGCGCTGTGGCTGTGCAACAAACCGTCGGCCTGGGCCGGGTCCTGCGCACGCCGCGTCAACCGCTCCCGCACCGCCAGAGCGAGCAGCCGCTCCGCCATCGGAGAGCGGCAGATGTTGCCCATGCAGACGTGCAGGACCGTGAACGGGGGCACTCAGACCCCCCGACCGTCGATGAGGTCCGGAACGACGTCGCGCAGCTTCTCCAACGGGATCGCCCCGGCCCGCAGCAGTTGCGGCACCTCACCGGTCAGATCGACGATCGTGCTGGGCACCGGGTCCGGGCACGGCCCGGCCTCCAGGTAGGCCCGCACCGAGTAGCTGAGCTGGTCCCGTGCCTCCTCGGCGGTCACCGCGGCGGGCTGGCCGGTCTTGTTGGCCGACGAGACCGCCATCGGGCCGGTCTCCCGCAGCACCTCGAGCGCCACCGGGTGCAGCGGCATCCGCACCGCCACCGTGCCGGTCTTGTCGCCCAGGTCCCACTGGAGGCTCGGCGAGTGCTCGACCACGATCGTCAGCGCACCCGGCCAGAACGCCTCCACCAGGTCCCGGGCGGCCGTGGGCAGCGAGAAGACCAACCCGTCCAGGGTGTGCCGCGAGCCGATCAGCACCGGCGGCGGCATCTGCCGACCCCGGCCCTTGGCATCCAGCAGGGCCTTGACCGCGTACGGGGTGAACGCGTCCGCGCCGATCCCGTAGACGGTGTCCGTCGGGAGGACGACAAGCTCGCCGTTCTTGACCGCCTCGATGGCCGCAGCGATGCCGCGGTCCCGATCGGCGGGCGACCGGCAGTCGTAGAGCATCACGAGGAGTCAGTCTGCCACGCCGCCCCGATCGGGGCGTGCTGGCCGTCCGCCCGTCGGGACGCGGTGGCGTAACGGGGACGTCCGGTGAGGTCCAGATGCGCCGTGACAGCGGTGAAGTCACCGTCGCCGGCAAGCAACGCGGGGACCGCCGCGCCGTGGGTGTCGTCGTGCTCCACCCCGACAACGCCGCCCGCGCGCAGCAGCGCCGCCGCGCGGCTGACGACCGGCCGGATCACCGCCAGGCCGTCCGCGCCCCCGAAGACCGCCTCCGCGGGGTCGTGCCCGGCCACCTCCGGCGGGACCACCACGTCGTCCGGCACGTACGGCGGGTTGCAGAGCAGCACGTCCACCGAGCCCACCAGGGACGCCAGCAGGTCCGGCGCGGTCACATCCGCCTCGACCACCTCGATCGGCCGGTCCCCCGCACCGGCCCGCTCCGCCGCGTTGCGCCGCAACCAGGCCAGCGCCTGCGGGGACCGCTCCACCGCGATCACCCGCGCGCCGGGCAGCTCCTGAGCGACCGCCAGCGCGATCGCCCCCGAGCCGCTGCAGAGGTCGACGACCACCGGGTCGGTGCGGCCCCGGGCCTGCTCGACACCCCAGCCGGCCAGCAGCTCCGTCTCCGGCCGAGGCACGAACACACCCGGGCCGACCGACAGGTCGAGGTGCCGGAACCCGGCCCGGCCGGTCAGATGCTGCAACGGCACCCGCGCGGCCCGGCGGCGCGCCAGCTCGTCGAGCCGCGCCAACTGCGCCTCGTTCAGGTCGTCGGCGAGAGCCAGCCGGCCCCGGGGGACCCCCAGCACGTACGCGGCCAGCACCTCCGCCTCCACCCGGGCCGAGCCGACCCCGGCGGCGGCGAGCGCGCGAGCGACCCGAGCCACCGCGGTGGACGGGCGGGTGGGGCCTGTCCCTCCGGGGGGGTGTTGCGGCAGAGTGTTCACGCGACAATCATGATGCGTCGCGGGCAGCGCGACCAACGGGTGCGCGGGCGGCGCACACGACAGGGGGTTGGCGGGTGGGGTGGCTCGACCGGGTCGATGACCAGGTTGACGCCCTCACGCGTGCCCGGGCACTGCAGGAGGCCAGCCGCTCCGCGGAGTCGTACGTCCTGCTCGAACGTGTGATCCGCACCACCACCGATCCGGCGGCGCGGGCGGACGCGATGGTGCAGCGCCTCTCCGCCCTGATCAATCTCGGTCGGACGGCGGAGTTCACCCGGGCCATCGAGGAGGCGTCGGCGGCCGTCCGCGATCTCGCCGAGCCGTACCTGCACGGGCACCTCAACGCGCTCGCCGCCCTCGCCGCACACCACCAGGGCGCACTGGACCGCTCCGTCACGCACCTCGTCCGAGCCGCCCGCGCGCTGGGCGCCGTCGAGGACCCGGACCGGGACACCGCCTGGGGCTGGCACGACCTGGCCATGGCGTACAGCTACCTCAGCTTCCACGGATACGCCCTGGGGGCCATCGAACGGGCCCGGCAGCTCGGTCTCACCGCCGGGATCCCCGAGGAGACGTTCGCCGCGCCGGGCATCCGGCTGCGCAACGCCGTGGCACTGGACCACAACGGCGACAGTGACGGCTGCCTGCGGGTGCTCCGGGACGTGGCCGCCGACCTGGCTCGCTTCATCGGCTCCGGGCGGGCCGGCCGGCTGCGCCCGAGCAGCCTCGCCGCGTACGGCTACGCGGCTGCCCGGCAGGCCGCGCTCGGCGACCAGGTGGAGACCGACGGGAAAGCCGATCCGGCCCGCCTGATCAGCCACGGTGGGGACAGCTCCCGTGCCCGCGACCTGCGTCAGCTCGGGCAGGTGTGCCTCGCCGTCGCCGACGGCCGGCCGATCGAGGCGGTCGCCCGACTGGACACCGTCCAGGTCGCCAACGAGACGCTCGGGGCGGCCGAGCCGGCCCGACTGCGCAGCATCGCGCTGGCCCGTGCCGGTGACCACGCGGCCGCGCACCGGGCCGACCGGCTGGCGTTCCGGCTCGCCGCCCAACGCAATGATCGGCTGCGCGACGTCTACATCGACGGCATCGCCGCCCGGATCGACCACGAGGAGATGCGCCGCGAGGCGGCACGGTTCGAGGGCGAGGCGTTGACCGACCCGCTGACCGGGCTGCCCAACCGCCGCCGGTTGGAGCGCTACATCACCGCGGTGGTCACCCGAGGCGACCGGGTGGTGATCGGTGTCTGCGACCTGGACGGCTTCAAGGCCGTCAACACCCGCCACGGGCACCACTCCGGTGACCTGGTGCTGCAACGCATCGCCGGGGTGATCAACCGGGTGATGCGCCGGGGTGACTTCGTGGCCCGCTACGGCGGCGACGAGTTCGTGGTGGTGCTGCCGGACACCGGCATGCGCGAGGCCGCCGAGGTGGCCCGCCGGATCGAGGCCGCCGTCCGACTCGAAGACTGGGAGTCGCTGGTGCCGGGGACCCCGGTCGGGGTGAGCATCGGCTTCGCGGAGGTCTCCGGCGGCGGTGGGTTGCGGGACGCGCTCGGCGTCGCCTTCGAACAGGCCGACCGGGCCATGCTCCGCGCCAAGTCGCGTCCCCGCGCGAGCTGATCGCCCGGCGGGTCAACGGCGGGGCACGACGGCGGTCAGCGGCGGGTCAACTCGGTGTCGCCAGCGAGCCGGGCGGCGCGGTCGGCCTCGGCGAGCGCGTCCAGCACGCCGTCCAGTTCGCCGGCGAGCGCCAGGTCCAGGTTGTACGCCGTGTAGCCGATCCGGTGGTCGCTGATCCGGTTCTGCGGGTAGTTGTAGGTGCGGATCCGCTCCGAGCGGTCCACCGTGCGCACCTGCGCCTTGCGGGCGTCCGAGGCGGCGGCGTCGGCCTGCTCCTGCGCGGCGGCGAGCAGCCGGGCGCGCAGGATCCGCATGGCCTGCTCCCGGTTCTGCAACTGGGACTTCTCGTTCTGGCAGGAGACGACGATGCCGGTTGGCAGGTGGGTGATCCGCACCGCGGAGTCGGTGGTGTTCACCGACTGACCACCCGGGCCGGACGAACGGAACACGTCGATGCGCAGCTCGTTCTGGTCGAGGGTGACGTCGACGTCCTCGGCCTCGGGCAGCACCAGCACCCCGGCGGCGCTGGTGTGGATGCGGCCCTGCGACTCGGTGACCGGGACCCGCTGCACCCGGTGCACGCCGCCCTCCCACTTGAGTCGCGACCAGACGCCGTTGCCGCCCTCCGGCACACCCTTCGTCTTGATCGCCAGCGAGACGTCCTTGACCCCGCCGAGGTCGGAATCCTGGGCGTCGATCACCTCGGTGATCCAGCCGTGCCGCTCGGCGTAGCGGGTGTACATCCGCAGCAGGTCAGCGGCGAAGAGAGCCGACTCCTCGCCACCCTCACCGGCCTTGATCTCGACGATCACGTCCTTGGCGTCGTGCGCGTCACGCGGAATGAGCAGCTCGGCGAGGCGCTCCTCCAGCGTCGGCACGGATCCGGCGATGGACTCCGCCTCGCCCGCGAAGGACGGGTCCTCGGCAGCCAACTCACGAGCCGCGGACAGGTCGGCGCGGGCCTGCTCCAGCTCGGCAGCGGCCTTGTGCAGGGGCACCAGCTCCGCGTAGCGGCGACCCACCCTGCGCGCGGTGGCCTGGTCGGCGTGGATGGCCGGATCGGCCAACCGCTTCTCCAGCTCCGCGTACTCGTCGAGGAGGGCGGCCAGACGCTCGCTGCTCATGCTGCGGATGCTCCTTCGACGGTGCGAAGCCGGCCGGACCGAAGGCCGCCGGCTGCGTAACAGGGCACAACGCGGACGGCGCCCGCGCCCGGTGATAAACCGGACGCGGGCGCCGAACGAGGAGTTACTTGGCCTTCTTGGCCTGAACCTTGGCGTACTTCTGCTGGAACTTCGCGACCCGGCCGGCGGTGTCGAGAACGCGCTGCTTACCGGTGTAGAACGGGTGGCAGGCGCTGCAGGTCTCGGCGTGGATCGTGCCGCCCTTGGCGGTGCTGCGGGTCGTGAACGTGTTGCCACAGGAGCAGCTGACCTCGGTGGTCACGTACTCCGGGTGGATGTTTGCCTTCATCGCCTCGGTCCTCTCGTTGGTGGTCGCCGGGTCGCCGTCATCACTCGTCGCGCCGTACACGACGGGCTCGGGCGTGAACCGGAACCGGTGGCCGATTGACCAGTGTGCCATGGGCCTGAGCCGACCCGGTAGTCGGGCCGCACACCTCGTCCGGCATCGTCAACACGTGCTCCCCCATCCGCATTCCCGCCGCCCGGCAGGGCATTCGCCCACCCGGCGGCCCGCAGCCGCCGCGTACCCCGCCGGAGGTACGTCCCACGAGCCGGAGGGGTGCCGGTGACCCGCCTGATCGCCACCCGGGGACTACCCGCCTCGGGTAAGACGACCTTCGCCCGAACGCTCCAGCCGTCCGTGGCCCGGGTGAACCGGGACGACCTGCGCCGGATGCTGCACGGCGAGCGGCTCTTCACCCAGTGGGCCGAGGCCCAGGTGACCGTCGCACAGCGTGCCCAGGTCGAGGCGTTGCTGCGGGCCCGGGTGGACGTCTGCGTGGACGACACCAACCTGCGCTCGCGGGCCCTGCGGGGCTGGGCGGACCTGGCCGCCCGGCACGGCGCTGATTTCGAGGTGCACGACTTCACCGACGTGCCACTTGACGAGTGCCTGCGCCGCGACGCCGCGCGCCCGCCTGCCGACCAGGTCGGCGCGGACGCGATCCGTCAGCTGCACGAGCGGTACCTGGAGGGGCGGACCCTGCCGTTGCCGGTGCCGCAGGCGCGCACGGGACGCCCCGCCGTGGTGCACCCGCCGTCGACCGAGCCACCGGAGATCGTCCTGGTGGACATCGACGGCACCGTCGCGCTGGCCGTGTCCCGCAGCCCGTACGACATGACCCGGGTCGGCGAGGACGAGCCGAACGCGGCGGTGATCGCGGCGGTCCGGGCGATGCACGCCGCCGGGTACGGGGTGGTCTTCTGCTCCGGGCGGGACGCCTCCGCCCGAGCGGCCACGGAGGCCTGGCTGGACCGGCACGTCCGGGTGCCGTACCTCGGCCTGCACCTGCGCGCCGTCGGCGACTCGCGGAAGGACTCGGTCGTGAAGCGGGAGATCTACGACCGGGAGATCCGGGACCGTTACCGGGTGGCCGGTGTCTTCGACGACCGTGTCCAGGTGGTCCAGATGTGGCGAGCCCTCGGCCTCACCGTCTTCCAGGTGGCCGACGGAGACTTCTGAGCCGCGAGTTGGCACTCGCCGTCGCGATGCCGACTGACCGCCCCTTCTTCACCACCTTTGCTCTGCTTCAACCGGCGCAACAGTGCCGGCCGTTGAGTGTTGCGTGGGGTGAAGCAGAGCAAAGGGCAACGTGTGCACCATCGGGCCGGGCCGGGCGTGCTGCCGGGCCGGGCCGGGCCGGGCGTGCTGCCGGGCCGGGCCGGGCCGGGCGTGCTGCCGGGCCGGGCCGGGCCGGGCGTGCTGCCGGGCGCCTGGCGAGACATGACGAAGGGGCACGGCCAGGACGGCCGTGCCCCTTCGTCGTCGATCACCCGGGACTGGTTACTCCCCCGGCGTCGACTTCGCGATCTGCATCAGGAACTCGATGTTGGTGCGGGACTGCTTGAGCCGGTCCAGCAGGAGATCCATCGCCGCCTGCGAGTCCAGCGAGTGCAGCACCTTCCGGAGCTTGTGGATGATGGCCAGCTCCTCGGGTGCGAGCAGGACCTCTTCCTTCCGGGTGCCGGACGGGTTGATGTCGATGGCCGGGAAGGTCCGCTTGTCGGCGATCTTCCGGTCCAGCTTCAGCTCCGCGTTACCGGTGCCCTTGAACTCCTCGAAGATGACCGTGTCCGCCATGGAACCGGTCTCCACCAGCGCCGTGGCGATGATGGTCAACGACCCGCCGTTCTCGATGTTGCGGGCCGCGCCGAGGAAGCGCTTCGGCGGGTAGAGCGCCGTGGAATCGATACCACCCGACATGATCCGGCCGCTGGCCGGAGCCGCCAGGTTGTACGACCGACCGAGCCGGGTCACCGAGTCGAGCAGCACGACCACGTCGTGTCCAAGCTCGACCAGGCGCTTGGCCCGCTCAATGGCCAGCTCGGCCACGGTGGTGTGGTCCTGCGGCGGACGGTCGAACGTGGCCGCGATGACCTCGCCCTTGATCGACCGCTGCATGTCGGTGACCTCTTCAGGCCGCTCGTCCACCAGCACCACCATCAGGTGGCACTCCGGGTTGTTGCGGGTGATCGCGTTCGCGATCGCCTGCAGCACCATCGTCTTACCCGCCTTGGGCGGCGACTGGATGAGTGCCCGCTGGCCCTTGCCGATCGGCATGACCAGGTCGATGACCCGGGTGGTGAGGATGTGCGGCTCGGTCTCCAGGCGCAGGCGCTCCTGCGGGTAGAGCGGAGTGAGCTTGTAGAACTCCGGACGACGCCGGGCCTCCTCCGGCTCCATCCCGTTGATCGTGTCCAGCCGCATCAGCGGGTTGTACTTGTCGCGCCGCTGATCGCCGCTGTTACCGCCCTCGCGGGCCGCCCGCACCGCACCGGTGATCGCGTCACCGCGGCGCAGGCCGTACTTCTTGATCTGGGACATCGAGACGTACACGTCGTTCGGACCGGCCAGGTAGCCGGTGGTCCGCACGAAGGCGTAGTTGTCGAGCACGTCGATGATGCCGGCCACCGGGACGAGTACGTCGTCCTCGCTGACCTGCGGCTCACGCCCACCGGTGTCGGTGCCGGTCTCGGTGCGCTCACCGCGCCCGCGACGACGGTCCCGGAAACGGCTGCGCCGGCCACGCCGGCCGCCGCCCTCGCCGTCATCGTCGTCGTTGTCCCGCTCGACACGCTCGGCACGCTGACCACGGTCGTTGCGGTCGCCCCGGTCGCCCCGGTCGTTGCGGTCGTTGCGCTCGCCCCGGTCGGAGCGCTCCGTGCGCTCGTTCCGCTCGCCGCGCTCGGTCCGCTCGCCCCGGTCGTTACGCTCGGCACGATCCGCCCGCTCGCCCCGGTCGGAGCGCTCCGTGCGCTCGGCCCGGTCCACACGCTCGGTGCGCTCGGCCCGTTCCGGACGCTCGGCCCGCTCGGTGCGCTCGGCTCGCTCCGGACGCTCGGCCCGCTCGGTGCGCTCGGTGCGTTCCGGACGCTCGGTGCGCTCGGTGCGTTCCGGACGCTCGGTGCGCTCGGTGCGTTCCGGACGCTCGGCCCGCTCGGCGCGTTCCGGACGCTCGGCCCGCTCGCGGCGGTTCTCGCCACGATCGGCCCGGTCGCCGGCTTCCGCCTCGTCGGTACGCGTCTCGGTCGGACGTGCCGCCTCGGTCGAACGCGCCTCAGCCGGACGGGTCTCCGCCGCTGCGGCCCGGCTCCGCCGGGTGCGACCACGGCCCTCGGTTTCGGGGGCTGGCTCAGCCGCTGCCGGCTCGGCGCCACGCCCTTCGGCGGCCGGCCGGTCGGCGGTCTCCCGCACCTCGGCGCGCACCCCCTCACGGGTCGGGGCTGCTGCGGCCGCGACCTCGGCCCGCGGTCGAGGGGTCCCGGCGGCGTTGCCGCCCTGCCGCTCGGAAATCGCGGCGATCAGCTCGCCCTTGCGCATGCGAGCCGTGCCGGAGATGCCGAGCGACGCAGCCAGGCTCTGCAGCTCTGGCAGCAGCATCGCCGACAGACCGGTGCCGCTACGCCGACGACGGGCGGGAGCGGCGGCGGTGGCATCGCCAGCGACGTTGGAAACATCCGACGTCACGTCGGTGGTGTCGCTCAATGGATTCCTTCCCTCGATAAAGGCCGGGACTGCCCGGAGTCGGAACTCAGGTGGCCGGGCGGCCTCGGTGCACCCGCCTCGCAAGGACGCGTCGCGGGAGTCTGTGACACAGCAGCCGGTCGGTATCCCGACTCACCAACGTCGGTGAGCAGGTCTCGCCGTCTGCGGCGACCTGTGGAATCTGCGGTGCGGCGTGGGCCTTTGGCAGGGGTGTGACGGGCTGACCGCCGAGAGCTTCGGGGGTGCGCCGCCTCGCAGGAGATCGCGTGCTTCGCGGCTGTGCTAGGTCTAGAGCGTAATCAACTCTTCCGACCTGCGGCAACAGGGTCCCGCTCGGCGTGTCCAAGTCTACCCCGAGCAACCCGCGCACCGCTGACGTCTATCGGTAACTGCCAGATTTCCCAGTCTGTTCCCACCGGGAAGTGCTCCGGAGGCTCGCTGAACGCCAGCACGGTGGGCCCGGCCCCACTGACCACGGCTGCCACACCAGCCGCTCGCAACGCTCTGACCAGCGCCGATGTGCCGGGCATCCCGGATGCGCGGTAGTCCTGGTGGAGCCGGTCGACGGTCGCCGGCAGCAGCAGCCCCGGGTCGGCGGTGAGCGCGTGCACCAGCAGGGCCGCCCGTCCCGCGGTCAACGCGGCGTCGCCGTGCGGCACGGTGGCCGGCAACGCGGCCCGTGCGGCAGCGGTCAACCCGCGCTCCGCCGGGACGAAAACGGTGGGCAGCACCCCGTCCGCGACCGGCAGGGACACCGCCCGTGCGCCTGTCGGCTCGGACCAGGCCACCGTGAAGCCGCCGAGCAGACACGGTGCGACGTTGTCGGGATGGCCCTCGATCTCGGCGGCCAGCCGGAGCGCGGCCCCGTCGTCCAGCCGGTGCTCCCCGTCGGTGACCAGGGCACGGGCCAGCAGCACCCCGGCGACGATCGCGGCGGACGAGGAGCCCAGCCCGCGCGCCTGCGGGATCCGGTTGACGCACTCCACGCTCAGGCCCTCGGGGTGGGCGTCGAGCACGTCGAACACGGCCCGCATGGCCCGCACCACCAGGTGCCGGTCGTCGTCCGGCAGCTCCCCGGCACCCTGCCCGGTCACCGTCACCCGGACCCCGCCCGGCGCGACCTCGGCGGACACGTCGTCGTAGAGCCCGAGGGCGAGACCCAACGCGTCGAAGCCCGGACCCAGGTTGGCGCTGGTCGCGGGGACCCGGACACGGACCGGCCCGGCGGTGAAGTTCGTCGGCACGCGCTCATGCTAGGCGTCGGCGCCGACGAACCGGCCCGGTGCCCGCTGCCTGGGACCGCCGAGTTCAGCCGGCCGGGTTCGGGACCGGCTCCGCGACCGGATCGCTGAGCGTGAGCCGGCGGGTGGCGATCCGCCAGCCGACCGCGTACACGAGGGTGATCAGCCCGCAGCCGGCGAGCACGACCCGTTCGTCCACCACGTCCACGACCAGGGCCACCGCCAGCTGACTCACCGAGATCGCCAGCGTCGCGAGCATCATGTCGGTGGCGAAGACACGCCCACGCAACCGGTCCGGAACTTCGCCCTGCAGGGCGAAGTTCGACATCACCCAGTTGCTGCCGCCGGCGAAGTGCGCCACGAAGACCAGCAGCAGCACCAACGGGAACCAGCGCACCACCGACGTGCCCAGATAGGACAGCCCGTAGAGCGACATCGACAGCGCGAGCCCGGGCAGCAACCATGCCCGGTTGGTGAGCACCCGACGCATCAGGATCGGCCCCACCAACGCACCGGCGCCGCGCACCGCGAAGAGCAGGCCGGCGCCGAGCGGGCCGACGCCGTACAGGCCGGCCAGCAACGGGAACACGGTCAGCACGCCGTTGCCCAGGCCCACCGCCGACTTCACCGTGACCAGCGCGAGCACCCGGGGGCGGTGACCGATGTAGCCGAGCGCCTCGCGGACGGCGGCCCAGGTCCGCTGGGCCGGCAGGTCGGTGTCCCGTGGCGCCTGCAACGGCCGGCGGATCCGGGTGGCGAGGGCCGCGGCCAGCGCCAGGCCCACCGCTGCCACCCAGAAGCAGACGTACGGGCCGGCAGCGGTGCTGAGCACGCCACCGAGCGAGGCACCGACGACGGTCATGGTGCCCCAGGCCGAGCCGGCGACCGCGTTACCGGCGGCCAGCTCGTGCGGCTCCAGCACGTTGGGCAGCGCGGCCTGCGCGGCCGGCGAGTAGAACGCCTTGGCCACCGCGACCACCCCGATCGCGACGAGCGCCAGCCACGCCGTGGAGGCGCCCCGCACGCCGAGCAGCAGCAACACGCCGGCCAGCGCGGCCACGTTGGCCGCGATCATGATCTTCCGGCGGTCGAAGCGGTCGGCGATCGTGCCGGTGTACGGCAGCAGCAGCGCCACGATGCCGGTGTCCACCGCCAACACCAGCGCGCCCCAGACCCCGCTGCCGGTCAGCTGCGGTAACAGCACCAGCAGTGGCACCATGACGAACCAGTCGGCGCCGAAGACCACCAGTTCGGCCAGGAAGAGATTGCGGAAGCTCCGGTTGCCGGTCAGGACCGAGAGGGTGGACGCCACGGAGCGGCACCTTACCTGGTCGGGGTCGGGGCCACGCTCGCTGTCAGCAGAGCCGAAACCGTGACGAAGGTGTAACCCAACGACCGCAGTCCATTGATCATGTCGGTCAGGCCGCGGAGCGCGACCAGTCGCCGATGTGCCCCCACGTCGTGGCCGAGCACGATCGTTCCCGGTCGGACCCCAGCCACGATCCGCCGGGCGTGGCCGGCCGGGTCGTCGGGAAACTCGCGTTCCACCATCTGCAGCGACCAGAGCACCAGCCGGTAGTCCAGCCGGGCCGCCGCGTGCAGCACCGCCCCGCCCAGGTGACCGTACGGTGGGCGAAGCAGCCGGGGCGGCGTCCCGGTCACGTCGGCGATCGCGTCGTGGCTTCGGCGCAGGTCGTCGTACGCCTCGGCGGCGTCCAGCTCGGCCAGGTCCCGGTGGTCCCAGCTGTGGTTGCCCACCTCGTGCCCCGCGAGCCGGTCGCGGACGACGTCGGCGTGCCGGCGGACCTGCGCGCCGACCATGAAGAACGTGGCCGGAACCTGGTGTCGGGCCAGGGTGTCGAGCACCATCGGGGTCCACTGTGGTGCGGGACCGTCGTCGAAGGTGAGGGCCACCAGACGCTGGCTGGTCCTTCCCGACCAGAAGACCTCAAGCGCGCCGGCGCCGACATCCTGCTGGCCGTTTCCGAGTGTGGCGCTGGCGGGGCCGCCGGCGATCGGCAGCCGGCGATGGGTGCTCTGCCACGCCTCGGACGCCCCGACGCCGATGGCCACTCCGCCGACGAGCAGCAGGCCACGGCGCAACAGGTCGCGCCGCCCCCACCCTCGCGTGCCGTCGGCCATCCGCCCACCCTTGCCTCACCCACACCCATCCATCTACGAAGAGTACGCAAGAAGTTACACAAGGTGCGAGTCCGGTCGGACCGGAGTGTTTCGGTCCACAGACCTGGAACGCCCCCGGCAGAACCCTGCCGGGGGCGTTCCGAGTCGCGGTCCGACCTACTCGGTCGACTCCGACGGAGGCAGCGGCGAGGTACGGCTACGGGGCAGACGCAGCACCTCGAACTGGTCCGTACCCTCGACCAGCGCAGCCGACGGCGCGGCTCGCCCGGCCGGCTGCGCACCCTCGGCCGTGGCCGGGGCAGGTGCGCCGCTCGGCACCGCCACCTGGTTCGGGGCCGACACCTCGTCGGTCTCCGCCGCGGTCACCTCCGACCTGCCGGCGCGCCGCCGGTCGCGTCGGTCCCGCAGCGACTCCTTGGTGTGCTCCACCATCGTGTAGAGCGTCGGCACCAGGATCAGGGTGAGCAGCGTGGAGCTGAGCAGACCGCCGATCACCACCACCGCCAGTGGCTGCGAGATGAACCCGCCCTCACCGGTCAGCCCGAACGCCATCGGCAGCAGCGCGAAGATGGTCGCCACCGCGGTCATCAGAATCGGACGCAGTCGGCGCCGGCCGCCCTCGACCACCGCCTCCCGGACGCCCATGCCCTGCGACCGGTACTGGTTGATCAGGTCGAGCAGCACGATCGCGTTGGTCACCACGATGCCGACGAGCATCAGCACGCCGATCAGCGCCGGCACGCCGAGTGGCGTCCCGGTGACCAGCAGCAGACCGATCGCGCCGGTCGACGCGAACGGGATGGAGATCAGCAGGATCAGCGCCTGGGTGAGGCTGCGGAACGTCGCCACCATGATCAGGAAGACGATCGCGATCGCCACCAGCACCGCCAGGCCCAGATCACCGAAGGCATCCGCCTGATCCGCGCTGACGCCACCGATCGTGAAGCTCGCGCCCGGCACGTCGATGGCGTCCAGCCGCGTCTGCAGCTCCTTGCTCGTCGCGCCCAGGTTCGAGCCGGTCGCCGCGCCGGTCACCGACACGCTGCGCTCACCGTCGATCCGGGTGACCTGCTGCGGCCCCTCACCCTGGGTGACGTCCGCGATGTCGTCCAGCTTGACCGGCCCCACCGGCAGCGCCCGCAGCTCCTCCACCGACATCGGCGGCCGCGTACCCAGCCGCAGCACCACGTTCTGCTGCTGGCCGTCGAGGGAGACCTGACCCAGCGGCGCTCCCCGGAACGCCTGCGACACGAGCTGCCCCACGGCGGCCTCGGTGAGTCCGGCCCGGCCGGCGGCGACCCGGTCGACGGTCACGTCGACCCGCGGCACCCGCTCGGCCAGGCTGGTGGAGACATCCTCGACGTCCGGGACACCGGCCATCGCCGACCGGGCCTCCTCGGCGGCCCGGGTCAGCACCTCCGCGTCGCTGGCCTGGACGACCACCTCCAGCTGGCTGGTCGACGCCTCCTGCCCGCCACCGAAGCTGATCTCGCCCACACCGGCGCCGATCTTGTCGAACTCCTTGCGCAACACCTCACGCATCTGCTTCGCGTCGGTGTCACCGTCGAGCGCCAGTGACCAGCTGGCGACGTTGTTGCCGCCGCCACCCGCCCACGGGTTGTCGCCACCGCCGGCGGTCACCTGGTACGTCTCGACGCCCTTGGTGGCCGACAGCACCGACTCGACCTGCCTGGCCGCCGCGTCGGTGGCCGCCAGGCCACTCCCGGCCGGCAGCTCCTGGCTCATGTTGAGGGTGTCCTGGCCGGAGTCGTCCAGGAAGTTGGTCTCCAGCTTCTGGGCCAGACCGAAGGTGCCGAAGAGCACCAGCAGGCCGAGCCCCACCGTGATCCACCGGGTCGACCGCTTACGGGTGGCGAACCCGACCACCGGCAGGTACGCCCGCTGCAACGGGCTGCGCAGCTCCTTCTCCTCCGCGCCACGCCGCACCGCCTCGTCGTCCGCGGTGCCGCCACGCGGCTTCAGGAACCAGTACGCGAGCACCGGGATCACGGTCAGCGACACCAGCAGCGAGGCGAGCAGCGCCACCGTCACGGTGATCGCGAACGGGGCGAAGAGCTGACCCACGAACCCGCCGACCAACGCGATCGGCGCGAACACCGCAACCGTGGTGAGGGTGGACGCGGTCACCGCACCGGCCACCTCACGGACGCCGGTGACGATGGCGTGGCGCTTCTCCTCGCCGTACTCCAGGTGTCGTTTGATGTTCTCCAACACCACGATCGAGTCGTCCACCACCCGGCCGACCGCGATGGTCAACGCGCCGAGGGTGAGCAGGTTGAGCGAGTAGTCACCGATCCACAGGGCGATCAACGCCACCAGCACGGAGAGCGGGATGGAGACCGCGGTGACCACCGTCGAGCGCACCGACAGCAGGAAGACCAGGATGACGATGACCGCCATCACCAGGCCGAGCAGACCCTCGGTGGTCAACGACTCGATCGACTTCTCGACGAACGGCGCCTGGTCGAAGACGACCGTCAGCTCCGCACCGGAGGCGTCCTTCAGGTCGGCGAGCCGGTCCCGGATCTCGTGCGAGATCTGCACGGCGTTGCCGTCCGGAGCGGCGGTGACCGCGATGCCGAGGCTGTCCTTGCCGTTGGTCCGGGTGATCGCCGTGGCCGGCGCGAGCTGCTGCTCGACCGTCGCCACATCACCGAGACGGACCGGCGTCGCGCCCGGGGTGACCACGATGCCGCGCAGGTCCTCCAGGTTGGCGATCGGCGCACCGACCTGCACCGGAAGAGCCAGCCCGCCGTCGGTCACCGCGCCGGCCGGTACGGCCACGCCGTTGGTCTTCAGCGCCGCGCCGATCGCCGCCGGCTGCACCTGAGCCGCGGCCAGCTTCGCCGGGTCCGGGGTGACCACCACGATGTCGTCGCGGGTGCCGGTCACCTCGACCGTGCGTACCCCCTCGATGCCCTCCAGCTCCGGCACCACAGTCGCCTGGAGCTTCTCGGCGAGCGCCCGCTCGTCCGCCGCGCCGGCCGCGGCCAGCACCACCGCCGGCAGGTCGTCGGTGCTACCGGCGATGACCTGGGGGTCGACGCTCTCCGGCAGTTGGGCGTCGATCCGGCTCAGCGCGGTCTGCATCTTGTTGACCACGTCGTCCAGGTCGGTGCCGAACTCGTACGTCACCTGGACGGTGGCCGACCCCTCGCGGGACGTGGAGGTGACCTTGTCCAACCCCGGAATGCCCTGGAGGGCGTTCTCGATCGGCTCGGTCACCTGCGACTCGACGATCTCGGGGCCGGCGCCGGGGTAGGGGGCCACGATGAACGCGGCCGGGAATTCGAGCGACGGCAGCAGTTGCTGCTTCAGCGACGGCACGGCGAACACTCCGAACACCGTGGTCACCACCGCGATGAGGGCGATCAGCCCTCGGTTGGCGAGGCTGAATCTGGCAAGCAGCGACATCGGCCTGGTTCACTCCTGAACGAGATTGCGGGCGGGGATACGTGAAAGTGTGCCGGATTCGATCACCGGAACCCCCGCCGCCCCCGACGCAGTCTCACCACCCGACCGCCGGCCTGCCCGCAGCGGGCGGCCGGCGCGCGCTCAGGCCAGGTCGAGGGCGCGAGCGGCGGCCATCGGGTCGTTCGCGATGGTCAGCGGCGCCGGCGCCGTGGAGATCGCCCACTCCGGGTCCTTCAGGCCGTGGCCGGTCACCGTGCAGACCACCGTCGACCCGGGCGGCACCGCGCCCGCCTCGGCCTGCTGGAGCAGGCCGGCCACGCTGGCCGCGCTGCCCAACTCGACGAAGACCCCCACCTCGCGGGCGAGCAACCGGTACGCGGAAAGGATCTCCCGGTCGGTCACCGCGGCGATCAGGCCACCGGAGGTGTCCCGGGCGTCCAGTGCCTTGGTCCAGCTCGCCGGGTTGCCGATCCGGATCGCCGTGGCGATCGTCGACGGCTCCGGCACCACCTGGCCGGTCACGATCGGGGCGGCACCGGACGCCTGGAAGCCGTACATCTTCGGCGTCCGGGTGGTGGCGCCGGCAGCCCGATCCTCCGCGTAGCCCATCCAGTAGGCGGAGATGTTGCCGGCGTTGCCGACCGGCAGGCAGTGGATGTCGGGCGCGTCACCGAGCGCCTCGACGACCTCGAAGGCGGCGGTCTTCTGGCCGTGCAACCGGTCGATGTTCACCGAGTTGACGAGCGCGACCGGGTGGTCCTGGGCCAGCTTCGCGGCGAGCGACAGGCAGTCGTCGAAGTTGCCACTGACCTGGAGCAGCTTCGCGCCGTGCACCAGCGCCTGGGCCAGCTTGCCCAATGCGATCTTGCCCTGCGGCACCAGGACCGCGCAGGTCAGCCCGGCCCGCGCCGCGTACGCCGCCGCGGAGGCGCTGGTGTTGCCGGTGGAGGCGCAGATGATGGCCTTGTTGCCGGCCTCGACCGCCTTCGACACCGCGAGGGTCATCCCCCGGTCCTTGAACGAGCCGGTCGGGTTGGCGCCCTCCACCTTGAGGTGCACGTCGCAACCGATCCGGGCGGACAGCACCGGCGCCGGCAACAGCGGCGTGTTCCCCTCGTGCAGCGTGACGATCGGCGTGGCCGTGGTGACCGGCAGCCGATCCCGGTACGCCTCGATCAAACCCCGCCACATGTCGATCTCCTCGCCTCTACCGCCGCACCGACCCGAGCATCAGGGCCACCTTGGACCAGCCTGCCGGAGTGGTCGATGGCACACCCCGGCTTACCCACCTGTCGGGACGCGCGAGCCCACCCATCGATGGTGTCAACGAATCAGGCGCCACCCTCGACCCGCAACACACTGGTCACGGACCGGACAATGTCCAGACCGCGCAACTCGCCGACGGTCGCGGCGAGCGCGGCGTCCGGTGCCACGTGGGTGACGATGACCAGCTCGGCGTCGCCGTCGCGGCCGGGCGACCCACCCGCCGAGCCCTGCCGCACCGTCGCGATCGACACGTCGTGCCGGGCGAACACGCCCGCCACCGCGGCCAGCACGCCCGGACGGTCGGCCACGTCCAGGCTGACGTGGTAGCGGGTCAACGCCTCACCCATCGGCCGGACCGCCAGGGCCGCGTACGCGCTCTCGCTGGCCGCGCGCACCCCGGCGAGCCGGTTGCGGGACACCGCGACCACGTCACCGAGCACCGCGCTGGCGGTCGGCGCGCCCCCAGCGCCCCGACCGTAGAACATCAGCTGCCCGGCCGCGTCCGCCTCCACGAAGACCGCGTTGAACGCGTCGCCGACGCTGGCCAGCGGGTGGCTGCGCGGGATCATCGCCGGGTGCACCCGGACGCTCACGGTCTCCCGGCCGGTAGGGTCGACGCCCCGGGCCGCGATGCAGAGCAGCTTGATCGTGCAGCCCATCGCCTGGGCGCTGGCCATGTCCGCGGCGGTCACCTCGGTGATGCCCTCGCGGTGCACGTCGGCCGCGCCGACCCGGGTGTGGAACGCCAGCGAGGCGAGGATCGCCGCCTTCGCCGCCGCGTCGAAGCCCTCCACGTCGGCGGTCGGGTCGGCCTCCGCGTACCCCAGGGCGGTGGCCTCCTCGAGGGCCTCGGCGAAGCCGGCCCCGGTCGCGTCCATCGCGGAGAGGATGAAGTTGGTGGTGCCGTTGACGATGCCGGTGACCCGGTTGATCCGGTCCCCGTGCAGCGACTCGCGCAGCGGGCGCAGCAGCGGGATCGCACCGGCCACGGACGCCTCGTAGTAGAGGTCGCCGCCGCCCTCGGCCGCCGCCTCGTGCAGGGCCACCCCGTCCTCGGCGAGCAGCGCCTTGTTGGCGGTGACCACGCTCTTGCCGGCCCGCAGCGCCTCGACCAGCCAGCCCCGGGCCGGCTCGATGCCGCCGACCACCTCGATCACCACGTCCACGTCGTCGCGTTTGATCAGGCCGAGCGCGTCGGTGGTGAACAGGGCCTCGTCGACGGGCAGGTCACCGCGGTCGCGGCCGAGCCGGCGGACGGCGATACCGGCGATCTCCAGTGGAGCGCCGATCCGGGCGGTCAGGTCGGCCGACTGCTCGTGCAGCAGCCGGACCACCTCCTGGCCCACAGTGCCACAGCCGAGCAGCGCCAAGCGCACAGGTGACGTCATCCAACATCCAATGCCAGCAGGTCCTCTTCGGTCTCCCGCCGGACGATCAGGCGCGCCTGGCCGTCACGCACCGCCACGACCGGGGGCCGGGGCACGTGGTTGTAGTTGCTGGCCATGCTCCGGCAGTACGCACCGGTGCCGGGCACTGCGACAAGATCTCCGGGCTGCACGTCGGCGGGCAGGAATTCATCCTTCACCACGATGTCCCCTGACTCACAGTGCTTTCCCACCACGCGGGCGAGCAACGGCTGCGCGGTCGAGGCCCGGGAGGCCAACGTGGCCGAGTAGGACGCGTCGTAGAGGGCCGTGCGGATGTTGTCGCTCATCCCGCCGTCGACGCTGACGAACGTGCGGATGCCGTCGAGCTCCTTGACCGTGCCGACCTCGTAGAGGGTGAACACGGCCGGGCCGACGATGGCCCGTCCCGGCTCGATCGACAGGTGCGGCACGGCCAGGTTCTCCGCAGCGCACTCCAGGTCGACGATCTTGCGCAGGCGCTTGGCCAGGTCCTGCGGAGTGGCCGGGTCGTCCTGCGTGGTGTACGCGATGCCGAAGCCGCCGCCCAGGTCCAGCTCGGGCAGCTCCACCCCGCGTGCGTCGCGGATCTGCGCCTGGAGGGAGAGCACCCGGCGGGCCGAGACCTCGAAGCCGCTGGCGTCGAAGATCTGCGAGCCGATGTGCGAGTGCAGACCCCGCAACTCCAGGACGCCCTCGTCGAGGATCTTGAAGGCGGCAGTCGCGGCGGCGCCGCCGGCCAGCGAGAAGCCGAACTTCTGGTCCTCGTGGGCGGTGGCGATGAACTCGTGGGTGTGCGCCTCCACGCCGACCGTGACCCGCACCAGCACCCGGGGCCGGACCCCGCGCTCGCGGGCGAGCGCGGTGAGCCGGTCGATCTCGGTGAACGAGTCGACGATGATCCGTCCCACTCCGGCGTCCAACGCCCGGGACAGCTCGGCGACCGACTTGTTGTTGCCGTGGAAGCCGATCCGCTCCGGCGGCATCCCGGCCGAGAGCGCGGTGGCCAGCTCACCCCCGGTGCAGACGTCCAGGTGCAGGCCTTCCTCGGCGATCATCCGGACCACCGCCCGGCAGAGGAACGCCTTGCCCGCGTAGTAGACGTCCTCGGTGGGGAAGGCCGCCCGAAAGTCGCGGCAGCGCGAGCGCAGGTCGGCCTCGTCGAGGACGTACACCGGGGTGCCGAACTCGGCCGCGATGTCGCGGACGCTGAGGCCCGCGACGGCGACCGCGCCGTCCGCGCCGCGCGTCACCGACCGCGGCCACAGCGCCGGCACGAGGGCGTTGACATCCGCCGGGGTACGCAGCCAGGCCGGCCCCCGCTCGCTGATGTCCGCGTGCAGCGCACCGGCCTCATGAGCCCTCATGTCACATCCTCTCGGGCGCGGAGACGCCGAGCAGGTACAGGCCGTTGGCGACGACCGTGCGGGTGGCGTCGTTGAGCCACAGCCGGGCGCGGTGCAGGTCGGTGATCTCCTCGTCGCCGCGCGGCAGGATCCGGCAGTTGTCGTAGAACCGGTGGTAGGACTGCGCGACGTCCTCCTCCAGGTAGTGGGCCACCCGGTGCGGCTCGCGCCGCTCGGCGGCGGTGGCGACCACCGCCGGGAACTCGGCGAGCGCCTTGAGCAGCTCGTTCTCCTTCTCGTGACTGAGCAGTTCGGGGCGGAACGCGTCGGCGTCACCGGCGAGCAGCCCCACCTCGGCGGCGTTGCGGGCCACGCCGGCCGTCCGGGCGGCCACGTACTGCACCTTGTAGACCGGGTTGTCGTTCTTGGCCTTGGTCCACAGCTCGATGTCGATGTCGATCGGGGAGTCGCTGGAGTAGCGGGCCAGCGCGTACCGGGAGGCGTCCACGCCGATGGCCTCGACCAGGTCCTCCAGGGTGATCACCGTGCCGGCCCGCTTGCTCATCCGCATGGGCGCGCCCTCGCGCAGCAGGTTGACCAGCTGCCCGATGAGGATCTCCAGGTTGCGCTCCGGGTCGTCACCGAAGCAGGCGGCCATCGCCTTCATCCGGCCGATGTAGCCGTGGTGGTCGGCGCCCAGCATGATCACGACCCGCTCGAAGCCGCGCTCGCGCTTGTCCAGGTAGTAGGCGCAGTCCGCGGCGAAGTACGTCCACTCGCCGTTGGACTTGCGCAGCACCCGGTCCTTGTCGTCACCGAAGTCGGTGGTGCGCAGCCAGGTGGCGCCCTCGGACTCGTAGAGGTGTCCCTGCTCGCGCAGCCGGTTCAGCGCCAGGTCGAGCTCACCCCGGTCGTGCAGGTCCTTCTCGTTGAAGTAGGTGTCGAACTCCACTCCGAAGTCGCGTAGCGAGGTGCGGATCTCGTCGAACATCAGCGCGACGCCCTCGACCCGGAAGATCTCCTGGGCGGCGTCGTCGTCGAGCGACCCCACCTCCGGCCGGCGGGCCTGCACCTCGGCGGCGATCTCGGCGATGTACGCCCCGCCGTAGCCGTCCTCCGGGGCCGGCTCACCCTTGGCGGCGGCCAGCAGCGAACGGGCGAACCTGTCGATCTGCGAGCCCGCGTCGTTGAAGTAGTACTCCGTGCCGACCTCGGCGCCGGTGGCCCGCAGCAGCCGGCTCAACGCGTCGCCGACGGCCGCCCAGCGGACCCCGCCGATGTGCACCGGCCCGGTCGGGTTGGCCGAGACGAACTCCAGGTTGATCTTCTCCCCGGCGAGTTGCTCGCTGCGGCCGTACTCCGCGCCGGCCTCGACGATCACCCGGGCGAGCTGACCGGCGGCGGCCGCGTCGAGCCGGATGTTCAGGAAGCCCGGCCCGGCGATTTCCACCGATTTGACACCGGGCGTCCGGCCCAGTTCATCGGCCAGAGCCGTCGCCAGCTCCCGGGGCGGGACACCCACCTTTTTGCTCAACTGCAGCGCGAGCGTCGACGCGTAGTCGCCGTGCTCGGGGTTGCGCGGTCGCTCCACCACCGTGCTCGCCGGAAGCGCGGCGCGGTCGAGCCCACGCTGCTCGAAGACGGCGTGGGCGGCGGCAAGGACGACCGAGGCTAGTTCTGCAGGAGTCACCCAGCCATGTTATCGGGGGTAGACTCGGGCACTCGGCGGCTCCCCTGCGCGTCTACCGGCCCGCCACTCCCCTGACCGACCGACTTGACGAGGCACGATGAGCATCAGCACCCCGGGTGGCCCTGAGCGCCGCCCGACCGTGGTCAGCACCGGCAAGAAGCCGGCCGCGGGCCGGCCGGCGCCCGGCGCCAAGGCCGGTTCCGGCAAGCCGGCCGGCTCCCCCCGGGCCGGCGGCAAGGGCCCGCGCAAACCGGTCACTCCGGTCAAGGTGAGCCAGGGCCGCGCCTGGGGGCCGATCGCGCTCTTCGTCGCGGTGGGCGTGCTCGCGGCCGGCATCATCGGCTACGGCGCCTTCGCGGCGTTCCAGGGCTCCAAGCCGTGGGACAAGCGGGCCAACGCCATCGACGGCATCGTCAACATCCGCAAGACCGACGGCGAGAGCCTGAAGTACGAGTCGCACAAGCCGGGTCCCCTGACCTGGAAGTACTCGCCGCCGGTGGGTGGCGTGCACAACGCCGCCTGGCAGAACTGCATGGGCGACGTCTACGACGCCCCGATCGCCAACGAGCACGCGGTGCACAGCCTGGAGCACGGCGCGGTGTGGATCACCTACCGCCCCGACCTGCCCGCCGACCAGGTCGAGAAGCTCGCCGGCAAGGTGCGCGGCGTCGAAAAGATGCTGATGAGCCCGTACGAGGGCCTGGACAAGCCGATCTCGCTGCAGGCCTGGGGCTACCAGCTCAAGCTCGACAACGCCGACGACTCGCGGATCGACGAGTTCATCAAGGACCTGCGGGTGAACGCCTCCGCCGAGGGCCCGACGGCGCTCTGCAACACGGGCATCACCGCCACCGGCACCACGCCGCGTGATGAGGCCCCCCAGCAGCAGCAACCCCAGCAGTAAGGACGCCGATGACAGCCCCCGCCACCACCGACAGCGAGTACGACGACACCCCGGCCGCCCCGGACGAGGACGGCCGGGCCCCGGCGTCGCGTTACGGCGTGCTGGCGCTCGCCGTCATGGTGGTGGTGGGGCTGCTCCTCGGTTATGCGGGCGGCCTGCTCACTCCGCGGTTCACCCGGCCCGGTGACGCGTCGGTCGAAGCGGGCTTCGCCCGGGACATGACGACCCACCACGCGCAGGCGGTCGAGATGAGCCTCATCGCGTACCGGTCGGCGACCCTCCCCGAGGTGCGGCAGATCGCCGTCGACATCGCCACCGGGCAGCAGGGCGAGATCGGCGCCATGCAGACCTGGCTGCGCGAGTGGGGCCTCAGCCCGACCGGTTCGAAGCCGCCGATGTCGTGGATGTCCGACGGGGCCGCCGTCAAGAACGGCCTGATGCCGGGGATGGCCACCCCGCAGCAGATGACCGCCCTGCGGGACGCCAAGGGCATCGAGGTCGACCGGCAGTTCCTGACCTTGATGTACGCCCATCACCTGGGCGGCATCCACATGATCGACGCGGCGCTCGACGAGACCGACAACGACGAGGTCGTACGGGTGGCACAGACCATGAAGAACACCCAGCAGACCGAACTGAACAACCTCCGGCAGCTCCAGGCGCAGGCAGCCAAGGGTTGACCGGAACGGGCGTACCCGGCCCGCGTTCCCGCCGATCGGTGCGGTGACGCGGGCCGCGCCACGTCGAGGCCACCTCCCCCGCCGCTCGCCCTCGCACCACCTTGATCGACTCGCCTTTCAGGAAGTCGGGCTGTCCACGCGACCCGGACGCCCCGACGTGCAGGAACCCGAGTCGATCACCGGCGGGCAGACGCCACCCGTGACCCTGGATGCACGCCTAAGTACCTTGTGGGTGATTTGACCGGGACAGGCGATTACGTTGCTTCGAGACTTTTCTCCCCACATATCGTGACCAGTTGCGATTCGTGCTCGTTGCCCAAGACGTGGGGGTTGCACTCAGAGACGCACGGCGTTCGGTCACCAGCTGGTGCCGACGCCACACCATCGGCGGTGACGGGGCGGTGGCAGCCGTCCGTCGCGGACAGCGGCAGAGCGAGCCGGGAATGCTCAGCCGCGAACAGGAACTCGAACTGATCGACACACTCCGGGGCGTCCACCCCGACGAGTTCGGCCTGGACGACGAGCTGTGGACGAGGCAGAGCCTCACCACGCTCATCCAGCGCCGATTCGACCTGCCGCTGGACGCCGGGGCGGTCGGGGCGTACCTGCGGGCCTGGGGGTTGGGTCCGCGCGAGCCGCGCGAGCGGGCCTGTGGGCTCTGCGTCAGCGCGGTCGAGCGCTGGGTCCGCAGCGAGTACCCGGCGATCACCAGGGCCGCCCAGGAGCACCTCGCCGAGGTCTACTGGATCGGTCGGATCCGGCTGCGCGGCACCATGCCGGCGGCGGACGTGATCTCCGCCGTCTCGTCCCGCGGCCGGGTGCGCTTCATGATCACCACGCCGACGGTGGACCCGCCGCTCCCCCGCGACTTCGTGCTGCGGCTCAGCGGCGAGGAGCAGCGCACCGTGCACCTGATCGTGGACGGCTCCTGGCCGCGCAACGAGTGGCCACGCCGGCTCCCCCGGCGAGTCGTCCTCCATCCGCTGCCCAGCTGTGGGCGGGCCGTCGCGGCCGCCTGAGCACCGGGTGGGCCGGTCGCCGACACGATCGGCTCACCCGATACCGATTCGGCGTACGCGGAGGAGGTTTGCTAGTCTTCTCCAGTCGCTGAGCCCCCGTAGCTCAGGGGATAGAGCACCGCCCTCCGGAGGCGGGGGCGCAGGTTCGAATCCTGCCGGGGGCACCAAACGTGAGCAGCACAATAAGGCCCCTGACCAGGGAGAACCCGGTCAGGGGCCTTATTCATGTGTCCGGCTGTGTCCGGCCGTTAGCGGCCCGTGGCGGGCGTCTGTGCCATATCCGTGCCAAAGTTCGGCCGATCGGTCAGTCGTGGCCGAACGCCCGTTCGACGCGTTGCCGGAGAGCGGCCTCACCGCCGTCTAGGCACTTGGCGTAGATCCTGAGCAGCACCTCCACTGACTGCCCGGCCCAGTCGGCTACCTGCGTCGGCGGCACTCCCCCGTTAAGCTGTGTCGACACGGCAGCGTGCCGTAGGTCGTACGGGGTGCGTGCCAGCGGGGAGGCGTAGACCTCGGGCGTGAACACGGCGGCACGCGCCCACCGCCACACGCGATTAATCGTCCCCTTGGGCAATTCCTCCTTGTTGCGCTCTCCCACGAATAGCCGACCGTCCGGGCCGTAGCCGAACAGTTCGACGTGCGCATTGATGATTGCGGTTAGTTCGGGTGGACAGGGAACCGTGCGCGTCTCCCCTCGGGCGCGCTGCTTGAGTTGCCGGCTATCTCGGTTCTTTCCGCTGTCGGTCCATTCTCGGCCCGCGTGCGGGTTCGCTCCGTCAAGGGTGAATTCTCCCCATCCCGTTTCCGGTAGATGCAGGTTCGGCTTTGCCAGGCGAACGGCTTCCTCCGGCCGCATCGCGGCGTAGTAGAGGCAGGCGTAGAAAGCGACCATACGTGGCCCGATGCGCCCCTGCTCCCGCACCCCGTTGAGTAGCGTTCGCACCTGTACCGGGTTGGCCACCGATCGCCTGTCGATCGTCGTAACGGTTTTCGGCGGCTTCCACTTCAATTGTGGCAGCGGATTTGCTGGCAGCGCTCGCCGTTCTACCGCGTATTCGATTGCCGTATTGAGAATCTTGCGACGGCGGCTGATGACGCTTGGCGCGGCCGGTGCTCCGTCGAGTCGCACCGTGAGGCCGTTCAGCACCGGCCGCAGCACTTCCGGACGGCTAAGGCTTGCCACGTTGCGGGTGTTGCGCTTCACCCAACCGAGCGCCTTTGCCACCTCGTCCGGCACTCCTTCGGCGTTGCGCCGCGTGGTGTTGAAGGCCCAGCGGCCCAACGCGTGGCGAAGCAGCTTGGCCTCCGGCCGCCCCTTGCCATTGGTCAACATGAGGACGGTAAGCGCTGTCAGCGCTTCGGCGTGAGTACGCCTAGTCGTGGCAGCCACATGCGGCCACTTCATATCGGCGAATGAACACGCCAGCTCGTACCACGACATGGCGACTGTTTCGCGTCGCATCGTGATCGGAAGTCCCGAATCGACATCGAATGCTTCACCCTTTCGGGAAGCCGTTACCAGTTCAGAACGGAAGCTCTCCGCAAGCGCTTTTGTTTTGAATACCTCTTTGCGTGACTGGCCGGCAGTCCGCCAACGAACACGATAGGTGCGCCCTTTCTTCCCGTCATACGTCTCAATCGACCAGATGCGTACGTCATAGGTGGTACTCAAGCTGCCTCCTCATAGAGCGATTCAAGCCAAGATTCGTAGTCGCGCCGCTCAATGCGGATCTCCCCGTTGGGCAACTTGCGGGCGGGCGGACCCTTTCGCTTTGCTCGCCAGTCATAGAAGGTCGATCGGCTAATTCCGAGGTCGTCGCAAACGTCGGCAATCGTGAGGTGACGGGCGGGGCGGGATGCCCCCCGCGCTGGCCGATTCGGGGTGGTCATGGCGGCTGTCCTCCCTCGGGATGGCGTGGAGGTAGAAACGTTGAAATGGCAGGATGCGCAGCACACGGGCGGGTCCGGTGCCGCCTGATTTGCATCGTGAGCGCCGTCCGGCCCCCACTGGTCACCTGGTGGAGGGTCGGGGCAGCAGTGCGGCAGGAGGGCATAGAGCGGCCCTCTGAGAGCGCCGTAGGCGCAAGATCTGGGCAGGGTCGGTGTAAGGCATAGGGCCGGACTGTCTGTGCGGCTCTCAGCGGGCCGTTTCGGTGCCGGTGGCCTGGCTGCTGGGCCGGGAGGGGCCGGGAGGCGGTGACACGGTGACAGCCAGGCGGCTGGCGGGGTGTTTCTGCTGGTCAGCGTGGCTTTCGGTCTGTCACCGGAGGGTGGTGACAGGTGGTGACAGCGGTGACAGGGCCGGGTAGCTGTCACCGCTGTCACCGTTTGTCACCGGGGGGTGGTGACAGCGGTTCAGGTGCTGTGAGCTGCGGAAACGTGGCTGCTGGGCGGGGTTGTCACCGTGTCACCGCTTCCGGGGTTGTGGTCGGCGGCGCGGGGGTGGACTTCGTAGCTGCCGGTGTCGGTGGTGCGGATCCAGCCGTGGGCGGTGAGGACGTCCAGCACGGCGGTGACGTCGGCGGCGCGGGGTAGTTGCCGGTGGCAACGGCGGTGTAGCTCGCGGCGGGTGAAGGTGGTCATGCCCTTGGCGGTGACGATGGTCAGGACGCGGCGGGCGGTTTCGGTGGTGGCGTCGGCGGTAATGGTGGCGATGGCGGCTCGGTAGTGGGCGGCGAAGAAGTCAGCGAGCCTCACGGCGTCGGCCATGCGGTCGGCGTCGATCGGGCGTCGCCAGGCGTCGGCGGGGTGGTGGGCGACGTGCAGCAGCCCGGCTAGGCGCAGCGTCGCGCCGGCCAGCTTGTTGCCCCATTCCCGCATGTCGTGCAGGCTCCCGCCGGGCCGTAACTCGGCTTCCACCTGCTCCGCGGCGGCACGGCGGACCTTGCCGGCTTCCTCGGTGAGAACGACAACGGCGGGGTCTTCCCACTCGGCGAACGTGGCGGCCAGGTCATGCACGCGGCTGCGGTAGCCGGCGGCCACCGGTTCGGGCACCGGGGGTGTGTCGACGGGTCGGTAGCCGGCCATCGACGCGGGCAGCGCGAACAGAAACCGCGCCGGCAACCCACGCCCGGCGAGCCCAGCGTTACCGCCGAACTGACGCAGCACCACCGGTTGCGCCATCACGCACACGGTCAGCGCGGGCTTTTCGATGGAGGCACCTTCGCGGGTGATCCGTTCGTTGCTCATCGGCTGCCCCGCGTGACCTTTCAGGTAGGGGTCAAGGTTCGGGGAAGCGGAGTAGCGGCCGGCGAGGGTGTCGAAGATGCCACCTTCATCGCTGATGATCGCCATGCGTCCGCCGTTGGCGGCCATCAGGTTGATGAGGACTTCGGGGGTGGCGTCGTCCACGATCAGTTTCGGTAGGCCGGGAACGGTGATGGCCTCGGCGGCGATGGCGGCGGCCACAGCGTCGGCCGTGGCGTCGTCGCGTTTGCCCGGGTCGGTGGCCTTCGCTGCCTGAGCCTTGGCCTGCTCGGCTTGCCGGTCGGCGATGTCGCGCAGCGCGGCGGCCTCGGCGATGCGGGGCCGGATCGCATCGGAAAGCGTCGACTGTGCGGCGAACAGGGGTGCGGTCATCGCCCGGTGCACGGGGCTTTTGCGCTCTCCGGGGCCAGCAATGACAGCGGTGAAGATGTTGACCGGCTCGCGCCACCCGGGCACCGGCTCCACCTCCAGGCGGCCACCCGCGCAGGCGGAGAGCACGGCAACGGCGAGGGTGCCGGCCATGGCCGGATCGGTGGCCGTGAACCGGGCTACGCCGGTCGCCATGTCGCCGAGCCAGCGGGGGAACACGTCCAGCGGAAACGGCGGTGGCACGGTGGCGGCCCCGGTCAGGGGCACGGGCATATCCCACAGTGGCCCGGTGTCGCCCGGGGGCGCGTCGGTGTCGTGTGGGTCGTCGGCGACCAGGTGCAGGCGAGCGGGCGTCATGCGGCCACTCCTTCGGCTCGGAAGCCACCACGGATGGCGGCCTGTATGTCGCGGTCGGTCTGGTGGGCTTGCCGACCGGCCTCGGTCAGGGCGGTGATCGCGTCGGCGGGGTCGATGGCTCCGGCGGTGACCATGCGGGCAACGCCTCTAGCTGCGCCGTAGAGGGTGGTGCGTCGAGTGCCCTCGGTGGCCGTGGTGATCCGATCCAGCAGCGCGGCGAGCAGCCGATCAGGGTGAGAGATGCCCCCCGCCTCACGTAGGCACGTCGGGCCGGTCGCGGTCAGGGCCGGTGGTGCCGGCGGTGGCAGGCAGGCCGTGAGCAGGGCGGGGGGCATCTCCCTCACGGCCTGGCCAGGTATCCACCGGTACGGGCGTCCGGTGCGCGGGTGCACCGACGGCGGCAGCACGACGTACCCGCCATCGGCCTTCACGTCGATACCGGGGCCGAGCCCTTGACCTGGCTTGCCCTGGCTGCACGGCACCCGCTGTCCGGGGTGCCGGTAGTACAGGTGCAACCCATCAGAGCCGGTACGGACCCGCGCCGTAGGCGGCGTCAGGCCGGCAGCGATCAGCCGCGCCAGGGTGGCCGCCCCATCGTGCGCCGGATCCACGTCGACCACCACGAACCCCGACGCCGCCCCGGTGCGCAAGGCGAGCTGCCCGCGCGGCACAGCGGCCACGATCGCGGCCACGCGCGCCGGGTCGGTGGTAGCGGCGTAGAAGCCATGGCAGGTCAGGCACGGGCACGCTTTCTGATCGTGGGTCGGGTCTTCTTCCGCCTTCGGGCAGTTAGCGCAGTTGGCCACGGGCCGTTTCGAGCGGCCGAGCATGAACACCGGCCAACCGTGTTCGGCGTAGCGCACGGCGGCGGTGAGCAGGTCAATCACGGTGCCTCCTGTTCACGCTGGACGCCGCCGGATAGCGCGGGCGGCGTCCAGGTCGATCAGCGACCCGCCCCCGGTGCCCGAGTCGCGCACGGGCCGTCCAGCGGCGGCGGCGACGTTAAGCCGCAGATAGAGCCGGTAGCGACCGGCATCAGCGCCGGTCAGCGCGTGGCGGGTGCCGCGTTGAACGAGATGCCCGGCGGCGGTCAGGGCAGCCGTTGCGGCGTCCAGCTCGGCGCGGGTGCCGGTAAGCCACACCTCCAGGCCGTTCACCCCGGTCACCGTGCGGCCCGCCCGGGTCGAGGCCGGGCGGTGATCGCGGCGCGGGTCACGGCCTGCCGCAGGTCGCCGAGCAGCCCAACCAACTGCCGCCGGGCGGCCAGCTCGCCCGGGGCGAGCGCGACCCTGACGCGCACCTCGGCGTGCTCCCGCCCTGTCGCGGTGCGGACCCTGACGAGCACGGCGCGGGAGCGGCCGGCGACGTCGACCACGATCTCTTCGGAACGGTGCTCACCGAGGTTGCAGCGGTGATCCATTCCGCACCACTCGGTGTGGCCGGCGGCGCGGCGGTTCATCGGGGGGTGCCCTTGTCGTGTAGCTCGCGCAGGTAGTTGATGGCGACGCGGCCGGTGCGCAGGTGCTCCCCGTTACCGTCGCAGCGGCGACAGGTGCGCCCGACGCGCAGGATCAGGGAGCGGCGGCGGCCGATGCCGTGGCAGCGCCGGCAGCGCCGAAACGGCCTGATCATGCAGGCAGCGAGGTAACCGAGTGTGACGACGGCGAGAATCAGGATGATCATGCCGGCAGCGCTGCCGGTGTGGGTTGCGGTCGCGGCGAGGGTGAGCACGGTGGGGCCTCCCGAGGCGTTTTCCGGGCTACAGGCAGGGATGGGGCGACCCGCGACCGGCCTATGTCTGTCCTGACCAGGCCGGTCGCGGGTCGAGTCGCGTGGACGCGACCGGTCGCGGGCGAGCCGCGACCGGCTACGCGGCCTTGCGACGGGTGATCGCGGCGTCGATGTCGTCGGCCTTGGCTCCCTTGAGGGCCTTGCCGGAACGCTTGACGTCTACGCTGCGTACACCGAACGCGCGGACCTGAGCGGAGATCGATTCGGCGGTTACGTCCGCGTACGCCTCGGGCAGCCGGGCGGCGAGGCGGCCGGCGATCTCTTCCCACTGCGCGCCGGTCTCGCCGCGCTCGATCACGCTGCGGACGTCGGCGAGCACGTCACGCGACACGCGGGCGATGTCCTCACCGGCCGCCATCCCGGACAGGGTGCCGGCCTGCTCGCGCAGCTTCCGCGCGGCCAGGAGGATCTTCTCCGCGTCGTCGGCGTCAGCGAGGTACGTCCGCACGGTCGGGGTGGCATCCGACGCGCCGCGCAGGATGCCGACACCCTTGTAGGACGGCAGCAGCGTGGACGAGTCGTAGCCCTCGGAGTTTGCCCCGGCCCCCAACACCAGATCCGAGACGTTCCACGAACCGGTACGCAGGGAAAACCGCACCTGGTGGTTGTCGCGAAAGCTGATGAACTGGGTAGCGACCTGCCCGCCACCGACCCCGGAGGGCCGCTGTGTGGCGTCAACGAACATCACCCCGGCGGCCGGGGCGACCTTCACGAGGTAGACCAGCAGCGACGCGATTTCCTTGCTGATGTCGCCGAGGTCGAAGTACTCCTGGAACTCGTCCAGGAACACGGCCCGCACCGGCATGTTGTACTTCGGGTCGCGGGCGATTTCGCGGGTCAGCTTGCCTTCCGGGCAGATGTCGACGGGCAGCTTCGACAGCCGCTCGTAGCGGTCCTGCACGTCGGCCTTGATCTCGCGCAGCGCTTCCAGCACGATTTCCGCCGGGTCGCCGTCGCGGGTCATGGCCAGGCCGAACGCGTACCGGTCGGCGACCAGCGCGAACTTGCGCCAGTCGGGCTTACCTCCCCCGTCGAGAACGGTCAGCTTCACGTACGGGTCAAGCGCCGCGTACAGGGCCAACGCGCGGGCGGCGAACGTCTTGCCCTGCCTCGGTTGCGCGCCGATCAGGATGCTGTTCCACATCAGGTCAACGGCGACCTTGTTGCCGCGCTCGTCCAGCCCGAACGGGGCCGGCTGCCAAATGTCGGTCGGCTTGCACCGCAGCAGCGGCGTCCGGCCCGCGCCCTGGGCAAGCGGGTCACGGTCGGCGACCCACAACGTGTGGCGCCGGTGCGACGACGGGTCGCGGGTGATGAACACCTGCGACACCGCCACGTCCAAACCCGAGGCGATCGAACCGCGGGCCTTCACCGCGTCGTCAAACGTCTTGCCGTACGGCAGGTCAATCGACACCTGAGAGCCGGTGCCGGAGGGGTCACGGGCCATCGTGGACCCGAACTCCACCCGCTGGTGCGTCTTGTCCGGGTTGCCGAGGCCGGCGGCGTAGTAGGCGCGCAGGATGATGTCCGGGTTGACCCGCCGGAACCGACCCGCCACGGTCGCCGGGGTGATGATCGGCCGGTCATCCGGCCGCCCGACGTGCGCGAGGTAGGCCACGGCCAGGCCGGCACCGGCGGTCAGCGCCCACCACGGCGCGGTCGCCCACGCGATCGGCGCAGCCACGGCCACCGTGAGCGCCTCGGCGAGCAGGACGACACCCCGCCACGCGCGGGTGGCCTTCACCTCCCGGTGCAGCTTGTGCCACATCGCCGGGTCGTTCGCGTCAGCGGCGGCCTGCCGTAGGCCGGTCTGCTCGGCCACCCACCACCACCGCAGTTGGCGGCCGGTCAGCCGGAACGCGCCGACCGTGGCCCAGAACGCGGCCTGCGTGGAGTACCAGGGAGCGCGAACGGCGTGGAAGCCGGCGCGGTAGCCGGCCAACTTGGCAGCCTCCGTCGCGCTGTGCTTGATGTTCTGCCACCCCGACCAGTTCGCCGGGATGATCGGCCGCCGTCCGTTCGGGGCGACCGGCGGCGGGTCAACCAGCATCCCGCCCGACTGCGGCGTCTCATCCAACGGCATGTCGAAGTGCGTGTCACCGGCCGCCGGTTGCGGCCGGGGTGCCCGCCGGGCGCGGGCGTCGTCCAGGTCGACCACCTCGGCGTCCGGGCCGGCGGTGGGGTCTGTCAGGTCGTTTTCGGCGGCCTGCCAGTCGAAACGGTTCTCATCGGGGGCAGTCATGATGGGGGTTCCTCCAACGGTCGGGAGATCGGTAGGGGGCCGGGGCGCGGCGGATGGTTTGCGAGGCCGTGAGGCCGCGCCCCGGGCGGTGCTACGTGCGGAGGCGGTCAGCGACCGCTACGCGGGCAGTCCGAGCAGGTCGTAGGCGCGGGGGCGTTGCCCCACAACGTGGCGTAGTGCTTGCCGCAGGGCAGAAGAACCGTTCGGGAGTGCGGGTTAGGTGCGCGGCGGGGGATCATGGGTGTTCTCTCCCTGATGTCTGCAAGACGATGGGGTGAGGCCGGCGGCGCAGCACTGGTTTCCAGGCCGTAGGGCTGCGCCGCCGGGCGGAACTAGTCGTGCGTGCGAACGAGGTGCGCCAGGGCCGCGCCCATGCCGAGCACCGCGACCGGGAGGCAGGCGACGGCGGTGGTGATCCACCACGGGGCCGAGGTGATGCCGGCAGCTACGAGCAGGTGGTAGGCGACCTGGCCGAGCGCGCCGACCACGAGCGAGCCGAGCGCGGACCACTTGGCGAAGCGCAGCGCCGGGGCGGGCACCCGACCGGAGAGCCACACGTAGAGCGCGTACGCGCCGTAGGTTTCCACTCCGATCGGCAGGGTGATCGCGCTGTTGATGGAGAGGCTGTCCCAGATGCCCGGCAGGGGGTGCACGATGCCGAACCCGGTGAGTCCGCCGAGGCCGACCCACCCGGACCAGATGGCGACGAACGCGGGCAGGGCCAGCAGCACCACCGGCCACACCACCGCCGATCGGGCCGGCGCGGGCGCGGGCGGCGTGTCCGGGCGACTGACCGGCGCGACCTGCTCGACCGGCTCGGGCGTCGTGATCTCCGGCTCGGGCGTCGGGTCCAGCTCGACCGGCGGCGCGGGCTCAGGTGCGGCCGGGTCCGTGGTGGTCGGCTCGGTGGTGTCGGCCGGCGGCGCGGCGGGCTCGGTCTTGAGCAGGGCGAGCAGTTCACCGGCCTTGGGTGCGCCGATGCGGAACTCCCGCATGAGCCGGTTGCGCGACGGGAACGCCTCGCCGTCGGGCAGGTCCAGCGCGCGGGCGGCGGGCAACAGGTGCTCGATGGGCTGCGGGTAGCGGGTGCCGTTGATTGTAGGGGCAGTCATGGCGGGTGGCCTCCGGTCAGTGGTCGAGGATGTCGGCGAGCAGGTCGCGGTGGGCGGCGAACACCTGGCCGCTGTACAGCACGTCGAGGTGGGTCAGCAGGCAGGCGTAGTCGTCGGCAGGCAGCCAGGCGGCGCGGCGGGCGTCGTCGGCACCGGTCACGTCGGGCAGGACGCGCCACCCGCGGCCGAGGTCGATGCGGACGGGGGTGGTGACCATCCATGCCTCGTCGGAGGCGCGGGGGTCGGGTACGTAGCGGGCCGGCAGCGTCTTCACCCATGGGTCGGTGGGGTCGGGGGTCAGGCCGGTTTCCTCGGCCAGCTCCCGGAACGCGGCGGCGGTGGGGTCCTCGCCGGGGTCGACGTGTCCGCCGGGCAGCGCCCATCCGTGGTTGTCGTCGCGCTCGATCAGCAGCAGCCACCGGCCACCGTGAGAGTCCGAGGCGGTGACGATCGCGTCGGCGGCCTGTGCCTCGCCCCAGTGCCCGAGTTCGTTGCGCCCGTATCGGATACCGGTCGGCGCGAACGGGTTGACCGGTCGGCCGTCGACGAGAGGGAACGGGATCGCGGCAGCGGCCCGGCGGGCCGTCCAGTCGATGTCGGCGGGGTTCATGGTCGGGTCGGCCCAGCTCGCCCCGGCGGCGATGCCGGCCAGAACGGACGGGTCGGTGTAGGTGCGGTTCACGCGGCGGCCTCCATGGGATAGGCGCAGTCGACGCACTCGCCGAGCGAGCGCGGGATGAAGTAGGGCCGAACCGTGTGGCAGGTGCGGCAGGTCCGGCGGGCCGTGAGTGCCTTGCCGATCGCGGCGCGCTGCGCGGGGGTCGCGGTGCGCTTCGGCGCGGCCAGGTCGACCCGGTACAGGTAGGCGGTGCGGGTGCCGCCGACGCCGCGCCAAAGGATCTGAGCGGCGACGGGTTGACCACCGGGGCGTAGGCCGGCGGCGGTCAGTTGGCGGCGGGTGGCGTAGCCGGGCGGGGCACCCTTCCACCAGTAGGTGGGGAGTCCGTACCGCGTGCCGGCCGGATCGGAGTAGGCGGCGCGGATGCGCGACATCAGGTCACGTCCCGGCGCACACGGTGAACGTGCATCGTGTCCGGGTTGACGAACTCCTGTTCACCCCATGGGCTGCGGTAGCGCACCCGCCAGGTGTCGGCACCCCAGAACGGCGACCAGCCCGCCCAGTCGACCGCGATCACGCGATCGGCGGCGTGCCGTGACGTGCCGGGCGGGCCGGCGCTGGCGAGCAGGTCACCGACCCGCAGTCGGCTCGGCGGCAGCGATTCCAGGTCGGCGCTCGTGTAGCGGTACCGGGTGAGATCGACCTCATTCATCAGCTCACCTCGCCTAGGCGGCGCGGCGCGGGTCGGTGCGGGTGTTCAGGTCGGTCGCAGCGCGGGTGACGCGGGCCTCGGCCCGGCGCACCCGACGCCAGTCCAGCGGCGACGGCCCGCCGTGGTCCTCGGCGTAGATGAGCGTGATCTCGGCGTCCAGAACGTCCAGCTCGGCCGCGATCAGCGGCCACTCCGCGTCGATCGCGGCGAGGTCGGCGGCGGTCGGTTCGGCGGTGACAAGGGCAAGGTGCGTGCGCACGGGGGAACCTCCAGTGGAGTCAATGAAGCGGGGGAAAGTCCGGGGTGCGACCAGATCGGCCGCACCCCGGGTGAACAGGAACAAGGGGCAGAAGCAGCCGCGCGCCAGATCCGGCCCGCTCGCCCCGCTCGCCCGGGATCTACCGGGGTCGGCCACCGTGTGGCTCAAGGCGGGGATGCCGCAGACGAATCCACGCGGCGCTTCTGCTGTTCAGTTCTCAATGAACGGCTGCGCGGAGGCTCGTGGGCGCGCAGCTCTGTGAGGGGCTGCCTTCCCCGGCTGCCTACCGGCCGGTGTAGCTGATTTCAGCGCTAAAATTAGCGCTGATGTTGTGTGATGTCAACGAGGTGGGAGGACTAGGATCAGCGGATCAAGCAGTCAGACAGGGAGGCGTCGGGTGGAGGATTGGCAGGCTGTAGCCAGCGCAATCAACGGCCGGATGGCTGATTTGCCGCTGTCGCAACAGGAGTTGGCCGAGCGATCCAAGGTGTCCGTGGCCACCCTGCGTGAGCTGCAAAAGGCGACCGCGACCCGCAAGCGCTCGGCGCGCACGCTCGCCGCGATCTCGCAGGCTCTCGACTGGCCGGACGACTACCTTCGTGCCGTGCTGACCGGGGCCACACCGCCGAACAGCGGCGGGAAAGCAGGGCGGGCGGACAGTTCGTCGCTGGTACTCGCGCGGCTGGACCAGCTCCACGCCGAGGTGCGGCGGCTCGCGGATGCAGTGGAACGGATCGCGATCGATGTCGGTCATGGCGATAAGGACACCAGTTCTGGACGCGCATCCGAACGCCGTCCGCCAGCCGGGTAAACGCCGTCCACTAGGCATTGACTAGGCGTGATTCGTGTCGCCCGGTGCCTACGCCAGCAAAGGAGGCCGTCGTGCCTGCTCGCGCCAGCGATGCCAGCCCGAATCTCGCGCTCTACAACCTTCGCGATGCGGCGGGCGAAACTCAACAGGACGTGGCCGACGGGTTGAACCGCCTCGGGGTGGTGCGCGGGAAACGGCTGGCCGTGACTGCCAATCAGGTGAGCAGGTGGGAGCGAGGGATCACGTTTCCGTCGGCGCTCTACCGACAGCTCCTTGCCGAGCACTTCGGCGTCTCGGTGCAAGATCTTGGACTCACCAGGCAGCGGGTCACGCCGCAGCAGCGCAGCAGTCCCGAGAGCGATTCCGGAGGTTTCACGATCTACCAGGATCCCGTGTCGCATCCGCAGGCCGAGGACAGCCAGGAAGAGTGGCGGGCGGTCCGGCGAAAGTTGAACGTTCACCGTGTACAGCTCGCGCGCGAGGCGGCGCGCCTCTACGACGTGGAGCAGCGTGTAGGCGACAGCGGCTTGATTGCGGCGCCGCAATGGTTGCCGTCGAGCCCGATCGAGTTGGCGCGGTTCGGCATTGGACTCGCTCCGGAGGGAACCGCGCCCCTCGTCAACGGGACCGAGGACGCCGCAGCGGGCGTACGGCCGTTGGCCTCGGACGGGCGGCGACACCAGCGCTACAGCCTCGCCTTGCGGGATGTTGAACAGCCCCGGCTCTTTGAGAACCGGCTCGCATGGCACCTTGCAGGAGTCGACTGGAGCCAGCCTGCCCATGCGCTCACGTTCACCACCGGCACGTACTTTGGCGGTGTCGATGTCTCGGAAGCGCTCGCGCACGAAATGGCGATGTACCACGTAGCCGGCGATGGGAGCGGCATCCTGGCGGCATCCTGGCGAAACCTGGGCTTCCGGCGGCTCGTGGGCGACCCGTTCACGCCCAGCCGCCGACCGACAGCGCCGTCAACCGACACGCTCACCCTGCGGGTAGACGACGACGGAGCATCCTTCGTCCTGCACAACCGCGCAGCCGGCAACGTGGCCGTAGCCGGGGGAATGCTGCACATCATGCCGGCGGGAGTGTTCCAGCCATCGAGCGTCCTACCTGCCGCTCAGGTGGCCGACTTCGACCTGTGGCGCAACATGATGCGGGAGTACAGCGAGGAATTCCTCGGCAGCGCCGAGCACGGCGGCGACGGCGAACCGGCGGACTACAGCGCGGAACCGCTGGCAGCGTTCGACCGGGCGTACGCATCCGGCGGGGTGCGGGTTTTCTGCCTCGGAGTCGCGCTCGACGCACTCACCCTGTGGGGCGAGATCCTGACCGTCGCCGTGTACGACGGCCCCACCTACGATCACCTGTTCGCCAACATGGTCGACTCCAACGACGAGGGAACCGTGGTCAAGACCGGGCGGGTACGACCAACCTCGGCGTTGCCGTTCACCCGGCACACCATCGACGAACTGACCGCCAGCGGGCGGCTGGCACCGGCGGCGGCCGGATGCCTTGAACTTGCGTGGGAACACCGCCGCACGATCCTCGGGAGAAGCTGACGTGCACGTACTGGTAACCGGTGGCCTCGGATTCCTCGGCCGCGCCGTCGCCCGCGACCTGCTCGCCTCCGGGCAGCGGGTCACGGTCATGACCCGGGGCCGCGGTGACCGAACCGCACCGTCCGGCATCGAGCTGGCGAGGGGGGACATCCGGGACCGCGCACGGGTCGCTGAGATCGTTCAGGAGGGCGGGTACGACGGAGTCGTGCACCTTGCGGCGCTGACCAGCGGGCGAGACTCTTTCGCTGACCCGCTGGGATACTTCGACGTCAACGCGACCGGCACCCTGAACCTACTCATGGCCCTAGACGCCGCCCGGACGAACACCACGCCGGCCTCTCTGGTCTTCGCCTCCACTAACATCGTCTACGGGTCGCAGCACCACGGCGCACTGTCCGAAGACCTGGAAGCGCACCCCGAAAGCCCGTACGCGGCCTCTAAGGTCGCGGCTGAGCAAGTGGTCGCGGCATATGCGGCGACCGGAGCAATCGGCGCGGTCATCCTCCGGCCCTTCAACATCGCCGGGGCCGCCGACGGCGTCACCGACACCGACCGCGCGCGGATCATCCCGAACGTCTTCCGCGCGATCACCGGAGAACTCGACCACGTAACCCTCAACGGGGACGGGGCGGCGGTGCGGGACTTCGTGCACGTCGCCGACGTCGCCACCGCAATCCGGCTCGCTCTGACCGTCTGCACGCCAGGTGCCAGCCAGACCATCAACCTTGGCTCAGGCATCGGAACGAGCATGGCCACCGTGGTAGCCACCGCCGAACAGGTCACCGGCCACCCGGTGACCGTCCACCGGCAACCTCCTAAGCCTGAACCGCCGGAGCTGATCGCCGACGTCAGCCGCGCCGAGGCCGTGCTCGACTGGACCCCAAAGAGATCCGCATTGGGCGAGATTCTCGCGGACGCTTGGGAAGCATGGCCAAGCGCTCTAATCTAGGCGACCTATCGCCGACCCTTGCGTCGCCTATTGCCGATGCCCTTGAACTTGGAGGTTGGGATCGACTTCGCTGTACGTGGTTCCGGAATCCTCTTAGCCGGAGAAAGCTGAACAGCTTGGTTGCTAGTCTTCGCTTCCGACTCCGGAAACATGGTTTGAACCGTAGTGCGCTCGGCGAGTTCTGACGCCGCTCTCCATCGGAGAAAGAAGGCGAAATACGGGTCGGAGATGTGCAGAGTGGTAAGTTTCGTGTCGTAATCGACTACGGGTTCGCCGTCGATCTGATCTCGCGCAATCTTCGACATCTCGTCGAGGATACGTGCAATTTCCTGCCCCCGAGGGGCTTCCTCCCCAGCGATATCTCGCATGGCGGCACGGAGAGTCTCATATGAAATGCTTGTAAGCGGGCCAGTGCGGCCTATCGCCATCAGCACGGCACCGTAGATATCCACGACCATGCCATTCTTGAGACGTCTCGGCTTCCGGTCAGTGCGCTGACGCGGTCCCCTAGCAAGCATGTCGAACGCCGTCTTCGAGGCGGCGGTTGAGCGCTCCTGGAAAAACGAATCCCACAGTGGCTCTTGCAGAAGCGTTGGACTCTCTTGGCGCTCCCTAATACCACTCTGCTTCACGGTTTGCAGACAGAAGTCTTGCATTAGGTGAGGACTGGCAAAGCATTCCCGGGCGAGGCGTTCACCAATTACCGCAGACTCATCGATTACGTTGAGCGCCGCGAAGCCCTTGCTCGCAATGCCGCGCAACTCATCTTGGGACCAAAAGTCAATCTTCATCTGTTGGACACGGCCGGTCATTTCTCTCTCGACCCGGATCACGTCGTACGCCCGGTGCGGCACCGCAATGACAATCACGGGCAGCCCGTCGAAGACCAGATCTTTGAGGGAGCGAACGATTTCCGTCTGAACTTCAACAGGTATGTAGTGAAAGTCGTCGATAACTAGGGGTGTCAGCGACTCCCTGAGGGCTCGCCGTGCCGCTACCTCGATCGGTCGACTTCTGCCAGTCTTATCGGCCATGGCGGTGGCCACCGACTCTTGACCCGCTCGCGACGCCTTGCCGATAGCGGGTACTTGCAACTCGCCGGTCACGGTGCGCGTCTCGGTGTCTGTGTACTGGCGACTGCTCTCATAAACCGTCTGTAGCCCAAGGTCGTCACCGACGTTGATCCACAGGTCCGCCGCGCTCTTGATGTCGCCACCGGAAACTCTGACTGCCTCAACATCTCGCAGTACCCTTCGGACCAAGACCGTCTTGCCGGTCTTCGTGGGACCCGAGATGGACAGGATGCGGTGCCTCTCATCGAGGTAGTCCTGGACCATCTCTTCCAGTCCGAGCTGTGTCCGCGGGTTATAGGTGATGTCGGGCAGTCCGCCGACTTTGAAGACCTGACCAGCAAGTAGGCGTGTCGTCACGGTCTAACCGTACGTTAGACGTGTGTAATTTCCTCGATGCCGCGCGGCTGGGCGCGCGTCAGCATCAGACTCTCAGGCCACTGGCCGGCACTCCGTGCCACATGCGTGCCAAAATTGCCCGCGCTGCCGCGCAACTGCCAGCGCTCGACCAGGTCAGGCATAGGGTGTGACCATGGCTTGCACCGCCCTCCGGAGGCGGGGGCGCAGGTTCGAATCCTGCCGGGGGCACCTTGGACCATGAATGCCCCGGCCGTTTCGCCGGGGCATTCTTGCGTCGGGTCAACCTACGGGCGCCGAACGAGCCCGGGCACCAGTTGTCGGTGGCGCTCAGGCGCCGGGCGGGCCGGCCACCATGCTCGCGCGCAGGAGTTGGTCGCGGACTGGTATCGCGTACCGCAGGTGGGTCATCCGGGCGGCCAGGCCTGCCATGCGGGCCAGCCTCTGGGTGGCTGGCCGACGCCGGCGATCGTATTCGCGCAGAGCCTGCTCGACCGTGCGCGTCGTCTCCAGGCGGGAGGCCAGCGCTACCGCGTCGATGATCGCCTCGCACGCGCCGCGCCCAAGGTCGGGTGTCATGGCGTGCGCGGCGTCGCCAAGGAAGGCCACCGTGCCGTGCGTGAAGGACGGCAGCGGCGGCGTCACGTACACGTCGTGGCGCAGCACCGCGGACTCGTCGATCGCGTCCAGGACGGTCTGGACCGGCGGCGCCCACCGGCCGAACATCCTCCGCAGTTCGGCGAGTTCCTCGCCCGGGCGGAACCTGCCCTCCGGTGCCGCCGCGGACGCGTACCAGTTGGTGCGACCACCCTCCTGCGGTGTCACGCCGAACTTGAGGCCCCGGCCCCACATTTCCACGAACGTGTCGGTGGGCATGTCCTCCACCACGCCGCGCCACGCCGTGCTGCCGGAGAATCGTGCTCGGTACGCCGGGCCGAACACCTTCTCGCGAGCCTTGCTGAACACGCCGTCGGCCACCACGACCAGATCGACGTCGCCCACCTCGGTAACGTCGTCCACCGGATCGCCGGCCCGCAGCTCCACCCCGGCCTCCACCGCCGTGTCGTGCAGGATGGCGAGCAGTCCCGGCCGGGACAACAGGTAGACGTGGTCGCCGGTGCGTCGGTGCAGCCGTTCGACGTCGATCGTCGCGATGCGGGAACCGTCCGGACGAAGAAACACCCCGGCCTGCTGTCGTCGCCCGGCCCGGCGGACCAGGTCGCCGACGCCGATCGCGTCCAGCGTTCGTAGTGCCACGGGCCACATGCCGAGCGCCGTGCCCGTGCTCGGGAGCCCCTCGTCCCGCTCCCGGACGGTGACCCTCCAGCCCGCGCGTCGCAGCGCGATCGCCGCCGTCAGCCCACCGATGCCCCCGCCAATGACCAACGCACGTCTCTCCATTCTCGCCACGGTACAACACCTGTTGTTTCAAGACTACGGATGTGGTGGATCGAATAGGGTGGCGGCGTGCCCTCCCGCGAAGAAAACCTGCTCGATGCCGCCATCGGCATCCTCGGAAGCCACGGCGTACGGGCGTTGACGCATCGCGCGGTCGACGCGGCCGCCGCCGTGCCAACCGGCTCCACGGCGAACTACTTCAAGACCCGGGACATGCTGATCAACGCGGTGGCCGACCGGTTCGCCGACCGCGACCGCGCCACCTGGCAGGCGATCGCGGGCTTCGTCCGCCCCACCACCGCGGTCGAGTTGGCGGCTGCGCTCGCCGCCTACGTACACCGTGCGCTCGGCCCGGAGCGCGCCCTGACCATCGCCCGATACGGCCTGTTCGTCGAGGCCGCGCTGCGCCCGGAACTGCAGGGGCGACTCGCGGAGGCGGCCCTCTCGATCCGGACGTGGGGCACGCAGTGGCTGCGCGCGATCGGCTCCACCGACCCGGAGAGCGAGTGCGCGGCGATCCTCGACTACCTGGACGGCCTCATCTTCCACCAGCTCACATTTCCCGGCCCGGCCGAGCAGTTGGAGGCAGCGATCACGCAGGCGGTGAGCCGACTGTGCACCACCGCGGCGTGACCACCGAACGGCCCAGACAACGCCTCACCGGCGATCGGTGGAGCCGGGGACTGGCGCGGGGTCGGCGGCTGAGGTGCAGCGCAGTGCGCGGTCGACGAAGTTGATGAGCCATTCGAAGCTCTCGTCGATGTCGGTGGACCACTGGAATCCGTTGGTGGCCTGGAGGGTGGCGAAGCCGTGGAACATGCTGCGCAGCGCCCGCAGGGCGTGGGTCATGTCCTGCGGGGCGATGTCGTATCCCCGCAGGACCGCCTCGAAGGGGCCGAGTCCCCGCCTCTCCGCGATCACGATGGGGTCGTCCGGACCGGTCGGAGTGATGCCGAGGGTGGCCGCGTACCGGCCGGGGTGAGCAACCACGAAGTCACGCAGCGCGCGTGCTGCGGCAGCCAGCGCGTCCCGCCCGGAGCGGCCCTGGGTGGCCGCGCCGATCGCGTCGGCGGCCTCGGCGATGGCGAGGGCGGCGATGCGTCGGTTGAGGTCGTCCTGGCTGGCGATGTGCTTGTACAGCGACGGTGTGCGCACCCCGACCCGCTCGGCCAGCCGGGCCATGGTCAGCTCGGCGAAGCCGACCTCGTCGGCGAGCGCCGCACCGGCCGCGACGACCGCGGCCGGGTCCAGCCCCGCCCTAGGCACGGACACCAGCCAGGAAAGGCAGGACCACGGCGAGCGCCGCACCGGCCGCGACGACCGCGGCCGGGTCCAGCCCCGCCCTAGGCACGGACACCAGCCAGGAAAGGCAGGACCACGGCGAGGGTCTGCTGGGGGTACTGGACGTGCGGGTAGTGCCCGGCGCCGTCGATCATCGCCAGCCGGCCCAGTCCGCTCGGCAGGTCGGCGACGATCGCCTCGCCCTCGGCCCGTGGTGAGACCCAGTCGGGGTCCAGGGCGCCCTGCACGACCAGCGTCGGGCAGGTGACGTTGCCGAGTTGCTCACCGGCGTCGACGGGAGAGATGGTGCCCATCTTCTGCAGGACCTTCATCCGGCCCGGCTCGCGCAGCATCGCGGTGATCTGCCGCAGGCGGGCGTCCCAGTCGGCGGGCTTGGTGCCGGGGTAGGCGAGATCGAGGTACTTCGCCCACTGCTTGGTGCTGCCGAGGATGGTCGTGCCCATCAGGGCGGTCGCGCCGCGCCGGTAGGCGGCCACGCGCATGTCGCCGAGCTTGACCTGCTGCTTGCGGGTGAAGGGCGCGAGTTCGACAAGCGCGGTGACCAGCTCCGGGGCCTTCGCCGCGGCGATCGTGGCCGCGCCGCCGGCGATGGAGTGCCCGATGAGCACGGCCGGCCCGCCGAGGTGCTCGACCAGGGCGATCAGGTCACCGGCGAGAGCGGTCCGGGTGTAGGAGGCCCACCCGACGCTCGACTCCCCGTGGCCGCGCAGGTCCGTTGCGGCGACCCGGTAGCCGGCCTGCACCAGGGCGGGCGTGAGGAACCGGTAGGCCTCGCGGCTGTCGCCCATGCCGTGGGCGAGCACCACCAGCGGTCCGGTGGCGCCGGTCACCTCGTAGGCGATGGTCCCGCCGTCGACGTTCAAGAACTCAGTCATGACTACCTCCAGGTGGCCCGTTGGCGCGTCGGCTAACCGCGTTAGCCAAAAGCTATCACCATTAGCCTGAGGATGCCAGTCGCGGGGCGCACCGCCGGAGAGCCGCCGCCACCCACCCCAGCGACGCCCCTGCGGGCGTAGGTGATCAAGAATGGCGTCATGCTGTTTCTCGGGTTGCTGCTCGCCGCGTTGGGCGGGGCCGCCCTCGCGACGGTCCTCACCGTTCGCGGGCTCGCCGCGGCGTTCCGGGCAAGCGAACGACCGGGTTGGCTGCGGGCGGCGGCGCTCCTCGCCGGTGCCGCCACGGTCGGCGTGTACGCCTGGGGCCTGCTCCACCTCGGCTACGCGGTGCTGCGGGCCGAGGACGGTGGAGCCGGCTCGTTCCCGATCGCACCCTGTCGCGAGGCCGGGCCGCAGCGGGCAAGCCAGGTCGACGGGTACGACGTCAGCTACCTACCGCTGCGCTTCGAGTGCCGCCTGAGCGGTGGCGGCGGGTACGTCACCTCGACCGTGCCCGGATACGTCAACCCGGGCACGGTCGTCCTCGGCCTGCTCACCGCCACCTGCGGCGTCCTCGCCAGCACGACGGCCCAGCGGGTCCGACCACCTGTCGCCTGAACGATGGACCGGCGGGCGGGCCACGGTCAGCCGGCGACGTACGCGGCCAGGTGCTCCCCGGTGAGGGTGGCGCGACCGGCGACGAGGTCGGCCGGGGTGCCCTCGAAGACGATCCGGCCCCCGTCGTGGCCGGCCCCGGGACCGAGGTCGATGATCCAGTCGGCGTGCGCCATGACCGCCTGGTGGTGCTCGATGACGATCACCGACTTGCCGGCGTCGACGAGGCGGTCGAGCAGGCCGAGCAGTTGCTCGACGTCGGCCAGGTGCAGGCCGGTGGTCGGCTCGTCGAGGACGTAGACGCCACCCTTCTCGGCCATGTGGGTGGCCAGCTTGAGGCGCTGCCGCTCCCCGCCGGACAGGGTGGTGAGCGGTTGACCCAGGCTGAGGTAGCCGAGCCCGACGTCGGCGAGCCGGTCGAGGATGGCGTGCGCGGCAGGCGTACGGGCCTCGCCGGTGCCGAAGAACTTCTCGGCCTCGGTCACCGACATCGCGAGCACCTCGCTGATGTCGCGACCGCCGAAGCGGTATTCCAGCACCGAGGCCTGGAACCGCTTGCCCTCGCAGTCCTCGCAGGGGGCGGCGACGCCGGCCATCATCCCCAGGTCGGTGTAGATCACACCGGCGCCGTTGCAGCTCGGGCAGGCGCCCTCGGAGTTGGCGCTGAACAGCGCCGGCTTCACACCGTTGGCCTTCGCGAACGCCTTGCGGATCGGGTCGAGCAACCCGGTGTAGGTGGCCGGGTTGCTCCGCCGCGAACCACGGATCGCGCCCTGGTCGATCGAGACCACACCGGCACCTGCGGGAATAGAGGAGCGCACGAGCGAACTCTTGCCCGAGCCGGCGACACCGGTGACGACGACGAGCACCCCGAGCGGTACGTCGACGTTCACGTCCTGCAGGTTGTTGGCCGTCGCGCCACGGATCTCCAGCTTGCCGGTGGGCGTGCGTACCGTCTCCTTGAGGGCGGCCCGGTCGTCGAGGTGACGGCCGGTGCTGGTGCCGCTGGCGCGCAGGCCGTCCAGGCTGCCCGCGTAACAGATCGTGCCGCCGTCCGTGCCGGCACCGGGGCCGAGGTCGACGACGTGGTCGGCAATGGCGATGGCCTCCGGCTTGTGCTCCACGACCAGGACCGTGTTGCCCTTGTCGCGCAGTTGGAGCAGCAGCTTGTTCATCCGCTGGATGTCGTGTGGGTGCAGCCCGATCGTCGGCTCGTCGAAGACGTACGTGACGTCGGTGAGCGAGGAGCCGAGGTGACGGATCATCTTGGTGCGCTGGGCCTCGCCGCCGGAGAGGGTGCCCGACGGCCGGTCGAGCGAGAGGTAACCCAGGCCGATCTCCTCGAACGAGTCGAGGAGGTGTTGCAGCCCCGCCAGCAGCGGGGTCACCGACGGCTCCTTGATCCCCCGGACCCAGGCGGCGAGATCACTGATCTGCATCGCGCAGGCGTCGGCGATGTTCCTTCCCTTGATCTTCGACGACCGGGCCTCCTTGCTGAGCCGGGTGCCGGCGCACTCGGGGCAGGTCGTGAAGGTCACCGCCCGCTCCACGAAGGCGCGGATGTGTGGTTGCAACGCGTCGATGTCCTTGGCGAGGAAGGACTTCTGGATCGACGGGATCAGGCCCGCGTACGTCAGGTTGATCCCGTCGATCTTGATCTTGGTCGGCTCCCGGTGGAGCAGGTCGTGCTGCTCGCGCTTGGTGTACTTGCCGATCGGCTTGTCCGGGTCGAAGTAGCCGCAGCCACGGAAGATCCGGCCGTACCAGCCCTCCATGCTGTAGCCCGGGATCGTGATCGCGCCCTCGTTGAGCGAGAGGCTGTCGTCGTACAGCGCCGACAGGTCGATGTCGTTGATCGAACCCATGCCCTCGCAGCGCGGGCACATTCCGCCGAGCCGGGTGAAGGTCGCCTTCTCGGTCTTCGTCTTGCCCACGCCACGGTCGACGGTGATCGCACCGGTGGCCTTCACCGAGGGGACGTTGAAGGAGTACGCGTTGGGCGAGCCGATGTGCGGCTGCCCGAGGCGGCTGAACAGGATGCGCAGCATCGCGTTGGCGTCGGTGGCGGTGGCGACGGTGGATCGGGAGTTGGCGCCCATCCGCTCCTGGTCCACGATGATCGCCGTGGTCAGGCCGTCCAGCAGGTCGACCTCGGGCCGCGCCAACGTCGGCATGAAGCCCTGCAGGAACGCGCTGTACGTCTCGTTGATCATCCGCTGGGACTCGGCGGCGATGGTGCCGAACACCAACGAGCTCTTGCCGGAGCCGGAGACACCCGTGAACACCGTCAGCCTGCGCTTCGGGATCTCGACGCTGACGTCCCGGAGGTTGTTGACGCGCGCGCCCTGCACGCGGATCAGGTCGTGGCTGTCCGCGACGTGCGGGGTGGACGGCGGGGTGGCCGTGCTCATCAGGTCTCCATCTGTCCGGGGTCGGACGGGTCAGCGCACTTCCTGGATGCGGATCAGATTGCCGGCGGGATCGCGGAAGGCGCAGTCCCGGACGCCGTACGGCTGCTCGGTCGGCTCCTGGACGACCTCGGCGTCGGTGGCCTCCAGCTTGGCGAAGGTGGCGTCGAGGTCGGTGGTGGCCAGGTTGACGCCGAAGTAGCTGCCCTTGGCCACCAGTTCGAGGATGGTCTGCCGCTCGTCGTCGGTGATGCCCGGGTTGGCGGCCGGCGGGTGCAGGACGATGGCTGTGCTGGGCTGGCCGGGCGGCCCGACGGTGATCCAGCGCATCCCCCCGTAGCCGACGTCGAGGCGGACCTCGAAACCGAGGACGTCGCGGTAGAAGGCCAGCGAATCGTCCGGGTCGGTGTGCGGAAGGAAGCTCGAGTGAATGGTGATGTCCATGGCCGTCACGCTAGTTGTGGCTCCGCGACCTGCGCTTCTCGATTCCTGATCGGTCTGGTCACCTGCTTCGCCACGCACGACGGCAGTCCCGCCGCCGCCTGCGCCGCCTGCCGCCGGTAGACGCTCGGCGGCACGCCGACCAACTCGGTGAAGCGGGTGCTGAAGGTGCCCAGGGACGAACAACCGACCGCGAAACAGACGTCGGTGACGCTCAGGTCGCCCCGGCGCAGCAACGCCATCGCACGCTCGATCCGCCGCGTCATCAGGTAGCTGTACGGAGATTCGCCGTAGGCGAGCCGGAACTCGCGGCTGAGGTGCCCGGCCGACATGTGCGCGCCCCGCGCGAGCGCCTCGACGTCAAGCGGTTGCGCGTACTCCCGGTCGATCCGGTCGCGGACCCGGCGCAGCCGCGCGAGGTCGCCCAGTCGCCGGGTCGCGTCGGGTTTGCTGCTCACCTGGGAAATCGTGCCACAACCCACCGACAATCGGCCGTTCGCCGGGCGCGGGCGGCGACCGGCGATCCCGGTCAGCCGGCCTCGCGACGCGCGCGGGCCCGCCGCTTTCCCTCGTGCATGGCCTGCACCCGGGCCACCGGGATGGTCCGACCCTCGGCGACCAGGTCGGCCGGGAGCGGCTGCGGGGCCGGCATCAGCGCGGCCCACGGATCACCGTCGCCGAGCAGCGCCGGCGCGGTCCGGATGGTGAAGTCCGCCGGGGCCACCTCGGTCAGGTCGGCCCAGTCGACCGGGAAGGAGACCGGCAGGCCGGGGCGCAGCCGAGGGCTGTACGTCGCCACCACCGTCGCGCCGCCCGCCCGGGTGGCATCCACGAAGACCCGGCCACCCCGGTCCTCCTTGATGTACGCGGTGGTGGCCAGCGCCGGGTCGAGCCGCTCGGCGCGGACGGCGAGCGCCCGGGTGGCGGCGGCCAACTCCTCCGCCGTGGGATCGCCGGCCACCGGGACGAACACGTGCACGCCCTTGGCACCGCTGGTCTTGACCGCACCGGCCAGGCCGGCGTCGGCGAGTGCCTGCCGGACCAGCAGGGCCGCGGCGACGGCCGCCCGGAAGCCGTCACCCTCCGGCGGGTCCAGGTCGAGCACCAGGTGGGTCGGTCGGTGCGGATCGGCGGTGGTGGCCAGCGTCGGGTGGTACTCCACCGCCCGCTGGTTGGCGAACCAGAGCAGGGTGCGCCTGTCGTCGCAGAGGGCGTACGAGATCTCCCGGTGCGACGCCTCCGCCCAGACCGGCACCCGGCGGACCCAGTCCGGGGTGTAGCGGGGCAGGTTCTTCTGCATGAAGGGCGGCTGACCGGGGCGGACCCGGATCACCGACAGCGGGCGGTCCCGCAACTGCGGCAGGATCCGCCCACTGACGGCGTCGAGGTAGTCGACCAGGTCTCGCTTCGTCGCGTCATCACGGTCGGACAGCGGCTGGTCCAGGTTGGTCAGGGCCACGTCGTCCCGGGTCTCGTCAGCCTTGCTCACCCGACCACCTTCGCGGCCCCGGTGCCGTCGGTCAACCGGACGCGGCGCTCGGATCCGGACCGACTCCGGCGCCCAGCGGTGCCGACCCCGACGGGTCGGCGTCCGGTCCGAGCTGGGCTGGGCGTCGGGGCAGTGTCGTCACCGCCACCAGCAACGCGGCGACCACCAGGGCGGCGGCCACGGCGAACGCGGTCCGGTAGCCGGCGGCCAACGCGGCCGTCTCGGCCCAGCCGGCGGCCCGCAGTCCGTCGGTGCGGGCGGCGGCCAGGGTGGCCAGCGCGGCCAGGCCGACCGCGCCACCGACCTGCTGGGTGGTGTTGACCAGGCCGGACGCGAGCCCGGCGTCCGCGTCGGTCGCGCCCGCCATGGCCAGGGTGGTGACGGCCGGCAGGGTCAGACCACCGGCCACCCCGAAGGTCACCATCGCCGGCAGTACGTCGGCGAGGTAGGCGCCGTCCGTGGGCAGCCGGGCGAGTAGCAGGAAGCCGACGGTGGCCAGGCCCAGCCCGACCAGCAGCACGGTCCGGGCACCGCAGCGGGCGATCAGCCGACCGGCCAGGCCGAGTGACACCACCGCGATCACCACCGGGGTGGGCAGGAAGGCCCAGCCGGTTTCGGCGGCGTCCAGCCCGAGCACCAGTTGCAGCTCCACGGCGAGCAGGAACTGGAAACCGAAGTACGCGGACACCATGAGGAACTGCACGGCGTTCGCCGCCACCAGACCCGGGACGCGCAGTACCCGACCCGGCAGCAGCGGGGTCGCCGCCGTCCGTTGGCGGAGCACGAACGCGCCGAGCAGCAGCGCCGCGAGGGCCACCGCGCCGAGGGTCCGCGGGCTGGTCCAGCCGTACTCGCCGGTCCCCACGATGCCCAGCACGGCGGCCATCAGACCGGCGGTGACGAGCAGCGCGCCGGGCAGGTCCAGGCCGGCCCGCAGGCCGATACCCCGCTCGGCGGGGAGCCGGCGGACGGCCGCGAGCAGGATGGCCGCCCCGATCGGCAGGTTGACCAGGAAGATCGCCCGCCACCCGGCCGCGTCGGTGAGCACCCCACCGGCGACGGTGCCGACCGACGCGCCGGCCGCTCCGGTGAAGCTGAAGACGGCGATCGCGCGGGCGCGCTCGGCCGGTGCGGGATAGAGCCGGACGATCATGCCGAGGCTGACCGCCATGGCCAGCGCCCCACCGACGCCCTGGCCGAACCGGGCGGCCACCAGCAGGGCCGGCCCGGTGGCGACCGCGCAGGCCAGCGAGGCCAGCGTGAACAGCGCGACGCCGGCCAGGAAGACCCCCCGCCGGCCGAGCAGGTCGCCGAGCCGGCCGGCGAGCAGCAGCAGCCCGCCGAACGCGACCAGGTACGCGTTGACCACCCACGCCAGGCCGGCGGCGGTGAAGCCCAGATCGCGTTGCACGGCGGGCAGCGCCACCGCCACGACGGTGCCATCCAGAATGATCATCAGGCTGCCGGCGCAGAGCACGAGCAGCGCTGGCCAGCGGGACGGAACGACGCGGTCCATGAAACCCCTCCTTGGTGCACGGTTTGTTACCGAGGTCATCGTCTGTGACCATGAACCGGAGCGGAAGGAGGCACTGTGATGTCCCAGAGGAACAGCGATGTGTCCGCGCAGGTAGAGGCCGAGATGACCTGCGCGGCCGAGAACGTGCCGTTCACCCCGGGTCAGGCTCGGGCCTGCACCGTCCGCGAGGTGCTCGACCGGGTCGGCGGCAAGTGGAGCATCAGCATCCTGGTGTCCGCCTCACACGGCCCGGTGCGCTTCACCGAGTTGGAGCGGAGCGTCGAGGGAATCAGCCGCCGAATGCTCACCCTGACGCTGCGCAACCTGGAACGGGACGGCCTGCTGCACCGCACCGTCTATCCGACCGTTCCGCCCAAGGTCGAGTACACCGCCACCCCGATGGCGCTGGAGCTGTACGAGTCGCTGGTGGCGCTGACCGCCTGGGCCGAGCGACACCGCCGCGCCATCGCCGAGGCGCGGACCAGGTACGACGCCGAGCACGCCGGATAAACCCGGCCGAGGTGTGGTGAACGCCACCGCTTTCCTCTGACCGATCGGTCAGGGTCTGACCGATCGGTCAGGCATGCTGGTCTGCGGGAGGTGGACCGACCATGGTCAGAGCGGTGTCCGACACGCACGGTGAGATTCTCGCCGCGGCGGCTCGACAGTTCACGGTGAGCGGCTACCGGGGCACCTCCCTGCAGGACATCGCCCGTGAGGTCGGCTGCTCCAAGGCCACCGTGCTCTACCACTTCGCCAACAAGGAAGCCCTGCTCGCCGAACTGATGGCCCCGGCGATCGGCGTGCTGCGGGACCTCGACGACCGGCTCACCGGCCAGACCGGTTCGGCCGCGCAGGAGGTCGCCGCGCAGGGCTTCGTCGACCTCGCGGTCCGGTTCCGGCGGGAGATCGCGGTGCTGCGCGGCGAGTTCCCGGAACTGCTGTGCCAGCCGGCCTTCGCGCACATCCAGCAGATCTCCGACCGGCTGCGCGACGCGCTGGCCGGCCACTCCGACCGGCCGGGCGCCCGGATCGCCGCGCTGGTGCTGCTCGCCGGGATCTCCGAGGCCTGCGGCGAGTTCACCGACATCCCCGACGACGAACTGCGCTCCGCCCTGCTCACTCTCGTCCGGCGGGCCGTCGAACCCGTCGACGCACCCCTGCCCCAACCACCCACGACCGAGGACAAGGACTCCTGATGGCCACCCTGCTCTACCGGCTCGGCCGGGGCGCGTTGCGCCGGCGACGGCTCGTCGTCGCGCTCTGGCTCGTCGTACTCGTCGTCGCCGGCCTGGCCGCGGCGACCCTGCGCGGCCCGACGGCGAGCAACTTCACGATGCCCGGCACCGAGAGCCAGCGCGCGCTCGACCTGCTCGCCGAGCAGTTCCCCGCGGCCAGCGGCGCCACCGGCACCATCGCGGTCAAGGCGCCGGCCGACGGCCAACTGGCCACCCCCGAGGGCCAGGCCGTGGTGCAGGAACTGGTCCAGGAGGCCTCGACCCTGCCTGGCGTGGTCGGCGCGGTGAACCCGCTCCAGGTCGGCGCGGTCTCGCCCAACGGCCGCTACGCCCTGGTCCAGGTCCAGTTCTCCAGCGGCGGCGACGAGGTGACCGACGCGCAGCGCACCGCGTACGAGGAGGTCGGCGCCGCCGCCGAGGCCAAGGGTTGGCAGGTGGCCCCGGGTGGCGAGGTGCTGGGTGGTGAGCCGGAGATCGGCTCCACCGAGGCGCTCGGCGTACTGGTCGCCGCGATCGTCCTGATCATCACGTTCGGCTCCCTGGTCGCCGCCGGAATGACGATGCTCAACGCGCTGATCGGGGTGGGCGTCGGCATGGCCGGCCTGTTCGCGCTCAGCGGCGTCATCGAGCTGACCAGCACCGCGCCGATCCTCGCGCTGATGCTCGGCCTCGCCGTCGGCATCGACTACTCGTTGTTCATCACCTCCCGGCACCGGCAGAACCTGCTCGAAGGCCTGTCCCCGGAGGAGGCGGTCGGCCGAGCGGTCGGCACAGCCGGCTCCGCGGTGGTCTTCGCGGGCGCCACAGTGGTCATCGCGCTGGCCGGGCTCGCCGTGGTGAACATCCCCTTCCTCACCGTGATGGGTCTCGCCGCCGCCGGTACGGTCACCGTCGCGGTGCTCGTCGCGATCACCCTCCAGCCGGCCCTGCTCGGCTTCGCCGGTCGCCGGGTGCTCCCCCGCCGGCTGCGAACGGCAGTCACCGACGGCACGACCACCGACACCGGCGCTGTCGCCGACCACTCCGGCGACACCGACCGGCCGGCCGCCGAGGACGAGTCCCGGTTCGGGTTCCGCTGGGCACGGTTCGTCACCCGCTTCCGAGTACCCGTCATCCTGGTCGGCCTGCTCGGCCTCGGGCTGCTCGCGCTGCCCACGCCGGACATGCGGCTGGCCCTGCCGGGCGCCGCGACGGCAGCCGTCGGCTCACCCGCCCGGGTGGCCAACGACCTGACCGTCGAGGGCTTCGGGGCGGGCTTCACCGGCCGGCTCGCGGTGGTGGTCGCCGGTGACACCCCGCAGGCCACCTCGGCCGCCGTGCCGCAGGTGACCGCGCTGCTCCAGCGCACCGAGAACGTCCTCGCGGTGGCGCCGCCCCAGCTCAGCCCGGACGGCCGGACCGCGCTGCTCGCAGTGGTGCCGAAGACCGGCCCGACCGACGAGGCCACCGAGACCCTGGTCCACGACATCCGTGGCGCGGTGGGCGGGATCCGCGACGCGGACGTCCTGCTGACCGGTGCCACCGCGATCGGTATCGACGTCTCCGAGAAGCTCTCCGACGCGCTGCCGGTCTACCTGCTGCTGGTGGTCGGGCTCTCGGTGCTGCTGCTGATGTTGGTGTTCCGCTCGCTGCTGGTGCCGGTCAAGGCCGCGTTGGGCTTCCTGCTCACCGTCGCCGCCACGTTCGGCATCACGGTGGCCGTCTTCCAGCAGGGGCATCTCGCCGACCTGGTCGGCCTGGACACTCCGGGTCCGCTGATCAGCTTCCTGCCGATCCTGCTCATCGGCATCCTGTTCGGGCTCGCCATGGACTACGAGGTGTTCCTGGTGTCCCGGATGCGGGAGGACTTCGTCCACGGCAAGTCCGCCCGGCAGGCCACCATCAGCGGCATGGGGCACGGCGCCCGGGTGGTCACCGCCGCCGCACTGATCATGATCTCGGTCTTCGGGGGCTTCGTCTTCCTGGAGGACCCGGTGATCAAGTCGATGGGCTTCGCCCTCGCGGTCGGCGTCGCCATCGACGCGTTCGTGGTCCGGATGACGATCGTCCCGGCGGTGATGTCACTGCTCGGCGACCGCGCCTGGTGGCTGCCCAGCTGGCTCAACCGCGCTCTCCCGAACGTCGACATCGAAGGCGAGGGCCTCCGCACCCACCTGGAGGAACGCACCCCGGCCCACGTCTGACCCTGTCCTACCTGCGCAGACGTACCCGGTCACACCCCGGCCGGGTACGTCTCCATCTCGCCGGGAGCGGCCGACACCGGTAGCGGGTGCAGAGCCGTGGTCTCGTCGCACCAGATGAAGGCGTCGTACCGGTCGCCGAGCCGCGTCGGCACGTAGTTGCCCCAGGACTCGAAGGACGGGTCGTAGACGACCCCGATCGCCCGATGGTCCACGGTGTCGGTCACCCAGCCCGGCTGGTCGTCACCGCCGAAGATCAGCACCGCCCGGTCCGGCATCAGCTCGTGCAGCCGCCGCTCGACCGACCCCTCCCGAGCCGGTGGCACCACCATCGGCTCGGGAGGCGAGCCCCAGCGGGGTGCGGCGATCACCGTGCCCCGGTAGCTGCCGAAGCCGATCAGCGCCACGTCGTCGTCGCCGTGCCGTTCCCGGGCCAACTGACCAATGTTGACCATCCCGTCCGCGGCCATGTCGGTGGCCCGCGCGTCCCCGACGTGCGTGTTGTGCGCCCAGACGATGCCCCGGGCATCCGGGCCGTACCGGTCCAGCAACCGGTCCAGGGTGTCCTGCATGTGGGTGTCGCGGATGTTCCAGGAGTCCGGCCCGCCAGCCACCATCGCCCGGTAGTACCGCTCCGCGCCGGCAACCACCTCCGCGTTCTGCCAGGCCGAGAAGCGGTCCGGCCCGTCGGAGAGGGCGTGTTCACGGGTCCGGGCGAGCAGGCGGACCACCTCCTCCTCACAACGGGCGGAGACGAACCGGCTGGCCGCGCCGTACTCCTCGACCCTCTTGCCGTACGGCTCGAAGCACCGGTACGCGTCCTGCGCGGCCTCCAGCGACGTCGGGTCCTCCTCCCCCAGATAGTCGAAGATCGCCTGCATCGACTCCCAGAGGCTGTACACGTCGAGCCCGTGGAACCCGGCGCGTTGATCCTCCGGCCGCTCCACGTTCCAGGCCCGCAACCAGGTGGCGAACCGGGCCACCTCGGCGTTGGCCCACATCCAGGTCGGCCACCGCTCGAACTGGTCGAGCGCGAGCTGCGGCTGGAGCGCGCCGCCGGGCGCGGCCGTCACCGACCGGTGCACCCGATCACAGTCCGGCCAGTCACCCTCCACCGCGACGAAGGAGAAGCCGCACTCCGCGATCAACCGTCGGGTGAGCTGCTCCCGCAACCGGTAGTAGTCGTAGCTGCCGTGGGTGGACTCGCCGATCATCACCACCCGGGCGTCTCGAACGCGTTCCAGCAACGGGTCGAAGTCGCTCGGCGCGCCGAGCCGCTGAACCAGCATGCCAGCGGCTACCCGACCGCCGCTGGGGCAAACCGTGGGCGCGTCGCGGGCCGACACGCCGACCGCCGGGCCGTCCTCCGTGCCGGCCAGCACGGTGTACGCCCACCGCGAGCGGGTAGCCGGCCGGCATGACCGTCACCGGCGTTCAGTTGCAGGAGTACCTGGCCGGGCTCGACTACCCGGTCTCCCGGGAGGACCTGGTCCGCTGGGGCCAGGAGAACGGGGCCAGCACGGCGATGCTGCAAATGTTGCAGGCGTTGCCACCCGAGCAGTTCGCCTCCCCGGACGAGCTGGCCGCAGCCCTAACCACGCTCAGCTAAACCCCTGCCGACCCCAACCCAGCCCCGACCCAACCCCCTGCCACCCTCGGTGATCATGAGGTTATAGCCGTCCGGCGCGGCGTGTCGCGTCGCTAACTCCATGATCACCGAGGGCGGCCGGTGGTGGTTGGGGTTGGGGTTGGGGGTTGTTACGGGAGGGGGATTGTGCGGGCTTCTGCTCGGGCGGTTTCGGCGGCGGCGATGATGGCGACGACCTCGCGGCCGAAGTGGACGTCGCAACGGTGGTCCCGGGTGCCGGCCCGTACCTGCTCGACGAGTTGGTCGATCGCGACACCGAACGCCGTGGCGGCGTCGTTCTCGCCGAACGGGACGTTCTCGATTCCGCTCTCGCCGTAGAACACGAACTCCCGGGCCATCGACTCGGTCGGGGCGTCCAGGGAGAGTGAGGCGCTGCTCGTGGCACCACCCTCGTGGGTGAGCAGCAGGTGCACCATCCCGCTCGGCCCGTCCATCGCGGCCACCTGGGTCACCCGGCCCAGCACCGGCAGGAGGATGGAGAGTGCGTGCGGGGCGATGTCCCAGAGCGCGCCGTGCTCGCGACGCCACAACGACCCGCCGTACGGGCTGCCGTCCTGGAAGATCGAGGCGAACGCGGTGGTCCGACCGTGCTGCCACCCTCCGACCGCGGCGGTGGCGGCGAGGAAGGCTGTCACGTTCGGCTGGAACCGCTGGGTGAAGAAGACGACCGAGGCGACCCCGGACTCCTCGGCGGCGGCGACGACCCGGTCGGCGTCGGCCACGCTGAGCGCTAGCGGCTTGTCCAGCAGCAGGTGCCGCCCGGCGGACGCGGCCCGGACCGCGATGTCGGCCTGGACGTCCGGCGGCAGCGCGACGGCGACCGCCTCACACTGCTCGATCAGGGCGTCGACGTCGGCGTAGGCCGGCACGCCGTACCGCTCGGCCAGCGCGGAGGCCCGCTCCGGGTTACGCCCCCACACCCCGACCAACTCCGCGTCCGGGTGCGCGTGCAACGCCTTCCCGTGCGTCTCGATCGCCCAGTGACCGGTGCCGAACAAGCCGAACCGCAGCACGTGTACCTCCGCTGTTTCCCCACCCCGTGGCAACGCCACGGCCGTGATCCACGCTAGTCGCCGACGCAGGGGCACCGGCGGCGGGTCGAACAACCCGAGCAGCTCATGTCCTGTGCGGCCCGGGCGTGACCGGGGTCCCGGTCGGTGCCTGTAGAGCTGCCCCAGATGTGGGGCGCCCCGCCCGACGCCCCGCCCGACGCCCGACGCCCCGCCCGACGCCCGCCCGACGCCCCGCCCGACGCCCGACGCCCCGCCCGACGCCCGACGCCCCGCGCGCCCCATTCGTGGGGCAGCTCTACAGCGAGCGCGGACACCTCCTGCCCCGCTATCGGCACCTGGTCGCTGGTCACCGCCAAGCGCGGAGCCCCAAGGCCGAGGTCAGGCCCCGAGGCCGCCAAGGCGGGTGCCAGGCACGGAGCCCCAAGGCGGGTGCCAGGCACGGAGCCCCAAGGCGGAGGCCAGGCACGAGGCCGCCACGGCGGAGGCCAGGCGGGGGCAACCGATTACTACGGCGGTTAGTAGGCTGTGCCGGTGACCGAGGCAACGACCGGGCAGGTCCGGTGACCAGCGTGAGCATCGACTCGCCGGTGGACGGAATCGTCGCGACGGTGTCGATCGTGCTGTCGCTGCTCGTCGCGGTGTGGGCGCTGGTGGCGGCGGTGCGCCAACGGCCGCCGGACCGGGTGCAGTTCATCGGTCTGGGCGTACTCGAAGTGGCATTGCTCGTGTTGAGCGTGCTGGCCCTGGTCGCGGTCGGCGGCGGGGACCGGCCCGGTGAGCCCGGCGCCTTCTTCGGCTACCTGGTCACGCTCGTGTGCCTGCCGCCGTTGGCCTGGGTGCTGGCCCGGATGGAGCCGACCCGTTGGGGTTCGGCGATCGTCTGCGCGGTCTGCCTGGTGGCCCCGGTGGTGGTGGTCCGGTTGCAGCAGACCTGGGAGGTGCTCGGTGGTTGAGACACGACCGGCCGGACGCGCCACGAACGCCGGCCCCGGTCGGCTGCTGATCGCGGTCTACCTGCTCTTCGCCATCGCGGCGACCAGCCGGGCGGGTCTGCAGCTCGCCACGAAGTTCGACGAGGCGCCGGTGGCGTACCTGCTCTCCGGGGTGGCCGCGCTCATCTACATCGTGGCGGCGGTGGGGTTGGCCCGGGCCGGGCACACCGGCCGACGGGTCGCGCTGGCGTGCTGCTCCGTGGAGTTGGTCGGCGTGGTCGCGGTCGGCATCCTGAGCCTGGTCGACAAGGAGCTCTTCCCGGACGAGACGGTCTGGTCGCAGTTCGGCAGCGGGTACGGCTACATCCCGCTGGTGCTGCCGGTGCTCGGCCTGATCTGGCTCTGGCGCACCCGCGGCGCACCCGCCTGACCCGCCGCACACCCGCCTGACCCGCCGCACACCCGCCGGATCGGGCGCAGACCCGGCTACGAGGGCACCCCTTCGCGATGGAGCGCCCTCGCCGGGAGGACCGGTCAGTCCCGGGGGCCGCCCGCGACGTAGATGACCTGACCGGAGACGAAGCCCGCACCCTCGCTCGCCAGGAACGAGATGGTGTGCGCGACGTCTTCCGGGAACCCCGGGCGACGCACCGGGATCTCGGCCGCCGCGTGCTTCTTGAAGTCGTCGAAGTCGACCTTCATCCGGGCGGCGGTGGCGGCGGTCATGTCGGTGACGATGAAGCCGGGTGCGACCGCGTTCACGGTCACCCCGAACGGCCCCAGCTCGATGGCGAGCGTCTTGGTGAAGCCCTGGAGGCCGGCCTTGGCGGCGGCGTAGTTCGCCTGCCCCCGGTTGCCCAGCGCGGAGGTGCTGGAGAGGTTGACGATCCGCCCCCACCTGCGGTCCACCATGTGCTTCTGGGCGGCCTGGCTGAACAGGAACGCGCCCCGCAGGTGCACCCCCAGCACGGTGTCCCAGTCGGCGTTGGTCATCTTGAACAGCAGGTTGTCGCGCAGCACGCCGGCGTTGTTGACCAGCACGGTGGGCGCGCCCAACTCGGCGGCGATCCGGGCCACCCCAGCCTCGACCTGGTCCCGGTCGGAGACGTCGGCGCCCACACCGAGCGCCCGGCCACCGTCGGCGACGATGGCGTCCACCGTGTCCTTGGTGGCCGACTCCTCGATGTCGACGACGGCCACGGCCATCCCGTCGGCGGCCAGCCGTCGGGCGGTGGCCGCGCCGATGCCGCGTGCGGCTCCGGTGACGATGGCGACGCGGGACTCCTCCGACATGATTACCTCCCGGTAACGTGGGGTCGATCGGAGGAGCTTAACGTCAACAGGCCGGCCCCCGGCATAGGCGAATCCACCGGTATCCGTGGCCGGAGACCTTCACCGCGCCGAGCTTGCCCAGCTCGCCGTAACCGCGGTCGGTGAGCACGTCGATCGGCATGTCGGCCTCCGGTTCGAGGCTGCTCAGGTCCACCTCGACGTCGTCGGTGCCCAGGTTGTGCACGAAGACCATGGTCCCGGTCGGCCCGTCCGCCCGGTGCGCGAGTACGCCGGCGGGCACCGCCACGTCGATGTGCGTCGTCGATCCGGACCCGATCTCCGGGGCTTCCCGCAGGGTGCGGATCATGCGCTCGAACCAGGCGAGCAGCGACTTCGGGTCGCCCCGCTGGGCGGTGACGTTGACATTCTGGTAGCCGAACTCACCCTTGTCGATCACCGGGCGGACCAGCTTCTCCGGGTCCGCCGTGGAGAAGCCGGCATTCGGCTTGTACGACCACTGCATGGGGGTACGGATGGCGTCCCGACCCCGCAGCGACAGGTCCTCGCCCATCCCGATCTCCTCGCCGTAGCGCAGCACCGGCGTGCCGCGCATCGAGAACTGGAGGGCGTACGCCAGTTCGATGCGCCGCCGGTCGTTGCCGAGCATCGGGGCGAGCCGGCGACGGATGCCCCGGTCGTAGATGCGCATGTTCTCGTCCGGGCCGAACTCCGCGTACACCTCGTTGCGTTGTTCGGTCGTCAGCCGGGACAGGTCGACCTCGTCGTGGTTGCGCAGGAAGGTGGCCCACTGCCCACCGACGGGCAGCTTCGGGGTGTCGTGCAACGCGTCGATCAACTGCTCCGGGTCCTGCCGGGCCAGGGAGAGCATGAGTCGCCCGTTGAGCATGAAGTCGAACAGCATGTGGATCCGGTTGCCGGACCCGCTGGTGTCGCCGAAGAACGTCGGCAGCTGGTCCGGCTCGACATTCGCCTCGGCCAGCAGGACGGCGTCGCCGCGCCGCCACTGCACGTGTTGGCGCATCTCGGTGAGGAACTCGAAGTCCTTCGGGGAGTTCGGGTTGCCCGGCTCGGTCAGCTCGATGATGAACGGCACCGCGTCCATCCGGAAGCCGGAGACGCCGAGCTGGAGCCAGAACGACATGATCTTCTTGATCTCCGCCCGGACCTGCGGGTTGGCGAAGTTGAGGTCCGGCTGGAACTTGTAGAACCGGTGGTAGAACCACGCCTTGGCGGTCCGGTCGTAACTCCAGGTCTCGTCCTGCTCACCCGGGAAGACCATGCCCTGGTGCCGGTCGTCCGGCTCGGTGTCGGACCAGACGTACCAGTCGCGGTACGGGGAGTCCGGCGAGGACCGGGCGGACTGGAACCACGGGTGCTCGTCGGAGGTGTGGTTGACCACCAGGTCGATGATCACTCGGATGCCCCGGTTCTGGGCCTGGTGCAGCAGCTCGGCGAAGTCGCCAAGGGTGCCGAAACGCGGGTCCACGTTGTAGAAGTCGGTGGCGTCGTACCCGTCGTCGCGGTTGGGCGACGGGTGGATCGGGTGCAGCCACAGGCAGGTCACCCCGAGCCGGGCCAGGTAGTCCAGCCTCCCGATGAGCCCACGGATGTCACCGACCCCGTCGCCGTCGGAGTCGGCGTACGTGTCGATGTCGAGGCAGTAGACGACGGCTTCGGAATACCAACGGTCACCCATGCCGGAGGAACATCTCCGAACGATCACCGCGGCAAACCCTTGGTTATCGTGCCTGTCATGGGAAACGACCTGGTTCCGCCGAGCACACCATTGGACTGGTCCGCGGGCAGGTGGCTGCACCCACCGGTACGCGTCGAGGAGGGTCCCGCCGGCCAGCTCGTCGTCGAACCGGCGGCGGAGAGCGACTTCTGGCGGCGGACCAGCTACGGCTTCGTCCACGACAACGGCCCGGCGCTACTGGCACCGCTGCCGGTCGACACCGCCATGGAGGTGAGTTTCCGGCTCGACTTCGCGGCGCAGTTCGACCAGGCCGGTGCGCTCGTCCGGGTCGACGAACGGACCTGGACCAAGGCCGGCGTCGAGATCAGCGACGGCGAGGCGCAGGTCGGCGCGGTGGTGACCCGGGAGTTGTCCGACTGGTCGGTGGCGCCGGTGCCGCAGTGGGTGGGCCGGGAGGTGACCGTCCGGATCAGTCGGGCCGGCGACGCGCTGACCGTCCGTGCCCGCGCCGACGACGAGCCGTGGCGACTGGTCCGGCTCTGCCCGCTGGATCCGGCGGCCGAGGCGGTGGCCGGGCCGTTCTGCTGTGCGCCGTCGCGCGCCGGCCTGAGCGTGGTGTTCACCGGGTGGCGGCAGGGTCCGGCGGACACCGCTCTGCACCCCGAGGTGTAGTAATCGCCTTGCTGGGTATGACAATCCGATCCCCCGCAGCCGACCGGAAGGACGACCATGGCGTACGCCCAGAGTGGCGACCCGGCCGAGTTCACCGGGTTGACCGGTTGGGTGGCCTCGGTGATCGAGGCGATGGGACCGGTGGGCGTGGCGCTGCTGGTGGCGTTGGAGAGCATCGTCCCGCCCATCCCCAGCGAGATCGTGTTGGCGCTGGCCGGCTTCCTGGCCCACGAGGGTCAGTTCAACGTCCTGCTCGTGACGCTGGCCGCGACGGTCGGCTCGCTTGTCGGCGCGCTGGTGCTGTACTGGCTCGGCGCGGCGCTCGGCGAGGAGCGGCTCAAGCGGTGGTTGGACCGGATCCCGCTTGTCGACAGCGACGACCTGGAGAAGGCCGACAAGTGGTTCGAGCGGCACGGCCGGTGGGCGGTGCTGATCGGCCGGGTGGTGCCGGTGGTCCGCAGTCTGGTCTCCGTTCCGGCCGGGGCCAACCGGATGCCGTTGGGCGAGTTCATCCTGTTCACGACGATCGGCAGCGGGGTGTGGAACGGGCTCATCGTCGGGGCCGGCTACGGGCTCGGCAAGCGGTGGCAGGACGTGGAGCGCTACAGCGACTGGTTCAACTACGCGATCGTGGCGGTCTTCGTCGTCATGGTGGTCCTGTGGGTGATCCGTAAGGTCCGCAGGCGTCGGGAGCGCGACGACCGGCGGTCGGTGACCGCCGGTCGTTGATCCGCTACCGGTCGGCTCCGCTACCGGTCGGCCGGCGCCGCAACTGCCTGCGGGCGGCGGAGCACCGCCTGCTCGACCGCCGACCACACGCTCGTGGTCACCAGGTAGATGACCGCGGCGAGCGGCAGCACCAGCGCCACCAGCACCGTCGTGAACGGCAGCAGGGGCAGCAGCCGCCCGAGCACGGCCGCGCCCGGCCCCTCGGTGGGCGTACCGGCCACCGTGCCGACGGCCGCCGAGGCCCGCCGCGCCCGCCGCGACGACCACCAGGCCACCGCGAGCAGCACGGCCAGCAGTACGGCGAAGAGCGGGCCGGCCGCCCCGGCCACACCGTCGCTGAGGTGGTGGCCCAGCGGCACCCCGGCGAGCCGCTCGTCGAGCAGCCCGGTGCCGCCCTCGTTCGTGGCGAACAGCCGGTAGAGCACCAGCAGGAACGGCGCCTGGAGCAGCAACGGCAGGCAGCCGGCGATCGGGTTCGCCCCCGCCTCGGAGTACAACGCGAACACCTCGCGCTGAACCTTCGCCGGGTCGTCGGCGTACCGCCGCTGGAGGTCTCGCACCTGCGGGGTGAGCGCTGCGCGGCGCCGCTCGCCGCGGACCTGCGCGACGGTGAGTGGCGAGATCAGCAGCCGGACGGCGACGGTGAACAGCACGATGGCGGCGGCGGTCGCCATCGTGCCGGCCAGTGGTGTGAGCAGGTCGGTGAGCCAGGACAGTGCCGTGCCGGCGGCGCCGACGACGTCGTGCAGTGGTGCGAAGGCAAGCATGGACAAACCCCTCGGTCCGATTCCGGTGGGGTCCTCCCCCGAGCGAGGCTCGACAGCCCGATTGACGCTCGACAGGGGGACCGGTGACGGCGGGATCGGCCGCGCGGCGGCGTGGCGCTACGCGGCCGAGGGGTGTCCCGGGGCACGGGGGCGGGGGCGACCGGCGGCGTCCGGGTCGATCTGCCGGGGCATTCGGCGGCCACGGGACCGGGCGCGCAGCCCGGCCCACCGCGGCCCGGTGCCGGGGGTGCCCGACCTGCCCAGCACCCGCGCCGCGAGCACCACGGCGAGCAGCACCAGGGCGGTCAGCGCGGCACCCGCGAGCAGGTCGGTCGGACGGCCGGCGAGCAGGGTGAGCTGGGCGAACGCGACCATCCACGCGACCCCGACAAACCCCAGTGGCACCGGCACGGGCTCAGCATAGGACCGGCTGTCACGTCGTCCCGCCGAAATCGGCGGCACACCCGAGCACGACAGCCACGCCACGTTTCCCGGTGTCGCCACGTTGGGTAACCAGACAGCGGACCGACGCGGATGGACCGCGACCGGTAGGAACGGACGGTGGTGTCGATGACCGGTCAGGTGGCGGAGGCGGCCAGCGAGATGGCTGCGGCGACCGGATTGCTCACCGTGGGTGTCGAGGAGGAGTTCCTGCTCGTCGACCCGCACACCGGGGCCGCGGTCCCGGCCGTCGACCTGGTGATGGAGCAGGTGCCGGCCGAGCTTCGCGGGCAGGTGGAGCGGGAGTTCCAGACCAGTCAGATCGAGATCGGCAGCCCGCCCGGCCTGGAGCTGTCGTCGATCCGGCACTCCCTCGGGGTGCTGCGGCGGGCCCTTTCCGACGCCGCCGAGCGGGCCGGCGTACGCCTGCTCGCCATCGGCACGGGTCCGGTGGACGGTCCGGTGCCGCCGGTGGTGGACAAGCCCCGCTTCGACCGGATGATCGAGCGGTTCCGGCTGCTCGTCCCCGGCCCCGGCAACAACGGCATGCACGTGCACGTCGGCGTCCCCGATCCGGAGACCGGTGTGCAGGTGCTCAACCACGTACGCCCCTGGCTGCCGATGTTGCACGCGATGACCACCAACTCCCCGTTCTCCCGGGGCGAGGACACCGGCTACGCGAGTTGGCGCTCGGTGGAGTGGGAGCGCTGGCCGTCGGTGGCCCCGACTCCCTATCTGGAGTCGCACGAGCACTACCAGCGGCTGATCCGGCAGTTGATCTCCAGTGGGGTGATGCTCGACGAGGGGATGCTCTACTGGTACGCCCGCCTGTCGGCGAAGTACCCGACGGTGGAGCTGCGGATCGGCGACGTCTGCCCGTCGGTGGACGATGCGGTGCTGGTCGCCGCCCTGGTCCGTGCCCTGGTGGCGACCGCCATGGCGGATGTCGAGGCGGGGCGGCCGGCGTTGCGGACCGACCACCACCTGCTGGTCGGCGCGCACTGGCGGGCCGCGCACGACGGCCTGGAGGGCGACGCGGTCGACGTCACCACCGGCGAGGTGCGCCCGGCCTGGGAGCTGCTGGACCGGCTCGTGGAGCGGCTGCGGCCGGCGCTTGAGCAGCACGGCGACTGGGCCGACGTGACCGACCTGCTGGGCGGGTTGCGGCGGCACGGCAGCGGTGCGGCCCGGCAGCGCGCGGTGTACGAGCGCACCGGCCGACTCACCGACGTGGTGCAGGACGTCGCGCGGCAGACCCGTGGCTGAACACCGTCGTGACAGGATGAGGCCGTGGCGCAACGGCTGATCGTCATCGGCGGGGACGCCGCCGGAATGTCGGCGGCGTCCCAGGCCCGACGCCGCCGCGACCGCGACGACCTGGAGATCGTGGTCTTCGAGCGGGGCCACTTCACCTCGTACTCGGCGTGCGGCATCCCGTACTGGATCAGTGGCCTGGTGTCCGGCCCGGAGGCGTTGATCGCGCGGGACCCGCAGACGTTCCGCACGACGTACGCGATGGACGTCCGGCTGCGCCACGAGGTCACGGCCATCGACCTGGACCGCCGCGAGGTGGTCGCCCGCGACCTGGAGGGCGGCGGCGAGGTCCGCGAGCGCTTCGACGACCTGATGTACGCCACCGGCGCGGTGCCGGTGCAGCCACCCTGGGCGGCCACCGACGCGGGCGGCGTGTTCGGCATGCAGACCCTCGACGACGGGGCGGCGCTGCGCGACTGGCTGGAGGGTGAGCCACGGCCGCGCCGGGCGGTGGTGATCGGCGGCGGCTACATCGGCGTCGAGATGGCCGAGGCGCTGATGCAGCGCGGCCTGTCGGTGACCCTGGTCGAGGCGGGCTCACAGCCCATGGCGACCGTCGACGGCGACATGGCCGAGCTGGTCGCCGACGCGATGCGCGGCCTGGGTGTCACGATCCGCACCGACCTGCCGGTGACCGGCCTGGAGCAGCGGGACGGCCGGGTGTCCGCGGTGGTCACGGCCGAGGGGCCGATCCCGACCGACGTCGTGGTCCTGGGCCTGGGAGTACGCCCGAACACCGCGCTCGCCGAGGCTTCCGGGTTCCCGATCGGGCCGACCGGCGGCATCCGGGTGGACCGCCGGATGCGGGTGACCGGGCTGTCCGGCGTCTGGGCGGCGGGCGACTGCGTGGAGACGCTGCACCGGGTCAGCGGGATGCCGGTGCACGTGCCGCTGGGCACGCACGCCAACAAGCAGGGCCGCGCGGCTGGGATCAACATCGGCGGCGGGTACGCCACCTTCGCCGGCGTGATCGGCACGGCCGTGACCAAGGTCTGCGACCTGGAGGTGGGGCGCACCGGCCTGCGGGAGCGGGAGGCCACCCTGGCCGGTTTCGACTTCGTCTCGGTGGTCGCCGAGTCGACAAACCGGGCCGGCTACTACCCCGGCGCCCGGCCGATGACCGTCAAGTTGATCGCCGAGCGGCCCAGCGGCAGGTTGCTCGGCGCGCAGATCGTCGGGTGGTCCGAGGCGGCCAAACGGATCGACACGCTGGCCGTGGCACTCTGGAACGGCATGACGGTGGACGATATGACGTCACTGGACCTGGGCTACGCTCCGCCGTACGCGCCGGTGTGGGATCCGGTGCTCGTCGCCGCCCGTAAGGCGGTCGACGCGCTCGCTGCCCTCGACCGCTGACCGGTGCCCGCCGTGGAGGATCCGTGACCCAGACTCCGACCCGGCCGACGACGCGTCGGCGCCCGACGATGGTCGACGTGGCCCGGCACGCCGGGGTCAGCCTGAAGACGGTCTCCCGGGTGGTCAACGACGAGCCGGTGGGTCAGGAGCTGGTCAGCCGGGTGCTGGCCGCCATCGCCGAGCTGGGCTTCCGGCGCAACGACATCGCCCGCAACCTGCGCTCCCGGCAGCTCAACGCCACGGTCGGGCTGCTCATCGAGGAGATCGCCAACCCGTTCTACGCGACAATCGCCAGCGTTGCCGCCGAGATCGCCGCCGCCCACGGCACGATGCTGATCACCGCCTCGTCGGAGGAGGACCCAGAGCGGGAACGCGCCCTGCTCCAGGACTTCACCCAGCGCCGGGTCGACGGGCTGCTGGTGGTGCCGGCGGGCCTCGACCACTCGTTCCTGCGGCGCGAGGTCGAGCTGGGGATGCCTGTGGTGTTCCTGGACCGGCCGCCGCAGGGGCTGCACGCCGATGCGGTGCTGTTGGACAACCGGGGCGGCAGCCACGCCGCCGTCGCCGCGCTGCTCGACCAGGGGCACCGCCGGGTGGGCCTGCTGCTCGGTGCGCCGAGCGTGCCCACGATGCGCGAACGGTTGGCCGGGGCGCGGGCGGCGCTGGCCGCGGCCGGAGTCACACCGGACGAGTCGCTGGTCTCCGAGAGACTCATCGCGCCCGAGGAGGCCGGGCGGGCGGTCGCCGCGCTGCTGGACCTGGCGGACCCGCCGACGGCCTTCTTCTGCGCCAACAACCGGCTCACCGTCGGCGCGCTCCAGGAGCTGCACCGCCGGGGCAGCGACGCCGCGCTTGTCGGCTTCGACGACTTCGAGCTGTCCCACCTGATGCCCCGGCCCCTGACCGTCGTCGCCTACGACACCCGGGAGCTGGCACGGGTCGCCACCGAGCGGCTGTTCCAGCGGATCGCCGGAAACGACGAGTCCGCGCCGTCCACCACGGTCCTCCCCACCCAACTCCTCCGCCGCGGCCTCCCCTAGACGAGTCCCAACCCTGGCTGGGGCGGTGAGCGCAGCCGACGGCCGGCGGCTACCGTCAGTCACCTCCGTGGGGGCGGATGCGGTAGTGAGCGGTATACCTGTGAGTCATATCTATGACTCACAGGTATACCGCTCACCAGCACATCGGCAGGGCGGGCAGCCACAGCGGAGGGCTAGCGCCCTTCGCCGCGACGCAGCTCCGTCTCGAGTGGGGACACACAGGCCCTAACTCGAAAATCGAACCGTGCGTAGACACGCGGCAGCATCCCGCGTCGCGAAGCGGCGTGGGATGGGTCGTGGTGTGGCGGTGGTTAGGCGG